>DASZNF010000054.1:0-28081 GCA_035551355.1 Pseudonocardiaceae bacterium | reverse complement strand
CTCGAACGAGGCCACCACGATGGCCTCCAGCGCCTCACGCGGCCCCAGCCCGGCGGCGATGATCTCCCGGTACCGGCCGAACAGGTCGTCCAGGAAGGTCCGCAGGATCTCGTCCACCATCGACTCCTTGGAGTCGAAGTGGTGGTAGAGGCTGCCGGACAGGATGCCGGCCGCGTCGGCGATGTCGCGCACCGTGGTGGACACGAAACCGCGCTGCGCGAACAGAGTCGCGGACAGGGCGAGCAGTTCGGCCCGGCGGGCGGAGCCGGTGGCCGCCGCCGGGCCGCGCCGGGTACGGGCGCCGCGCGGCGGGTTAGGGGGGTTCGGGGCGTTCACTCCGGTTCCTCTCACGGGTGCTGACTGCTCACGGAGACCACCTCACCGGTGAGGTAGGAGGCGTAGTCACTGGCCAGGAACACGATCACATTCGCGACTTCCCAGGGTTCGGCGGCCCGGCCGAACGCCTCCCGGCCGGCCAGTTCGGTGAGCAGCTCCGCACTGGTCACCTTGGCCAGGAACGGATGCATGGCCAGGCTGGGCGCCACCGCGTTGACCCGCACGCCGTGTTCGGCCGCATCGACCGCGGCGC
Organism: Pseudonocardiaceae bacterium; assembly: GCA_035551355.1. Taxonomy (GTDB): domain Bacteria; phylum Actinomycetota; class Actinomycetes; order Mycobacteriales; family Pseudonocardiaceae; genus DATATV01. The sequence continues at coordinate 27,492 of DASZNF010000054.1, read as the reverse complement.
ACCGGGTCAGCGCCATCACTCCGGCCTTGGCCGCCGCGTAGTGCGCCTGCCCGGCCTGGGCCCGCCAGCCGACCACCGAGGCGTTGTTCACCACCACCCCGCCGCCACCCTGGGCGACGAACCGGCGCAGGGCCGCGCGGGTGCACCGGAACGTGCCGTTGAGGGTCACGTCCAGGACCCGGCTCCACTCCTCGTCGGTCATGTCCAGGATCGACCTGGTGCCGCCGAGTCCGGCGTTGTTGACCAGCACGTCCAGCCGGCCGAACCGATCCACCGCCGCGTCGATCAGCGCGCCGACCGCGGTCTCGTCGGTCACGTCGCAGGCGATCGAGCCGACCCGGTCGCCGTGTTCGGCCGCCAGCTCGGCCGCGGTCTCGCCCAGCCGGCGCTCGTGCCAGTCCGACACCAGCACCGAGGCGCCCTCCTCAAGGCAGCGCTTGGCCGTGGCCGAGCCGATCCCGGTGCCGGCCGCGGCGGTCACCACGACCACCTTGTCGGCCAGCAACCGGTGTCCTTCGGGGTATTTGGGAATGGCGGTCATCCGCGTACCTCTCTGGGCAGGCCGAGCACCCGTTCGGCGATGATGTTGCGCTGGATCTCGTCGGAGCCGCCGTAGATGGTGTCGGCCCGGGTGAACAGGTAGAGGCGCTGCCACTGGTCCAGTTCGCCATCGGGTCCGGTCACCAGTCCGGCCGCGCCGCGCACCCGCATGGCCAGCTCGCCCAGCGCCCGATGCCAGGTGGCCCAGACGAGTTTGGCCACCGACGCCTCGGCGCCGGGTTGCTTCTCGCCCAGCGTGCGCAGGGCGTGCGAGCGCATCACGTCAAGGCCGATCCAGGCCCGGGTGAGTTCGTCCCGCAGCAGTGGATCGTCGAGGACGCCGGTTTCCCTTGCCAGCTCGATGATCCCGGTCAGTTCGCGGCGGAAACCGACCTGCTGGCCCAAGGTGGCCACGCCGCGCTCGAAGGACAGCGTGGCCATGGCCACCTGCCAGCCGCCGCCCACCTCGCCGACCACCAGATCGGCGTCGGTGCGGGCGTCGGTGAAGAACACCTCGTTGAACTCGGCCGTCCCGGTCAGCTGCCGGATCGGTTGCACCGCAACGCCTTCCTGGCGCATCGGCACCAGCAGGTAGGACAGCCCGGCGTGCCGGTGACTGCCCTTCTCGGTGCGCACCACGGCGAAACACCAGTCGGCGGCGTGGGCCAGCGAGGTCCACACCTTCTGCCCGTTGATCACCCACTGATCGCCGTCGAGCACCGCACTGGTGCTCACCGAGGCCAGGTCGGAACCGGCGCCGGGTTCGGAGTAGCCCTGGCACCACAGTTCCCGCCCGGCCACGATCTCGGGCAGGAACCGCTGCCGCTGCGCGTCGGTGCCCAGCGCGATGAGGGTGGGGCCGAGCAGCTGCTCGCCGAGATGGCTGACCCGGGCGGGTGCGTCGGCCCGGGCGTACTCCTCGTGGAAGATCACCTGTTCGGCCAGGCTCGCGCCGCGCCCGCCGTACTCCTTCGGCCAGCCAACGCAGGTCCAGCCGGCGGCGGCCAGGTGGTGTTCCCAGGCCAGCCGCTCGTCGAACGCCTCGTGTTCCCGGCCGGGGCCGCCGACACCGCGCAGCGCGGCGAACTCGCCGGTCAGGTTCTCGGCCAGCCAGTCGCGGATCTCGGCCCGGAAGGCCGCATCCCGGCCGTTGTCGGTCAGCATCACACAGCCTCCCTTGGCCTGTCGCCCGACGCGTATCTAGGCTACCCTACCAAGCACTTGCTTTGTAGGAGGCACTTGCCGTGCACAGCGACGTCACCACCGAATTCACCGAGCCGATGGCCACCACGACCACCGTGCCCGCGGCGCTGGCCCGGGCGGCGGAGCGGTTCGGCGACGGCGAGGCGCTGGTCGATCCGAACGGCGCCGAGCCGGTCCGGCTGAGCTGGCGCGCCCTGCTGGCCGAGACCCGCGTCGTGGCCCGGATGTTCACCGCGCAGGCCGTGCGCCCGGGCGACCGGGTGGCCATCTGCGCGCCGAACACCGCGCACTGGGCGCTGGCCGCCCTGGGCGCGCTGTCCATCGGCGCCACCCTGGTGCCGATCAACACCCGCTTCACCGGCCCGGAAATGCTGGACATCATCCGGCGCACCAAGGCGGTCGCCCTGGTGGTCGCCGGGCCGTTCCTCGGTGTGGACCGGCTGACCCAGCTGCGCTCGGCCGCGGCCGAGCTGCCCGGCACGGACACCGATCCGGTGCCCGGCGTGCCGCATCTGCGCACCGTACTGCGCGTGCCGGTCGAGCCGCTGGCGCCGGAACCGAAAACCCTGGCCTGGTCGGAGATTCCGGCCCTGGCGGCCGCCGTGGCCGAGGACACGGTCGAGGAACTGGCCGCGGCGGTGCAGCCCGACCAGATCGCCGACATCCTGTTCACCTCGGGCACCACCGGCCGCAGCAAGGGCGCGATGAGCGCGCACCGGCAGTCGCTCGCGGTGGCGCAGGCCTGGGCCGCCCGCGGCGAGCTGACCGCCGAGGACCGCTACCTGGTGATCAACCCGTTCTTCCACAGTTTCGGTTACAAGGCCGGCATTCTGGCCTGCGTGCACAGCGGCGCGACCATCGTGCCGCAACCGGTGTTCGACGTGGCCCGGGCGGCGGAACTGGTTGAGTCGGAACGGATCTCGGTGCTGCCCGGCCCACCGACCATCTATCAGTCCATCATGGACGATCCGGAACTGAGTGCCCGCAAGCTGGACAGCCTGCGGCTGGCGGTGACCGGCGCGGCCACCGTGCCGGTGGCGCTGATCGAACGGATGCGCCGGGAGCTGAGCTTCCGCACCGTGCTCACCGCATACGGGCTGACCGAGGCGGTGGTGGCCACCATGTGCGTGCCCGGCGACGACCCGGACACCGTGGCCCGCACGTCCGGCCGCCCCACCGCCGATTTCGACCTGCGCATCGGCGATTCGGGCGAGATCCTGTTGCGGGGTCCCAATGTCATGCTCGGCTATCTGGACGACCCGCAGGCCACCGCGCAGGCGGTGGACGCCCAGGGCTGGCTGCACACCGGCGACGTCGGCACGGTGGACGAACAGGGCTACCTGACCATCACCGATCGCCTCAAGGACATGTACATCTGCGGCGGGTTCAACGTGTACCCGGCCGAGGTGGAACAGGTGTTGGCCACCCTGCCCGGGGTGGCCGAGTGCGCGGTGATCGGCGTGCCGGACACCCGGATGGGCGAGGTCGGCCGGGCCTATCTCGTACCCGGCCCGCACGCGCAACTGTCCACTGCGGACGTAATAGGCTTCTGCCGGGAGCGGCTGGCCAACTACAAGGTGCCGCGACAGGTCGAACTCCGCGATCAGTTGCCGCACAACGCCAGCGGCAAGATTCTCAAACGTCTACTCCGTGAGGAGAACGGCACATGACAGACGAGCCGGTCCGCTACGAGGTGCGCGGCAGCACGGCGGTGGTCACCATGCACCGGCCGGAGTACCGCAACGCGCAGAACTCCGCGATGACCTACGCGCTGGACGCCGCGTTCACCCGCGCGGTGGAGGACGACGAGGTCAAGGTGATCGTCCTGGCCGGGGAAGGAAAGCACTTCTCCGCCGGGCACGACATCGGCACCCCCGGCCGCGACGTGGACGTGCACTACGACAACAAGGCCATGTTGTGGTGGGACCACGTGGGCAAGGAGGGCGGCGACCTGCGGTACGCCCGGGAGATGGAGGTCTACCTTGGCATGTGCCGGCGGTGGCGGGAGATTCCCAAGCCCACCATCGCGATGGTGCAGGGCGCCTGCGTGGCCGGCGGGCTGATGCTGGCCTGGGTGTGCGACCTGATCGTGGCCGCCGACGACGCGTTCTTCGCCGATCCGGTGGTGCGGATGGGCATTCCCGGCGTGGAGTACTTCGCCCACCCGTGGGTGCTCGGGCCCCGGGTGGCCAAGGAGGTGCTGTTCACCGGCGAGCGGTTCGACGCCGCGCAGGCCAAGGAATGGGGCATGGTCAACCGGGTGGTGCCGCGCGACGAACTGGAGACCAGGACCTTCGAGCTGGCCGAGAAGATCGCCGAGATGCCCCGGTTCGGGCTGGCCCTGACCAAGCGCGCGGTGAACCAGGCCGAGGACCAGATGGGCCTGCGCGCGGGCATGGACTCGGTGTTCGGGCTGCACCACTTCGCGCACGCGCACAACGCGGAGACCGGCGCCGACTCGCTGGGCGGGATGAACGCGAAGTCGATGAAGCGGGCGGCGAAGTAGTGGATCTGGACGTCGACGCCGGGGTCACCGAGTTCCGCGCCGAGGTGCGGGCCTGGCTGGCCGAGCACGTGCCGAGCGAACCGTTGTCCTCCATGGACACCGAGACCGGTTTCGCCCGACACCGGGAGTGGGAGGCCGAACTGGCGCAGGCCGGCCTGTCGGTGGTGTCCTGGCCGCGCGAGTACGGCGGCCGGGACGCGGATCTGTGGTGCTGGCTGGCCTTCGAGGAGGAGTACTACGCGGCCGGCGCACCCGGCCGGGTCTCCCAGAACGGAATTTTCCTGCTGGCGCCGACCCTGTTCGCGCACGGCACCGACGAGCAACAGGCCCGGCTGCTGCCGAAGATGGCCACCGGCGAACAGATCTGGGCCCAGGCCTGGTCCGAGCCGGAGGCGGGCAGCGACCTGGCCGCGATCCGCTCCACCGCGACCCGCGCCGAGGGCGGCTGGTTGCTCACCGGGCAGAAGACCTGGAGTTCCCGGGCCGCGTTCGCCGACCACGGCTTCGGCCTGTTCCGTTCCGACCCGGAAGCCGAACGGCACCGTGGGCTGACCTACTTCGTGTTTCCGTTGAACGCCAAGGGCATCACCGTGCGGCCGATCGAACAGCTCGACGGGGAAACGGGTTTCGCCGAGATCTTCTTCGACGAGGTGTTCGTGCCGGACGCCGATGTGCTGGGCGAGGTGCACAACGGCTGGCGGGTGGCGATGAGCACGGCCAGCAACGAGCGCGGCCTGTCGCTGCGCAGCCCCGGCCGGTTCTCCGCCGCCGCCGACCGGCTGCTGTCGTTGTGGCGCACGGAAGGCGACTGGGCCGACACCGCGCTGCGGGACCGGGTGGCCGACGCCTGGATCGGCGCCCGCGCCTACCAGCTCTACACCTTCGGCACCGTGTCCCGGCTGACCGAGGGCGGCACGCTGGGCGCGGAATCCAGTGTCAACAAGCTGTTCTGGAGCGAGCTGGACGTGGCCCTGCACGAGACCGCGCTGGACCTGCTCGGCCCGGCCGGTGAGGAAACCGGCCCCTGGCAGGACGGTTACCTGTTCTCCCTGGCCGGCCCGATCTACGCGGGCACCAACGAGATCCAGCGTGATGTGGTGGCGGAAAAGCTGCTCGGCCTGCCCCGGGGTGACCGATGACCTTCCTGCTCAGTGACGAACAGCGCGCCTTCGCCGCGTCCGTGCGCGAACTGCTGGCCAAATCCGATGTCCCGGCCGTGGCCACGGACTGGGCCGCCGGGCGGCCGGAGTCCGGGCGCGCGTTGTGGACCCGGCTGGCCGAGCTCGGCGTGACCGGTCTGGCCATCGACGAGGACCACGGCGGTCTGGCCGCCGATCCGGTTGATCTGGTGGTCGCGTTCGAGGAACTGGGCCGGGCCGCGGTGCCCGGTCCGTTGATCGAGTCGATCGCCGTGCTGCCGACCCTGCTGGCCGGCGCCGAGCTCGCGGCGGACTGGCTGCCGAAGCTGGCCGAGGGCGCCGCCCTGGCCACCCTCGCGCTGCCCCCGCACCTCCCGCACGCGCTGGACGCCGACACCGCCGAGCTGTGCCTGCTGGTCGAGGGCGGCCACCTGCACACCACGGAAACCGTTGGCGCACCGAAAGAATCGGTCGATCCGACGCGCCGGTTGGTCGCGGTGCGCGCGGCCGAGGATCTCGGCGCGATCGACGCGAGCCGGGCGTTCGACACCGGCGTGCTGGCCTGCGCGGCCGAACTACTCGGCGCCGGGCACGCGCTGCTGGCCGCGGCGGTGGAGCACGCCGGCAACCGGCGTCAGTTCGGCCGCCCGATCGGCAAGTTCCAGGCCGTCAAGCATCAGCTGGCGAACGCCCTGGTGGGTCTGGAACTGTCCCGGCCGTTGGTCTACGGCGCGGCCATCGCGCTGCGCGAGGAGTCGGCCACGGTGGCCCGGGACGTGTCCGCGGCCAAGGTGGCCTGCGCCGACGCGGCCGATGCCGCCGCGCGAGCCGCATTGCAGGTGCACGGCGCGCTGGGCTACACAAGGGAATGCGCGGTGGCCGCCTTCCTGCTCCGGGTCCGGGCACTGCGTTCGGCCTGGGGCACGGCAGCGTTCCACCGGGCCCGAGTGATGAAGGCGTTGGTATGACCGAGGAACAGCGCGCGCTGCGCGAGGCCCTGCGCTCCCTGCTGACCCGCCGCTCCGACTCCGCCGCCGTGCGGGCCGCCGCCGAATCCCCCATCGGGTACGACCAGGCGTTGTGGGCCACGCTGTGCGCCGAGATCGGCGTAGCCGGCCTGGCGCTGCCGGAGAGGTTCGGCGGCGCGGACGCGAGCCTGGCCGAAACCTGTGTGGTGGCCGAGGAACTGGGCCGCACCCTCACCCCCGCTCCCCTGCTCGGTTCGGCCGTGCTGGCCGCGCAGGCGGTGCTGGCCACCGAGGACGAGACGGCCGGTGCGGACCTGTTGCCGGACATCGCCGAGGGCCGGATCGCCGCGTTGGCGCTGACCGGCGCGGACGGCCGCTGGGACCCGCGAAACCCGGCCTGCGCGGGGATGCGCACCATGGATCGCTGGACCCTCAACGGCACCGCGCACTACGTCCTCGACGGCGACCTGGCCGACACCCTGCTGGTGGCCGCGCGCACCGAGGACGGCGTCGGCCTGTTCGTCGTCGACCCGCAAGATCCTTCTGTGACAAGGACTTTCACGCCAGGTATGGACGCCACCCGCCGGCTGGCCACCGTCGAGGTGTCCGGCACCGCGGCCCGCCGGATCGGCGCGGAGGCCACCGCGGCCCTGCGGCAGGGGCTGGACGCGGCGATGATCGCGCTGGCCGCCGAACAGGTCGGGGCAGCCGCGCGCTGCCTGGACATGACCGTCGCCTACGCCAAGGAGCGGGTGCAGTTCGGCCGGCCGATCGGCGGTTTCCAGGCGCTCAAGCACCGGATGGCCGATCTGCACGTGCTGGTGGAAACCGCCCGCTCGGCCGCGCAGACCGCGGCGGAAGAGCAAGGGCCGGAACGGGCGGTCAAGGCGGCGGTGGCCCGGGTCTACTGCACCGAGGCGTTCGAGCAGGTGGCGGCCGAGACGGTGCAACTGCACGGCGGAATCGCCATCACCTGGGAACACGACGCGCAGCTGTTCTTCAAGCGGGCCCACGGATCCGCCCAGCTGTTCGGCCGGGCAGCCGGGCACATCAGCGCTCTTGCCGAGCAGGTCCTGGTCGCCGCGCCATGACGCACGGTGGCCCGGCTTTCCAGCCGGGCCACCGGGAACGTCACTTCTCCTGCGGCGCCGGTGGTGGCTGGCCGACGCTGAAGTCGTGGCCCCACAGGGAAACCGCGGTGCTCTCCCGGGCGATCCACTCCTGGTCGTCCACCTGCCTGCCCTCGGTGCCGAACTCCACATCGAACCCACCGGGCGTCTTCATGTAGAACGACAGCATCAGGTCGTTCACGTGCCGGCCCAACGTCGCCGACATCGGCACCTTGCGGCGCAGCGCGCGGTCCAGGCACAGCCCGACGTCGTCGGTCTCGCCCACCTCGATCATCAGGTGCACGATGCCGGTCGGGGTGGGCAGCGGCAGGAAGGCCAGGCTGTGGTGGCGCGGGTTGCAGCCGAAGAACCGCAACCAGGCCGGCGGCCCGTCGGCCGGGCGGCCCACCAGCTGCGGGGGCAGCCGCATCGAGTCGCGCAGCCGGAAACCCAGCACGTCCCGGTAGAAGTTCAGCGCCACCTCGTCGTCCGGGGTGGACAGCACCACGTGGCCCATGCCCTGCTCGCCGGTGACGAAGGTGTGCCCGTAGGGACTGACCACCCGGCGGTGCTGCAACGCCACGCCGTGGAAGATCTCCAGCGTGCTGCCGGCCGGGTCCTCGAACCGGATCAGCTCGTCGACCCGGCGTTCCCGGGTTTCCTCTGCGGTGCCTTCCTTGTAGCTCACGCCGTGCTGGTCCAGCCGCTTGCGCATCTCGTCGAGTTCGGCGGCGTTCGCGGTCTCCCAGCCCGAGCACTGCAGGTGGTCGCGCTCGCCGGGCACGATCACCAACCGCGCCGGGTGGTCGTCCATCCGCAGGTACAGCGCGCCGGGCGTCTCGCCGGAACCCTCCACCATGCCGAGCACCTTGAGGCCGAACTCCCGCCACCGATCCATGTCGGTGGCCTCGATCCGCAGGTAGCCCAGCGAACGTATGCCCATGTCTCCTACCGTCCGTCCAGAAAGTCCAGGGTCAGTCGGTTGAACTCGTCGAAGCGCTCCAGCTGGGCCCAGTGCCCGCAGCGGCCGAACACGTGCAGCTGCGCGCGCGGGATCAGCTTGAGCGCGGCCAGTGCGCCATCCAGCGGGTTGACCCGGTCCTCGCGGCCCCAGATCAGCAACACCCGTTGGCGCAGTTTGTACACCTCGCGCCAGAGCATGCCTTCCTCGAAGGTGTCCGGCCGGGCGAAGGACGCGCCCATGGCGGCCATCGCGGCCAGCGACTCCGGCGTGTTGGCCGCGGCGAACCGCTCCTCGACCAGTTCCTCGGTCACCAGCGAGGAGTCGTAGACCAGGGTGCGCAGGAAGTCGGCCAGCTTTTCCTTGCTGGGCCCGGGAGGCGCGGCGAACCTGGCCAGCTTCTTCACGCCCTCGGTGGGGTCCGGGGCGAACACGTTCAGGCCCAGCCCGCCGGGCGCCATCAGGGCCAGCCGCCCGGCCCGGTCGGGGTGATTGAGCGCGAATCGCACAGCGGTGCCGCCGCCCAGCGAGTTGCCCACCAGGTGCGCGCGTTGCACACCGAGCCTGTCCAGCAACCCGGCCAGCGCGTCGGCGCTGTGCGTGAAGTACTGCCCGTGTTCGGTCGGCTTGTCCGAGCGGCCGAACCCGGGCTGGTCCACCGCGATGGTGTGCCAGCGCCGGGCGAACACCTCGACGTTGCGGCCGAAGTTGCTCCAGGCCGAGGAACCCGGCCCGCCGCCGTGCAGGAACACCACGGTGTCGGCATCGGCCGGGCCGGCCTCGTGGTAGTGCAGTTTCAGTCCCGAGGCCGTGCTGGCGTACTTGCTCGTCGACTCGGCGGTGAGTGTCTCCACAGTGGACATCTCAGACCATCGCGTCCTGCACGCGCTGGCCGAACTCCCCGTCGCCGAACATCTTCAGCGCCCGCTCCGGGTCGTTGGCCGCGTGCACCCGCCCGGCGTGCGCGTCCCGCCAGAACCGCTGGATCGCGGTGCCGGACTTCAGCGCACGCCCACCGGAGTTCTCGAACAACATGTCCACCGCGTCGATCGCCCGGAGGGTGCCCATCACCTGGTCCCGGCGCACCCGCAGGCGCAGCGGCATCGGCACCGGCCTGCCCGCGGTGACCAGTTCCATCTCCTCGGTGATGTTGTGCGTCAGTTGCAGCCAGGCCGCGTCGATCTCGCTGGCCGCCCTGCCGATGCGCACCTTGGCGAACGGGTCGTCCTTGGACTTCTCGTTGCCGTACACCCGGACCCGCTCGCGCTGGTGCTCGACGTGCGCGTGGTAGGCCCCCGACGCCATGCCGATGATCGGCGTGGTGATGGTGTTGGTGAACACCGAGCCGAACGGCAGCTTGTACAGCGGCGCGGTGTTCAACTCCTGGCCCGGGCAGCGGCACTTGGCCATGTCGATGAAGCTGATGGTGTGGTGCGCGGGCACGAAGACGTTGTCCGCGATGATGTCGTTGCTGCCGGTGCCGCGCAGCCCCACCGTGTCCCACACGTCGTCGATCAGGTAGTCGGCGCGGGGCAGCAGGAAGGTGCGGTAGTCCGGGGCGTCGCCGGTGACGATGCCGCCGACGAACACCCAGTCGGCGTGGTCGCAGCCCGAGGAGAAGCTCCACCGCCCGCTGAACTGGTAGCCGCCTTCCACCGGGGTGGCCTTGCCCATCGGGGCGTAGGAGGAGGATATCCGGGTGTCGTTGTCCTCCCCCCACACGTCCTGCTGGGCCTGCTCCGGGAACAGGCCCAGGTGCCAGGGGTGCACGCCGAGCACGGAGGACACCCAGCCGGTGGATCCGCACGCGCCGGCGATCTCCTTGACCGCGGTGTAGAAGGTCACCGGATCGGCTTCCAGGCCGCCGTACCGGGCCGGTTGCAGGAGCTTGAAGAAGCCGGCCTCCTGCAACGCCTTGACGGACGCCTCGGGGATGCGGCGCGCGTCTTCGGTTTCCTGGGCCCGGTCCCGCAGGGTGGGCAGCAGGTCGCGCACACCGCCGAGAACGTCGGCGGGCGCTTTGTCTCCCATGGACGTGGACATGGAACTCAGACTAGAACACGTTCTCGTTTTTGTCGATTGGCTGCCCGCGCTGGATCTCCAGCGCGATGTCGATCAGCTGGTCCTCCTGGCCGCCGACCAGCTTGCGGGCACCGGCCCGGACCAGGATCTCGGCCCCGGACACGCCGTAGCGCTCGGCCTGCCGGTAGGCGTGCTTGAGGAAGCTGGAGTACACGCCCGCATAGCCCATCATCAGCGCCATCCGGTCCAGCCGGCACTCCTCCGGCATCGCCGGCAACACCACATCCTCGGCCGCGTTGACGATCTTGAAGAAGTCCACGCCGGTGCGAAAGCCCAGCTTGTCGCACACGCCGACGAACGCCTCGATCGGCGTGTTGCCCGCGCCCGCGCCGAATCGGCGGGTGCTGCCGTCGATCTGCACCGCCCCGGCCCGGGCCGCGGCCACCGAGTTGGCCACCGCCAGATCCAGGTTCTCGTGGCCGTGGAAACCGACCTGCGCGTCCTCGCCCAGCTCGCTCACCAACGCTTCGACGCGTTCAGAAACCTGTTCCAGAACCAGGGCGCCGGCCGAGTCGACCACGTACACGCACTGGCAGCCCGCGTCGGCCATGATCCGGGCCTGTCCGGCCAGCATCTCCGGCGGCTGGGAGTGCGCCATCATCAGGAAACCCACGGTCTCCAGGCCGCGGTCCCGGGCCACCCCGAAGTGCTGCACGGACACGTCGGCCTCGGTGCAGTGGGTGGCGATCCGGCACACCGAAGCGCCGTTGTCCGCGGCGATCCCGATGTCCTCGGTGACCCCGACCCCGGGCAGCATCAGCACCGCGATCTTGGCGTTCTTCGCCGTGTCGGCCGCGATGGTGATCAGTTCCTGCTCGGGCGTGTGGCTGAAGCCGTAGTTGAACGAGGACCCGCCGAGGCCGTCGCCGTGGGTCACCTCGATCACCGGAATCCCGGCCCCGTCCAGCGCGCCCACGATGGCGCGCACTTCATCGCCGGTGAACTGGTGACGCTTGTGGTGCGATCCGTCGCGCAGCGAGGTGTCCGTGATGCGCAGGTCGAGCTCGTCGGAAAAGGTCTTGGGCAGCAACGGTTCTCTCCTCACACTGAGGCGGTGAGCGCGCGGGCGATCCGCTCGCCGACCCCGGTCGCGGCGGCGGTCATGATGTCCAGGTTCCCGGCGTAGGGCGGCAGGAAGTCCCCGGCGCCCTCCACCTCCACGAAGATGCTCACCCGGGCCAGCCCGCCCATGTCGGCCGATGGCGGGTCGAACTGCGGCGGCGCCAGCAACCGGTAGCCGGGCACGTATTCGGCGATATCGGTGACCATGTCGTGCACCGAGTCGGCGATCAGGCCCTGGTCGGCGTCGGGCGGGATGGCGCAGAAGATGGTGTCCCGCATGATCATCGGCGGGTCGGCCGGGTTGAGGATGATGATCGCCTTGCCGCGTTCGGCGCCGCCGATCACCTCGATGCCCCTGCGGGTGGTCTTGGTGAACTCGTCGATGTTGGCCCTGGTCCCCGGCCCGGCCGACACCGAGGCCACGGACGCCACGATTTCCGCGTAGGACACCGGAACCACCCGGGACACCGCCGCCACCATCGGGATGGTGGCCTGCCCGCCGCAGGTGATCAGGTTGACGTTCGGCGCGTCCAGGTGCTCCCCGGCGTTGACCGGCGGAATCACGTACGGGCCGACCGCGGCCGGGGTGAGGTCGATGGCCCGGATGCCGGCTTCCTCGTAGCGCGGCGCGTTGGCCCGGTGGATCTTGGCCGAGGTGGCCTCGAACACCAGATCCGGCCTGTCGTCCTGGGCGAACAGCCAGTCGACGCCCTCGGCGCTGGTCTCCAGGCCCTCGGCCTTGGCCCGGGCCAGACCGGGGCTCTCCGGGTCGATCCCGATCATCCAGCGCGGCCGCACCAACTCCGAGCGCAGCAGCTTGTACATCAGGTCGGTTCCGATGTTGCCCGAGCCGACGATGGCCGCGGTCACGCTCATCCGATCACCTCCACCGGTTTCGCCGCCGCGCTGCCGGCCCGGCGGCCGGAGAACACGCAATCGGCAAGGGAAAGTCCGCTGACGTAGGAGTTCGCGCACAGCCCGGCGGCGGTGCGCCCGGCCGCGTACAGCCCGGGAATCGGGGTGTGCTCGCCGGTCAGCACGGCGCCGGTCCGCTCGTCCACGACCAGGCCGCCGAGGGTGAGCATCGGGCACGGATTGGCGATGCTGGGCCGGATCGACACGTCCAGCAGGGCGTAGGGCCCTTCGTCGATCGCGGTCACGAACTCGGCCGGTTTGCCGGTCGGGTCGGCGGTTCCGGCCGCCGCGGCGGCGTTGTGCGCGACCACCGACGCGATCAGGCCCTCGGCGTCGATGCCGGCCCTCTTGGCCAGTTCGTCGATGCTGTCAGCCCGGATCGCCTTGCGCAGCAGGTATTCCGCCTGCATCCGCTGGAACCACAGGGTTTGCACCCCGAGCTGGCTGCGGGCTTCCCGCACCAGCTTGGCGTCCACCAGCAGCCAGCCGCGACCGCCGTGCTCGGTGATCAGCGCGTGCCCGAGAGCCGCGCCATACCGGGACTCGTCGCACACCCGCGCGCCCGCGGTGTCGACCAGCAGCGATTTGCCGAACGCGGTGGGCGGGGTGATGAACCGCCAGGCCGACACGTGGTCCAGGTACCGGGTGGCCGCGCCCCGCTCGACGCCCAGCGTGATGCCCGAGCCGTCGTCGCCGACCGTGCCCAGCGGCAGGCCGCCGCGGTAGGCCGGGGCGTGTTCGCGCAGCATGGTCCGGTTGAGCACGAAGCCCCCGGCGGCCAGGACCACGCCGTGCCGGGCCGTGATGCTGATCTCCCGGGCGTGCCCGGCCTCGATCCGGCTGGCCCGCCGGTCCAGGGCCGCACGCAGTTTCGGCAGGTAGATGCCGGGTTTGGCGGCGTAGCGGGACAGCAGCCGGTGCCTGGCCCTGGCGAGTGCGGGCGCGCCGGCGAGCGTGCGCGCCCGCACCCCGGTGACCCGGCCGGCCGGATCGGTGACCAGCTCGGTGACCCGGGTCTGGGGCAGCACCCGCACACCGCGGCCGCGCACGGCCGCGGCCAGCTTGGCGAACAGCACCTTTCCCGAGGTTCCCGGGCCCTTGACCCGGTGACCGCGGGGCGCGGGCACGGCCGCGTCGCGGAACCCGCCCGCGGCCTCGCTGCCGGAGTAGTACAGGTAGTGCTTGTCGCTGGGATAGGAGGTCTTGTAGGGGCACAGACTGCCCTCGAACGGCACGCCCAGCCCGGCCAGCCAGCCGATCATGTCCCGGCTGCCCGCGCAGAACCGGCGCAGCGTGTCCTCGCTCACCGCGTCGCCGACCTCCAGCTTGAGGTAGTCCACCATGGCGTCCACGGTGTCGGTGACCCCGGCCACCTCCTGATAGGGCGTGCCACCCCCGGCGTACACGATGCCGCCGGACAGGGCGGTGGCCCCACCGCCGGAGAACCGGTCGAGCACCAGCACGTCGGCGCCCGCGTCGGCCGCTTCGACGGCCGCGCAGGCGCCCGCCGCACCGAATCCGACGACCAGCACATCAGTTACCTGTTCTTGTTCGGACATCCACACCCCTCACTGGGTAACGTGGCGCTCGGCCGGATAAAACTATAACCTGTTTCAGTCTGGCACAGCGGGAGGCTTGATGAGCAGCGCGGAATCCGGGCCCGAATACGACGTGGTTGTGGTGGGCAGTGGAGCTGCCGGCATGACCGCGGCGCTGACCGCGGCCGCCCGCGGCCTGTCCGCCCTGGTGGTGGAGAAGGCCGGGCGGTTCGGCGGGTCCACGGCCCGCTCCGGCGGCGCCGTGTGGGCGCCGGGCAACGAAGTGCTGCGCGCGGCCGGGGTTCCGGACAGTCCGGAGGCGGCCACGCGCTACCTGACCGACATCATCGGCGAGGACGTGACCGAGCGGCGCCGCGCCGCGGTGCTGGCCGCCGGGCCGGAGATGGTGGCCCTGGTGCGGGCGAAGACCCCACTGGACTTCCGCCATGTCCCCGGCTACTCCGACTACTACCCGGAGGCCGACGGCGGCCTGGCCATCGGCCGCAGCATCGAGCCGCGCCCACTGGACGGGCACGTGCTCGGCGCCGAGCTGGCCAACCTCAACCCGCCGTATCTCCCGGCGCCCAAGGGCCTGCCGGTGACCGCGGCGCACTACAAGTGGCTCAACCTGATCGCCCGGCATCCGCGTGGGGTGGTCAGCGCGTTCCTCGTCGGCGCCCGGTGGGCCTGGGGCCGGCTGCGCGGGCAGCACCTGCTCACCATGGGTCAGGCCCTGGCCACCGGGCTGCGCGCGGGCCTGCAGCGGGCCGGCGTGCCGGTCTGGCTGGACACCCCGCTGCGCGAACTGGTCATCACCGACGGTGTGGTCACCGGCGTGGAGGTCGAGCACGAGGGCAAGCCGGTGCGGGTCACCGCCCGCAGGGGCGTGCTGCTGGCCGCGGGCGGGTTCGAGCACAACGAGACGATGCGCAAGCAGTACCAGCGCGAGCCGATCGGCACCGGCTGGACGGTGGGCGCCAAGGAGAACACCGGCGACGCGATCACCGTGGGCCAGCGGGCCGGCGGGGCGCTGGAGCTGATGGACGACGCCTGGTGGGGCCCGTCCATCCCGCTGACCGGCGGCCCGTACTTCTGCCTGGCCGAGCGCACCCTGCCCGGCGGCATGATGGTCAACGGAAAGGGCGAGCGGTTCGTCAACGAGGCCGCCCCCTACGTGGACGCGGTGCACGCCATGTACGGCGACGGCGACGGGCCTGCGGTGAACATGCCGACCTGGATGATCATCGACCAGCGCTACCGCAACCGGTACATGTTCTGCGGGATGAGCCCGCGGCAGAAGTTCCCGGGCCGCTGGTACAGGGCGGGCGTGGTGTTCCGGGCGGGCACCCTGGCCGAGCTGGCGGAGAAGATCGAGCTGCCGGCCGGGGCACTGGAGTCCACTGTGGAGAAGTTCAACGGTTTCGCCGACACCGGCAAGGACACCGACTTCCACCGCGGCGACTCGGCCTACGATCACTACTACGGCGATCCGCGCAATCGCCCCAACCCCTCGCTCGGCGCGCTGCGCACCGCGCCGTTCTACGCGATCCGCATGGTGCCCGGCGATCTGGGCACCAAGGGCGGCCTGCGCACCGACGACCGGGCCCGGGTGCTCACCGCCGAGGGCACCCCGATTCCCGGCCTGTACGCCGCGGGCAACACCAGTGCCGCGGTGATGGGCCATACCTACGCGGGCGCGGGCGCGACGATTGGACCCGCGATGACATTCGGATACCTGGCCGCGTTGGACATCGCGGCGCGAACTGGAGGGACGGCATGACCGCAACCGCGAACGGCGCCTCGGACGGGGTGCGCACCATCGACGTGGGCAACCTGCCCACCCGGTTCGCCCGCGGCTGGCACTGCCTCGGCCTGGCGGACTCCTTCCGGGACGGCAAGCCCCACGCGATCGAGGGCTTCGGCACCAAACTCGTGGTGTGGGCCGACAGCAAGGGCGAGCTGCACGTGCTGGACGGCTACTGCCGGCACATGGGCGGCGACCTGACCCAGGGCACCGTCAAGGGCGACGAGGTGGCCTGCCCGTTCCACGACTGGCGCTGGGGCGGCAACGGCCGCTGCCAGCAGATCCCTTACGCCAAGCGGATTCCGCTGCGCGCCCGCACGCGCTCCTGGACCACGCTTGAGGAGAACAAACAGCTGTTCGTCTGGCACGACGCGGAGAACAAGCCGCCCGAAGACGACGTGACCATCCCGCGCATCGACGCCGCGTTCTCCGACGAGTGGAGCAACTGGACCTGGGACTCGGTGCTCATCGAGGGCGCCAACTGCCGCGAGATCATCGACAACGTGGTGGACATGGCGCACTTCTTCTACATCCACTTCGCCTTCCCCACGTACTTCAAGAACGTGTTCGAAGGACATGTGGCCACCCAGTACCTGAACTCCCGGGGCCGGCCGGACATGGCCAGCGGCAACTACGCCGGCGAGGAGAACTCGCTGCGCTCCGAGGCCTCCTACTACGGCCCCTCCTACATGATCAACTACCTGTACCAGAAGTACAAGGGCATCGACGTGGACTCGGTGCTGATCAACTGCCACTATCCGGTCAGCGAGAATTCCTTTGTGCTGCAATGGGGTGCGACGGTCAAGAAGTTCCCCGGGATGGACGACGAGCAGGCCGACAAGGTGGCGCAGAAGTTCGCCAAGGGCATCGGCGTCGGCTTCCTGCAGGACGTGGAGATCTGGAAGAACAAGACCCGCATCGACAATCCCCTGCTGTGCGAGGAGGACGGGCCGGTCTACCAGTTGCGCCGGTGGTACGACCAGTTCTATGTGGACACCGCGGAGGTCACCGAGGAGATGACCGAGCGGTTCGAGTTCGAGGTGGACACCACCCGGGCCAACGAGGCCTGGGAGCGGGAGGTCGCGGAGAACCTGGCCGCCCGCGAGGCCGGGGTCTGATCCGGCCATGACCATCGACGGCGCGACCGAGCGGCGGGAGTACCTGGAGGGTGGGCTGGTGCCCGTCGACTGCCAGGCGTGCGCGAACAAGGTGTTGGTGCGCAAGGCTTCCACCGCCCAGACCAGCATCCAGTGGACCACCGAGGCGGTGCGGCACTGCCCGGAGTTCGCCGCGCACCGGGCGGCCGGCGGCGCGAGCGCCCTGCTGGACCGCTGCAACGCGCTGCGCGACAGCATCGAACTGGCGGTCCGGAAAGGGACTGTGGTGGTGCCCGATGACGAATGAGCAGCCCTACCACCGGTTGCGGGTGGCCGAGGTGATCGAGGAGACGGCCGACACCCGCTCGCTGGTGTTCGACGTCCCGCCGGAACTGTCTGGCCAGTTCGCCTACAAGCCCGGCCAGTTCCTCACCCTGCGGATTCCCAGCGAGCAAACGGAATCCGTGGCCCGGTGCTACTCGATGTCCAGCTCCCCGCACGCCGGGGATCCGCTGCGGGTCACCGTGAAGCACACCCCGGAGGGCTACGCCTCGGCCTGGATCCTGGACAACGTGCGGCCCGGCACCACCCTGGACGTGCTGCCCCCGGCGGGCGCGTTCACCCCGAAGTCGCTGGACCGGGATTTCCTGTTCCTGGCCGCGGGCAGCGGGATCACCCCGGTGCTGTCCATCCTGGGTTCCGCGCTGGCCGCGGGCAACGGCCGGTGCGCGCTGGTGTACGCCAACCGGGACGAGCGGTCGGTGATCTTCGCCGACACGCTCACCGCGCTGGCCAAGGGACAGCCCGACCGGTTCACCGCGGTGCACTGGCTGGAGAGCGTGCAGGGTCTGCCCGAGGTGGCCGCGCTGCGCGCGCTGGCCGAGCCCTACGCCGACCGGGACGTGTACGTGTGCGGGCCCAAGCCGTTCATGGCCGCGGCCACCGAGGCGTTGCGGGGGCTCGGGGTGCCGCGCGACCGCACCCACCTGGAGCGGTTCGTCTCGCTGCACGAGAACCCGTTCGCCGAGCAGCCCACCGCCGAGCAGGAGACGCCCGCCGCCGCGGACGGCCCGGAGGCCACCATCCTGGTCACCCTGGACGGGGAGAAGCACACCGTCGCATGGCCGGCCGGGAAGAAGCTGCTGGACACGCTGCTGGAGGCCGGGCTGGACGCGCCCTACTCGTGCCGGGAGGGCCGCTGCTCGGCCTGCGCCTGCGTCAAGCTGGAGGGCGAGGTCAGCATGATCAACAACGAGGTGCTGGAAGAGGAGGATCTGGCCGAGGGCTACATCCTGGCCTGCCAGTCTCTAGCCGAGAGCGACAAGGTGACCATCACCTACGAATAGTCACCAGCACCGCCGAATAGCCGCTTGACGAAGTTTGCCGGGCCCGGCAACGATTGCGAGCGTTTGCTCGCGACAGAGAGGTCGTTGCCATGCGCCCCAGGCTGTCCGTGTTGTCGGTCCTGCTCGGCGCGGCCCTGGTGGCGGCCGCGGTCCCCGCGGTCGCGGTCGCGAGTGGCACCGCGCCGGGCGGGCCGGGCGCCGAGTCGTACTTCGACACCGGCCGCAAGGACTGCCTCGGCACGGCCACCGGGACCACCTCGAAGGTCTGGTACACGGTGGCCGGCGGGGTGCTCTCGGACGTGTACGAGCCGACGGTGGACAACACCGATGTGGGCACCCTGCAGTACGTGGTGACCGACGGCTCGACCTTCACCGACCTGCAGAGCCGGGACACCACCTACACGGTGGCGGCCGATCCGACCGGCATGGCCTGCACGGTCACCGCGACCAGCGCCCGGCACCACTACCAGCTGATCACCACCTACCTCACCGATCCGAGCCGGGACACGGTGCTGATGCGCACCCAGCTCCGCTCGGCCACGCCCCTGCACCTGTACGCCCGGCTGGACGCGCACGTGAACGGCAACGGGGGCGGCGGCGTGGCCAACGGCGGAGCCGATTCCGGTGCGGTGCAACGGATCGGCCCGGCCGCCGTGCCGGTCGTGTCGGACACCTCGACGGTCAGCCAGGCGGCCAACCGGGACTACGCCGTGCCCACTTTCATGGCCCTGGCCAGTAGTGCGGCCCGGCCCACCGCCAGCGTCGGCTACGCCGGCACCGCCAGCGACGGCCTGACCACTCTGGCCGCGACCCACACCCTGGGCACCACCTACTCCGCCGCCCCCAACGGCCACATCGTGGCCACCGAGGACGTCACCCCGCACGGCGTAAACGTGGTGCTGGCCCTGGGTTTCGGCCGGA
This sequence comes from Pseudonocardiaceae bacterium, assembly GCA_035551355.1. GTDB lineage: Bacteria > Actinomycetota > Actinomycetes > Mycobacteriales > Pseudonocardiaceae > DATATV01. The sequence continues at coordinate 8,301 of DASZNF010000054.1, read as the reverse complement.
ACGCGCCGGGCGCCCTGAACACCGCGACCGCCTCCCTGGCCAAGCCGTTCGACGCTGTTTCCGCCACGTACCAACAGGGTTGGCAGCACTACGACGCCGGACTGAAACCCGCCCCGACCCACCTGCCCGGCCTGTCCGACGCGACCGTGCTGGCCCACTACCACCTGTCCGCGAACGTCCTGAAAGCCAGTGAGGACAAGACTTTCGCCGGGGCGATCGCGGCCTCGCTGAGCAGTCCGTGGGGTCAGGCTGTGGACGCGGGCGCGCTGGTCGGCGGCAAACCGGTGTACTTCGGCTCCTACCGGGAGGTGTTCGGCCGGGACCTGTACGAGATCTTCACCGGCCTGCTGGCCGACGGTGACCTGTCCACCGCCCGGGACGCCGCCTACTTCCTGTTCGACCGCCAGCAACTGGCCACCGGCGAGCTGCCGCGCAACTCGCTGCCCAACGGCAAGTCCGCGCCGGACACCGGCGGCGACCAGCTCGACGAGACCGCCTACCCGATCCTGATGGCCTACGAATCCGGTCTCGGCGGGGACGACACGTTGTGGGCCGGCCACATTCGCCCGGCCGCCGACTTCCTGGTGGCGCACGGCCCGTCCTACGGCGTGGAGCGCTGGGAGGAACAGTCCGGGTACTCGCCCTCCACCATCGCCGCCGAGATCGCCGGCCTCACCGCCGCCGCGACCATCGCCGCCCAGCACGGCGATCCCGCCCGAGCGCAGGTGTATCAGGCCACCGCGGACGACTTCCAGCGCGACATCGTCAACTGGGCGGTGACCAGCACCGGCCCCGACGCGGCGCGGTACTTCATCCGGCTGAGCAAGACCGGCGACCCGAACGCGGCGATCAGCTACAACCTGGGCAACGGCGGCCCGACCGTGGATCAGCGCCAGGTCATCGACGGCGGCTTCCAGGAACTGGTGCGGCTGGGCGAACTCCCGGTGTCCAATCCGGACATCCAGTCCTCGCTCTCCGTGCTGGACAAGCAGATCTCGTTGAACACACCCAGCGGCGCCGGCTACTACCGCTACGGCACCTCGGCCGCGGCCGGAAGCGCCGACGGTTACGGCGACTGCTACCAGCCCAGCCAGAGCAGCTGCACCGGCCAGGGCCAGCCGTGGCCGACCACCGACACCGGCACCGGTCACCCGTGGCCGGTGCTGTCCGGCGAACGCGCGGAAACCGATGTGGCCCAAGGAAACCTGACCGCCGCCGGCGCACTCCTCGGCGCGATGTTCCAGATGTCCTCGGGTGTCGGCCTGGTGCCCGAACAGGCGTGGGAGGACCCGGATCTGGCCGCCTCGCCCTACGGCAGCGACCCGGCCACCGCGTCCATCGGTTTCGTCGACGGCAAGGCCGCCGGTTCCGCGTCCCCGCTGTCCTGGGCCCAGGCCCAGGAGCTGCGGCTGATCACCGACATCGGCGCGGACCGGGTCACCGACCGCCCGGACATCACCACCAACCGCTACGTCTCCGGCCGCCCGCCCGGCACCGCGACCATCAGCATCACCGCCCCGGCTGCGGCCAGCACCATCGAGGGCTCAACCACCACCGTCACCGGCGCCACTTCCCCCGGCGCGCACGTCGTGGTCGCCGCAACCGACACCGACACCGACACCGGCGCGGCCGGCGCCACCGCCAGCGCCACCGCCGGCCGGGACGGCACCTTCGCGGTCAGCGTGCCGATCGGCTTCGGCACCAACGTGATCACCGCGACCGCGCGGACCATCGAGGGCGCCACCGGCTACGCCCAGGAGTCGGTGGTCGGCGACATCGCCGGCGGCACCACCGTGCTGGACGTGACCGACCCGACCGGCGACGACACCGGCCCGGGCACCTACCAGTACCCGACCGCAGCCGACTTCGTGGCCGGTTCCTACGACCTGACCCGCTTCCAGGTGATCTCCTCCGGCAACACGGTCTATCTGCGCACCACGCTGCGCGCCCTGACCCCGACCTTCGGCAACACCCTCGGCGCCCAGCTGCTGGACATCTACGTCCACACCCCGACCGCCACCACCACGTCCACCGCCGCGGCCTTCCCCACCCGCGACTACACGGTGACACCGGCGTGGTCGCAGCGTCTTGAGGTGCAGGGCTTCGCCGCACCGGTCTGGCAGGACGCGTCCGGCAACGCGGTCGCCCAGGCCACCGTGGTGGCCTCCACGGTGGCGAAAACGGTCACCATCGCCGTGCCCGCCGCCGCCCTCGGCACGCCGGGCGCGGGTTGGTCGTTCGCGGTGGTGCTGGCCGGTCAGGACGGCTACAGCCCCGACCAGGCCCGCGCGTTCACCGCCACCCCCGGCGCCTACACCTTCGGCGTGTGCGCGCCCGGCGGCACCGCCCCGGTGTGCGCGGCCGACCCGGGCAGCGTGCCCAGGGCGATGGACGTGCTCACCCCGGCCGGGGTCGACCAGGCAGGCGAACTGGACCCGACCCGCGGCCCGGTCACCGTCGCCGCCGTCCCGGTCGGCTGACCGGCCCGAACCGCCCACTCCGCCGATACGGCCCGGCTACTATGGTCGGGCAGGCGACGCGGCGGAAGGGGGCCGATGGACTCGGAGTATCCGCCGCCCGGCTCGCCGGACCGGGAGTCCGGCTCGGCCTGGGTGCAGGCCCCGGCCATGCCCGCGATGTCGCTGGAGATCACCATCAAGATCCCGGCGCCGAAGACCCCGCGTCCCGAGGTGCGCAGGCCCCGACCGTTCGCCTCCCCGTTGTCCCGCCCGCAGCCGGACAGCGAACTCGGTGCTGGTTTGGTGGACGTGCCGCCGGTAGCCGGGGTCGATCCAGTGGACGCGGTGCTGGCCAATCCGACGGTTCGCGAATCGCACCGGTTCTGCGGCAACTGCGGCGAGCCCGTCGGCCGTTCCCGCGGCAGCAAGCCCGGACCGACCCAGGGCTTCTGCGCGAACTGCGGCGCCCCGTTCTCGTTCGACCCGGCCCTGCGCCGCGGCGACGTGATCGGCCACCGGTACGAGGTGCTCGGCGCGCTGGCCCACGGCGGCCTCGGCTGGATCTACCTCGCCCAGGACCTGGACGCGGGTGACCGCTGGGTCGTCCTCAAAGGACTGCTCAACGCCGCCGATCCGGACGCGATCGCCGCGGCCACAACGGAAGCGCGAGTGCTGACCGAGGTCGATCACCCCAATATCGTGCGCATCTACGACGTGATCGACGAGCCCGACGCGCACACCGGACAACACCACGGTTATCTGGTGATGGAGTATGTCGCCGGGCTGACCCTGCGCGACATGCAGCGCGGGCTTCGAGCCTCCGGCACCTACGTCCGGGAATCGTTGCCGGTGACCCAGGTGATCGCCTACGGGCTGGAGATCCTCTCGGCACTGGGTTATCTGCACCGCAAGGGCCTGTTGTACTGCGATCTCAAGCCGGACAACGTGATCCAGAGCGGTGAACGGATCAAGCTGATCGATTTCGGTGCGGTGCGCCGGATCGACGATCGGGACGGGCCGATCTACGCGACGGCCGGCTATTCGGCGCCGGAACTCACCACCGAGGGCATGTCGGTGTCCGCCGACCTCTACACCGTCGGCCGCACCCTGGCCGTGCTCTCCTTCGACTTTTCCGGATACACCAGCCAGTTCAAGGAAGTGCTGCCCGAGCGCGCGACGGTGCCGCTGCTGCGACGGTACGAGTCCTACGACCGGTTCCTGCGCCGCGCCACGCACCACGATCCGTCCGCCCGGTTCGATTCGGCCGAGGAGATGGCCGAACAACTCCTGGGCGTGCTGCGCGAGATCGTGGCCGTCGAGGACGGCGTCCCGCACCCGGCCGGATCAGCACGGTTCGCCGCCGCACCAACCGGATTCGGTGAACTCGTCGCCCACCAGGGACAACTCGTCCCGCTCACCCCGAGCCCGGAGGAGGCCGCGGCCGCGCTTCCGGCGCCCCGCACCGATCTGCCCGCCTGGACCCGCGGCCGCGCCGCGCTCGCCGGGGGCCGGTTCGCCGCCGCGCGGGCCGCGTTCGACGAGGTGTATTCGCTGCTGCCCGGCGAACTTCCACCGAAGCTGGCCCTGGCCGCCGCGGCTGAACTCGACGGCGACCACGAGGCCGCGGGCCGCTACTACGCACTGGTCCGGGCCGTCGATCACGGTCGGTTCGACGCCGCGTTCGGCCTGGCCCGGACCTACCTCGCGGTGGGCGAAGCCGAACGCGCGCAGCGGTTGTTGCGCGAGGTCGCCGGCGACCCACCACCGGAGGCTCCGTCCGAGCCGCCGCGCCGGCGCTCCCGGTGGCGGACCTTCGTGTCCGGGCTGGCCGCCGCGCTGCTGCCGGTGCCGCCCCGCCGGATCCCGCCCGAGCCCGCGTGGCAGCGGATCGAGGCCCGGCTGCACGAGGTGTACGACAGGCTGGGGCCGCCGGTCCCGGCCGGGAAGGACCCCACTCCGTGAAGACCGACACCGCGGCTGCCCAGCCCCAGTCCCCGCCGACGGCGTCGCCATGGTCGAGCATGCCCACCGCCCAGCAGGCGGCCGCGTGGGAGAGGATCCGGCCGGGGACCTTCGCCGAGGTGATGGCCAGCGTGGAGCGGGCCGAGCGGCATGCCCGGGCGATGGCCTGGGCCGACTTCGGGCTGCGCACGCTCGGCCTGTTCTTCGGGCTGGGCGCGGTCGGCGTGCTCGGCTGGACCGCGGCCCATTTCGCCTCCTCGGGCGCGGCCACCCAGGGACTGGGTGTGTTCGGCGCGGGCAGCGCCTCTATCGTCGGAGCGTTCCTGAGCGTGCGGCGCGGTCGCGGCCAGGACTGACAGATTCCGTTGGCGAGAATGGAGACGCGGTGAGCTACACGGCGGCGGCCGGGCGGTACGACTCGATGAGCTATCGGCGGTGCGGCAACAGTGGACTGAAGCTGCCCGCGATCTCGTTGGGGCTGTGGCACAACTTCGGCGACGACAAGCCGCTTGAGGTCCAGCGGGCGGTGTTGCGCCGCGCGTTCGATCTGGGCATCACGCACTTCGACCTGGCCAACAACTACGGCCCGCCGTACGGCTCGGCCGAGCGCAACTTCGGCGGGCATCTGGCCCGGGACTTCCGGCCGTACCGGGACGAGCTGATCATCTCCAGCAAGGCCGGTTTCGACATGTGGCCCGGCCCGTACGGCGACCACGGTTCGCGCAAGTACCTGCTGGCCAGCCTGGACCAGTCGCTGGCCCGGATGGGCCTGGACTACGTGGACATCTTCTACTCGCACCGGCCCGATCCGGAGGGCACGCCGCTGGAGGAGACCATGGGCGCGCTGGACACCGCGGTGCGGTCCGGCCGCGCGCTGTACGCCGGGATCTCCAACTACCCGGCCGAACTGGCCCGCCGGGCCGCGGCGATCCTGCGCGAGCTGGGTACTCCGCTGCTCATCCACCAGCCCTCGTACTCGCTGTTCAACCGGCGCCCGGAACCGGAGCTGGTCACCGCGGTGGGCGAGCTGGGCGTGGGCTGGATCGGGTTCTCACCGCTGGCCCAGGGTCTGCTCACCGACCGCTACCTGGACGGCGTGCCCGCGGATTCCCGGGCCGCCAAGGGAAAGTTCCTGCGTCCGGAGCAGCTGACCGAAGACCGGCTGGCCCGGGTGCGCGGGCTGGCCGAGATCGCCCGCAGGCGCGGCCAGACGGTGGCACAGCTGGCCCTGGCCTGGACGCTGCGCGACGACCGGGTGACCTCCACCCTGATCGGCGCGAGCAGCGTGGCCCAGCTGGAGTCCAACGTGGCCACCTTGGGCAATCTCGAACTGTCCGACGCGGAACTGGCCGAGATCGACGCCTTCGCCGTCGCCCCCGGCACCGACATCTGGAGCCAGGAGTAGAAAGTCAGCTTCTCGGTGCCCAGTCCGGCACCCACACGTCCTCGCGGACGGTCGTGGCGTACCTGGTTTTGAGGTATGCCAGGAAGTTCGCGAGGACGGGGTGCGGATTGCCGGCCCGCCAGATCACCGACAGCGGGTAGACCGGGACCGGGTCGACGATCGGAATCCGGCGCAGGTCATAGCTTTCCGGCCACAGGTAGCGTGATCCCTCGCCGACCAGGTTGGCCAGTTCGGTCGAGTCGGCCAGTTCGGCCAGCAGGGCCTCGATGCCGAAACTGGGCCCGATGGTGTCGATGGCGAGCCCGAACGCCGCGGCCAGGTCCTGGTAGTAGCCCACCGGTTCGGTCTCGGTCAGGCCGGGCATCCAGATCGGGTGCCGGGTCAGTTCGGCCAGGGACACGGCTTTCGCGTTGGCCAGTGGGTGCCGGGGGCCGACCAGCAGTTCGTGCCGCTCGTCGATGACCCGGGCGGCGCGCAGTCCGCCGGGCAGCGGGGTGCCGCGCAGCGAACGGAAGGTGGCGTCCAGGGCGCCCGCGCCGATCTCGGCCAGCACCGCGGTCACCGCCACCCCGGTCAGCGTGACCACGTCCAGCTCGATCCCGGAATGCTGCTGGTAGAAGGCGTAGAGCAGGTTGGCCGGGGCGGTCCGGCGGTTGCACACGTCGATCCGCAGCGCCCGCCGCCCCGGGGTCACCGCGGCCCGGGCCCGTTCGGCGGCGCGGAGCAGTTCGCGGGCGTGCGGGAGCAGCGCCTGCCCATCCACGGTGAGCCGGGCGCCCCGGGCCGCCCGGGCGAACAGCTGGACGCCGAGCTCCCGTTCCAGCGCGGCCACGCGTTTCGACGCGGCCTGCTGGGTGACGCCCAGCTCGTCGGCTGCGGCCTGGAACTGGCCGGTCGCGGCCACGGCGAGGAAGGTCGCCACGGCATCCAGGTCCACGGGGCGAAACCTACCCGCACAACAAATGGTTGTGACACACCGCCGGTCGCGTTGTTGGTGCCCACGTCCGGCTTCCGGCTTCAATTCCTCCGGACAACACCGGGTTGTCCAGGACGGCTGGGGGCAGCAGATGTGGCGGCGGGCGAAGCTGGGGCGGGCGTTCGACCGGTTGTGGGCGGCCTACGCGGTCAGCACCTACGGGACCGGGCTCGGCTTCGGCGCGTTCTCGGTGGTGGCCATCACCGTGCTGCACGCCGGTTCGGCCGAGGTGGCGGCGCTGTCCTCGGCCGGGCTGGCCATCGGGGCGCTACTGGCCGTGCCGCTGGGGCCGTGGATGGAGTTCCGGGCCAAGCGGCCGGTCATGATCGCCATGGACCTGGCCCGGTTCGCCGCGCTGGCCACCGTGCCGCTGGCCTACTGGCTGGATGTGCTGTCCTTCGCGCAGCTACTGGTGGTCGCGGTGGTCGCGGCGGCCGCGAAGATCACGTTCACCGCGGCCGGCGGCGCCTACCTCAAGACCGTCGTGCCGGCCGAGCTGTTGCTGGTGGCCACCAGCCGGTTCGAGTCGACCACCTGGTCAGCCACGATCATCGGCCCGCCGCTGGGCGGCGCCGCGATCGGGCTGCTCGGGCCGGTGACCACGATCATCGTCGACGCGGCCAGTTATCTGCTGTCCGCGCTGGGCATCACCGCGATCCGGGAACCCGAGCAACCCCGGGCCCCGGCCGGCCCCCAGGCGCGCAGGTGCAGCGATCTGGTCGAGGGCTGGCGACACATCCTGGCCCACCCCACGCTGCGCCGGTTGTTGGTGAACAACATGCTGGTCAACGGGTTGATCATGGCCACAGAGCCGCTGTTTTCCGTACTCATGTTGGGACACCTGGGTTTCCCGGTGTGGGAGTACGGGCTGGCGTTCGCGGTGCCGTGCATCGGCGGGCTGGTCGGCTCCCGGCTGGCCCGGCGCGTGGCGGCCCGGTTCGGCGAGGCCACCACGCTGCGGGTGTTCGGCGCGCTGCGCGCCTGCTGGCCGCTCGGCCTGGCGTTCCTGCGGCCGGGGCCGGCCGGGCTGGTGATCGTGATGGCCACCGAACTCGGCCTGATCACCTGTGCCGGCATCTTCAACCCGGTGCTCGCCGCCTACCGGCTGACCAGCACCGACCGCACCCGGCACGCCCGGGTGCTGGCCGCGTGGTCGATCAGCACCAGCGCCGCCATCGCGGTGATCACCGTGCTGTTCGGACTGCTGGCCCAGCTCATCGGCCCGCGCGCGGCCATCGCCGGAGCCGGAATCCTGTTGCTGGGCACACCTTTCCTACTCCCCCGCCGGATCGCCACCACGCAGCCGGCCAGCCCGGCGAAGGCCGGAACCTAGTAGTACTTTGTTAGGTCTACGGCGCGTCGTGGACGTGTTCCACTGTGGATGGTGATTCCATAGGAGACGTGACTCCGGAGCAAATCGAGCAGATCCGTCCCCGGCTGGTGGAGTTCGCCGAGCAGATGCTGGATGGACTGCCACGGTCGGATCAGCGAGCCAAGGG
>DASZNF010000053.1:0-81920 GCA_035551355.1 Pseudonocardiaceae bacterium | reverse complement strand
CAGAACCCCGAACCCTTCACCTGGGCCAAGACCGCCGACGAGATCCTGAACTCCCTTGCCGACTACCTCACCAAGATCGCCAAGCCCGCTACCAAAACTGATACAGACTTAGATTCGTAATTTCCGGCGCGACACACTAGTGTCCTGCGCCGGAATTACCACCATGATTTCTGGCGCAGGACACTTAGGGAACCGACTCGACGCTCAGCCATCTCGTGGGGATGGTCAGCGTCTGCTCGGTCGGCAGGGTCACCAGCCGGCCGGACGTCGCGTCCTTGAGCGTGCCCTCCACCACGTACTCCACGTTCGCGGGCAGCCCGAGCCGGGCCGCGGCCTCCGGCGGCAGTGGCATCCTGACGTGCGCGGTCTCCGAAACCCGGATGCCGGTGACCGCGGGCTCGTCGCCCAACTGCTGATCGGTCGCGGTGATGGTGAGATCGAAATCCAGCACGCCGGACAGGGACAACGCGAACAACGCCAGATCGGCCTCCCGCCGCTGCGGGTCGCCGGTCATGTGCCGGGCCGGCCGGTCGTGCGTGGCGATGTGCACCCGGTAGGTCTGGCCGATGCGAACGGTGTCGGGAGACATGCCACCAGAGTGGCGCGGACCCGGGCGTCGTACCAGGGGCCCGTGGGCAGGTTTCAGCACTGCGTTAGATCTGTACTGCGGGCGTCAAATCGCCGGTCAATCCACCGAGATACGCCGGATTGCGAGCAATTGGCCCCAACCGGGTGCGGCCATGCTGCCCCATCGGACCCCGCGCGCAGGTCACCGACCCTCCACCGACCGTCGTAACGCGACGACATGATCGGTTCCGTTTCCTGGCACCACCCGGCTGTGAGAGGGTGCCGCGCGTGGAATTCGTCTATCGAGTACTCGCCACCGCCGTCGCGGTGTGGGTGGCCACGCTGCTGCCCGGAGTGAACCTGCTGTCCGACTCCACCCCGGTCCGGGTCGGCACGCTGATCGGCATCGCGCTCATCTTCGGGCTCGTCAACCTGATCCTCAAACCCGTGATGAAGATCGTCGGCTGTGTGTTCTACCTGCTCACCCTCGGCCTGTTCGGGCTGGTGGTCAACGGCCTGCTGTTGCTGCTGACCTCCTGGATCGCCGGCAAGCTGCGGCTGCCGTTCGAGGTCACCGGCTTCTGGCCGGGGTTCTGGGGCGCCATCGTGATCGCCGTCGTCAGCTTCGTGCTGACCATCCCGCTGCACGTCAAGCACATCTCCGACCACGCCCGGCGACAGTGACCGGCCAACCCACCGGGTTGGGCCCGACCAGGGGCTCTGATCCCTGGTCGGGCGACTCGCGTTCGGCCCATGTGCTTCGGCGTGTCGGGGTCGTTGGCTAGGCTGCGGTGTCGTGACTGCAGTTGACACCCTCTACGGCGCGGACAACCTGACCCATCTCGAGGGTCTGGAAGCGGTTCGCAAGCGGCCCGGCATGTACATCGGGTCGACCGACAGCCGCGGGATCAACCACCTGTTCACCGAGGTCGTGGACAACTCCACGGACGAGGGCATCGCCGGGCACGCCGCCAAGGTCGTGGTGACCCTGCACGCCGACGGCAGCGTGCAGGTGGACGACGACGGACGCGGCATCCCCACCGGCACGCACGCCAAGTCCGGGTTGTCCGGCGTCGAACTGGTGCTGACCAGACTGCACGCGGGCGGCAAGTTCGGCGGGTCGGGCTACAAGACCTCCGGCGGCCTGCACGGCGTCGGCGCGTCCGCGGTCAACGCGCTGTCCAAGCGGTTCGACGTGACGGTGAAGCAGGACAAGCAGGTCCACCAGATGTCCTTCGCGCACGGCGTGCCGGGGGTGTTCGACGGGCCGGGGCCGAAGGCCACGTTCACCCAGGCGTCCGGGCTGCGGCTCACCGGGAAGATGAAGCGCGGCGAGTCCAGCGGCACGTCGATCCGGTACTGGCACGATTCGCGGTACTTCGACACCGGTTCGGCGCTGAACATCGACCAGGTGCGGGCCAAGCTGCGCCACACCGCGTTCCTGGTGCCCGGCGTCACCTACGTGCTGCGCAACGCCTCCGACGGCGCGATCGAGGAGGAGGAGTTCCACTACCCCAACGGCCTGGCCGACATGGTGGAATTCCTCACCCCGGACGGCGAGAAGCCGGTGTCCGGCATCCTGATGATCACCGGTACCGGCGTCTACCACGAGAACGCCGCCGACGAGAACGGCGTGATGCGGTCCAAAGTGGAGCGGCATGCCGAGGTGGAAGTGGCACTGCGCTGGGGAACCGGCTACGAGCGCACCGTCGAGTGCTTCACCAACACCATCCGCAACGTGCACGGCGGCACGCATCGCAAGGGTTTCGACCGGGCGATGGTGAAATCGGTGCAGGAAGCCATTTCCCGGACGCGCGGGTTGCTCAAGCCCAAGGAGGACCCGCCGACCCTGGACGATGTGCTGGAGGGCATGACCGCGGTCATCCATGTGCGGCTGCCCGAACCGCAGTTCACCTCGCAGACCAAGGACGAGCTGTCCACCGCGGGCATCACCAAGGTGCTGCAGGGCATCGTGGAGCGGCAGGTCAGGGCCTGGACCGAGGAGCGCAAGACCAAGGCCGAGGCCAAGGTCGTGCTGCAGAAGGTGGTCGACGCGTCCCGCGTGCGGCTGACCCAGAAACAGCAGAAGGACGCGGCCCGGCGGAAAACCGCGCTGGAAGGCGCGGCCATGCCGGCGAAATTGGTGGATTGCCGGGCCACCGGTGTTTCGCGGAGCGAACTTTTTCTCGTGGAAGGCGACAGCGCCCTCGGCTCGGCGCGAATGGCGCGAGTGTCCGAATACCAGGCGCTGCTGCCCTTGCGTGGCAAGATTCTGAATGTGCAGAAGGCCAGCCTGGCCGACACTTTGCGCAATGCGGAGATCGCGTCCATCGTGCAGGTGCTCGGCGCGGGCACCGGGCGCACCTTCGAACTCGGGCAGATGCGGTACGGCCGGGTGATCCTGATGGCCGACGCGGACGTCGACGGTTCGCACATCCGGACCCTGCTGATCACGTTGTTCGCCAAGTACATGCGGCCGGTGATCGAGGACGGCCGGCTGTACGCGGCGATGCCGCCGTTGCACAAGGTGGTCACCAAGGGCCGCAACGCGGAGACCCGGTTCACCTTCACCCAGCGCGAGATGGAGGCCACCGTCGCCGAGTTCGAGAAGGCGGGCAAACAGGTGGTCACCCCGGTGCCCCGGTTCAAGGGCCTTGGCGAGATGGACGCGGACGAGTTGTGGGAGACCACGATGAATCCGGCCAGCCGCTCGGTCCGGCGGATCACCATGGACGACGTGGACGCCGCCGAGGAGGCGCTGGAGTTGTTGATGGGCGAGAAGGTCGAGCCGCGGCGCAACTGGCTGGTGGAGTCCTCCGGCCGGGTGGACGCCGAAGCGATCGACATCTGAGCAGGACAGGTCAGGGACTGAAGAGATGGCACGCCGTAAGGGCACCACGACGAAGGTGGACCCGGCCGCGTTCGACAGCGCCGGGGCGAACGTCTTCGACAATTCGCTGCGCACCGAGATGGAGGATTCCTACCTGGAATACGCCTACTCGGTGATCCATTCCCGCGCGCTGCCCGACGCGCGCGACGGGCTCAAGCCGGTGCACCGCCGGATCCTGTACTCCATGCACGAACAGGGTTACCGGCCCACGCACGCCTATGTGAAGTCCTCCCGCGTGGTCGGCGACGTGATGGGTAAATACCACCCGCACGGCGACACGGCCATTTACGACGCGATGGTCCGGCTCGCTCAGGATTTCGCGATGAATGCCCCATTGATCGACGGGCATGGAAATTTTGGTAGTCCAGACGATGGACCGGCTGCTTCGCGTTATACGGAAGCACGAATGTCCAATGAGGCCATGCTTCTGGTCGGAGAACTCGGCGAGGACACCGTCGATTTCCGGCCCAATTACGACGGTTCGCTGCCCGAGCCATCGGTTTTGCCCGCCGCTTTCCCGAATCTGTTGGTGAACGGCACTTCGGGCATCGCGGTCGGCATGGCCACCAACATGATCCCGCACAATCTGGGTGAGGTGATCGCGGCCGCGCGCTGGCTGATCAAGCACCCGGACGCCTCGCTGGACAAGCTGATGACCTTCGTGCCCGGCCCTGACCTGCCCACCGGCGGGTTGCTGCTGGGCCTGGACGAGGTGCGCAAGGCCTACGAGACCGGCCGCGGCGTGGTCCGGATGCGCGGCAAGGTGGAGACCGGCCCGCTGGAGGGCAGCCGCCGCCAGGCCATCACGGTCACCGAGCTGCCCTACGGCGTCGGGCCGGAGAAGATCATCGAGAAGATCACCGACGAGGTGACCAAGGCCAAGCGCCTGTCCGGCATCGCCGACGTGAAGGACCTCACCGACCGGGAGAACGGCACCAGGCTGGTCATCGAGTGCAAGGTCGGGGTCAACCCGCAGGCACTGCTGGCCGATCTGTACCGGCTCACCCCGCTGGAACAATCCTTTGGCATCAACAACCTGGTGCTGGTCGAGGGGCAGCCGCGCACGCTCGGGCTCAAGGCGCTGCTGGAGGTGTTCCTCAAGCACCGCTACGAGGTGGTCACCCGGCGCACCCGCTACCGCCGCCGCAAGCGCGAGGAACGGCTGCACCTGGTCGACGGTCTGCTCGTCGCGCTGCTGGACATCGACAAGGTCATCCAGGTCATCCGGGCCAGCGAGAACGCCGCGGAGGCCAAGGAATCGCTGATGAAGCGGTTCAAGCTCTCCGAGATCCAGGCCGCCTACATCCTGGACACCCCGCTGCGCCGGCTGACCAAGTACGACCGGATCGAGCTGGAGAGCGAGCAGGAGCGGCTGCGCGCGGAGATCGCCGAGCTGACCAAGATCCTGGACGACGAGTCGGTACTGAAGAAGCTCGTGTCCGACGAACTGGCCGCGGTCGCCAAGAACGTGGCCGGGGAGCGGCGCACCACGCTGATGGACGGCGACCTCAAGGAGGTGCTGGCCGCGTCGAAGCCGGCCGGTCCGCTGGAGGTCGCCGACGATCCGTGCCAGGTGATCCTGTCCGCGACCGGGCTGGTGGCGCGCACCGCGGCCGAATCCGAGGAGGCGTCCGAGGCCAGGCGGAGAAGCGGGCGCACCAAACACGATGCGGTGCGGGCCGTGGTGCATTCCACCGCCCGCGGCCAGCTCCTGCTGATCACCAACCTCGGCCGGGCGATCAAGACCGACGTGCTGCCGTTGCCGGTGCTGCCCGAAAGCGCGGGCACCGTGTCGATCAGCGGCGGAATGGCCGCGGCCGAGCTGGTTTCGTTGGAGGCCGGGGAAAAGGTCGTCGGGATCGCGCCGTTGACCCCGGGCGACTCGCCGGGACTGGCGCTGGGCACGCGGCAGGGCGCGGTGAAGATCTGCGCGCCGGAATGGCCGGTGCGGTCGGAGGAGTTCGAGGTGATCGGGCTCAAGGACGGTGACGAGGTGGTCGGCGCGAGTTGGCTGACCGACGGCACCGAGACCCTGGTGTTCGTCTCCTCGGAAGCTTCGCTGCTGCGGTTCGCCGCCTCGCTGGTGCGGCCGCAGGGGCTCAAGGGCGGCGGCATGGCCGGGATCAACCTGAGCGCCGACGCCGAGGTGGTGTTCTTCGGACCGGTGCGCACCGACGACGAGGAACACGGCGAGCCGATGGTGGTGACCGCCACCGGGTCGAGTGTGAAGGTGACGCCGTTCGCCGAATACCCGAACAAGGGCCGGGCCACCGGCGGCGTCCGGGCGCAGCGATTCCTCAAGGGAGAGAACGGATTGCGGCTGGCCTGGGTCGGGCCGCGACCGGCCGGCGCGGCGGAGAACGGGTCGCCGGTGGAGCTGCCCGAGGTGGACCTGCGCCGGGACGGCTCCGGGTCGGCCCATCCGGGACCGGACCTGGTCGGTCACCTGATCGAGCGCGGCTGACGGGAGTCGGGCGGCCCTTCGTGGGGCACCCTGACTGGGTACCGCCGATCATGAGACGGAAGGGATGCTATGACCAGCGCTGAACTGCTCGTGGACGCCATCGGCCGGATCCGGGAGTCGGTGCACGCGACCGTCGAGGGGCTGACCGAGGAGCAGCTGGCCTACCGGGTCGACGCCGACGCCAATTCGATCGCCTGGCTCGCCTGGCACCTCACCCGGGTGCAGGACGACCATGTGGCCGGGGTCGCGGACACCGATCAGGTGTGGATCGCGCAGGGCTGGGTCGACCGGTTCAAGCTGCCGTTCCCACCCGAGGCGCACGGCTACGGACAGAGCAGCAAGCAGGTCGGCCAGGTCAAGGTGGGCGCGGACCTGCTGCTGGGCTACCTCGACGCGGTGACCGAGCAGACCGTGTCCTACCTGGAATCGCTGACCGACGAGGACCTGCCGCGGATCGTGGACGAGAACTGGGACCCGCCGGTCACCCTGGGCGTTCGGTTGATCAGCCTGATCAACGACGGCATGGAGCACGCGGGCCAGGCCGCGTTCGTCCGCGGCATCGTCGAGCGCCGCGGCTGACACTCGCCCTGGCCCGATCAGCCCTGTGTGACATCATCGGGCCATGGTGGCTTTCTCCCACCCGCACCGGCACCGGGTCGCGGTGCTGGTGCGGTCCGGTCTGCTGATGCTGGAACTGGGCAGCGTGCACCGGCTGTTCGGCCAGGCCGGCTCGGCCACCGGCGCACCGCTGTACGAGGTGCTGACCTGCACCCCCGAGCCGGGGGTGCTGGACACCGACGCCGACGTGCCGCTGACCGTCACCCTCGGGCCGGAGGTGCTGGCCGAGGCGGACACCGTGATCGTGCCCGCCGGCCGGGACACCTACGAGCGCCACCGCAGCGCCGACCTGCCGCCCGGGGTGGCCGCCGCGCTGGGCCTGATCCGGCCCGGGACCCGGATCGCGTCCATCTGCACCGGCGCCTTCCTGCTGGCCGCGGCCGGGCTGCTGGACGGCCGCCGAGCCACCACCCACTGGCGGGCGGCCGAGGAGTTCCGCCGGCTGTTCCCGGCCGTGCGGCTGGATCCGAACGTGCTCTACACCGACGACGGCGATGTGCTCACCTCGGCCGGCGTGGCCTCGGGCATCGACCTGTGCCTGCACATGATCCGCGCCGACCACGGCGCGGCGGTGGCCAACCGGGTGGCCCGGGGCACCGTGGTGTCGCCGCACCGGGACGGCGGGCAGGCCCAGTTCATCCCGCGGCCGGTGCCCGAACCGCAGTCGTCCTCCACCGCGCTGGCCCGGACCTGGGCGCTGGGCCACCTGGACCGGCCGCTGAGCCTGCGGGAGCTGGCCGCGCGGGAGTCGATGAGCGTGCGCACCTTCACCCGCCGGTTCCGGGCCGAGGTCGGGGTGTCCCCGGCCCAGTGGCTGACCCAGCAGCGGCTGGAGCGGGCCCGGCAACTGCTGGAGGAGACCGACCTGCCGGTGGACCGGGTGGCCGAACAGGCCGGGTTCGGCACCGCGGTGTCGCTGCGCCAGCACCTGCAGGCCGCGGTCGGGGTGACGCCAAGCGCCTACCGCAACACCTTCCGCGGTCCGATCGCCGAATCGGCCTGAGCCCGCTCCGCGAGCCGAGCCCAAGCCGCTACCGGCTCACCGCCGCCATCGGATCACCGCCGCTACCGGACCACCAAGGTGTCCAGGAGTTCGGCGGTGGCCGCGGTGACCGCCGCGACGGCCTTGTCGAAGGCGACCGCGTTGTGGGCGGCGGGCTGGCGGAAGCCGGAGATCTTGCGCACGTACTGGACCGCGGCGGCGCGGACGTCCGCCGGGGTCACTTCGTCGGTGTAGGGCGGGCGGAGGGTCTTGATGCTGCGACACATGCCCGCAATTGTTCACCCCGCGAGCAGTTCGGCAATGCGATCGAGGAACGGGCGCTGGCCTTTCACCAGTTTTTCCCGGGCCTGAGCCAGGTCGAACCAGGCCACCCGGTCCAGTTCGGGGAACTGCCGGATGTTTCCGGAGCGGGGTGGCCACTCCAGGTCGAAGGTGCCGGGCACCACGGTGTCCGGGTCCAGATCGGCGGCCAGCGCCCAGGCGGTGATCGTCTTGCCGGACTGCTTCACCTCGCCCAGCGGCCGCAGTTCGCCCTCGGGCACCGGCAGGCCCAGCTCCTCGGTGAACTCGCGGCGAGCCGCCTGCTCGGCGGTTTCCTCGTCCGGCTGGTACTCGCCCTTGGGCACCGACCAGGCGGCCTCGTCCTTACGGGCCCAGAACGGCCCGCCCATGTGCCCGAGCAGTACCTCGAGTTCGTCTCCGGTGCTGCGGAACAACACGACGCCCGCACTGTGCTTTCCTGCCACATCCAGAAGTCTGCACCAAGAGCCACTGACGCGATAACCCTGATCGAGCGCCATCGTGTTGGAAGCCCTAGGTTCGCTGTCATGCAGACTCGCCGTATCGGAAACATCACCGTCGGCGCGATCGGGCTGGGCGGCATGCCGATGTCCATCGAGGGCCGGCCCGACGAGCGGCGCTCGATCGCCACCATCCACGCCGCGCTGGACGCGGGCGTGACCCTGATCGACACCGCGGACGCCTACCACCTGCACGCCGACGAGGTCGGCCACAACGAATCGCTGATCGCCCGAGCGCTGGACTCCTACGGCGGCGACACCTCCGGGGTGCTGGTCGCCACCAAGGGCGGGCACCTGCGGCCCGGCGACGGTTCGTGGACCCTCAACGGGCGGCCGGACCACCTGAAGCAGGCCGCCGAGGCCTCGCTCAAGCGGCTGGGCGTCGAGACGATCGGGCTGTACCAGTTCCACCGGCCGGATCCGGCCGTGCCGTACGCGGAATCCGTTGGGGCGCTTGCCGATCTGCTCGACGCGGGCAAGATCCGGATGGCCGGGATCTCCAACGCCGACCCCGCACAGATCACGCAGGCCAACGACATCCTGGGCGGGCGGCTGGTCAGCGTGCAGAACCAGTTCTCGCCCGCGTTCCGCTCCAGCGAGCCGGAACTGCGGCTGTGCGCGGAGCTGGGCATCGCGTTCCTGCCGTGGAGTCCGCTGGGCGGCATCGCCCGGGCCGGGGAGCTCGGCTCCCGGTTCGCGGTGTTCGCCGAGGTGGCCGCCGACCACGACACCAGCCCGCAGCGGGTCACGCTGGCCTGGCAGCTGGCCAAGGCGCCGGTGGTGATCCCGATTCCGGGCGCGTCCCGGCCGGAGACCATCCGCGATTCGGCCACCGCGCCGGAACTTCAGTTGTCCCGGGCCGAACTCGACCGGCTGGACGCGGCCTGATGGTGTTGCGGATCGCCGCGGTGGGCGATGTGCATCTGAGCGAGCGCGGGGCCGGGCGCTACCGTCCGCAGCTGGCCGCGTTGCCCGAGCAGGCGGATGTGCTGTTGCTGGCCGGGGACCTGACCCGGCACGGATCGGCGGCCGAGGCGCGGGTGGTGGCGGGCGAGTTCGCGCGAGTCGGTGTGCCGGTGATCGCGGTGCTCGGCAACCACGACCACCACGGTGAGGTACCCGGCGAGATCAAGGACATCCTTGCCGCACAAGGGATTCGCGTGCTGGACGGGGATGCCGAGGTGCTCACCGTGGCCGGGATGCGGGTCGGCGTGGCCGGGGTGAAGGGTTTCGGCGGCGGGTTTCCCGGCGCGTCGGCGACCGCCTACGGCGAGCCGCAGATGAAGGCGTTCGTGGCCCACACCGAGGACGAGGCCAGCCGGCTGCGGGCCGCGCTGATCGGTCTGGACACCGAGGTGCGCATCGCGCTGACCCATTTCGCGCCGGTGCCGGAAACGCTGGCCGGGGAACCGGTGGCGCTGTACCCGTTCCTGGGCAGCCATCAGCTGGCCGGGGCGATCGACTCCGGCGGGGTGGATCTGGCCGTGCACGGGCACGCGCACTACGGCAGCGAACACGGCACCACGCCGGGCGGGGTGCCGGTGCGCAACGTGGCCCAGCCGGTGATCGACGCGCCGTTCCGGGTCATCGAGGTGGCCCCGACCAGGTCCACTGTGGACTGATTCAGGGGCTGGGTGGCTGGGATTCCGGGTCCGGCGGCTGAGGTTCCGGGTCCGGCGGGATCGGGTCGGGCAGCGGCCGCGCCGGTTTGGGGTCGGGCAGGCCGGGCTCCGGGTCGGGTGGGGTGCGCGATGGTTCCGGGATGACCGGATGATTCGGTGTCGTCATGCCCAGGGGGTATACCCGGGGTGATCGGCGCAAAACACATTGGGGACAGAAGGGATCCGGCATGACGGAGCAGGCCGTTCGGGTGGAACGCGCGGGCGCGGTGTACACCGTGATCCTGTCCCGGCCGCAGGCGCGCAACGCGGTCGACGGACCCACCGCGGCCGCCCTGCGTGCCGCGTTCGCCGAATTCGACGCCGACGAGGACTCCTCGGTCGCGGTGCTGTGGGGCGAGGGCGGCACGTTCTGCGCCGGCGCCGACCTCAAGGCCATCGGCACCGAGCGGGGCAACCGGACCACCGCCGACGGCCCGGGACCGATGGGGCCGACCCGGATGCGGCTGGGCAAACCGGTGATCGCCGCGATCGCCGGGCATGCCGTGGCCGGCGGGCTGGAACTGGCGCTGTGGTGCGATCTGCGGGTGGCCGCGGCCGACGCGGTGTTCGGCGTGTTCTGCCGCCGCTGGGGCGTGCCGCTGATCGACGGCGGCACGGTGCGGCTGCCCCGGCTGATCGGCCAGAGCCAGGCCATGGACCTGATTCTGACCGGCCGCGCGGTACCCGCTGAGGAGGCGGCCCGGATGGGGCTGGCCAACCGGGTGGTGCCGGCCGGGCGGGAGCGGGCCGCGGCCGAGGAACTGGCCGCCGAGATCGCGAGGTTCCCGCAGACCTGTCTGCGCCAGGACCGGTTGTCCGCGCTGGAACAGGACGGACTGGACGAACCGGTGGCGATGGCGGGGGAGTGGCGGCACGGCCTGGTCTCTCTCGGCGCGGACGCGTTGTCCGGCGCGGCCCGGTTCGCCTCGGGCGCCGGCCGGGGCGGTTCGTTTTCCGACATCTGACCCGAAACCGCGATATCCGAGCCGAATCGCCGTATCCCAGCCGATTCGCGATAGCTGAGCCGAATCGCGACATCCGGGCTGAAACCACGGGTGCGGTCCGGATGCGGACGGCGATTACCGTGGTCGTCATGTCCGAAACACCGCTGCTCACCGCGCTGCGCGCCCAGTTGCCCGCCGACCGGCTGCTCACCGATCCGGACGTGCTGTCCGGCTACCTGCACGACGAGGCCGAGTGGGCGCCCTACGGCAAGGCCGCGGCCGTGGTCCGGGCCCACGGCACCGCGGACGTGCGGGCGGTGGTGCGGGTGTGCGCCGAGCACGGCGCGCCGATGGTGCCGCGCGGCGCGGGCACCGGCCTGTCCGGCGGGGCCAACGCGCTGGACGGCTGCGTGCTGCTGAGCACCGAGGCGATGACCGAGGTGCTGGAGATCAACGAGGCCGAGCGGTACGCGGTGGTGCAACCCGGGGTGGTCAACGACGAGTTGCGCCGTATCGCCGGTGCGCAGGGGCTGTGGTACCCGCCGGACCCGGCCAGCTCGCCCTGGTCGACCATCGG
Organism: Pseudonocardiaceae bacterium; assembly: GCA_035551355.1. GTDB lineage: Bacteria > Actinomycetota > Actinomycetes > Mycobacteriales > Pseudonocardiaceae > DATATV01. The sequence goes on along the minus strand of DASZNF010000053.1, from coordinate 70,396 downwards.
CGGCAATGTGGCCACCAACGCCGGTGGGGTGTGCTGCGTCAAATACGGCGTGACCCGGGACTACGTGCTGGCGATCGAGGCCGTGGTCGGCCGGGGGGACGTGGTGCGGCTGGGCCGGCGCACGGCCAAGGGCGTGGTCGGCTACGACCTGTGCGGGCTGTTCGTCGGGTCCGAGGGCACCCTCGGTGTGGTCACCGAAATCACCGTGCGGCTGCGCGGCGCGCGGCCGCCCGAGCAGACCGTGGTGGGCTACTTCGACACGCTCACCGCGGCGGGCGAGGCGGTCAGCGCGGTCAGCCGGGCCGGGCTGGTGCCCAGCGCGCTGGAGCTGGTGGACCGGCACTGCCTGGCCGCGGTGGACGCGTGGAAGAACATGGGCCTGTCCGCCGAGGGCAATGTGCTGCTGCTGGGCCGCACGGACGCGCCGGGCGCGGCCGGGGACGAGGAGGCGCGCGGGCTGCAGGCCTGTTTCGAGGCGGCCGGGGCCGGCTGGAGCGCCCGGTCCACCGATCAGCAGGAGGCGGATGCGCTGTTCGCCGCGCGGCGGCTGGCCTATCCGGCGCTGGAGCGGCTGGGTCCGCTGCTCACCGAGGACGTGTGCGTGCCGCGTACGCTGGTCCCGGAGATGCTGGGCCGGATCGATGCGGCGGCGCAGCGGCACGATGTCCGGATTGCGAACATCGCGCATGCCGGGGACGGCAACCTGCATCCGTTGATCATCACCGAGCCCGGCGATGACGCGGCCCGGGTCCGCGCCCAGCGGGCCTTCGAGCAGATCATCTCCGACGCGCTGGACCTCGGTGGCACGGTGAGCGGGGAGCACGGGGTGGGCCTGCTCAAGCGGGCCGGCCTGCACCGGGAGCTGTCGCCCGAGGTCGTGGCCATGCACCACGCGGTGAAGAATGCGCTGGACCCGGCGGGCATCTTCAATCCGGGGAAGGTGTTCGGCCCGGTCGGTTGAGACCGAAATGAGACCCAGCCAACACAAACGTGATCCACGGTCGGGTACGTTCCCAGCGTTGTGGGAACCTGGGGTCGCCCGCACGGCCTAGCGGACGGCCCCAGTCGTAGGACACCAAATGCGTTGTGGAGTGAGGTGAAGGCATGTCGGATCGGCCCGAGTGGCCGGGATCGCCTGGTGGAGAACCACGGCGCCCGCCAGGACAGGGTCGGCCGCCGGGGCCTCCACAACGGCCCCGGCAGCCTCCACCCGAGGGACAGCGGGGCCAGCCCGGCCCGCAGCAGCCGCCGCGCAAACCGCAGGCGCAGCAGCCCCCGCGCAATCAGCCGCCGCCCCACGACCAGCCCCCGCCGCTCCCGCGGGACAAGCCCCGGGCCGAGCCCCCGCCGGTCCCGCGGGACAAGCCCCCGGGCAACCAGCCGCGCCAGGAACCGCCCGGGAACTCCGCCCGCCAGGAGCCGCCGCGCAATCAGCCGCCGCGCCGGGATCAGCCATCCCGGAGGGACCAGCCGCCCGCGCGCCGGGACGCCCCGCAGCGCGGCGAGCCGATGCCGCGCAATGCGCAGCAGCGCCGGTCGACCGGCGCGGGCAGCGGTCCGCGCAACCGCCCGGTGCCGCCGGGCCGGGCTCGGCCGGGCACCGCGCTGCTCGACGACGACGAGCAGACCGTCGCCTACAACAAGGCCAAGGCGCCGCCCCCGGCCGAGGCGGGCGAGCAGACCGTGCTCGAGCGCAACCGGTACCGGCTGCTGCTGGGCGGCCGGGCGCTGGCCGCGTTACTCGCGATGGTGGTGCTCGGCGGTTGCGCCTACGGCTGGTCCCAGCTCAACAGCCTCAGCGGGCTGACCACCGAGGACGTCATCGATCCCAACGCCCAGGGACCGCTGGGCGAGCAGAACATCCTGCTGGTCGGTCTGGACACGCGTACCGACGCGCAGGGCAACCCGCTGCCCACCAGCGTGCTGTCCGACCTGAAGGCCGGTGGCAGCGAGGACGGCGGCGACACCACCGACACGATGATCGTGGTGCACATCCCGGCCGGCGGCGGTCAGGCCACCGCGATCTCCATCCCGCGTGACTCGTACGTGACGATCGCGGGCGGCTACGGCCAGCACAAGATCAACTCGGCCTACACCTATGGCAAGAACGCCGCGCAGAAACAGTTGGGGGGCCAGGAGAGCGGCGCCCAGCTGGCCAACGACACGGCCGCGGGCGGCGCGAAGATCGCCATCCAGACCGTGGAACAGCTGACCGGCCTGTCCATCAACCACTACGCCGCGGTGAACCTGGCCGGTTTCTACTTCATCAGCCAGGCCGTCGGCGGGGTCGAGGTGTGCCTGAATTCGGCGGTGCACGACACCTACTCCGGGGCGAACTTCCCGGCCGGCACCAACTACGTGTCCGGCTCGACGGCGCTGGAGTTCGTCCGGCAACGGCACGGCCTGCCCGATGGCGACCTGGACCGGATCAAACGGCAGCAGGCGTTCATGTCCAGCATGGCCAAGACCGTGCTGTCGGCCGGGATGCTGAGCAATCCATCCAAGCTCAACCAGCTCATCGGCGCGGTGAAGAAGGCGGTGGTGCTGGACAAAGGCTGGGACGTCCTGAACTTCGCCCAGCAGATGGAGGGCATGAGTTCGGGCGCGATGCATTTCCTGACCATCCCGATCGTGTCGATCACGTATCAGACGCCCAGCGATGGTGACGCGGTCGAGGTCGATCCGTCCGCGGTGCAAGCCTTCGTGCAGAAGCAGATCAACGGCGGCGCGAGCAGTCCCAGCTCGTCCTCGTCGAGTTCGTCCTCGTCGAGTTCCGGTTCGTCCTCGTCGGGCAACTCCTCGACCGTGGTGGACGTGGAGAACGGCAACGGGGCGACCGGGCTGGCCGCCTCGGTGATGAGCAAGCTGACCGCGCAGGGCTACACCCAGGGCGAGGCGGTCACCGGCAGCAGCCGCAGCAAGACCATCATCGAGTACGGTTCGGGCGCCTCCTCGGCCGCCCAGAGCATCGAGAGCCTGCTGGGCGGCAGCATCACCGTTGAGGCCGACTCGGCGCTGTCCTCCGGGCACGTGCGGGTGTTGCTGGGCAAGAACTACAGCGGTCCGGGCTCGGACAGCGGCAGCAGTTCGCCGCAGGACTACGTGGCCCCGCAGTACGCCGCCCCCGGCGCGCAGGCCACCCCGGCCACCAACGCCGACGGAATCCCCTGCATCAACTGAAAAGCCGCGTCAGTGCTGGAGTTCGCCGTCCAGATACAGGTCGACCTTCTCGGTGTAGAAGCAGACCAGGCCGGCGACCTTCTGGCTTTCCGGCAGTGGCGTGCGGTAGATCCACACCAGGTCGGGGTGCACCGTGGCGCCGGTGTCCACGGCGAAGTAGCCCGCGGTTCCCTTGTAGGGACAGTGGGTCTGGCTGTCGGTCGGGCGCAGCAGATCGGTGCGCACGTCGGTCAGCGGCAGGTAGTAGCGGGGCGGCAGGCCGGTCTCGAACAGGATGTGCGGGCGGTGCGAGTCGGCCACGGTGACGCCGTCCACCTCGACCCGCACATGCCGGGAGCTGGCCAGGATGTCCACCCGGGTGTAGGGGCTGCGCGGGTGGACGTAGACCGGCTCGTCCTCCTCCAGCCATTCGTCCATCGCCGCCCAGTCCAGCCGCACCAGGCCGCGCAGATCCTCCAGCGGTGATCCGGGGTAGCGGCGGGCCGCGCCGGGCGCGGTGTGGCCGTCGACGGTGACGTCGAGCAGTTCGGCCTCGCCCCGGCTGGGGGAGTGCTCGGTGTGCCCGGTCGGCGTGAGCTGCGCACGGACGTCCCCGGCGGGCAGGTAGTACGCGGGGTAGTGCGGGTTTTCCCAGACCAGGAACGGATGTGCGGTGTCGGCGACCAACTGGCCGGCCAGGTAGGCCCGGACCCGTTTGGCGCCCGGCTCGACGCGGACCCGGCCGCGTGCGGTGTCGGTCATGGCGCTCTCCCTCCGGCGATGTCCGTTGGGTGCAACCCCGGTCCGGGAGCGGCTGTTCCGGTCGCCCCCGCATCGACAGCTGTAGATTGTTGACAATAAGACGATCCGTTCCTAGCGTTGACCGTCGAGTCCCCCTTGTGTTCGCGATGGGAGTTTCGATGACCGCTCTGTCCCCGCAGCTACGCCAGGCAACCCCGGTGGTGGCCGTTCGAGGAGAAGGGCCGTACCTCTACGGTGAGGACGGTCGGCGCTACCTCGACTTCACCGCGGGCATCGGGGTGACCAGCACCGGGCACTGCCACCCGCGCGTGGTGGCGGCCGCTCAGGAGCAGGTGGCCACCCTCATCCACGGCCAGTACACGACCGTCATGCACCAGCCGTTGCAGCGGCTGGTGGCCAAGCTCGGCGAGGTGCTGCCCACCGGGCTGGACAGCCTGTTCTTCGCCAACTCCGGCAGCGAGGCCGTCGAGGCCGCGATGCGGCTGGCCCGCCAGGCCACCGGCCGGCCCAACATCCTGGTCTGCCACGGCGGCTTCCACGGCCGCACCGTGGCCACCGCCTCGATGACCACCTCCGGCACCCGGTTCCGCTCCGGCTTCTCCCCGCTGATGGCCGGGGTCGTGGTCACCCCGTTCCCGACCGCGTTCCGCTACGGCTGGGACGCCGACACCGCCACCGACTTCGCGCTGCGCGAGCTGGACTACACCCTGCAGACCATCACCTCGCCCGCGGACACCGCGGCCATCGTGGTCGAGCCGGTGCTCGGCGAGGGCGGCTACGTGCCGGCCACCGGACGGTTCATGCGCGGCCTGCGCGAGCGGGCCGACAAACACGGCTTCCTGCTGATCATGGACGAGGTGCAGACCGGGGTCGGGCGCACCGGCCGGTTCTGGGGCCACGACCACTTCGGCGTCGCCCCGGACGTGCTGGTCACGGCCAAGGGCCTGGCCAGCGGCTTCCCGCTGTCCGCGATCGCCGCGCCGCAGGAGCTGATGACCAAGGCCTGGCCCGGTTCGCAGGGCGGCACCTACGGCGGCAACGCGGTCGCCTGCGCCGCCGCGGTGGCCACCCTGGAAGTGGTGCACGACGAGAAACTGGTGGCCAACGCCGACACCATGGGCCTGCGGCTGCGGGCCGGGCTGGAGTCGGTGGCCGCCGCGCACCCCGCCATCGGCGATGTGCGCGGCCTGGGTCTCATGCTGGCCAGCGAGTTCGTCACCGCCGACGGCCAGCCCGACCCGGCGGCCGCCGCCCGCGTGCAGCAGGCCGCGGTCGAGCACGGCCTGCTGCTCCTGCTGTGCGGTGCCTACAACAACGTGGTCCGGATGATCCCGGCCCTGGTGGTCGACGACGCCGTGATCGACGAGGGCATCCAGGCGTGGACCGCCGCGGTGGCGCAGGGGGTGTCCGCGTGACCGCCGTGCTCAGCGCCGACGTGCAGGCCCTGCTGGCCACCGTGCCGACCCAGCTGTTCATCGGCGGCGAGTGGACCGACGCCGCAGACGGCGCCACCCTGCCGGTGGACGACCCGGCCACCGGGGAGCTGCTGTGCCGGGTCGCCGACGCCGGCCCGGCCGACGCGGCCCGGGCCCAGGACGTGGCCGTGGCGACCCAGCAGGAGTGGGCGCGCACCGCGCCCCGGGAACGCAGCGAGATCCTGCGCCGCGCCCACGAGCTGATCCTCTCCCGCACCGACGATCTCGCCCTGCTGATGACCTCGGAAATGGGCAAGCCACTGGCCGAGGCCAGGGGCGAGGTGGCCTACGCGGCCGAGTTCTTCCGCTGGTTCGCCGAGGAAGCGGTGCGCATCGACGGCGGCTACGGGCAGCTGCCCGACGGCAGGACCCGGGTGGTGCTGATGCGTCAGCCGGTCGGGCCGTGCCTGCTGATCACACCGTGGAACTTCCCGCTGGCCATGGGCGCCCGCAAGATCGCCCCGGCGGTCGCGGCCGGCTGCACCATGGTGTTCAAGCCCGCGCCGCAGACCCCGCTGTCCAGCCTGGCCCTGGCCGCCATCCTCACCGAGGCCGGGTTGCCCGCGGGCGTGCTGAACCTGGTGCCCACCTCGCGAGCCGGTGAGGTGGTGGAACCGTTGCTGCGCGGGGGAAAGATCCGCAAGCTGTCCTTCACCGGGTCCACCGGGGTCGGCAAGCTGCTGCTGGCGCAGGCCGCCTCCTCGGTGGTGCGGACTTCCTTGGAGCTGGGCGGAAACGCGCCGTTCATCGTGTTCCCGGACGCCGACCTGGAAGTGGCGGTGAACGGGGCGATGGTGGCCAAGATGCGCAACATGGGCGAGGCCTGCACCGCCGCCAACCGGTTCTTCGTGCACGCCGAGGTGGCCGAGGAGTTCGCCGCGCGCCTGGCCGAGCGGATGGGCGCGCTGAAGGTCGGCCCGGGCGCCGAGCCGGGCGTGGACGTCGGGCCGCTGATCGACGAGGCGGGCCGGGGCAAGGTGGTGGAACTGGTCGCCGACGCGGTCGACCGGGGCGCAAGTGTGGTCGTCGGCGGGCAGAAACCCGAAGGCCCGGGCCGGTTCTACCCGCCCACCGTGCTGTCCAATGTGGATCCGGGCAGCAAGCTGATGAGCGCGGAGATCTTCGGCCCGGTCGCGCCGATCCTCACCTTCACCGACGAGGACGAGGTGATCCGGCTGGCCAACGACACCGAATGGGGCCTGTCCGGATACCTGTTCACCAGGGATCTGGACCGCGCGTTCCGGGTCGGTGAGGCCATGGAGGTCGGCATGGTCGGCCTGAACACCGGCCTGGTGTCCAACCCGGCCGCGCCGTTCGGCGGCGTCAAACAGTCCGGGCTGGGCCGGGAAGGCGGCCGAGTCGGTATCGAGGAGTTCCTGGAATACAAGTACCTGGCCATACCGCGCTGAGCTGTGCCCCGGCGGGCGGAGAGCAGATCACCGCCCGCCGGGCTGCCCAGTGGTCCACTGTGGACTTGTCTGGCCCGGTGAACCGGCTGTCCGGCAGCGGTTATCCGACCGAGGGGAGTGGGTAGCAGGCGGCGGCCCGGCCGGCCTCGAGGCGGGCGATCGGCACCCGGAACGGCGAGCACGACACGTGGTCGATGCGCAGCCGGTGGAAGAAGTGGATCGACTCCGGGTCGCCGCCGTGCTCCCCGCACACGCCCACGTGCAGGTCGGGCCGGGCCGCCCGGCCCTCGCCGGTGGCCAGCGTGATCAGCCGGCCGACGCCCTCCTCGTCGATGCTGGAAAACGGTGAGCCGGTCAGGATGCCCTGTGCCCGGTACTCGGGCAGAAACTCCGATTCCGCGTCGTCACGTGACATTCCCCAGGCGGTCTGGGTGAGATCGTTGGTGCCGAAGGAGAAGAACTGCGCGTGCTCGGCGATCCGGCCCGCGGTCAGCGCCGCCCGGGGCAGCTCGATCATGGTGCCGATCGCGGCCGGCAGGTCGATCCCGGTGTGCTCCCTGACCTCGGCCAGCACTGCCTCGGCCCGCTCGCGCACCACGGCCAGTTCGGTCGCGTCGGCCACCAGCGGGACCATGATCTCCACCCGTGGGCGCCCGCCCTCGGTCACGCATGCGGCGGCCGCCTCGGCGATGGCCCGCACCTGCATCTCGTACAGGCCGGGCACGACCAGCCCCAGCCGCACCCCGCGCAGACCCAGCATCGGGTTGTGCTCGTGCAGCCGCCGGGCCACTCGCAGCAGCCACACATCGGCCACCTCGGCCGCGCCGCCGGCCTCGGCCAGCGCCACCCGCACCGACAACTCGGTCAGATCCGGCAGGAATTCGTGCAGCGGCGGGTCGAGCAGCCGCACGGTCACCGGCCGGCCGTCCATCGCCCGGAAGATCTGCTGGAAGTCCTGGCGCTGCAACGGAAGCAGCTCGGCCAGCACATCGGCCCGCTCGTGGTGGTCGTCCGGCTCGGCCACGATCAGCCGCTCGATCAGGGCCCGGCGATCGGAGGAGAACATCTGCTCGGTGCGGCACAGTCCGATACCGTCCGCGCCGAACCGGCGGGCCCGCGCGGCATCGGCCGGAGTGTCGGCGTTGGCCCGCACCGCGAGCACCCGGCGGCGGTCGGCGTAGCGCAGAATCCGGTGCACGGCATGCACGACCGCGTCGGCGTCCGGCTCGATCTCGCCCTCGAAGTACTCCACCACCGGCGAGGGCACCACCGGCACCTCGCCAAGGCACACCGCGCCGGTCGCCCCGTCGATGGACACCGTGTCGCCCTCCCGCACCAGCACCCCGCCGGGCGCGGTGAACCGGTGCCCGCCGGTGTCCACGGACAGCTGGTCGGCGCCGGTCACGCAGGTGCGGCCGAGACCGCGCGCGGTCACCGCGGCATGCGAGGTCTGCCCGCCCCGGCTGGTCAGCACCCCGCGGGCCAGGCTCATCCCGGGCAGATCGTCCTGGGTGGTGTGGGTACGCACCAGGATCACCGGCCGGCCGGCCTTGGCCCAGCTGACCGCGGTGACCGAGTCGAACACCACCTGTCCCACCGCGGCGCCCGGCGAGGCGGCCACCCCGGTGGCCACCCGCTGTCCGGGGACGCCCGGATCGAACCGGGGGAACAACAGCTGGGTCAGCTGCTCACCGGTGACCCGGCACAGCGCCTCGTCGTCGTCGATCACGCCCTCGTCGTGCAGTGCCATCGCGATGCGGAACGCCGCGGCCGCGCCGCGCCGGCCCGGTCCGGCCCGCAACACCCACAACCGCCCGCGCTCCACCACGAAGTCGATGTCGCACAGGTCGCGAAAATGTTCGTCCACAATGGATGAAATGGTCAGAAGCCGTTGGTGCGCATCGGGATTCAGTCGCGCGAGCCGGGCCAGGGAGTCCGCCCCGCGCGGGCCGGAAACCAGGTTCCCGGCCCGCGCCCCAGGCAGGTAATGGCCGCGCACTCCGGGCCTACCGGAACCCGGATCACGGGTGTGCGCAACGCCGATACCCGAATCCACGCCGAGATGGCCGAACACCATGGTGGAAATGGTCAACGCGCCGCCGGAAGTGACGAGCGGCCGCCGCCCCCGGCCGTTCACCGCCCAGGAGTCGAACGTCGCGCGCACGAACGACTCGAGCACCTCGTTGGGGTCCTGTGGAAACTCCCGGCCGGTCTGCTCGCGCAGGACCCGCTTGTGCGCGGCGACCAGCGCCGGTAACTCGGCCGCGCCCGAGCAGAACTGCTCGGCCTGACCGCAGGCCCAGTCGGCACGGGTCAGCTCGGCCTCGAACTTCTCGGCCGGAATGCCGGCCACCACCGTGCCGTACGCGGCCACCAGCCGCTGGTAGAGGTCCCACACGGCGCGTTCGTCGCCGCCCGCCGCGATGAACCCGGCCACCGAGGCGTCGGTCAGCCCGATGCCGCGCACCGGCGCGGCCGGCGCGTCCTGACCGGAACCGGGCCGATCGGCGTGCAGGGACAGCAGCAGCGGATCGTCGGACTGGCCCAGTTTGCGGCCCGCCCGCCGCGCCAGCTCGTGCAGGTGCGCGCGGACCGGCTCGGCCAGTTCGGTCGGCACCTCCTGGGCGGCGAGATAGGCGTGACAGGCCCGCGCGGTCAGCACGAAACCCGGTGGCACGGGCAGGCCCAGCCCGATCAGTTCGGCGAGTTCGGTTCCCGTCCGGCCGAGCTGGTCGGCGGCCACGCCGCCGGTGTCACACAGGTCGTACACGAGTCCGGACACGACGTCTCCAGGCGCTGGGGTCTGTCCAGTCCAGTCCGAAAGGCCCAACGGCAGACAGGGCAAACGGCCCTCAACCCGTTGGACTTTCGGCCCCACCGACGGAATTCCGGTCACCGGCTCAGCGTGCGGGGATGGTGTACACGGTCATCGAATAGGCCGGGAACTGGTGCTGGAACACCGATCCGAGGCTGCGGACGGTGCTGGTCACCGGATGGATGTGGTCAGGGTCGGTGATCGTGTTGGTGTCCGACGAACTACCGCCGGCCAGCACGGTCTGCCGCGCGCTGCCGCCGGGCCGCAGCCCGGTCAGGCGGACGGTGGCCGCCGCCGCGAGTGGACTGGGGTTGATCACCGTCAGGTAGACCGTGCCGGTGCGGCTGTCCCGGGTGGCCAGTGTCTGCAACGGCGATCCGGGATCGGCCGACGCGCCGATCACCACGTCGCCGTGCAACCGCTGCAACAGTTGCTGGGCGTAGTAGGTGGGGGAGACGTAGCTGGTGGTGGCGTCGAAACCGATCATGTTGGTCGGCCAGGTGACGTCGTTGACGTCCACCAGCAGCGGCGCGTACGAGGCCATGGTGACCACGTCCGAGTCGCGTTCCAGTCCGGCCAGCCAGCTCGCGTCGCCGAGGGCCGCGCTGATGTTCGGCGTCGGCACCCCGGACTGCGCCGCGAACTCGCCCACGAACACCTGCGGCGCGGTGCGGGAATAGCTGTCGTAGTAATGGGAATTGGCCTCGAACCAGGCCGGCGGCGCGTAGAAGTGGTCGTCGATCAGATCGTAGGGCCGGGAACTGACCGGGGTGGTGGCGATGAACTTCAGGCTCGGATCTGCGGCGTGCAGGGCGTCGTAGAACGCGGCGTAGCGCTGCTCGTAACTGCCCGAGGTGTCGAAGAAGTCCTCGTTGCCGATCTCCACTTCGGAAACGTGGAACGGCGCCGGGTGCCCGTCCGTGGCGCGCTTGGCGCCCCAGTAGGAGGTGACCGGACCGGTGGCGTACTGGAGTTCGTCCACCGCGTCCCGCACGTACGGTCCGAGCTGGTCGGCGGGCACGTGCGTGCCGGTCAGCGTGTACCCGGCCCAGACGGCCAGAACCGGCTGCGCGCCAACCTCTTCGGCCATCTCCAGGTAGTTCAGGATGCCCATGCCGTCGGTGGACCAGTAACCCCAGGCGTCGTCCTGGTGTCCGGGGCGGTCGTAGGTCGGGCCGATGGTGTTCTTCCAGTTGAACCGGGTGGCGATGGTGTCGCCCTCCAGGTAGTTGCCGCCCGGGAACCGCAGATAGGCCGGGTGCAGCGCGGCGAGCTTCTCCATCAGGTCCACCCGCATGCCGTTGGCCTGGTTGTCATAGGTGGGCGGGAACAACGACACCTGGTCGAACCACAGGTTCGCGCCGGACGCGCCCGGATCGGTGGTGCTGATCACGAACCGGGTCTCGCTGGTGGTCGGCGCGCCGCGAGAAGTGTTGAGGCGCAAAGAATACTGGTGCCAGCCGGTGCCGATGCCGCGCACCGTGCCGGACGCGTACACCGTTCCGTCGGCGCCCTCGATGGACACGGTCAGCGGCCCGGCGACCGGCCGGGACGCCTCGGCGAAGAACGAGGCGGTGTAGGTCGTGGCCGGATGCACCGGAATACCCCAGAAACCGTCGTTCGCGATGCCCACCCGGCTACCCGGACCCGTTGTGCCGACGGACAGTTCGAGTGATCGGGTCAGCGCGGTGTCGAGCGGATGACCGGCGTCCAGCACGATGCTCGCCTGCCCCGATCCACCGGTCACCGCCGACCAGTCCGGTGGCGTGGTCGCGGCCATCATGCCGCGGTTCTGGATCAGTTCGCCGTACAGCCCGCCCTCCACGGAGTGGCTGATGTCCTCCAGGAACGAGCCGAACAGGGTGGAGCTGACCTTCGGTCCGGTCTGGCCCGCGTTCACGCTGACCGTGTTCGGCGCGGGCGTGCAGGTGTCCAGGCCGTCGCCGGTCGCGCACGCCTGGTCCGCGGTCAGCGCCTGCTGGTAGAGCTGTACATCGTCGATCTGGCCGTTGACCCAGTCGGTCTGGCCCTGGTTGTAGAAACCGCGGCCGACCGCGGTGTGCCCGGCGGCGGCCCAGGTCCCGGTCACCGGCACCTTCGCCTGCAACAACCCGTCGACGTACAACTCGACCTGCCCGGCGGCCAGATCGTCCACGCCGACCAGGTGGTACCAGACCCCGGCCGACGGCGTCCACGGCGCGTAGGCCACCGCGCCGCCGGAGGTGTCGCTGTCCGCGGTGGGCACGGTGAAGGCGAAGGTGCCGGAATCGGCGCGCAGTTGCAGATAGAAGCCGGACAGATTGCCGCCGTCCACGCTGACAAACGTCTGGTAGCCGGATATCGAGTTCAGTTTCACCCAGGCCGACACGGAGAAACTACGGGTGGTGTCGACAATTCCGGATGAGGCGTCGGCATACGACTGCGGAGTCACCGACAGGCTGTACGGGCCGATCTTTCCCGGGCCCCAGCCCGCGCCCGCCCCGGTGAGCGTCGCGGTGTGCCCGTGCCCGGACGAATCCGCCGCCGTGCCGCCGGTTCCCTCGTCGAAAGCCCAGCGTGCCACCGGTTGTGCGGCGGCGGTGCCCGCCTGCGCCGCGGTGGGCAGGCCGACGCAGAGCAGGGTGAGCACGGCCAGAAAAACCGCCGGAGTGCTGCGGAAGAGTTTGCCCGGTAACGCGCCGCCGGAAATCATCATCGACTCCATACAGGCCCGAAAGTGCGCCGTTCGACATTTCGGATGTTCGAGATATCGAATCGAGTTCGGCCGAACAGAGGCAGTTTAGTGAGCGGGCGGCTCGGGGTAAAGCAGATCATTCACCACGCTGACCGCCTCGGCGATCAACGGCCGCATCACCCGCAGCCGGGACAACCCGACCGCCCGGTCGATCAGCGGCACCGTGCGATCCAGCAGGGCCCGGGTGCGGCGCTGCCCGGCGGAGCGGTCGTGCACCCAGTACAGCACGATGCCCATCTGGTAGATCCACAACAGTTCGGGCAGTTCCGGCCGCAGTTTCGGATCCATCTTCGCGGCCGAGCCGTCCGCCACCTCGCGCAGCACCCCGATGGCCAGCTCCCGGGCCGGCGCGGACTCCGGAGAGAACGGGCTGAGCGGGCTCTCCGGGTTCGCGGCGTTGCGGAAGAACTGGGGGCCGAACCGGTGATACGGGGTGGCGATGTCCAGCCAGGCCGACAGCACCCCGTGCAGCCGGGCGCCCAGTTCGGTTTCGGTGTCCAGCACCGCCCGGCTGGCCTGCACGTGCAGTTCGCTTATCCGGTCGTAAAAGCCCTGGACCAGATGTTCCTTGGAGTCGAAGTAGTAGTAGGCGTTGCCCACCGACACCCCGGCCTCGGTGGCCACCCCGCGCATCGTGGTGCGCTCGTAGCCCCGGTCGGCGAACAGGCGCAGCGCGGTGTCCAGGATCAGCGTCCTGGTCGCGTCGCTCTTCCTCGCCGTGGTCGGCGCGCCGTCAGCCATCGCGGTCACGATACTGGCCGGGCGCCCTCGCGCAGCGTTTTGTCGATCAGCGCGTTGCGCCGGATGCGGCTGAAGATCAGCAGGTTGACCAGGTGCAGGGCGCCGACCACGAGCAGCACCGTGCCCAGCTTGACCGACAGCACCTGCAGCAGCTCGCGCAGCGAGGACACCTGCGCCCCGGTGTGCAGCCACAGCGCGCCGAACCCGAAGTTGACCAGGTAGAACCCGACCACCAGCAGCTGGTTCATGGCCGCGCCGGTGCGTTCGTCGCCGAACACGTCGGCCAGGTAGGCCCGGCCGTGCCGGGACAGCGCGTGCGCCACGACCACGGTGAGCACCACGTCCAGCGTGATGTACACGACATACGCCACGACCACGGGGTCCATGGCGATCACTTCCTTCGTTTGGAGGTTTTTGAACGTGTTCAGGAGTGACTGTACGCCGATTTGAACGCGTTCAGAAGACCAATCCGCCAGCGTGTGTCGGGACGCACGTTTACGCTCTCCGCCATGACTGGCGAGCGCGGCGGTTCAGTCGTGCGGACGGAGGCGCTGGTGAAGACCTTCCGGTCCACCCGAGCCCTGGCCGGGTTTGGGTCCACCCGAGCCCTGGCCGGCGTGGACCCGGACATCCCGGCGGGCAGCGTGTTCGGGCTGCTCGGACCCAACGGCGCGGTGCTGATCGTGGTGGTGTTCCTGCCGCTGGCGGTGGCCCGCTACCGGCGGGTGGCCGGCCGGTGACGGCGGCGCCCCGCGGCTACGCCGTGATCGGGTCCGGGGTGGTGGGCGCCGCGCTGGCCGGGGCGCTGGCCGCGCGGGGCGCGCCGGTCACCCTGTTGGACCGCGACCGGCCCGGCCGGGCCACCACCCGCTCCAGCCTGGCCTGGTGCAACGCCAACGAGAAAACCCCACGTGCGTACTACGACCGCAACCTGGCGGGCATGCGGGCCTGGGCCGCACTAGCGTCCACAATGGACGGTGAGAATTGGTTTCGCCCGGTGGGAAACCTCGAGTGGTCGGCCGATCCGGGCGCGCTGACCGAGCGGGTGCGGCGGCTGGCCGACTGGGGTTACGCGGCCCGGATGATCGACCCGGTCACCGCCGCCGCCCTCGAACCGGGCATCACCCTCCCGCCCGGAAACCCGGCGCTGGCTTGGTTTCCCGAGGAGGCCTACCTGCTCACCGAGCCGCTGGTCGACCGGCTGGTGGCCCGGGCCGAGGGATTCGGCGCGAGCGTGCGCACCGGCGACGCGGGCCGGGTGGTGGACGTGACCGAGGGCGAGGTGCGCACCGCGAGTGGACCGGCGGTGACCGCCGGCGTGGTGGTGTGCTGCGCGGGCCGGTGGACCCCGGAACTGGCCGGGCGGTTCGGCCCGCCGGTTCCGTTGCTGCGCTGGGACGAACCCGGCTCCGAGGCGCCGTGCCTGATCGTCCGGGTCGGCCCGGTCGCCGAGCCGGTGCCGCGGCGGCTGTTGCACACGCCCGAGGTGGTCCTGCGCCCGCACCCGGACGGCCTGCTGCACCTGGAGGCCGAGGACGCCCGGGTCGACCTGCACACCCCGGAGCGGGACCTGCGCGGCTGGGCGGCCGAACTGCTGGACCGGGCCCGCCGCATCGTGCCCGGGCTGGCCGGCGCCCGGGTGGTGGAACACCGGGTGTGCGTGCGGCCGATCCCGGTCGACTGGCACCCGATCGTGGGTCCGGTCGGCGACCGCGGCTATGTGGTGGTCACGCACAGCGGTGTGACCCTGGGCGCGCACCTGGCCGAGCTGGTCGCCACCGAGCTGACCGAGGGTCGCGACGTCCCTGAACTGGCCCCTTACCGGCCCACCAGGTTCGACTCGACGGCTAGTCTCGGATCGTGATCGACCCGTCGCATGCAGTTACCGTCCGGGCGGGCCGATCGCGCAGTACCATGCCGGAGGGGAGGGGTGACGGAGGTGGTGTCGTGACCGGCGAACTGCCCACGCCCCGAGTTCCGATCGTGCCCGAAGACCTCATCGAGGTCGCCATCCAGCGGCACGACACGACGCTGGTGCTGGCCAGGGTCGCGGGCGAGCTGGACATGGCCACCGCGGGACTGGTCGGCACCCAGCTGGCCCTCGCGCTCGACCTGACCGCCGAGGTGCTCGTGGTGGACCTGATCGGCGTGACCTTCTTCGGTTCGGCCGGGCTGTCGGTGCTGTTGCGGCTGCGCGAGCAATGCGCGCGCAGGCAGGTGGAGCTGCGGTTGGTGGCGCTGCAGCGGGTGATCTGGCCGATGACCATCGGCGGGGTCAACCAGCTCTTCCGCATCCACACCACGGTGCGCGGGGCGCTGGACCCCACCAACGTGTACTAATCCACACCGCCCTTGGTGCCCGGCGCCCAGGGCACCTGTGGCGAGGCGTAGAAGTTCATCCCGTCCACGGTCCACCGGGGCCCCTGCTGGCCCAGCCGCACCCGGAACGACGACCAGTCGTGCGTGGCCTGCGGCGACCAGCCCAGCTCGGCGATCGTGGGCAGCCGGGGGAAGGCCAGGTACTGGATGTTGGCCAGGGTCACCAGGGTCTCCGACCAGATCGGCGCCTCCACACCCAGTACCGAGGACTCGCCGACGCCCTGCAGGTAGTTGCCCGGATCCCAGTCGTAGGCGTCCTGGACCTCGATGTAGGCCGCCCAGTTCTGCCCGAGTTTCGTGCTCGGCGTGTACTTCATGTCCAGGTATGCCTTGTTGGCCGGAGCCATGATGATCTTGTTGCCGCGGGCCGCGGCCGCCGCGGTGCCTGCGTCGGTCGTGGTGGTGCCCCAGTACTCCGGCACCACCGAGGTCGGCGGGTCCACCGCGGTGATGTCGTGCCAGGCGATCGCCGCCTTGCCCGCCCCGGAAACCAGTGGCAGCAACCGGTTCTCGAAGGTGGCGTAGTCGGCGGCGGTGGTCGACTGTGCCTCGTCCCCGCCCACGTGCAGGTACGGGCCGGGCGTGAGCGCGGCCAGTTGGTCGAGCACGTCCTGCTCGAAGGTGTAGGTGATGCCGGAGTCCACGCACAGCGAGCTGAACCCGACATCGGTGCCGGTGTACAGCGGCGGGGCCTGGCCGTCGCAGTTGAGCTGGGCGTAGGAGGCCAGCGCGGCGTTGGTGTGCCCGGGGCCGTCGATCTCCGGCACGATGGTCACGAAGTGCGCCTGCGCGTAGGCCACGATCTGCTTGTACTGGGCCTGCGTGTAGTACCCGCCCGGGCCGCCACCGACCTCGGTGCTGCCGCCGTAGCTGGTCAGCCGGGGCCAGCCGTTGATCGCGATCCGCCAGCCCTGGTCGTCGGACAGGTGCAGGTGCAGATAATTGACCTTGTACTCGGAGATCTCGTCGATGTACTGCTCGACAACGGAAACCGGGAAGAAATGCCGCGACACGTCGAGCATCGCGCCCCGGTAGGCGAACCGCGGATAGTCGGTGACGTGCGCGCCCGGCACCAGCCACGGGCCGGGCTGGCGGGTGGTGGCGTCCGCGGCCGCGGGCAGCAACTGGTGCAGGGTCTGCACGCCGTAGAACAGCCCGGCCGGCTGGTTGGCCCGGATGGCGATGCCCGCGGCGGTCACGTCCAGCCGGTAGCCCTCCGCGCCCAGCCGTGGCCCCTCCCGGTCCAGGATCAGCGAGATCCCGCCCGGGGCGGGCGCGCGGGTGATCGGCAGCGGATACCCGGTCGCCGGTCGCAACAACGCGGCCAGCTGCCCGGCGACCCCGGCGGCCTGCGGTGCGCCGAGGTGGATCGCGGTGGCCGGGGTGATCCGGAAAGTACCGGGATCATCGCTGATCTGCGCCGGTTCCGGCACGATCCGCGCGGCGACGCTGACCGGCCGCGCGTTCGGTGTGTCCGCCGCCGGTGTGGCCGCCGCGGTGGTCATCGAACCGAGCAGTGCCAGTGCGGCGGCGGCCAGGGCCGGCCGGGTCCACCTCGAACGCAGTCCCATGGCTGTTTCTTCTACTCGCCTGGCTCGCATGGAGGTATAGACCAATCGAGCGAACCCGATGGTCGCATTCAGCCGCGGGGCAGCGGCGCGACCGCGTCGTCCAGGCCGGCCAGCAGGTCACCGCGCCGGGACACCCGGTCCAGCACCTGCTCGGCGGTGAAGCTCAGGTCGGCCGGTTCACGGCAGCGGCTCACCTCGCGCCAGGTGACCGGGGTGGACACGGCCGGCTGGTCGCGGGCGCGCAGCGAATACGGCGCGATGGTGGTCTTGTTCGGGTTGTTCTGGTCCCAGTCCACGAACACCTTGCCGCCCCGGCGCGCCCTGGCCATCACCGCGACCACCAGCTCCGGATGCTCCTGGGCCAGCCGGTCGGCCAGCGTGCGGGCATAGGCCCGGGTGCGGCCCTCGGCGCTGACTCGCACCGGCACGTAGATCTGCATCCCCTTGGAGCCGCTGGTTTTCGGGAATCCGGTCAGCCCGTCCGCAGTCAGCGCCTCGTTGATCAGCTGAGCCACCCGGGCGCACTCCACGATGGTGGCCGGTGCGCCCGGATCCAGATCGAACACCAGCAGATCCGGCGCGCGCACCCCGCCCCGCGGACCGACAGTCCACTGTGGAACGTGCAGTTCCAGGGCGGCCAGGTTGGCGGCCCAGATCAGCGTGGGCAGATCGTCGACCATCGGGAAATCGGCGTACTCGCTGTCCTTGGTGCTGCCCGGGGTCGGCAGGTGCACGGTGCGCACCCAGTCCGGCGCGTGCCGGGACACGTCCTTCTCGAAGAACGAATGCGCGTCGACTCCGTTGGGGTAGCGGCGAAACGTCACCGGCCGGCCGGCCAGCCGGGGCAGCAGCACCGGCGCGATACGCTGGTAGTAGTCGATCACCTCGCCCTTGGTGAATCCGGTCTCCGGATACAGCACCTTGTCCAAATTGGACAGTCGCAACCGCCGATCCTCGACCTGGACCGAGATCGGCCCGCCGTCATCGTCCACGTGGTCGTCGTCCGCGCCGGGATCGCTGCGCCGGCGCACCATCCAGTCCCGGTCGTTCGAACCACGCGTCCGGCGGAAGAACACGAACCGGCCTTCGGTGCGCCGCCCGTGCAGCACCACCTCGACCTCGTCCCGGCTCCACTTCAGCGTCTCGTACCGGCCGCGATCGAAGATGTCCACGTGCCCGGCGCCGTACTCGCCGCCCGGGATGTCCCCGGCGAATCCGGCGTACTCCATCGGATGGTCCTCGGTGTGCACCGCCAGCCGCACCGCGCCACCGTGCTCGGGCAGGCCCTTGGGCACCGCCCAGGACACCAGCACCCCGTCCCGCTCCAGCCGCACGTCGTAGTGCAGTCGCCGGGCGTGGTGCTCCTGGATTACGAACACGTCGTTGCCGCCGCTGGGCAGCGGACCATCCTCGGGCACCGGTTCGGGAGTGCGTGCCGGGTCGCGGCGCCGCCGGTATTCGGTCAGGTCGGCCACCCGATCAGGGTAGGTCGCCACCGGCGCACCCGCTTGGTTCGCCGAATCGCGGAATTCGGGTGTTCCGCGCGGGATGATCGCTATCGCGGAGTGACCGCGTCCACCCGGGGGCGGCCCCGCCGAATTCGGTGGCCCGAGCGCAGATCGGCCAGTTCGTTCGCCATTTCCTGGATTCGTTCCAGACTTTCCAAACGCCGCGCCGGCGCCTCGGTGGTCGGCGCCGACGCCTCGGGACGGCCGTCGGCCGCGTAAAGACCGAGAACGTCCAGCAGCTCCACCAGGTCCGCCGCGTTCCGCGCTCGTCCGGCGACGGTGTGCACGGCGGCGAAGCGTTGTTCCTCGGACAGTTTCCCGATCGTGGAATCCTGGGTCGTCCAGTCCCTGTTCATGTGTTGATGCTTGTCCATTCCGCGCGCGCCCGCCCCGGCCGAAAGTCCCCGACAAAGGTCCATTAGGTCATCAAGTGTCCGGCAGGCGTGGTCTTCCGGCCCGGACGGCACTGACCATCGGCCCTGACGACCCGGGCAGCGCCGGACCAGAGTTGGCTCTGCAGGCAGTCCGAGCCAGGCACGCACCGACGCGCCGGATGAGGAGTCGCTATGGCCGCGGTCGTGGTGGTCGGCGTGGACGGTTCGGTGGACTCCTCGGCCGCCCTGCGGTGGGCGCTGGACTTCGCCGGAGCCAGCGGCGCGAACGTGCGGGTGGTCCACGTGTGGACCCCGGTGCCCTGGTACGACGAACTGCCCGAACATCCCCGGCAGGTGCTGGCCGCCGACCGGGCCCGTTCGGCCGAGCAGGCGGCCGAACGCACCGCGGAGGCGTTGCACGGCGTGGCCATGCCGCCGGACACGGTGGACGCGGCGGTGGTGGAGGGCGCGCCGGGGGAGTCGCTGGTGGAGCTGAGCCGGGACGCCGAACTGCTGGTGGTGGGCGCGACCGGCCGGGGCAGCCTGGCCGACGAGCCGGCCACCCTGATCGGCACCACCGCCCGCTACGTCACCCGGCACTCGGTGTGCCCGGTGACCGTGGTCGGCCGGCGGCGGCCGACGGAATCCAGCGGGGTACTGCGGCTGCACCCGGTTCCGGTGCAGGCCACCCGGGACGAGACCGGCCAGCCGGCCGGGCGCGTCGCCGACCGGGGAATCGACCAGGAGGCTGGTCGCGCGCTGCACAGCACCGCCTGAACCGGCACATCTTACGGATGCGCGACACGCCGACCCCGCTACCGGGGTCGGGTGGCGGGCGGTGGTACCAAAGCCCGGTGGAGACACACACCTGTCCGGACTGTGCCGCGGACACCGATCACTGCCACGGCACGCTGATCATCCACCGCGACGGCCTGGTCGAGTGCACCGAGCCCGGCTGCACCCCGGCCGACCCGGTCCGGCACGCGCTGCTGCTGGACTGCGTCGAGGTCGAGGGTGGCTGCGTCTGCGTGGGCACGATCGTCGTCGACGAGGTAGCGGGCGCGGCCTGAGCCGTCAACCATTAGGGCGGCCGGATCGCCCGATAGTGGGCAGCGGGGCGCGGTTTCGTTTGCCACCATGGATTTCATGCCCGCCTCGTCGATCATCGCCGCGAACTGGGACGCCGCCGCGCCCACCTTCGACACCGCACCCGACCGCGGCCTGACCGACCCCCTCGTGCGGGCCGCCTGGGCCGGCCGGCTGCGCGAGTGGATCCCCAACTCGGGTGCGGACGTGCTGGACGTGGGCTGCGGCACCGGGTCGCTGGCACTGCTGCTGGCCGACCAGGGCCACCGGGTCACCGGGATCGATCTGTCCCCGGCCATGATCGCGGCGGCCCAGCGCAAACTCGCCCGGCGCGATGT
Organism: Pseudonocardiaceae bacterium; assembly: GCA_035551355.1. Taxonomy (GTDB): domain Bacteria; phylum Actinomycetota; class Actinomycetes; order Mycobacteriales; family Pseudonocardiaceae; genus DATATV01. Next base: position 50,045 of record DASZNF010000053.1, on the reverse strand, counting down.
GCGGCTGCTGGTCGGCGACGCCATCCAGCCGCCGGTCGACGGTGCGAGATTCGACGTGGTGCTGGCCCGGCACCTGCTGTGGACGCTGCCGCACCCGCAGACCGCGCTGCTGCGCTGGGTCAGCCTGTTGCGCCCGGGCGGGCACCTGGTGCTGGTGGAGGGCCGCTGGGACCCACCGGCCGGCCAGATCCCGGCCGCCCGCGAGCCCGGCCTGCCCTGGTCGGCCGGAGTCCCGGCCAGCCTGCTGAGCGCCGTGGTCAGCTCCATCGCCAGCCGGGTGCACGTGGACCTGCTGGACGACCCCCGCCTGTGGGGCCGTCCGGTCACCGACGAACGCTATGTCCTGCTGGCCAACATCTAGCTGAAGCAGGGGCACTGACCCGGACTCCGCGGAGCGGGGAAACCGGGCCGACCGAGGGAAACCGGGCCGATCAGGAGAAGCCGGCCCGTCGCCGCTAGTTCGGATTCGCCAGCTGACCGGTCGAGGGGATCTGGTCGGTCACCGGCACCCCCACCTTGGCGAAGCTCTGCCCGGCGGTGGCCACGCTGTCGTTGATGCCGGACAGATCGCCCTGGGTCACGTCCCCGGACTTCACCTTGCCGGTGATCCCGGACAGCGCCGCGGCCGCCTGATCCAACGGGGCGACCAGTTTGCACAGCGTGGGGCTGGACTCGGCGTCCTGATGGGCCAGCTTCAGCTCGTGCACGGTGAACGCGGCGGCCAGTCCGGCCTCGATCAGGTTCTTCACCCGGCCCGACGCACCGGAGCGGAACGCGCCGGAGGTGAACCGGCTGTAGATGAAGTGGTGGAACGCGCCGAAGGCCAGTCCGGCGTGCAGCACGAACTTGGTCTTGTCGAAGCTCACCGTGCCGACCTGCTGGCAGCTCGCCGACGAGGACGAGGACGGCGGGCTGGTGGTCGTCGCGCCCGCCGCGCCCGAGCTCATCGGCCCGCAGCCGACCAGGAGCAGCAGACTCGCCCCGACCAATGCGGCGATCGCGGGGCTGCGCTGGGTGGTCTCGCCGATCATCATGGCCACACCGTAGCCGGGCCGCCGCGCAGTGTGTCGATCCCCTCGGTGCCTTACGTGGCCTGCGCCACTGAAAACCAGGACCCCGGCACGGCACGGATCTTCGACACGTAACCTGTCTGGCTTTGAGAGGGAGAAGGAGTCACGATGTCTCGACACAGCGAACCGGAAACCCCTGCCCAGGAAGGCGCTTCGCGACACGCCGCGCCCGAGGGGGCCGGTGTGCACCCGCTGATCGACCTGGCCCGCGACCCCAATCCGGGGGTGCCTGACCACGCGAAAGCGGATGAAGACGAACAGGGGGATTCCTAGCTCCAGATCGTCACGTACACCGGGGGCCGGAAGCGGGAGGGACGCACACCGGCCCCTGGTTCACGCATCAGGCGCATCGCCGGGGCGGTGTGCAGGAAGTGCAGGAACGCGTCGGCCGCCGCCGACCGGCGTTCCGGTTGCAGGGTGCTGGCGTGCCAGCTGGCCTCCATCGGCGTCACCGGGGTGGGTATCACGCGTAACTCACCCCGGCGGACTCTGCCCGCCACCAGGTGCTCCACCGCGGGCGCCAGCCCGGCGCCGGACGCGGCCGCCGACCAGGCCGCGGTCTGGTTCGGGAACACCCGCACCCGTTCCTCGGCCACCCGCAGCGCGCGCAGCAGCCGCCGGGTCGAGCTGGTCTGCTCGGTGCCCGAGGAATCCACCAGCAGCGTCCGGTCCGGGCCCAGCGCGGGCGGCCCGACCAGCACCATCCTGGCCCGGCACACCGGCTCGCTGAACAGTTCCGCGGTCCGGTTCCCGGACAGGTCGGGGCCGATGGCCAGATCGGCCATCCGGTTGGCCAGCAGCACCGGCATCTCGGCCTCCCCGGCCACCCCGAAACTGGTGTCGATCCGGGCCTGTGCCCGCTCGGCGAACGCGTCCACCAGCGAGGGCAGCACGAACTCGACCAGGGTGCTGGTCCCGATCACCCGCAGCTGGGTGGCCGCGCCCCTGCCCGCGCGCACCGCGGCGTCCGCGTCCGCGCCCAGCGCCACCATCTGCGAGGCGATGGGCAGCAGCCGCTGTCCGCCCGGGGTCAGCGACATCCCGCCGCCGACTCGCTCGATCAGCGGATCGTCGAACTGGTGGCGCAGCGCCGACAACGCCTGGGACACCGCGGGTTCGCTCACGTCCAGCGCGTTGGCCGCGGCCCGCACCGAACCCAACCGGGCCACCAGGACGAACGCGCTGAGCTGGGTGAGCGTCATACCGGTGGATTCTCGTCCCGCTCGGCGTCCCGCGGAACACCGAGATCAACGCGTTTTGGCGCCCATTCGGCCGTGACTCCTGGGTCCGCCCGTGGCCCGCTGGTTATGATGCGGCGATGGGACGCAGCGATCCTGCCGCGCGGGCGTCCGGCCTGGCCGCGCTGTCCGATGTGGACGATGCGGTGACCGGCTGCCGGGCCTGTCCCCGGCTGGTCGACTGGCGCGAGCACGTCGCGGCCACCAAGCGCGGGGCCTACCGGGACTGGGACTACTGGGGCAAACCGGTGCCCAGCTTCGGTCCGCCGGACGCCGCGCTGGTGCTGGTCGGGCTGGCTCCCGCGGCGCACGGCGGCAACCGCACCGGCCGCGCGTTCACCGGCGACCCGTCCGGCGACGTGCTGTTCGCCGCGCTGCACGCGGTCGGCCTGGCCTCGCAGCCCACCTCGGTCGACCGGAACGACGGCCTGCGCATGATCGGCACCCGCATCTGCATGCCGGTCCATTGCGCGCCACCGGACAACAAACCGACCCCGGCCGAGCGGGACACCTGCCGGCCGTGGCTGGTGCGCGAGCTGGAGCTGTTGCGCCCCACCGTGCGGGTGCTGCTGGCGCTGGGCGCGTTCGCCTGGTCGGTGCTGCTGCCGATGCTGGCCGAGGCGGGCTGGCCGGTGGTCCGGCCGCGACCGAGGTTCGGGCACGGCGCGCGGGTCCGGTTCGCCGACCCGGCCGGCGGCCCGGACCTGCATCTGGTCGGCTGCTATCACCCCAGCCAGCGCAACGTGAACACCGGCCGGGTGACCCCGGCGATGCTGCGCACCGCCCTCGGCGACGCGGCGCGACTGGCCGGGCTGTGATTCCGTTGTCGGGGCGGCCGGGTATCAGTCGCCGGCGCGCTAAAGGTTGCGGGGCCAGGGGTTCGCTGCCTCCAACTGAGCGGCCACGGCCAGCAGCCGGGCCTCGCCGCCGGGCGCGGCCACCAGCTGCACGCCGATGGGCAGCCCGCGCGGGGTCCGGCCCGCGGGCACCGTCATCGCCGGATACCCGGCCAGGTTCCACAGCCCGGTGAAACCGCCCAGCCGCATCGAGGGCAGCGCGTTGGCCATGGCCGAGCGTTCGTGCCAGCGCACCGCCTTCGGCGGGATCGCGGACAGCGTCGGGGTGAGCAGCACGTCGTGGTCGGCGAAGAACGCCTCGGCTCGGGCCAGCCACCGGGTCCGGGTGCCCGGCCGGACCAGCCGCGCGGCCCGCAGCATCCGGCCGATGCGCACCCAGGCCCGGGTGCGGCGCTGCAACTGCGCGCGGTCCAGGCCCGCGGCCTGCTCGGCCGGACCGGCGAACCAGCGGGCCAGGATGCCCAGGGTCGGCTCGGTGCCGTAGTTCGGGGTCGCGGACACCACGTCGTGGCCGGCCTCGGTGAGCAGCTCACCGGTCCGGGCCACCGCCTTGCGGAACGCCCGGGGGACCGGCGCGTGGGTGAACGGCACCCGGGTCGACATCGCGATGCGCAGGTTGCCCGGCGACTCCACCTCGGCCAGCTCCGGCCGGTCGGCCAGCACGGACAGCAGCAGGGCCGCGTCGGCCACCGTGGTGGCCAGGCTGCCGTGCGCGGACATGCCGTACCAGCCCTCCTCGCCCAGCAGGTCCGCGCCCGGCTTGATGCCGACCAGGCCACACATCGCGGAGGGCAGCCGGACCGAGCCCAGCCCGTCGGTGCCGTGCGCGATCGGCACCAGCCCGGCGGCCACCGCGGCGGCGCTCCCGCCGGACGAGCCGCCCGCGGTGAACGCCGGTTGCCACGGGTTGCGGGCCACGCCCTCCGGGGTGTCGCTCATCGGCCAGATGCACAGCTCCGGCACCCGGGTCAGGCCGACCAGCACCGCGCCGGCCCGGCGCAGCCTGGACACGATCAGGTGATCCTCGATGGCCGGTTCCTCGGGCATCGCGTGCGAGCCCCAGCCGGCGAACTCGCCGGTGATCTCGGCGACGTCCTTCACCGCGACCGGCACCCCGGCCAACGGGAGTTCCTTGAGGTCAGGGCGTTTGGCCAGCACCTCGGCCTCGGCCACGGCGGCCTGCGCGCGCACCTTGCGGAACGCGCCGAGGACCCCGTTGGACGCCTCGATCCCGGCCACTGTCCGCTCGGTCAGGGTCACCGGATCGAGTTCCCCGGTCCGGACCGCCTCTGCCAGCTCGATCGCCGTCGACCTCATGATCGAACCCTATCGCGTCCGTCCCGGGTTGACCCCGGTCTCCGGCAATCCTATGGTCTTGCATAGGATTGATTGGGGAGGTGCGCAGGCATGACCGCGACAGCGCCACTGTCGAACGGGTTCGAGCACTCGGCCGGTTTCGGCAACGAACACCACAGCGAGGCGGTGCCCGGCGCGCTGCCGGTCGGCCGCAACTCGCCGCAGCGCGCGCCGCTGGGCCTGTACGCCGAACAGCACAGCGCCACCGCGTTCACCGAGCCGAGGGCGCACAACCGGCGCAGCTGGGTCTACCGCATCCGCCCGTCCGCCGCGCACCCGCCGTTCCGGCGGATCGGCGCGGGCAACCTGCGCAGCGCGCCGATCACCGAGGGCATCGCCGATCCGAACCGGCTGCGCTGGGACCCGCTGCCCCTGCCGGACGCGCCGACCGACTTCGTCGACGGCCTCTACACCGTCGGAGCGAACGGGAACGTGTTGCAGCGCCAGGGAATCGGCATCCACTGGTACGCGGCCAACCGGTCCATGACCGACCGCTACTTCGTCGACGCCGACGGGGAACTGCTGCTGGTGCCCGAACTCGGCGGCCTGATCCTGCACACCGAGTACGGCCGGCTGCGGGTGGACCCGGGGGAGATCGCCGTAGTGGCCCGGGGCGTGCGATTCCGGGTGGAGCTGACCGGCGAGCAGGCGCGCGGCTACGTGTGCGAGAACTACGGCCAGGCGTTCACGCTGCCCGAACTCGGGCCGATCGGCGCCAACGGGCTGGCCAACGCCCGCGATTTCCGCTACCCGGTGGCCGCCTACGAGGACCGCGAAGAAACCGTGCAGGTGGTGCAGAAGTACGGCGGCGCGCTGTGGGCCGCCGACTACGACCACTCGCCGCTGGATGTCGTCGCCTGGCACGGGAATCACGCGCCCTACAAGTACGACACCGCCCGGTTCAACGTGCTGGGCACGGTCAGCTACGACCACCCCGACCCGTCCATCTACACCGTGCTCACCTCGCCCACCGATACCCCCGGACAGGCCAACGCCGACTTCGTGATCTTCGCGCCGCGCTGGCTGGTCGGCGAGAACACCTTCCGGCCGCCCTGGTACCACCGCAACGTGATGAGCGAGTTCATGGGCCTGGTGCACGGTGTCTACGACGCCAAGGCCGAGGGCTTCGTGCCCGGCGGGGCGAGCCTGCACAACATGTGGTCCGCGCACGGCCCGGACGCGGAAACCTTCGAGAGGGCCAGTGACGCGGAACTGGTCCCGCAGAAGATCACCGACACGCTGGCCTTCATGTTCGAGACCCGGTGGCCGGTGGTGAGCACCGAATTCGCCCGCACCGCGCGGCACAGGCAGGCCGACTACGACGCGGTGTGGCGCGGCATCGGCAGGCAGTTCACCGGATGAGTGCGGCCGAGGTGCCGCTGCTGGTGCCCGGATCGCTTGCGCTGAACCGGAAACTGCCGCTGTGGTACCAGATCGCCGAGCACCTGCGCGGCGAGATCCTCCGGCGCGGCCCGGAGGATCCGCGCCGGCTGCCGGTCGAGGAGGAGCTGGCTGCGCACTACGGGGTCAGCGTGGTGACCCTGCGGCAGGCGCTGAAAACGTTGGAGCACGAAGGAATCATCGAACGGCGGCGCCGGCACGGCACGTTCGTGCGCACCCCGGCCGCGACCGCGCCGCCGCTGACCCTGCGCGGCTCGGTGGACGCGGTGGTCGCCCAGCAGGCCGCCGAAGACGTGGATGTGCTGGTGCGCCAGGAAGTTCCGGTACCCGAGCGGCTGGCCGCGCACTTCCCGGACACGTCGAGCCTGGTGTTCTTCCGCCGGCTGCGCCGGGAGCGGGGCGAGCCGGTCAGCTGCGCCGACAACTGGCTGCGCCCCGAACACGCCGCCCGGATCGTCACCGGCCACCTGCGCACCGCCCCGATGACCAAGGCCCTGCGGGACCAGGCCGAGGTGCGCATCGGCCGGGTGGAGAACCGGGTGCGGGCTCAGCTGGCCACGCCGGAACTGGTCGGCCTACTGGACATCGGGCTGTTGTCGCCGATTCTGTTGTGCACCTGCCTGACCTACGACGCGGACGGCCGCGGGGTGGACGCGGCGCGCATCTACTACCGGGGAGACCGGTTCACCTACGCGGTGACATTGGACGCCGAGGAAGGCTGAGCGCCAAGCCGGGCCCGACGCCGGCCGGCCGCCCACCACCCCGGTGACGGTGAGCGACCGGTGTCCCCCAGCGCGGGCGCGGTCAGCTGAACTGGGTCATGGCGGCGTCGAAGGCGTCCGGGCCGACGTGCACCGCGCCGCCGAACGGGTTCTGGAGTTGATAGGTGGCGAACAACAGGACTGTCACTGTGCCGGCCAGAATTCCGGCGACGATGACATGGGTGCGGATTTTCTCCCCGCCGAACAGGCAGGTGAGCGCGACGGACAATGCGCCGCCGACAATGAGAGCCACCCAGACAATGGGATTCACCGAGGTCGAGGCGGCATCCAGGCGCGTTTGCCGGGCCTGATAGACGTTGGACAGATCTGTGTTTATCTGGGTTTGCCGGTCCTCCTCGGAAAAGTCCGCCGGTTTTATACCGGAAATGGCGTCGTGTATTCGGTCGAGGTCCTCTTTTCCGGTCTCCGGCACCGGGCGGCCACGGCTCATCGCCGGCCACTCCGAGTCGGCCACCGTGCTGGCGTAGGACAGGGACAGCTTCTGGATCTGCTCGCGGGCCGCCTGCGGCATCAGGTCGGCGTCCCAGTACACCGCGACCAGGTCATCGGCCTCCTGGGTAGCGCCCTGGCGGGCGGAGTCGGCCGCGTCGAACACGGAGATCAGGACGAATGCCATGAGCACCGCCTGCAGGCCGGCGACCACCGTGAACACCCGGTTGGACGCCTCGTCGCTGGCATGCCGGTGTTCTTCCGGCACGAATCGTCGAATCACGACCATCAGCACCGCGGTGACGACCACCGCGCCGGCCACCCAAATCAGGCCGTTCAGATAAACATTCATCCGGCTCCCTTCTGGTCATCGATTAGAGCACGGGTTAGTGTTGGGCTCATATCCGCCAAACCGATGAACTCAGATTTGAGGGCACGTGAAAAAACCGCGGAGCATAGTGCACAAAGAACGGGAGCGAACACATTTGTCGCCCGATCGTGTGTTGCGTGTCCTCGGAAGTGTCGGGTGCGCCATTGGCCTTTCGCTGATTCCGGTTGTCTTTGCTCACCCGAATGCCGACGCCGGTGATACCGACCGTAGACCGGCGCCGATGATCTGCCAGCGCCCGATGTACGGGCCATGGCCTGCGCTGTGCCCGCCACCGACGACGACCACGACTGCGCCGCCGCCGACGACCACGCCGCCACCGCCGCCCCCGACTACGACGCTGCCTCCGCCACCGCCCACTACGACGACTCCGCCGCCGCCGACCACGATTCCGCCGGCCACCACGTCTCCGGCGGTCGTTCCGTTGCCGGTTCAGCCACCGACGACCCAGCCGACGACGATGCAGCCGACCACTACGCCGCCCAGTACGCAGGCGCCGCCACCTCCTCCGCCACCGGTCAAGCCGGCTCCGGCGCCGCCGGTGCAGTGGGGGGCGGCCGCGCCGAAGAAGAAGGAGGAGCAGCAGGGGGCGGAGCTGGCCAGCCAGGCCAGTCCGCAGGTGACTTCGGAGCGGCGGTGGTCGGTCACCGCCGTGCTGCTGGTCGTTGGCGGTGGGGCGGTTGCCGCCAGTTCGGGGGGTGGTTCTCGGTCTCGTCGGTGAGCTGCTGGGTGCGCTGGGTCGTCAGGTGAGCTGGGCTGCCTGTTTGCCGGGCCGCTGGCGCGTTGTGCTTCGCGGTTGCGGTCTCCGCGCACCACGAGTGCGGGTGGGGCGCGGTTTCCCGTCGCCCCACCCGCGTCAGGATTGCCGCGTCAGCTGACGGAGATGTCGTCGGCGTAGACGTTGCCCTGGGCGTACCAGCCATGGACGTAGACGGTGACCGAGCCGGAGGAGCCGGTGGTGAAGGGGACGGTCAGCTGGGTCCAGCCGGAGGCGGACACCCAGGTGCTTGCGGTGGCTGCGCCGGTGACCCCGACGAACGCGTAGTTGCCCTGGACCCACGCGGTGAGGGTATGGGAACTGTTGGCGGACAACGTGATCGTCTGGTCGCACTCGCCGGTTTGGGACGAGGTGGGGGCGACCTGGAGGGAATGACTGCCGGAGTGGACCGGGCTGGAGACCACGGCGCTGCCGGACTGGCAGGTCCACGGGCTGAGGCTGCCGGATTCGAAGCCGCCGTTGGTCAGGCTACCGCCGCCTCCGGTGCCGCCGCCGCCCACCGTGAGGGTGAACGTGGTGCTGTGGCTACCGGATCCGGCCGAGCCGGTGATGGTGATCGGGTAGCTGCCGGCGGCGGCCGACGCGGAGGTGGCGACGCTCAGGGTGGAGGTGCCACCTGCGGTCACCGAGGTGGGGGACAGAGAGACGGTGACGCCGGAGGGGGCGCCGGTGGCGGACAGACTGACGGTCTGGGCGCTGCCGCTGGTGACCGCGGTGCCGACCGTCGCGGTGGTCGAGCCGCCTGCGGTGACCGACGCGGTCGACGGCGACACCGAGACCGAGAAGTCGTTGGTGGTGGTGCCACCGCCGCTGGTGAACGGTTCGAAGGTGTTGTCGAAGTACCAGGCGTTCTGGGAGATCCCGGAGCAGGTGCCCGCGCCCGCGGTCCCGGGACAGCCGCCGTTGTCGCGTTGCAGCGCCCAGATGGACAGCTCACCCAGACCCTTGCCGACGGCCCAGTTCTCGATCGTGGTGGCATCCGCGGTGGTGAAGGTTTCGGCGCTGCCGTAGTCGTCGATGCCGGGCATCTCGGTCACGCCGATCATGTTCCACAGCTGGGTCGACGTCTTGCTCGGGTACAGGCCGGCCAGCTGGCTGTAGATGCCGTTGGCCGAGGACTCGGTGTCGGTGGCCATTTCCTGGGTGGTGCCGATGTAGTAGTCGAAGGTCATCGCGTTGACCACGTCGACCCGCGCGCCGTTGCCGACCGCGTTCTGCAGCACGGCCACGCCCGCCGAACTCAGGCCGGTCGGGGTGGCGGGCAGGGTGTAGGCGAACTGCACGGTGCGGCCGGTGCTCGCGGCCCAGTCCTCGACAATCTTGATGGCCTTGTTGCGCCGGTCGATGCCCGCGGAGTTGGTCAGGGAGTTGTCCTCGGTGTCCAGGTCCAGCCTGGTCACGCCGTAGGTGGTGACCACGTTCTCGTAGGCCGCGGCGATCTGGTTGACATCGGTGCAGCTGTCCGCGATCTCGGTGCCGCCGTGGTCGGCCGAGTAGCCGCCGAAGGACGGGATGACGTCGCCACCGTTGGCCCGCAACGTGTTGATGTCGCTGCCGTAGACCGAGGACGACACCGGAGTGCTGGTGCTGCCGTCCCAGTCGACGGTGCAGGAGCCCGCGCTGGCGGTCTGCAGGAAGGCCAGGGTCAGGTATTTGGCGCCGGACTGGCCGGCCAGACCGGACAGGCTGTCGCCGTTCCAGGTTTCGAAGTACGGCGCGTACACGTGGGTGGGCAGGGCGGTCGCGGCATTGGCCGTGGTCGCGAGGGCGAGGGTGAATCCGGCCGCGGTGACCGTGGCGACTAACGCTGCGGTGACCGCGGCGGCGGGTCTGGGCAGACGCATGCGAACTCCTGTCGGACAACGAAAGCGAGAGGTGCAGGGGGAGGAAATCGCCGCGACGCTGTGCTCAGAATTGGACTAGACCACTACGGTGTCAACACTGGATCGATGCCGACACGGTCGGTCACAATTTGTCCATTGTGGATGGTGGCTCAGCGCAGTGCGGCCCGGGCCGCGGACAGGGCCTGGCCGGCATAGCCGCCACCGAACAGGACGGTGTGCACGAGCAGGGGAAACAGCTGGTGGAGGCCGATGCGGTCGGCCCAGCCGGCGGCCAGTGGGGCGACCTCCTGGTAACCGGCCAGCACGTGGTCCAGGTTGGGGCAGCCGAACAGGTGCAGCATGGCCAGATCGGTCTCCCGATGGCCGCCGTGGGCGGCCGGGTCGATCAGCCAGGCCCGGTCGTCCGCGCCCCACAACACGTTGCCGCTCCACAGATCCCCGTGCAGGCGGGCCGGTAGCTCGGCCGGTCCGGCCAGTTCCGGCAGCCGTTCGGCCACTCGGTCGAAGACCGCGGCGGCGTGCCGGTCCAGGGTCGCATCGTCGACCGCTCGGCGGACGTAGGGCAGCACGCGGTGCTCGGCGTACCAGTCGGGCCAGTGGTCCCCGGTCACGTTGCGCATCGGCGCCAGGCCGATCCAGGCGTCGATCGGGCCGTCCGGTGGCGGGGAGCCGAAGGCGGGTGCGCCGGCTGCGTGGAGTCCGGCCAGGTCTCGGCCCAGTTGTTCGGCGGCGGCCGCGGTCGGCGGGCCGGTCGGCACTCGGTCGATCGCCAGCCAGTCGGCGTCCGCGCCGTGGACTCGGGGCACGGCAACGGTGTCTGTGGCGGCCAGCCAGCGGAGTCCGGCGGCTTCCGCGGCGGCGGCGTTGACGCCGGAGCCGCGTTTGAGGATGACCACCTCGCCGGTGTCGAGGCGGGCCTCGGTCAGGGCGCCGCCCAGTTGGCTGGTCTGGGTGGCCGCGTGTCCGGTGAGGCGGGCGATGGTGTCGGCGGTGGTCACCGGTGCTCGCGAACCCAGTCCACCAGGCCGGGCATGGCCGCCTCGATCATGGCCAGCACGTCGTCGAAGCCTTCCGGGCCGCCGTAGTAGGGGTCCGGCACGTCCAGATCGGGGCCGGCGGCCGGGTCGAAGGAGCGGAGCAGGCGTACCCTCGCCGGGTCGTCGACCAGGCGGCGCAGGGCCTTCTCGTGGCCGGAGTCCATGGCCAGGAACAGATCCGCGGTCAGGTGGTCGGGGCCGACCTGGGCGGCCACGTGGTCGATCGGGTAGCCGTGCCGGGTCAGGATCTCGCCCGCGCGCTCGTCGATCGGGTCCCCGGCGTGCCACGGGCCGATGCCGGCGCTGGTCACCCGCACCTGGTCGGCCAGCCCGGCCTCGTCCAGCGCGTGGGCGAACACGATCGCGGCGGTGGGGGAGCGGCAGATGTTGCCGCTGCAGACGAAGCTGATGTGCACGACCGACAGCCTACGGGATGCTCGAATAGTCCATTGTGGACGGCCGGTCCGGCTGCGCGCCGGACCGGCCGGTCGCGTCAGCCCCAGACCAGCTGGGCGGTTTCCACGATCCGTTCCAGCTTGGCCTTCTGCTCGTCCTGGGTCAGCGTGTTGCCCTCCTCGGTTGAGGAGAAGCCGCACTGCCCGGACAGGCACAACTGGTCCAGGTCAACGAACTTCGCGGCCGCGTCGATGCGCCGGCGCAGCTCGTCCACGCTCTCCAGCTGGCCGCGCTTGGTGGTGACCAACCCGAGCACCACGTACTTTCCCTTGGGCACGAACCGAAGCGGCTCGAACCCGCCGGAGCGCTCGTCGTCGAACTCCAGGAAGTAGCCGTCCACGTTGAGATCGTTGAACAACGCGTCGGCCACGAAGTCGTAGCCGCCCGAGGCCACCCAGGAGGACCGGAAGTTGCCCCGGCACAGGTGGGTGGTGATGGTCATGCCCTCGGGCTTGTCGGCCAGCGCGGCGTTCATGGTGCGGATGTTGCGCACGTGCTGCTTGTCCGGGTCGCCGCCCATGCTGGCCACCAGCGCGCGCTGCTCCGGGTCGTTGAGGTAGGCCAGGCTGGTGTCGTCCATCTGCAGGTAGGTGCAGCCCAGCTCGGCCATGTTCGCGATTTCCCTGGCGTACGCGGCGGCCAGGTCGGTGTAGAAGTCCTCCAGATCCGGATAGACCTCTTCGGACACAGCCTTCCGTCCGCCGCGGTAATAGACCATGCTGGGCGAGGGGATGGTCTGCTTCGGAGTGATCCCCGGTTCCACGATGGACTTCAGGAAGGCGAAGTCCTCGCCGAAGATGGTCCCATCCAGACCGATCCGGTCGTGCACCCGCAACGCGGCGGGCTCCCAGTCCACGTCGCCGGCGGCGTTGTGAAAGGTGACGTGAAGTTTTTCTTCACTTTTGCCAATCCCGTGCAGTTGGTAGATGAAGTCCATGTGCCAGGTGGCGCGACGGAACTCTCCGTCGGTGGCCGAGCGCAGACCCGCGCCGCGCTGCATGTCGACCACCTCCCGGATCGCCTCGTCCTCGACTTGACGCAGGTCAGCGGTGGTGATGGCGCCCGAAGCGAGCTTCTCGCGGGCCTCGTGCACCCGGGCCGGGCGCAGCAGGCTGCCCACATGATCGGCGCGAAACGGCGGTGTTGAGCGACCAGTCATACACCGATCCTCGAACACCCGCAGTGGGTAAGGCAACCCATCGCCCGCGACTGGTCCGTTGCTCCAAATGAGTGATTGCGTGGGAGCGCGAACACGACCATGGTCGGAGGGGTATCGGGCCAGAGGTCCAGACCATTAAGACAGTCTTAACTGGAGGTTTCGCAGTGCTCAACCGTCGATCGTTTCTCGGACGGGCCTCCGCGGCGCTGGTCGCCGCGCCGCTGATTTCCGCGGCGCTGAGCGACCGCGCGTTCGCGGCGACCGGCACCTTGCCCATGACCATCGTCAACAACAGCGGCAGCTACGCCAACGGCCAGATCAACTTCTACGTGGTGGGCACCGATCTGGGCAGTGGCAAGCAGGCCTACATGGCCCCGGACGGCACGCTGACCCCGGTGTCGTTGTCGCTCAACGGTTCCGACGGCTTCGCCGACCTGTCCGTGCCGCTGGCCGGTTCCGGCAACACGAACTTCTCGTTGCCGGCCAACATGTCCGGCCGGGTCTACTTCTCCATGGGCGACAAGCTGAAGTTCAAGGTGGTCACCGACGGCAACGGCAACGCCGCGCTGCAGTACCCGGCGGGCTGGGTGTCCGGCGACCCGAGTTACAACGTGCTGCACGATTTCTTCGAGTTCACCCACAACGACAGCGGCATGTTCTGCAACAGCACCATGGTCGACCAGTTCGCCATTCCGCTGGCGGTCAACCTGGTCGGCGCGCAGAACCAGACGGTGGGCCAGCTCAAGGACGGCGGCCGGAACGCGATCTTCCAGGCGGTGGCCGCGCAGACCGACTTCTCCGGCCTGATCGTGCCGAACAACCTGCGCATCATCGCGCCGGGCCACGGCATCGACACCGGCGTGTTCGCGGCCACCTACTACGACTCCTACGTCGACCAGGTGTGGAGTCAGTACGCCTCGTCCACGCTGACGGTGAACACCGGCACCGCGACCTACACCGGCCAGGTGTCGGGCGATCAGTTCACCTTCTCCGGCGGGGTGGCCCCGTTCAGCAAGCCCAAGACCCTGGACATCTTCTACTGCAACGGTGCGCTGGCCGCGCCCAACGACGGCGTGACCGGCCCGGTCGCGGCCATCCTGGCCGCCGGATTCAACCGGTCCACCCTGCTGACCCAGTCCACTCAGCCGGGCACCGACGCGGGCACCTTCTACCAGAACGCGCCGACCAACTACTACTCCAAGGCCATCCACGACCAGATGGTCGACGGCAAGGCCTACGGCTTCCCGTTCGACGACGTCGCCGGGTTCGCCTCCTACGTGCAGGACAACGCGCCGACCCAGTGCACGCTGACCCTCACGGCGTTCTGATTCAACGGTTCTGACGACCCACAGCGGTCGGGGGTGGCTGGTCGGTGCGTCGCCGCGCGAGGGCAGCGGCGACCACCACCAGCCAGACCACCAGCAACGCCAGCAGCAGGCCGAGCGGGTAGTTCCGGTCGTCCAGCCCGGGATTGTGCAGACCGGCGTACCCGCGCCACAACGCGGGCACGGCGATCAGCCCGAGCACAGCCGAGATCGCCGCGCCCAACCGCACCGGAGTGCGCCAGTGCCGAGGCAGCTTCCGGGCGATGAGCAGGCCGACCACGCCCACGACGGGCGCCACGATGCCGTCGTGCACCACCGGTCCGCCGACCAGGAATTCCACTGTGGACCGAGCGCTCTCCGGTGAGCCGATGGCGAAGGGCACCACCAGCGAGATGCCGTAGCCCAGCGCGGCCAATCCGGCCAGCGCCAACACGATCCGCGTGGTGCGCATCAGCTCAGCACCTCCATCCGCACCACCCATTTGGTCTGCAACACGCCCGGCCGGCTCGGCGCGATGATCCGGCACGGGAAGCCGTGGTCCAGATCCAGCACCTCGCCGTTGAGCCGCAAAGCCAGCAAGGTCAACGGGTCCTGGGTGTGCTCGCCGGGCAGTGTGCTGGAGCCGTAGATCGAGCCGCGCTCCAGCGACTCCACCCGCAGCGCGGTGCCCGGGCCGGAACCCACCGCCCGCAACAGATCCGCCACCGGCACCCCGGTCCAGGTCGCCGACCGGCTCCAGCCCTCGACGCAGGCGATCGGCAGTTCGGCCGTGGTCTGCGGCATGGCCCGCAAGTCGGCCAGGGAGAACCGGTGCAGGCCGTGCGGCGCGGCGATCTCCAGCCGCCAGGCCGGATCGGTGGCCTTGGCGATGATGCCGGCGTGCGCCGCGCTGCGGTTGACCGGCAGCGACTGCTCGCCGTCGGTGTTCTGCGTGGCCAGCACGGAAACGGTGCGCAGGAACGGAACCGAGCTGCCCGCGGTGGCCAGCACCGCGACCCCGGTGGTCAGCCAGGTGGCGCGCAGGAAACCCCGGCGGGACAGGCTGTCGCGCCCCGGTTTGAAGCCGGGTTCCTCGCCGAGGCCCAGCCGGATCACCGGGAGCTTCACCGCCACGTGCACCGCGATCGAGCCGACGGCCACCCAGGCGATCGCGTAGTGGATGGTGGGGAAGTAGAACGGCCACGGGTAGTTCTGGAAGATGTTGAACACGCCGGTGATCAGCTCGAAGAACGCCGAGGCGGACAACAGCAGGATGGAGCCGCGCTCGATGGCGTGTGGCAGTGAGCGCACCAGCGGCTTGCCGAACAGTTTCGGGAAGACCGACCACAGCTTGGCCAGCAGCAGCGGAATCGCCGCGATCCCGGAGATCACGTGCAGGCCCTGGGTGAACCGGTAGAGGCTCACCGGGCGGCTGGGCCAGAAGAACCAGGACGTCGGGTGCTGGATGAAATGGCTGAGCAGCCCGGTGACGAAGCAGACGGTGAACGCGATGCCCAGCCACAGCCCGATCCGGGAAGTCACCGTCCGGTCGTGCGCCTCGGCCGTGAAGTCCTTCTCCTCCGGCGGACGCGGGGAGCGCGGCAGGCGCGACCGGATCGGGTGCCGCCTACCGTCCACAGTGGCCGGTCCGGCGGGCTGTTCTACGTCCACACCAGAACGCTAATGCCTACTCCGGGCGGTCGACACCGTTACGCCGCTTACCGAACTGTGACGCCCTTCTTGCCCAGTGCTTACGCCCGCGGTTGCCCGCCGCTCAGGCCGAGAGCGTGTCCAGGATCTGCTGCCCGTACTTGGCCAGCTTGTTCTCCCCGACTCCGCTGACCGCGCCCAGCTCGGACAGGGTGGACGGGGCGTCGGTGGCGATCTGGCGCAGCGTGGCGTCGTGGAAGATCACGTACGCGGGCACGCCCTGCTCCTTGGCCGCGGCCGCCCGCCAGGCCCGCAGCTGCTCGAACACCGGCACCGCCGACTCGGGCAGCTCGGCGGCCGCACCGGCCTTCTTCGCCGACGAACGAGCGGCCCGGGCCGGCTTCTCCGGCTCCCGGCGCATGTCCACCGTGCGCTGCCGGCCCAGCACCTCGCCGCTGGCCTCGGTGAGCACCAGCGCGCCGTAGTCACCCTCCACCGACAGCAGGCCCTGGGCCAGCAACTGGCGCACCACGCCCCGCCAGCCGCCCTCGTCCAGTTCGGTGCCGATGCCGAAGGTGGACAGCGTGTCGTGGTCGTGCTGGATCACCTTGCTGGTCTTCTTACCGAGCAGAATGTCGATGCTCTGGCCCGCGCCGAACTTCTGCCGCCGCTCCCGCTGCAACCGCAGCACGGTGGACAGCACCTTCTGGGCGGGCACCGTGGCGTCCCAGGTCTCCGGCGGGGTCAGGCAGGTGTCGCAGTTGCCGCATTTCCCGCCATGCTGGCCGAAGTAGTTCAGCAGCCGGGTGCGCCGGCAGTCCACCGTCTCGCACAGCGCGAGCATCGCGTCCAGATGGGTGGCCAGTTTGCGGCGGTGCGCGTCGTCGCCCTCGGAGTTGTCGATCATCTTGCGCTGTTGCACCACGTCGGCCAGGCCGTAGGCCAGCCACGCGGTCGAGGGCAGGCCGTCCCGGCCGGCCCGGCCGGTCTCCTGGTAGTAGCCCTCCACCGACTTGGGCAGGTCGAGGTGGGCGACCAGCCGCACGTCGGGTTTGTCGATGCCCATGCCGAAGGCGATGGTGGCCACGATGATCAGCCCGTCCTCGCGCAGGAACCGGGACTGGTTGGCCGCGCGGACCGAACCCTCCAGCCCGGCGTGGTAGGGCAGTGCCGGGATTCCGTTCTGCACCAGGAAATCCGCGGTCTTGTCCACCGAGGCGCGGGACAGGCAGTAGACGATCGCCGCGTCCCCTGGGTGCTCGGTGCGCAGCAGGTCCAGCAGCTGCCGCTTCGGCTCGTTCTTGGCCACGATGCGGTACTGGATGTTGGGCCGGTCGAAGCTGGCCACGAAGTGCTTGGCGTCGTCCAGCTTGAGCCGCTGGGCGATCTCGCCGTGGGTGGCCTCGGTGGCGGTCGCGGTCAACGCGATCCGCGGCACGTCCGGCCAGCGCTCGTGCAGCGCGGACAGCGCCAGGTAATCCGGCCGGAAATCGTGGCCCCACTGGGCCACACAGTGCGCCTCGTCGATGGCGAACAGCGCGACCGTGCCGCGGTCCAGCAGGGACATGGTGGATTCCATGCTCAGCCGCTCGGGCGCCAGGTAGAGCAGGTCCAGCTCACCGTCGAGGAAGGCCTGCTCGACCTCGCGGCGGGCGTAGCCGTCCTGGGTGGAGTTGAGGAATCCGGCCCGCACGCCCAGCGCCCGCAGCGCGTCCACCTGGTCCTGCATCAATGCGATCAGCGGCGAGACCACCACGCCGACGCCCTCGCGCACCAGCGCCGGAATCTGGTAACACAGCGACTTTCCACCGCCGGTGGGCATCAGCACCAGCGCGTCGCCACCGGATATCAGATGGTCGATGATCTCCTGCTGGCTGCCCCGGAAGGAGTCGTAGCCGAACACCCGGCGCAGCACCGAGAGTGCGTCACGCCGGTCGGTTGCCGTGTCCACCGAGGCCGAGTCCACCGAGGCCGAGTCCATCGCTGAATTCTACGGCGATCTTGCCGCGCCTTTCGGGGGCCCTGTGGGAACCGGCACAAGCAGCGGCGGGACGCCGATCCGAAGATCGACGTCCCGCAGTGCTCCCGGCGACCCGGTACGGCGGCTTACTGCGGCGGCTGCGGGGGCTGCTGCTGGTCGTCCCGCTGGTACATCTGCTTGGCCTTGTCCGCGCCCGAGTCAAGCTGGTCGGAGTACTTGTTGCCGGTCTTCTCGTCCAGGAACTCCTTGCCCTTGTCGACCGCCTTGTCGGCCTGGTCCGGGTGCTGGCCCAGCATCTGCTTGGCCTTGTCCTTCAGGTCGTCCAAGCCCATGACGTTCCTTCCGTTGACGGGCAGTGACGCAGTCGGTGTTACCCGGATCGGCGCAGGTCACACGTGTTCGCCGGTATCTCACCCAGGTGAGTGAGATACCGGGGGCCAGACCACCCGACGGGGCGACGCGGGGCCGGAAATGTCGCATACCGAGACGTCACCGGCCCGGTGTGGCAGGCTGTCGGGGTCGGCGGCCAGCGGCGGTCGCCGGCCCACCGCATTCCACGACACAGGCGCCGACGGGCTCCGGCAGACGGGACGTGATGAGCGAGCCGACGTTGCGCATGGGGACGCCGACCGGCCGTTGGGTGCTGCTGGCCACGGTGCTGGGCTCGGGCGTGGCGATGCTCGACTCCACCGTGGTCAACATCGCGCTGCGGCACATCGGCGCCGACCTGCACACCGCCTTCGCTGGTCTACAGTGGACGGTCAATGCCTACACCCTCACCCTGGCCTCGCTGATCCTGCTCGGCGGCTCGCTGGGCGACCGGTTCGGCCGGCGCCGGGTGTTCCTCATCGGGGTGGTGTGGTTCGCGCTGGCCTCACTGCTGTGCGGGCTGGCGCCCAACATCACCGTGCTGGTGGCCGCCCGCGCGGTGCAGGGCATCGGCGGCGCGCTGCTCACCCCGGGCAGCCTGGCCATCATCTCCGCCTCCTTCGGCGGCGCCGACCGCTCGGCCGCGGTGGGCGCGTGGTCCGGGCTGGGCGGGATCGCCGGGGCGATCGGGCCGTTCCTCGGCGGCTGGCTGGTGCAGTGGACCTGGCGCGCGGTGTTCCTGATCAACCTGCCGCTGGCCGTGCTGGTCGTGGTGGTGGCGTTGAAACACGTGCCCGAATCCCGCGACCCCAGCGCCTCGCCGCACACCGACCTATGGGGCACGGTGCTGGTCGTCCTGGGTCTCGGCGCGACCACGGCCGCGCTCACCTCGGCCGGCAGTGGCGGCGCGACCACCTGGGTGGCCGGGATGGTCGGGGTGGCGGCGCTGGTGAGTTTCGTTGTGGTGGAACGGAAATCCAGCCATCCGCTGGTGCCGCTGGACATCTTCGCCAGCCGCCGGTTCAGTGCGGCCAACCTGGTGACGTTGCTGGTGT
Organism: Pseudonocardiaceae bacterium; assembly: GCA_035551355.1. Classification (GTDB taxonomy): domain Bacteria; phylum Actinomycetota; class Actinomycetes; order Mycobacteriales; family Pseudonocardiaceae; genus DATATV01. The sequence continues at coordinate 30,891 of DASZNF010000053.1, read as the reverse complement.
ACGCGGCGCTGGGTGTGGTGTTCCTGTTGCTGGTGCTGCAGTTGCAGGTGGTCGCCTCGTTCCCGGTGCTGCTGGCCGGCACCGCGCTGCTGCCGGTCACGCTGATCATGCTGGCGCTGTCCTCGCGCACCGGGCGGCTGGCCCAGAAGATCGGCCCCCGGATCCCGATGACCGCCGGGCCGCTGGTGGCCGCCTGCGGACTGCTGCTGACCCTGCGCATCGGCGCCCACGCGCACTACCTGACCGACGTGCTGCCCGCGGTGGTGGTGTTCGGCCTCGGCCTGTCGCTGACCGTGGCGCCATTGACCGCGACCGTGCTGGACTCGGTCGACGACCGGCACGCCGGGCTTGCCTCCGGCATCAACAACGCGGTGGCCCGCGCGGCCGGGCTGCTCGCGGTCGCGGTGATCCCGGTGGTGGCCGGCATCTCCGGCGGCGACTACACCGACGCCACCGCGTTCGACCACGGCTTCCACCTGTCCATGATCATCGCGGCCTGCCTGCTGACCCTGGGCGCGCTGCTGGCCTTCCTGGCCATTCCGGCGCCCACCCCGGCGCCGCGCGTGGTGCCCCGGCTGGAACTGGAGACCTGCTCGCACTGCGGCGCGGTGGCCGGTCCGGCGGTGTATCCGGAGGAACAGGGGACCAGCAGCGCACCGGTGGCAGGGGATTAGTAGATGGAGCTGCTTCCCCGGCTGCGGCGGGAACTCGCGCCCGGCGCGGTGCACGTGCCGGACTGGCTGAGCGTCGAGCGGCAGGCCGAGTTGGTGCGGGCCTGCCGGGAGTGGGCCGGCGCCGGTCCGGGACTGCGGGCGGCCCGGCTGCCCACCGGCGGGCTGATGTCGGTGCGCACGGTCTGCCTTGGCTGGCACTGGATTCCCTACCGTTACTCGCGCACCCGGGACGACCAGGACGGCTCACCGGTGCTGCCGTTCCCGGACTGGCTCGGTGATCTGGGCCGCGCCGCGGTGGCCGACGCCGATCCAGAGTCCACTGTGGACTATGTGCCGGATGTCGCGCTGATCAATTTCTACGATGCCGACGCGAAAATGGGTCAGCATCGCGACGCCGAGGAACGCTCACCGGCGCCGATCGTGTCGCTGAGTCTGGGGGCGGCCTGCGTGTTCCGGTTGGGCAACACGGAGAACCGTAACCGGCCGTGGATGGACGTGGAACTGCGCTCCGGGGACCTGCTGGTGTTCGGCGGGCCGAGCCGGGACGCCTACCACGGGGTGCCGAAGCTGTTGCCGGACATCGAAGTCCCGGACATCGGACTGTCCGCCGGACGGCTGAACATCACGCTGCGCGACAGCGGTCTCGACTGACGCGGCCACATCCGGCCCAGATCGGCCGAAACCGTTGACGGTGTCGTTGGTGCAGACCATTGTCGCTAACTTGTGAGACCAGTGCGCAAGTCGGTCGCCGTTGTCGCGGCCATCGTCGCGGCCCTCGGTGTGGCCGCCTCTCCGGTGTCGGCCGCCGGCCATCTCGCGGCGCCAGGCTGGCAGAAATACGTGATCGCACCGAACAGCCGCGTGGTCTCCCCGGTGCGGGTGCTGACCACCAGCGGCTCGGTGACCAACCCGCAGGGCGTGCTGCACGGCGGCGTGACCACGCTGAGCCGCCCGGTGCCCCCGGCCAGGCCGAGCTGGCCCAGCGGCAGCACGGCCACCGCGTCCTCCTACCACGATCCCAACAGCGGCAACAACGGCCAGCCGCGCACCTACGTGCCGGGCAACGCCATCGACGGCAACACCGACACGTTCTGGAACGACGCCAACCCGGACACCTACCCGGCGGTGCTGACCATCACCTCGCCCACCGCGGTCAGCCTGCCGGGCATCACCGTACTGTCCAATTCGGACGGTGTGCCGCAGGACTTCACGGTGGACACCTGGACCGGCAGCGCCTGGCAGCAGTCCGGTGCGCTCACCGGCAACACCGCGGTGGAAGTCCAGGTTCCGTTCAGCGGCACGGTGAGCACCACGCAGGTGCGCATCACCGTGACCAGGGACCAGGCCAGCGACAAGGGTGACTACACCCGGATCAACGAGGTCTACCCGGGCCTGGTGCCCGCCGACGACCCGCCTGGCATCACCCTGGACTTCGGCCAGGACGTGGTCGGCTACCCGGTGCTGGACTTCGCCGGATCGACCGGTGACCACCCGGGCGTGCGGGTGGCGTTCTCCGAGTCCACCCAGTACCTCACCGACCGCTCGGACTTCATGCGCTCGGACTTCTCCGGCGGCCCGGGTACCGACCAGTACGCGGTGCCCGCCGGTGGGGCCACCTGGACCGACACCAAGAGCTGCCAGTTCGGCACCCAGGTGTGCGCCGATGGCCTGCACGGCTTCCGCTACCTCAAGATCAGCCTGGACGCGCTGGCCGGTGACGCACCCAACGCCGAGCCGTACGGCACGGTGTCGCTGCGCAAGGTGAGCCTGGACTTCACCGCTTTCCTGGGCACCCCGAACACCTACCGGGGCACCTTCCTGTCCAGCGACGACCAGCTCAACCAGTACTGGTACGACGCCAGCTACACCAACGAACTGGTCACCGACACCTTCCGCGCCACCGACGTCGATCCGCGCAACGCCGACACCCCCGGCCTGGACGGCAAAGTAGTGCTGCAGGACGGGGCCAAGCGCGACCGCGACCCGTATGTCGGGGACATCGCGGTGTCCGGCCGCACCGACTACCTCACCCACGACGTGGGCGCGGCGGCCAAGAACGTGCTGGTCGATCTGGCCGACCACCAGCGGGCCGACGGCTACATCCCGCCCGCCTCGATCAACGACTACACCCTCCCGCTGTTCGAGTACCCGCTGTACTGGGTCACCGCGAGCTGGGATTACCTGGAATACAACGGAGATCTCGGTTTCGGCAAGCAGTACTACCCGAACCTGGTGAAGCTGCTCGACGACTGGTACCCGTCGGTCACCGACGCCAACGGGTTGCTGTCCAAGGGACTCAACGGCACCGGCGGCTACGGCGACTACGCCTTCCTGCCGCGCACCGGCGAGGTCACCTACTACAACGCGCTGTACGTGGAAGCGTTGACGGACGCGGCCCAGCTGGCGTTCGCGTTGGGCAACTCCGCCGACGCCACGCGCTGGCAGCAGCGGGCGCAGACGGTCAGCGACGCCATCAACGCGCACCTGTGGGACCCCAGTGTCGGCGCCTATCTCGACTCGGCGACCGGTCCGGTGCGGCACGCCCAGGACGGCAACAGCATCGCCGTCGTGGCCGGGGTGGCCACCGGTCAGCGGGCCACGCAGGCGCTGAACTACCTGGCCGCGCACACCGAACAGCCCTACGGCAACTCGTTCATGGACAACGACACCCTGGTCTCCGACGGCACCCAGCGGGTGTACGCGTTCACCTCCTACCCGGAGCTGGAGGCGCGTTTCCAGGCCGGGCAGGCGGATTCCGCGCTGAACGAGATCGACCGGCTCTACGGCTGGATGGCCGCCCACGACCCGGGAAAGACCGACTGGGAGGGCATCGGCGCGGGCGGCTCGCTGTACGAGGGCGCCTACACCAGCACCGCGCACGGCTGGTCCACCGGCGTGGTTCCCGCGCTGACCAACGATCTGCTCGGCGTACAGCCCACCGGCGTCGGCTTCGCCACCTGGAACCTGCAACCGAATCCGGGCAACGTGCGGTGGGCGCAGGGCACCGTGCCCACCCCGCACGGCGCCATCTCGGTGAGCTGGAGCCAGGATCCGGGCGGCAGCCTGCGCATCACGGTGGACGTGCCGCGGGGCACCACGGCCACGTTGCGACTGCCGCAGGGGATGACCGCGCCGGGCACCCGGGCCCAGCTCGGCCCGGGCGTGCACGTGATCAACGCGCACACCCGCTGACCGGTCCAGAACCGTTACGACGCAAAGGGTTCGATGCCGGGCGGCGGACACGGCGGTCTCTGCCCTGTTCGTGCCCTTCCCGGGTGGCAAGGAAGCGCTGATCCTCGGGGACGGCGCCGAACGCGAGCAGGCGCTGACGGTCGCGGTGCGCCAGCGCCCGGCCGGGTCTCGGTGCTCCAGACGTTGCGGGACTTCCTGGCCACCCGGGGCCCGTTCGATCCCGATCCCGATCCACGGACGCGCCGGATCGCGGCGCTCGTGGTCGCTATGCGCGCGCTGCGGACTGGGCCGAACGACGGGAACGAGCATCCACCGTTCGGCCCAGCCGTGGGCGGTCAGCGTGATCACCGGGACGCCAATTGATTGCCATTCCTTGACATTCGGTGTGAAACGCGGTGTTCAAGGCGCCGGATGTCTATCGTGACGGGCAGCGCGAGGACTGGCAGCCATCCGGGAGAAACCAGGTGAGCAACGAGGGCGACCTCATCGCCGGCCGCTACCGGCTCGTCGAGCGGATCGGTGGCGGCTCGATGGGCAGCGTGTGGCGGGGCGCGGACGAGGTGCTGCGGCGCGCCGTCGCGGTCAAACTGCTGCTGGAACGCGCCGACGTGACCGGCGAGGCCCTTGAGGAGGCGCACGAGCGTGCCCGCCGCGAGGCCCGCATCACCGCGCGGCTGCACCACCCCAACGCGGTCACCGTGTACGACGTGGTGGACCACCAGGGCACGCCGGTGCTGGTCATGGAGTACGTGCCCGCGCCGAGCCTGGCCGCGGTGCTGGCCGAGCACGGCCCGCTGCCCCCGGCCCGGGTGGCGGCCATCGGCGCGCAGATCGCCGCCGCGCTGACCGCGGCCCACCGGGTCGGCATCGTGCACCGGGACATCAAGCCGGGCAACGTGTTGCTGCCCGAGGGCGGCAGCGCGAAACTGGTCGACTTCGGCATCTCCCGGGCCGTCGGCGACGTGGTGATCACCCAGACCGGTCTGGTCTCGGGCACCCCGGCCTACCTGGCGCCGGAGGTGGCCGGGGGAGCGGCGCCCACGCCGGCCTCGGACGTGTTCGCGCTGGGCGCCACCCTGTACGCGGCGGTGGAGGGCGAGCCGCCGTTCGCCGGCGAGAACGCGCTGGCCGTGCTGTATTCGGCGGCCGCAGGCCGGGTGCGCCCGCCGCGCCGGGCCGGGCCGCTGACCCCGGTGCTGACCGGGCTGCTACAGCCCGAACCGGCCGCCCGGCTGACCCTCGGCGAGGCGTCCGCCCGGCTGGAGAGCCTCGCCCAGCAGGCGATGCCGAAACCGCGAAAGTCCACAGTGGACCGAACCGCGATGGTCGGCGCCGGCCCGCGGCGGACCGGCGCCACCGGCACGTTGTCCGCGGCCAACGCCTTTCCGGCGCCGCTGCCCGCGCCGGCCCGGCCGGTGCGCAAGCGCCGCAGGGCCACCAAGGCGATCGTGTTCACCGCGGCCGCCGCCGCGATCGTGGTCGGCGTGGCGCTGGCCGTGGCCAGCATGTCCGGCGGGCCGCAGACCGCGCAGGCGGCCGGGTCGACGTCGACCAGTTCCACCACCGTGACCGCGCCGAGTCCGGCCGGCCAGGCGCCCGACGCGACGGCCATCAAACGCTTCCTGGTCGACTACTACGGCCTGCTGCCGCACAACACCCAGGCCGCGTTCCGCGAGCTGTCCCCGAACTACCAGCGGCAGAACGGCGGATTCGGGGTGTTCCAAGGGTTCTACCGGACCATCGCCGCGGTGCGGGTGCGCGAGGTCACCGTGATCGATTCACACACCGCGACCGCGATCCTGGTGTTCGCCAAGAAGGGCGGTGGGACCAGCACGGAGACCTACCGGTTCGCCCTGATCACCAGCAACGGGCACCTGCTGATCGACAACGCGGTGCTGGTCTCGTCGGCCGCCGGGTGAGGATCGGGTCTGGCATGCTGCGGTGGTGGCTGAGGCGAAACTGGTACGGACCACGGTCGAATCGGGCGTCGGACTGCTGACCCTGGACGACCCGAACCGGCGCAACATCCTGTCCGCGGACATGGTCGAGCAACTGCTCGCGGCGATGGACGCGCTGGAGTCCGATCCGGCGGTGTCGGTGGTGGTGATCACCGGCGCCGGGCCCGCGTTCTGCGCCGGGGCCGCGCTGGGCGATCTGTTGTCGGCCGCCGACGGCAACACCGCGGACGTGCAGCGGGTGTACGAGGGATTCCTGCGGGTCAGCCGGTCGCCGCTGCCCACCATCGCCGCGGTCAACGGGCCCGCGGTGGGCGCCGGGATGAACCTGGCGCTGGCCTGCGACGTGCGGATCGTGGCCGACTCGGCCTGGTTCGACACGCGGTTCCTGAGCATCGGCCTGCACCCCGGCGGTGGGCACCTGTGGCTGCTGGAGCGGCTGGTCGGCCCGCAGACCGCGGCCGCGATGGTGTTGTTCGGCCAGCGGGTGACCGGGCCGGAGGCGGTGCCGGCCGGGCTGGCGCTGGCCAGTGTGCCCGGCGACGAACTGGCCGACCGGGCCGCCACGCTGGCCGCCGGTGCGGCCCGGGTGGACCGGGAACTGTTGCGGCGCACCAAGAACACGCTGCGCACGGTGGTCGCCGAGCCGCAGCTGACCCATGAGCAGGTGCTGGCGGCGGAGACGCAGGCCCAGTTCTGGTCGCTGGGCCTGCCCTCCACCGCCGCGCTGCTGCGCGACCTGCGCGCGAAGGTCTCGAAGAACTAGGCGAGGGCCGGAATGACCTCGCGGGCGAACAGCTCGATGCCCGAGGAGTCGTAGGCCGCCTCCGGGAAGTACCCGATGGTGTAGGCCAGGCCCAGGCCGGCCATGTCCCGCAGGTGCGCCACGATCTGTTCGGGCGTGCCGGTCAGCGGGCTGTTGGCGAAGTTGTCGTACGCGTTCTCCAGCACGTCGGCCGGCACCAGCGGCTCGTAGTGGGCGCGGATCCAGGCCAGCTTGTCGGCCACGTCCTTCTCGGTCGCGCCGATCACCACGTTGTAGTTGGCCGACCGGACGATCGCCTCGAAGTCGGTGCCCACGTCCTTGCAGTGCCCCGCGAGCACCTCGGACTTGTGCGCGAACTCCTCCTTGCCGCCCGCGAAGTTGGTGTAGGCGGCGTACTGCGCGGCGATGCGCAGCGTCTTGCGCTCCCCGCCACCGGCGATCCACAGCGGGATGCCGCCATCCTGCAGCGGCAGCGGACGGGAGATCGCGCCGTCCACCTGGTAGTACTTGCCGTCCAGGGTCGCGGTGCCGGTGGTCCAGAGCTGGCGCATGATCTGCACGCCCTCGTCGAGCTGGCCCAGCCGGGTGCCCGCGGACGGGAAGCCGTAGCCGTAGGCCTTCCACTCGTGCTCGTACCAGCCGCCGCCGATGCCCATCTCGACGCGACCGCCGGAGATCAGGTCGGCGGTGGCGGCGACCTTGGCCAGGTAGGCCGGGTTGCGGTAGCCCATGCAGGTGCACATCTGGCCCAGCCGGACCCGGCTGGTCGCGGCGGCATAGGCCGAGATCAGGCTCCACGCCTCGTGGGTGGCCTCATCGCTGGGCCGGGGCACGGTGTGGAAGTGGTCGTAGACCCAGATCGATTCCCATGGGCCGTTCTCGGCGATCCGGGCGAGACCGAGCATGGTGTTCCACTGCTCGGCGGGGTCGATTCCGACGAGGTCCAGGCGCCATCCCTGTGGCACGAACATTCCGAAGCGCATGAGCGCACCCTAACCGGCCGGAGAACAGGCCGTTCACCTGCGGGGATGGAGTAACTCCAGCCAAATAGTTGACACTGACTATTCTGAGCTGGATACTCGACATCGACCAAGAAGCACCACCGAGGGGAACGATCATGAACACCATCGAGGCGACACCGGTCCGGATCGCCGCGCATTCCGCGCTGATCAAGCGGCTGGGGCACTGGACCACCGAGCGCGAGTTCGAGGTGCGCGCCCATCGCGGCGCCGTCGTGCTGGACCTGCGCTCGCCGCGTATTCCGGACGGCGACCTGCACCTGGCGCTCGACCTGGACCACGCCATGGTCAAGCTGCTGCTGCCCGAGGACGCCGTGCTCGACGACTGGGACCTGCGCCGCGAGGGCCGGAGCAAGGTCAAGGACGCGGCCGGGCGCGACACCGAAGGCGGGCGGCGCGTGGTGCTCACCGGCACGCTGCGGACCGGCGAGGTGCGGGTGCACCGGGGCGGGATCGCCATCCTGTCCGCGATGTGCTCCCGCGCCTACCTCGACGACCTGCGCCGGGTGCACCGCGAGGGCGGTCTGCCGATCGTGGACGACCCCACCCGTACCGCGTGACCTGACGCGGCACAGCACACTTCTCCCATGGCGAAGAAACGCAAGGTCGGCAACCTGCTCGCCCTGGCCGTGCTGTGCTACCTGATGCAGCGTCCGATGCACCCCTACGAACTGGGCCGGACGCTGCGCGACAACGGTGACGAACGCAGCATCAAGTTCAACCACGGCTCGCTGTACATGGTCGTGGCCCAACTGGCCAAGGCCGGGTTCATCGCCGAGCAGGAGACCAGCCGGGACGGGCAGCGCCCGGAACGCACGGTTTACGCGCTCACCGACGAAGGCCGGGCCGAGATGCGGGACTGGCTGCGCGAACTGGTCGGCGAACCCGAACACGAGTACCCGCGGTTCGTCTCCGCGTTGTCCCTGATCACCGGGCTGCCGCCGGCCGAGGTCGTGCCGTTGCTGCGCAACCGGCTGGACGGCCTGGCCGGGCAGCGCGCCGAGATCACCGAGGCGCTCGACCGTGCGCACGCCGAGAACGTGCCCGAGCTGTTCCTGGTCGAGGAGCAGTACCGGCTGGCCCTGCTGGACGCGGAAACCGCGTTCGTCCGGCGCTTTCTCGACCAGATCACCGATCCGAACACCGGGTGGGCCCGGATGTGGGCCGCCTACCACGAACATCCTGAGGGGATCACGACATGAGTACCACCAGAACCGCCCTGGTCATCGGCGGCGGCGTCGCCGGCCCGGTCGCCGCCATGGCACTGCAGAAGGCCGGCATCGAAGCGACCGTTTTCGAGGCGTACGGGGGAGTGGCCGACGGTATCGGCGGCGGCCTCGGCATGGCGGCCAACGGGCAGCGCGCGCTGGCTGTACTTGGCGCCGAGCACGCGGTGACCGGCATCGGCACGCCGATGACCGCCATGGTCATGACCAGCTGGAATGGCAAGGAACTGGCCGAACTGGGGGACCCGCCCGGACTGCCGGGCACCCGCTTCGTCTGGCGCGCGGACCTGTACCGGGCGCTGTACGACGAAGCCATCCGGCGGGGCATCCGCATCGAACACGGCAGGCGACTGGTGTCGGCGAGGTCCACCTCGGACTCGGTCACCGCCGAATTCGACGGTGGCACAACGGCTTCCGCCGATGTGCTGATCGGTGCGGACGGGCTGTGGTCGGCGGTGCGCGGCCAGATCGACCCGGCCGCGCCGCAACCCCGCTACGGCGGGCTGATCAGCCTCGGGGTGAAGGTGGCCCACACCTCGGTGCCGCCCACCGGCGGGAAAATGCACATGGTGTTCGGCAAGAAGGCGTTCTTCGGCTACCAGGTCGAGGCCGACGGCACCGGCAGCTGGTTCGTCAACCTGCCGCACCGCGAGCCGATGACCCTGGCCCAGGCCCGCGCGGTGCCGAGGCGGAAGTGGCTGGACGCGCTGCGGGAAGTCGTCGCCGAGGACCGCACGCCGGCGCTGCGGATGGTCGAGGAAACCGACCCGGCCGAACTGCTGATCGTCGGCCCGATGCTGGACCTGCCCTCGGTGCCGGCCTGGAGCCGGGGCCGTATGGTGTTGGTGGGCGACGCCGCACACGCGCCGACCAGCAGTTCCGGCCAGGGCGCCTCGCTGGCCATCGAGAGCGCCGTGCAACTGGCCCGGTGCCTGCGCGATCTGCCGCACGACGAGGCGTTCGCCGCCTACGAAGGGCTGCGCCGGGCCCGGGTGGAGAAGATCATCGCCAACGGCGCGCGGACCAACAGCGAGAAGGCGGCCGGACCGGTGGCCCGGGTGCTGCGGGATCTGCTGCTGCCGATGGCGATGAAGACGCTGGCCAAGCCGGAGAAGATGGCCTGGCAGTTCGCCTACGAGATCGACTGGAACGCGACCGTCAACGCGGCGCCGGTCCCGGTCGCGAGCTGAAACCGTTGCGCTGAAACGGTCTTCCGGGTACGCGCCCGGATCGGGCGGAAACCGTTGCGCTGACGGAGTTTTCTAGGGGGCGGGCACCAGGCCGGAACGCACCGCGTGCAGCGCAGCCTGGGTCCGGTCGGCCACCCCCAGCTTCATCAGGATCGCGCTGACATGCGTCTTGACCGTCTTCTCCGACAAGGTCAGGGCCTTGGCGATCTCCCGGTTGGACCGGCCGCGGGCGAGTTCGGCCAGCACGTCCAGCTCGCGCGGGGTGAGCTGGGTGCCCGCCGGCGCGGACTCGCCCGCGGCCAGCAACCGCGCCACATCCGGGTGCAGCAACACATGCCCGGCGTGCACCGAACGGATCGCGGCGGCCAGCGCCGGCGGATCGATGTCCTTGTACACATAGCCCGCCGCGCCCGCGCGCACCGCGGGCAGCACCGCGGCCGGCTCGGTGAAACTGGTGATCACCAGCACCCGGGCGGCCACCCCGCGCTCGCGCAACCCGCGCAACGCGGCCACCCCGTCCCCGCCGGGCATCCGCAGATCCAGCAGGATCACATCGGGGTCGCAGGCCACCGCCTGCTCGACGCATTCCGGCCCGTCGGCCGCCTCGCCCACCACGGCCAGGTCGGGTTGCAGGTCCAGGAACGTGCGAAGTCCTTGGCGCACAACGGGATGGTCGTCGACCACCAGCACTCTGATGTCAGCCACCGGCGGGCACCTCCAATCGCACCGTGGTGCCCCCGCCCGGCCGGGAGGCCACGGTCAGCCGCCCGCCGGCCACCCGGGCCCGTTCCCGCATCGAGGTCAGGCCCAGCCTGCGGGCCGCGTTCTGCTTGTCCGCGGCGTCGAATCCGGACCCGTTGTCCGACACGGTCAGCCGGACGGAATCCCTGAGGCAGGCCAGATCCACCTCGATCCGGGTGGCCTCGGCGTGCCGCAGCGCGTTGTGCAGCGCCTCCTGGGCGATCCGGTAGGCGGCCCGCTCCACCGGCTCGGGCAGCCGCGGCACCGGGCAGCCGACGAACCGGACGTCCGCGGTGTGCACCCGGTCCAGCAGCTCGGTCTGCTTGCGCAGGGCCAGATCCAGCCCGTCCCCGGCCAGCGCGGGCGGGCGCAGGCCGTCCACGATGGCGTGCAGTTCCTCGGCCACCTCGCCGGCCAGCTTGCGCACCGTGTCCAGTTCGGCCGCGGCCCGGGACGGGTCGGCGTCCATCAGTGCGCCCGCGGCGTCCGCGGTCAGCCGCAGGCTGAACAGCTTCTGCGACACCGCGTCGTGCAGCTCCCGGGCGATCCGGTTGCGTTCCTCCACAATGGACAGTTCGCGATCCCGCTCGGACAGGCGGGCGTTCACCAGCGCGATCGCCGCGTGCGCGGCCAGCAGCCGCAACAGGTCCTCATCCTCGGCGGTGAACCCGCCCGGAGTGTTCTTGTTGGCCAGGAACAGTTCCCCGAGGATCTCCCCGCCGTCGGTGATCGGCATGCCGAGAAAATCGGTCATGTCCGGGTGGGCCGCGGGCCACCAGCCTTCGAATCCGGGATGCTCGCGGATGTCGGCCAGCCGCACCGGATTCGGATCCCGCAACAGCACCCCGAGCACGCCGTGCTGGCGCGGCACCGGGCCGATCGCCCGCCACTGCTCGTCGCTGATGCCCGAGGCCAGGAAGTCGGAGAACGCGCCGTTCTCGTCCGGCACGCCCAGCGCCGCGTACCGCGCGTCGCCCAGCTTGCGCGCGGCGGCCACGATGGTGCGCAGCACCTCGTGCACCGTGCGGTGCGCGTTGACCGCCAGCACCGCGGCGCTCACCTCGCGCAACTCCGCCCAGCCCAGGTCGCTCACCCCCTCACGGTACCCAGGAAACGCGTCGCGCCCATCGGGCGAGGGACCTAGGTCCAAAGACCGACCCGATCGGGTTCCACGGCCCGATGGCCGCGCGCCGTCGCGCTCCTAGCGTCGATCCCATCGACGACGGATTCCGATGGTGGAGGCGATTTCCATGGCGGTAGCGATCATCACCGGCGCGTCCCGGGGACTGGGTGCGACGGTGGCCGAGGGGCTGGCGGCCGACGGCTGGCACCTGGTGCTGGACGCCCGCGGCGCGCCCGCGCTGGCCGAGGTGACCCAGCGGATCCGTGGCCCGGTCCGGGCCATCCCGGGGGACGTGACCGATCCGGCCCACCGGAAGGCACTGCTGGCCGCGGCCGACGAGCTCGGCGGGGTGGACCTGCTGGTGAACAACGCCGGCATCCTCGGTCCCAGCCCGCAACCGGCACTGGCCGACTATCCGGCCCACGCCCTGCGCGAGGTGTACGAGGTGAACGTGCTGGCCCCGCTGTCGCTGATCCAATTGGCGCTGCCCACCCTGCGGGCGCGGTCCGGCGCGGTCGTGAACATCACCTCGGACGCGGCGACCGAGGCCTACCCGGGCTGGGGCGGCTACGGCTCGGCCAAGGCCGCGCTGGAGGCGCTGACCCGGGTGCTGGCCGCCGAGGAGCCGGACCTGCGGGTGTGGGCGGCCGATCCGGGGGACCTGCGCACCGAGATGCATCAGCTGGCCTTCCCCGGCGAGGACATCAGCGACCGGCCGTTGCCGGACACGGTGCTGCCCGCGTTGCGCGCCCTGCTGGCCGGCCGGCCGGAGTCCGGGCGAGTGAGGCTGGCCGCGGCATGACCCCGCTGGCGCTGTGGTTGCCGTATCAGGTCAAGGATCTGGCCGCGGTGCGTGGTTTCTACCGCGACCGGATAGGACTGTCCGAAATAGACTCGTGGGACCGGGACGCCGAACACGGCGTGGTGCTGGCCGCGGCGAGCGGCGCACGACTGGAGTTCGTCGCGCCCGGCTGGTCCGGGCCCGCCCCGCTGGCCTTCGAACTGGCCACCCGGGCCGCTGTGGACGACGCGTTCGCCGGCTGGCGGCCGGCCGAGGTGCTGGCCCCGCCGCACCGTTTTCCGCGCGGACATTACGGATTCGAGGTGCGCGACCCGCTGGGTACGCGCGTGCTGGTGTGGAGTGAGAAACGATGACCGTGCTTGATTTCGTCCTGCCCGCCGAGCGGGAGGCGCACGAACCTCCGGAGGCCCGGGGACTGGCCCGGGACAGGGTGCGGCTGCTGGTCGCCGAACGCGGCACCGGCGCGCTGCACCACCACCGGTTCACCGAGCTGCCCGAACTGTTGCGGCCCGGCGATGTGCTGGTGGTCAACACCTCCGGCACGCTGGCCGCCGCCGTTCCGGTGCCGGAGAGCCGATTGACCCTGCACTTCTCCACCGAGCAGGCCGACGGCGACTGGCTGGTGGAGCTGCGCGAGGCCGGGGACAAGGCCACCGTGCCCTACTCCGGCGGCCGGGCCGGGCAGCGCTATCCGCTGCTGGGCGGTGCGGTGGTGACCCTGCGGCAGCGGTATTCGCGGGAGCGGCTGTGGATCGCCTCGGTCGAGCCCGGCCCGGCCGGTTCGGTGCCGGCCTTCCTCGAACGGTTCGGCGCGCCCATCCGGTACGGCTACGTCCGCCGTCCATGGCCGGTTTCCTACTACCAGACCGTGTTCGCCACCCACCCGGGCAGCGCCGAGATGCCCAGCGCGTCCCGGCCGTTCACCGATCGGGTGGTGACCCGGCTGGTCGCGGCCGGGGTGCAGTTCGCGCCGCTGCTGCTGCACACCGGGGTGGCCTCGCCCGAGGCCCACGAACGGCCCTACCCGGAACGCTTCGCGGTCTCGGCGACCACCGCGCGCATCGTCAACCAGGCGCGGGCGGCCGGCGGCCGGATCATCGCCGCCGGCACGACCGCGGTGCGGGCTCTGGAAAGCGCCACCGACGCGAGGGGTTCGGTGCGCGCGGCCGAGGGCTGGACCGAGGTGATCATCACCCCGGAGCGCGGCGTGCGGGCGGTGGACGGGCTGCTCACCGGATTCCACGAGCCGGCCGCCTCCCACCTGGACATGCTGGCCGCCATCACCGACTCCGGCGTGCTGGCCGACAGCTACGCCGAGGCCATCCGGTCCGGCTATCTGTGGCACGAGTTCGGCGACGTCAACCTGCTGTTGCCGTGACCATCGGTGATCGGGCAGGTCGCCTCCGGTGGTGACCTGCCCTTTCACCGGGTGTCCGTCGGTGTCGCGTCCTAGAGTCGGCTCGTGGACCTACCCGTGATGCCACCGGTCCGTCCCATGCTGGCCAAGGCCGTGCACGAGGTGCCCCGCGCGCCCGGGCTGAGCTACGAGCCGAAGTGGGACGGCTTCCGGTGTGTGGTGTTCCGCGACGGCGCGGACGTGGAACTCGGCTCGCGCAACGACCGGCCGCTGACCAGGTACTTTCCCGAGCTTGTCGAGTTGTTGCGGGAGGCGTTGCCGCCGCGCTGCGTGGTGGACGGCGAGATCGTCGTGGTCACCGGCGCCGGCCTGGACTTCGACACCCTGCAACTGCGGCTGCACCCGGCCGCCTCCCGGGTGCGCAAACTGGCCGCCGAGACCCCGGCCAGTTTCGTCGCCTTCGACCTGCTGGCCCTGGAGGATCGCGACCTGACCGGGGAGTCCTTCGCCACCCGCCGCCGGGAACTGGAGAAGCTGCTCTCCGGAGACTTCGGCCGGGTGCACCTGACTCCGCTCACCGACGATCCGGACGTGGCGCAGGACTGGTTCACCCGGTTCGAGGGCGCCGGATTCGACGGTGTGATGGCCAAACCCGTTGATCTGCCCTACCAGCAGGACAAACGGGTGATGTGGAAGGTCAAGCACGAGCGCACCGCGGACTGCGTGGTGGCCGGCTTCCGCTGGCACAAGGACGGTGTCGGGGTCGGCTCGCTGCTGCTGGGCCTGTACGACGACGAGGGCGTGCTGCACCATGTCGGGGTGGCCAGCAGCTTCGCCGCCAAACTGCGCACCCAACTCGTCGAGGATCTGGCTCCGCTCCGCGAGAACGCCCTGGCCGGGCACCCGTGGCGGGCCTGGGCCGACGCGCAGGCCGAGGCGGGCGGCCGGATGCCCGGCGCGATCAGCCGGTGGAACGCGGGCAAGAACCTGTCCTGGGAGCCGTTGCGGGTCGAGCGGGTGGCCGAGGTGCGCTACGAACACCTGCAGAGCGGCCGGTTCCGGCATACCGCCCGGCTGTCCAGGTTCCGCCCCGACCGCGAACCCGACTCCTGCCGCTACGCCCAATTGGACGAGGTCCCACCGGCCGAACTGGCCACCCTGTTCGGCACGGAGGCGAAGGCATGACCGACGAGTCGCGCACGCTCGACGTGGACGGCACGCAAGTGACGATTTCCCATCCGGACAAGGTGTTCTTCACCAAGAGCGGACTGACCAAACTGGACCTGGTGCGCTACTACCAATCGGTGTCCGAGCCGCTCATGGCCGCGCTGGGCGGGCGGCCGCTGCTGATGGAGCGTTATCCGGGCGGGGCCGGCGGCAAGTCGTTCTTCCAGAAGCGGGTGCCCAAATCCGCGCCAACCTGGCTGCACACGGTCGAACTGTCCACGCCCAACGGCACCACCAGCGACGCGCTGGTCGCCGCCGATCTGGCCCACGTGGTGTGGGCGGTGAACCTGGGCTGCATCGGGTTCCACGTGTGGCCGGTGCGCGCGAGTGACCCGGAGATCGTGGACGAGCTGCGGGTCGACCTGGACCCCTCGCCCGGCATCGGTTTCCCGCAGGTGCGCGAGGCGGCCGGACTGGTCCGGGATTTCCTGGCCGAGCACGGCATCCAGGCCCACCTGAAGACCTCCGGCTCGCGCGGCCTGCACATCTACGTCGGCCTGCACGCCCGCTGGGACGCCTACCAGGTGCGGGCCGCCGCGGTCGCCCTGGCCCGGGCGCTGGAGCGCAGACATCCGGACCTGATCACCGCCCAGTGGTGGAAGGAAGAACGCGGGGCGCGCGTTTTCGTCGACTTCAACCAGAACGCGCCGCACAAGACCGTGTTCGGCGCGTGGTGCGTGCGACCGCGGGTGGGCGGGCAGGTGTCCACGCCGATCGCCTGGGCCGAACTGGAATCGGTCGAACCTGAATCGCTGACGTTGGAAACCGTGCCCGGCCGGGTGGCGCAGGGCGATCCGTGGGCGGCCAAGGCGACCGAGCCGCAGACCATCGAACCGCTGCTGGAGATGTCGAAGCGGGACATGGACCGCGGGCTGATGGACGCGCCCTGGCCGCCGGTGTATCCCAAGCAGCCCAACGAACCCCCGCGCGTCGCGCCCAGCCGGGCCAAGCAGGTCGACGATCAGAGCACGACCAGGGCGAACACCGAGGACGTGGCCGACGCGTAGAGGGCCGTCTCCGGGGCGAAGACCCGCAGGCTCAGGGTGGCCGACACGTTGAGCCGCAAGCCGATGTCGAAGTCGTTGTCCGGTCGGCAGTTGGTGTCGGCCAGGTTCACCCAGACCCCGGCCTGGGTCTCTTCCTGCAGGTAGAGGGTGGCCGAGGTGTCCGTGGCGGCCATCAGGGCCCGCCCGGTGGTGTCCGGCGCGCTGGCCATGTGGCCATGGATCCGGACCTGGTCCCCTTTGTGCACCCGGGACTTGACCGGCCCGGCCGAGAGTTTGACGTGGTGCTTGCCGAGTGGGCTGGCGTCCGCCGAGACGGCCGAGAGGGTCAGGCAGCCCAGGATGAGTACGAGCGCGGCGGTGACGAGCCGCGACGAGGTTCTGCTCATGTCCTGAGTGGACCACCAGTTGCCCGGGCAGGCGCGGGGGAGGCCGGGAAAATCAGCCATAAGAGTGGCTGGCGTCGTCACTGCTCGACCGGGAACTCGGCGCGCACCCCGAGCAGGCGGATCGGCCGGCCGGTGTCGAACCGGTCCAGCAACTGCAGGGCGGCGGCGCGGATGCCGGCGGCGTCGCTGGTCGGCTCGGGCAGGGTCAGGCTGTGCGACTGGGTGATGAACGGGGCGTAGCGCACCTTGACCCCGACCCGGGCCGCCGGCCTGCCCTCGGCCACCACGTCCGCGGCCACCCGCTCGGCCAGCGCGGCCACCGAGTCCCGGACCTCGGCCGGATCGGTGAGGTTGTGCTGGAACGTGGTCTCCCGGCCCCGGGAACGGGGCACGTACGGGGTCGCGGAGACGGTCGGGTCGCCCGCGCCCAGCGCCAGATTCCGGTACCACGGCCCCAGGTTCGGCCCGAACCGCTGGGCCAGCGTCGCCGGGTCGGCCCGGGCCAGGTCGGCGACCGTGGCCAAGCCGGCCTCGGCCAGTTTCTTCGCCGTGCGCGCGCCGATGCCCCACAACGCGTCGGTCGGCAGCCCGGCCATCACCGCGACCCAGTTGTCCCGGGTCAGCCGGTAGATCCCGGCCGGTTTGCCGAATCCGGTGGCCAGTTTCGCGCGCAGCTTGTTGTCGCCGATGCCCACCGAGCAGGACAACCCGGTCGCGGCGGCCACGGTTTCGCGCACCCGCTCGGCCAGCGCCTGCGGGTCGTCGGTCCGCGCGCCCAGGAACGCCTCGTCCCAGCCGATCACCTCCACCACCACCGGCAGGGTGCGCAGCACGGCCATCACCCGCTCGGACACCTCCTCGTAGGCCGGTGCGTCGGAGGCCAGGAACACCGCGTCCGGACAGCGTTTCGCGGCGGTACGCAACGGCATTCCGGACCGGATGCCGAATTCCCGAGCCTCGTAGGAAGCGGTCGCGACCACCGCTCGCTCGGTGGGATCACCGTTGCCGCCCACCACGACCGGGCGTCCGCGCAGCTCCGGGTGCCGCGCCACCTCGACCGCGGCGATGAACTGGTCGAGATCGACGTGCAAAACCCAGTTGTCGGCTGACACGAAATCCAGTATCACCCGTGGAGGTACGCATGTCCCCGCGAACTATTCGGGGTCGCGTTACGTACCTACGTACGTCGTTCAACCGATGTCTGCGTGGAGGGCGTACGGCACAGTTGGCACCTGAGGGGAATTTCGGGAGGTGCGAGATGGTCGAGCAGCGTGGTCGCTTACTGACCTACGCAGCCCAAGGAAGACTGCTGTTTCACACCGGCCTTTGGGGAGGGCCGGCCGGATACCGGTGGTGTGGCAGCGATGGGATGGAGGCGGGTCTGGTGTCGCCTGCTGAGACGGAGGTGTTGGACCAGCTGGTTTATCGCGGCCTGATTTCGGTCGTGCCCCAGCGCGGTCCGGCCTACCGACGGGTAGTGGTAACCCCCGCCGGGCGCACGGCGCTCGCCGCCTGAGAGGGCAAACTCAGGGTCCCATCGCCGCGAGCGAGGCGGATCAGCGCACGCCGGGCAGACTGCCGGCGTCGCCGCGGGCCTCGCCCGGTGCCGGGCCGGACTGTTGTTGCGGCACAACAGCTTCCGGCCCGGCACCGGTTTTCCGTGGTTCATCGGCCAGTTTCTGATCGGCTTTCTCCGCCGCTTCGGTTTTCTGCTCCTCGATTTCCGTGGAATTCGATTTTTCGGATTCCGGGTCCGGCCGCCGGAATCGCACCGCGATCCGTTCGCCGTCCGCGAGTTGTTCGGTGGTGGCGTAGGAGGCGTAGGCCCGTTCGTCGGCCCGGGTGAGCGGTGCCTTGGCGTCAAAGGGAACCAGCAGACTGCGTGGCCACAAGTGGTTGGCCCGCACCGGATTGATCTCGGCGCAGATCACCACGATCAGCGAGCCGAGGTACAGCCAGGCCATCAGGCCCAGCACGATGCCGAACAGCCCGTAGCTGGCGCTGGTGCCGCGCAACTCGTGGCCGACCAGGTAGGTGCCTGCCTCCTGTAGTGCCTGCCACGCCACCGCCGCGGCCAGCGCACCCGCGCGCAGCTGTTTCATGGTGACCCGGCGCGCGGTGAGCACCCGGAAGCCGAGCAGGAACAGCCCCATGTTCAGCGCCACCCCGGCCGCGACCGCGCCGATCCGGGCCGGCACGTCGATCATCGAGGGCACCATCCCGGTGGCCGCGGTGGTCAGCCAGGACAGCGCGGTGGTCAGCAGCACGCCGATCCCCAGGGTGAGCAGCAACAGCACGCTGCGCAGGTACATGACCAGCGGGTTGGGCCTGCGCACCCGGGGCACCGCCCAGAGCTTGTTCATCACGGTCTGCCCGACGTTGGCCACGCTCAGGCCGCCGAACACGCTGATCACCCCGCCGATCACCACCGCGGCCACGCTGCCGTGCAGGGTGTGCACGTTGGTGATGATCTGCTGCCCGATGACCGGGAACTCGGTGACCGTGGAGTGCACGATCTCCTGTTGCAGCGCGGCATTGCTCTGCAGCAGAAAGCCAAGCCCGGTGACCAGCAACAACAACAGCGGGAACAGGGACAGGAAACCGTAGTAGCTCAACAGGGCCGCCAGGTAGTAGCCCTGGTCGTCGACGAACTTGTAGAGCACGGCGACCGTCATCGCCGCCCAGCGGCGGCGCCGCTGGAAGCCGTCCAGCCAGGCGAACATCCGGCTCACCCCCTGTCCCTCATCGGGACGTCACACTAGGGGTACCCCCGGATGGCGGATCACTCACCTCCGGTCGAGGGAGATCACCTTCGGCCGGTCGTCAAGCCGCGGCTCAGGGCTTGCCGTGGCCGTTTCCGTTGCCGCTGTTGCCACTGGGGCCGTTGCCGTTGCCATTGCCGTTTCCGTTGCCCGGCGTGGGTCCCGGTCCGGCCGGGGCGGGATTCCCCGTGTCCTTGCCGTGTTCCGGCTCGGTCGGAGCGGGGGCCTGCACCGCGGTGGCCCGGACCACCGGCGCGGTGCTGGACGAGCTCGTGGTGGCCGGCGGCGCGGAGTGGGTCGGCAGCTGGGCGACGGTGGGGGAGCCGGGGGTGCTGGTGGTGGAGGCAAGGCTGGTGATCACCGCGCACAGCACCGCGACCGCGCCCAGTCCGGCCACCACGATCCGTCTGCCCCGGAAGATCCGGGCGACCGGGCGGGTGGTAGCCGCGGCTGGCACGGTCGCGGTCAGCACCACCGGTCGGGCCGGGGCCAGGTTGGCCAGCCGGTGTGCGCAGTCGGCGGCGGTGGGCCGGTCGGCCGGGTCGCGGGCGGTCATCGCGCCCAGCAGCTCGGCCAGCGGGCCCGGGGTGGACACCGGCACCGCGGGCTGGCGGTGCAGCCGGGCGATGGCCGCCTCCACCGGGGCCCCGCCGCCGTACTCCAGGTGGCCGGTCAGGCATTCCAGCAACACAAGGCCGAGCGCGTAGACGTCGATGGCCGGGGTGATCGGCTCGCCGAGCACCTGTTCCGGGGCGAGGTAGGCGGCGGTGCCGATCATCTCGTTGCTGGCGGTCAGCCGGGTGCGGTCGGACAACAGCGCGACGCCGAAGTCGGCCAGGTAGGGCACCTGCTCATGGTCCAGCAGGATGTTCGCCGGTTTGATGTCGCGATGCACGATTCGGTGCAGGTGCACGTGGGCCACGGCGGCGGCCAGGCCCGCGCCGAGTTCGGCGGTGTCCGCCGGCGTCAGCGGGCCGTACCGCGCCAGCCGGTTGCCCAGCGTGTCGTGGTCGATCAGCCGCAGCACCAGGTACGGACGTTCCTCGTGCACCCCGGCGTCGAGTACGGAGACCAGGCCGGGGTGGGACAGGCGGGACAGCGCGGCCGCCTCGTGCCGGAATCGGCCGTGGGTCACCGGATCCGGGTCGATGCGGAAGATCTTGATCGCGACCGGCCGGTCCATCAGCACGTCCAGCGCCCGGTAGACGTGCGCCACCGCGCCACTGCCGACCAGCGCTCCCACCTGGTAACGACCGCCGATCAGGCTGTCGTCCGCGCAGCGCCACCCGTCCACCTCCGGAACATATCCATTCCGGGCCGCCGGGAAACATTTCCCAGGCCAGGGGATCACTTCTCGGCCGTGATCAGTGGTGGCCGAGCAACTCGATCTCGGCGATCGACGTGTTCGGCGCGCCCGGCTGCGCGGTGACGTCCAGCCGGAAGTACCGGTAGGCCGTGTTCGTCCGGGCCGGGGTGAACACCTCGGTCTCACCGCGCCAGGCGAAGCTCTGGTCCTGACGCTGGTCGAGCACGGTCCAGTGGGCGCCGTCGGCCGAACCGAGCAGGGTCCACGACGCCGGATCGGCGCCGGCGGCCGGCCCCGAGGTCACGGTGTACTGCTCGACGTCGTGCGCCGCCGGGAACGTGTAGCCGATGCTGCCGCCGCTCGCGGGCAGGGTGGCCACGGTGGCGGAAGTGTTGTCCACCAACGCGTTCGCGTCTGCGCCGCCGGAGGCCGTCACCGTGCCGAGGCCGGGTCCGGTGAAGTCGTGCTGCGGGTCCGGCCCACCCGGGCCTGACACCGACGGCGGTGCGTCCTGCGGCGCGGTGCCCCAGGCCGAGGGGCGCGGCCCCATCACGAAGTCGACCCGGCCGCCGCGGGCGAGGTCGTCGTTGGTCACCCAGGTCTGCTTCACCGGGTGCCCGTTGAGGCTCATCGACTGCACGTAGACATTGCGCGCCGAGTTGCCGTGCGCGGTGATCACCATCGTCCGCCCGTTCTCCAGGTGGATCGTGGCCCGGTCGTAGAGCGGGGACCCGATCGCGAACGTCGGCGAGCCGCTCTGCAAGGGATAGAAGCCCAGCGCGTTGGTCAGGTAGAAGGCCGACATGGAGCCGTTGTCCTCGTCGCCCGGATAGCCCTGCCCGATGTCGCTGCCGGTGAACGACCGCGCCTCGGCCGCCCGGACCAGTGCGGCGGTCTTCGCCGGCTGGCCCACGTAGTCGTACATGTAGGCCACGTGCATCGACGGCTGGTCGTTGAACGCCCACTGGCCGAACTGGTCGTCGCGGCTTTCGAACATTTCGTGGTACGCCCCGCCGAACGCCCCGCCGTACTGCGCGGTTTCCCGGGTCGAGAAGAACTGGTCGAGCTTGTTGTCCAGCCCCGCCCGGCCGCCGTAGAGCGCGGCCAGGCCGGCGCCGTCCTCGGGCACGGAGAACGCGTACGTCCAGCCGTCGCCCTCGGTGTAGTCGGTCGCGTTCCAGTTCAGCGGATCGTAGGCGCCGGCCGCTTCCGCCCACTGGCCGGTCGCGGTCTTGGGCTGGAAGAAGCCGGTCTGCGGATCGAAGAGGTTCGCGTAGTTCGTGGAGCGGTCGAGGAAGTAGTGGTAGTTGGCCAGGTACTCCTGGCGCTTCGGGTCGTTCGGTTTGCTCGTCTGGTAGAGCTTCAGCGACATCTGCGCGATGCCGTAGTCGGCGATCCAGTCCTCCAGCGAGGCCGAGGCACTGGAGCCGGTGTCGGACGGGGTGTAGCCCAGGAACGTCGTCTGTTGCACGTCGGGTCGTCCGTTCAGGCCGCTGGAGGGCGACATCGCGTCCCTTGTCGCGGCCTCGTAGGCGTCGGCCACGTCGAAATCAGTGACACCGCGCAGGTAGGCGTCGGCGATGGCCACATCGGAACTGGTGCCGCTGAAGCCGAGATAGCCGGGTGAGGTCCACTGCCCGACCCAGCCGCTGTCCCGGTACTGCTGCACGAACCCGTCGATCATCTTCCCGGTCAGCGTCGGGTACAGCAGTGAGTCCAGCGACCATTCGCTGCGGTAGGTGTCCCAGAAGCCCTCGTTGGCGTAGGGCTGGCCGGTCTTGATCGCCGAGCCGGTCGTGGTCGGCGTGTTCGTCCCGGTGGCCGGAGCGTAGGGGCTGGCGTACTGGTAGACCGGGCGGCCGGCGGTGCCGGTGTTCTCGGCCAATTCGTCCGGGTACAGGTTGAGCCGGTAGAGGCTGGAGTACAACGATTCCAGCTGGTCCTCGGGCGCGCCGTCCACGGTGATCACGCCCAGCTGCCGGTTCCAGACCCGCTGCGCCGTGGCGTGCACTTGGTCGTAGGTCTGGTTGCCGACCTCCAGTTCCAGGTTGTGCCCTGCCTGGTCGACGCCGAGGAACGAGGTGGCGATCCGCATGGTCAGCGTGCGGTCGGCGCCGAGGGCGAAACCCGCGTACGACGCCTTCCCGCTGCCCCCGGCGAGCGGGCCGGTGCCGGTCATCGGCCGGTCGAACGTGGCGTAGACGAACATCCTGGGTGCGCCCCAGAAACCACTGACGTCGGAGTAGCCGGAGACGACCCCGGTCGCCGGGTCGATCGTGATGCCGGTGTTGCCGTTGATGTTGTCGAAGATCAGGCTGTCGCCGCCCGCCGGGAACCGGAACTGGAACACCGCGGCGTGATCGGTGGGTGTCATCTTGACGTTCAGTCCGTTGTCGAACGTGACGGCGTACTGGTCCGGGCGGGCCGACTCGTTGTCGTGGCTGAAGGTCAGCTCGCGCGCCGTCCGGTCGGCCGTGGCCGGAGTGTCCGAAGTGGACGGCATGACCTGGAAGGTCTGGTGGTCCTGCACCCACGGACTGGCCTCGTGGCTGACCGAGAACGCCTGGATCTCCGGCCGTCCCGCCGGGGTGTTGTCGCTGGCGTACTGGTAGATCGTGGTGGTTGAGGACGCGTCCGTGACCGGGGTCCAGAAGTTGAAGCCGTGCGGCAGCGCGGCGGCGGGGATGGTGGCGCCGCGCGAGTAGTCACCGGAGGAGTTGGTGCCACGGGTGGTCACCACGCAGTTGGTCAGGCTCTGCCCGGCACACGAACCTGCGGGGGCGTCGGCGATGGCGATGTCGTCGATCCAGCCGGAGAAGTGCGCCGGCCCGCCCGGTCCGGCCCAGGTCAGCAGGACCCGCTGGATGGTCTTTCCGGCCGCGACCGCGCCCAGGTCGACGCTGACCTGGTTCCACTGCCCGGTGTGCAGCGTCTTGGCCGCACCCTGCCCGGCGGCGGTGACCGGCACGCCGTTCTGATCGGTCGCGGGCAGTTGGCTCAGCCGGGTGCCGTCGGTGAACACCAGATCCAGGGCCAGGTAGGTGCTCGGGTAGGTGGTGTCGTTCCCGGTGAACTCGGGAAAGACCACATACGACAGCCGGGTGGTCCGGCGCACCGGCTGGGACAGCAGGTAGAGCCGGTCGGTCGCGGAGCCGCGGTCGCCGGTCTGCCAGCCCTCGTAGTGCAGGGAATGCGTGCCGGTGAAGCCCTGGCCGGGGGTGATGGTCGGCCCCGCGCCGGGTCCGCTGCCGACCGAGGCCGTCATGCCCGGCGCGGCGGTCGGGTGCGGGGCCAGCGCGATCTCGGCCAGTTGCAGGACCGGGTCACCGTGGTTCGCCGTGACGGCCAGCCGGTAGTGCTGGTAGGCGCTCGGATGCGCCACGGTGAACACCCGGGTCTGCCCGCGCTGGGTGAAGTCCTGGCCGCGCTGGTCGTCGACGGCCTGCCAGTGCGTCCCGTCGGCCGAGCCCTGCAGGGTCCAGGCCCGCGGGTCGGCGGCCGGGTTGTCGGCGGCCGAGGTGAGGGTGTAGTCGGCGATCGTGATCGCGGCCGGGAAATCGGCGGTGAGCGTGCCGGTCACCGCGGGCACCTGCCAGGCGGTGGCGGGGTCGTGGTCGAACGCCGTGCCGGGTCCGTGGCCGGCGGGTTCGGTGCCGGTCCCGGTGACGGCGGACGGGGTGGCCGCGTCCGGCAGCCCGGCGCCACCCGGAACCACTCCGGAGACCTCGGGTTCGCCGTTCGCGCCGGTTTCCGGGGTGCTCTGCCAGGTGGGCTGCGGATCGGCCGGCTCGAACGAGGTCCGGAACGAGGGCGAGCCGGCCGGTGCCGGACCGGCCGCGGCGGGAGCCGCGAAGCCGGCGACGGCGACCACCACGGCCGTGGCGAGCGGGATCAGGCGGCGGGACACGACGGCCACGGAGGCTCCCTCGGGGATCGGTGGACGGGCGCCGACGTGCGTCCGGTCGAGCCGCGATCCGGGATGACAACGTTGGCAACGCGATCAAGTCTCAAGTCGCTCTGGCAACGTTGTCAATGGACAAGACTGGACAAAAAGGCGTGGTCGCGAGGCCGGAAGCGAACATGACAGGTGTCATGTGGAACTGCTGATGCGCGGCACTAACCGGCCCGCCGCCGCCCGCCTACCGTTTTCCCCATGACCGAGATCGCGGTGGATTTCACCGGTGTGACAAGGACTTTCGGCGCGGTGCGCGCGGTGGACGGGCTGGACCTGACCATCGCCGCCGGCCAGACGGTGGCGTTGCTGGGCCCCAACGGAGCGGGCAAGAGCACCACGGTGAGCCTGCTGCTCGGGCTGCTCACCCCGGACGCGGGCCGGATCGCCGTACTGGGCCGGCCGCCCGGGCAGACCGTGGCGGCAGGGCAGGTGGGCGCGATGTTGCAGAACGGCGGGCTGATGCCCGGCGTGCCGGTGGCCGGGCTGATCGAGCTGACCCGCAGGCTCTACCCCAATCCGCGCCCGCTGGCGGATCTGCTGGCCGACGCCGACCTGACCGGGCTGGCCCGCCGCCGGGTGGACAAGCTCTCCGGCGGGCAGTCGCAGCGACTGCGCTTCGCCCTGGCCGTGGCCGGTGACCCGGACCTGCTGGTGCTGGACGAGCCGACGGCCGCGATGGATGTGGCGTCGCGGCGGACGTTCTGGGCCAACATCCGCGGCTACGCCGAGCAGGGCCGCACCGTGCTGTTCGCCACCCACTATCTGGAAGAGGCCGACGAGAACGCCGACCGGGTGGTGGTCATCGCCGGTGGCCGGGTGCTCACCGAGGGCACCCCGGCCGAAATCAAACGCGCAGCCGGCGGATCCACCGTGCGGTTCAGCGCGGGCGGCGCCGGCCGCGCCGGGCTGGAGCGGCTGCCCGGAGTCACCGCCGTGGAGACCCGCGGCCCCGCGGTCACCCTGCGGACCCGGGACGCCGAGGCCACCGTGCGGGCCCTGTTCGCCGCCCGCGACCGGGTGCCCGACCTCGAGGTGTCCGGCGTCGACCTGGAAGACGCCTTCCTCGCCCTCACCCGCTGACCATCGAGAAACTTGTGGAGTAGAGCCATGTTCTACCTGCTGCGCCTGGAGATCCGGCGAATGCTGGCCGACAAGAGGTTCCTCATCCTGATGCTTTGCCTGCCGATCGGCATGTATCTGTTGTTCACCAATCTGTTCGGCAACCAGCCGCAGTCCGGGCCCCCGGCCGCGCTGGAACTGATGATCTCCATGGCGGCCATGGGCAGTATCGGCGCGGCCATGATGACCACCGGCCCGCGCATCGCGCAGGAACGCGGCAACGGCTGGCTGCGGCAACTGAAGATCATGCCGATCCGGCCGGGCACGGTGATCGGCGCGAAACTGTTGTCCGCCATGCTGTCCGCGATCCCGGCCATCGCGCTGGTCGACCTGACCGCCGTGCTGGATCACGGGGTGCGCCTGTCCGCCGGGCAGTGGCTGGGCATCGGTGCGCTGCTGTTGCTGGGCACCGCCCCGTTCGCCGCGCTGGGCGCGGTCATCGGCTACCTCACCGACGACGCGTCGGCGTTCGCCGTGATGTACGGGCTGCTGATCTTCCTGTCCGCCATCGGCGGGCTGTGGATGCCGGTCAGCGCGCTGCCCAGCGCGTTGCGGGACATCGCGCGGGTGCTGCCGTCCAACCGGCTGGCCGACCTGGGCTGGCGGATCGTCGAGGGCCAGGCGCCGCTGGCCGCCGACGGGCTGGTGCTGGCCGCCTGGCTGGCCGGATTCACCGGGCTGGCCGTGCTCGGCTACCGCCGGGCCAACGTGGCCCGGTGACGCCGCTGGCACTGCGCGTGGTTTGGCCGTAGGTTCGCGTTCGGACACGGGAGTCGATGGTGGGTGCGGCAGAGTCGATCTTCGGGGGGATGTCCCGGCGCGGGGCGGAGCCCAGCCGCCGGCGCCGGGCGCGCTGGCTGGGCTTCCTCATCCTGATGCAGTCCTTCCACATGTACCCGATCAGCGATCTGGCGCACCGTGGCTGGTCGCCCTGGGCGATGGCCGCGGTGCTGGCCGGGGAAGCGGTGCTGGCCGTGCTGTGGATCCGCACCGCCTGGCTGGCCATGGCCACCACCGCCGAGTTCCGCCGGATCCTGCCCTGGCTGGCCGGGGTCGCGGTGGTCGCCATCGGCATGGCGCTCGGACTGGGCGGTCAGTACAAGGGCCTGCTGATCTACCTGAGCATCGCCTGCGCGGTGTCGGTGCCGCTGCGCTGGGTGTTCCCGGCGCTGGCGGTGGTCACGCTGATCGAGTTCGGCGCCGAGTTCCGCAACGTGCCCTACCTGGCCGTGCCGCCAAGCGGCCGGCTCAACGAGGTGGTCAACTCCCTGTGCCTCACGTTCTTCCTTGGCGTCATGATGTGGTTCTTCCGGCGCACCAGCACGCTCGTCGGCGAGCTGCGCCGGGCCCGCTCGGACCTGGCCCGGCTGGCGGTCACCGAGGAACGCCTGCGGTTCGCCCGCGACCTGCACGACCTGCTCGGCCACAGCCTGTCGACCGTCGCCCTGAAAAGCCAGCTGGCCCGCCGGCTGGTCGCCCCGGGAACGCCCGCCGCCGAACAGGTCGGCGACATCGAAACCGTTGCCCAGCAAGCACTGGCCGAGGTGCGCGAGGCGGTCACCGGCTACCGGCGTCGCGAACTGGCCGAGGAGGTCGACGTGGCCCGGGCGATGCTGGCCGCGGCCGGAATCGAGGTCAGCGTGCACCTGGACGCCACCCCGCTGCCGCCCGAACTGGACACCCTGCTGGGTTGGGTGACCCGGGAGGGCGCGACCAACGTGGTCCGGCACAGCCGGGCCCGCAGCTGCGGAATCCGCCTGCACCGCAACGAATCCGGCCTGTGCCTGGAAATCGACGACGACGGGGTCGGGCCGGGCGCGGACCCGGTGCGCGGCAACGGACTGTCCGGACTGGCCGAACGGGTCGCCGCGCTGGGCGGGCGGCTGGACACCGGACCCGCGCCCGGGCACGGTTTCCGGGTCAGCGCGCGACTTCCGGTGGCCCGCCCCGATCATTCCGGACGTCCGGAGGCACACCTGCAAGGTAGGGCCTCATGACCTCGCCGATCCGCATTCTGCTGGCCGAGGACCAGGGCATGGTGCGCGGCGCACTGGCCGCGTTGCTCGACCTGGAACCGGATCTCCAGGTGGTCGCCCAGGTCGCCGCCGGAGACCAGGTGCTGGTCGCGGCCGAGCGCAGCGAACCGGACATCGCCCTGCTGGACATCGAAATGCCCGGCCTGGACGGATTGTCCGCGGCGAGATCGCTGCGCACGGCCCGGCCGGACTGCCGGGTGCTGATCCTGACCACCTTCGGCAAACCCGGCTATCTGCGCCGCGCCATGGACGCCGGGGTGGCCGGGTTCCTGGTCAAGGACGGCCCGGTGGAACAGCTGGCCGCGGCCATCCGGCGGGTACTGGCGGGGG
Source organism: Pseudonocardiaceae bacterium (assembly GCA_035551355.1). GTDB lineage: Bacteria > Actinomycetota > Actinomycetes > Mycobacteriales > Pseudonocardiaceae > DATATV01. The sequence continues at coordinate 2,718 of DASZNF010000053.1, read as the reverse complement.
AGCGGGTGATCGACCCGGCGCTGGCCGTCGCCGCGCTGACCGCCGGCAGCAATCCGTTGTCCCAGCGGGAAAGGGACGTGCTGGCCGCCGCGGTGGACGGGTCCACGGCCACCGAGATCGCCGGGCGCCTGCACCTGTCCGAGGGCACCGTGCGCAACTACCTGTCCGCCGCGATCCAGAAAACCGGCGCCCGCAACCGGGTGGAGGCCAGCCGGGTCGCCGCGGACAATGGCTGGCTGTGATGGACACTCGGCGCCGGACCGGGCGGTGTGGGCGCGGGTGGCCGGCGGCCCGGCCGCGGCGACCGGATTCGCCTACTGGCCACCGGCTCGATCCGGCGGCGGCACCGAGTGAACCGGCGCCGGTTCACTCGGCCCAGATGCCCCGCACGTGATGAATGTGCCGGTCCATCAACGCTTCCGCGCCGTCGGCGTCCCCGGCGAGTACCAACTCGAGCAACTCGGCGTGCTCGCGGGCAGAGGGCACCAGCGCGTCGGCGTCGGCCAGCGCGCGCAATCCGTAGATCCGGGACCGCGAACGCAGCGAGGCCACCGTTTCCACCAGCCGCGGATTGTCGGCGAGCGCCAGCAACGTCAGGTGGAACTCCATGTCCAGTCGCACATGCGCGATCAGGTCGCGGCGGGCCGAGGCCTCCTCGAGGTCGGCGGCGATCTCCCGCAACCGCGCCGCCACCGGCTCCGGCACGCCCTGCTCGGCGATCCGGCGCACCGTGGGAACCTCGATCAGCGCGCGCAGCTCGGACAGGTCGTCGAGGTCCTTTTCGGACAGTTCGGTGACCCGGAAACCCTTGTTGCGCACCACGTCGATCAGGCCCTCCTTGGCCAGATCGAGCATGGCCTCGCGCACCGGAGTGGCCGAGACGCCGAACTGCGCGGCCAGCGTCGGCGCCGAATACACCATGCCCGGGCGCAACTCGCCGGAGATCACCGCGGCCCGCAGGTTGCGGCTGATCTCCTCGCGCAGGTTGCGCCTGGCCCCCACCGAGGGCAGCGCCAGTTCCACCGGATCCTCGGTGTCCGTCACGGTGCTCCCTTCCCGGTCACAGCTGGAAACCCGCGGGGAACGGGTCGTCCGGGTCCAGGAAGTACTGGGCGGTCCCGGTCAGCCAGGCCCGCCCGGTGATGGTCGGCACCACCGCGGTCAGCCCGCCGACCTTAGCCTCCTGCACCAGCCGGCCGATGAAGTGGGTGCCGATGAACGACTCGTTGCGGAAATCGGTGTGCAGCGGCAGTTCGCCCCGCGCGTGCAGTTGGGCCATCCGGGCGCTGGTGCCGGTGCCACAGGGGGAGCGGTCGAACCAGCCGGGGTGGATGGCCATGGCGTGCCGGGAGTGCCGGGCGGTCGAGCCGGGCGCGGCCAGGTACACGTGGTGGCAGTCGGTGATCTCCGGATTCACCGGGTGCACCGGGCGATCCTGTTTGTTGATGGCGTCCATGATGGACAGTCCGGCGTCCAGCAACCGCTGCTTTTCGTTGCGGTCGAACGGAATACCCAGCTGTTCCAGTTCGACGATGGCGTAGAAGTTGCCGCCGAAGGCCAGGTCGTAGCGCACCTCGCCCAGTCCGTCGACGTCCACTGTGCGGTCAAGGCCCAGGGCGAAGGAGGGCACATTGCGGATGGTCACCGAGCGGGCCGCGCCGTCGGACACCGCGACCTCGGCGACCACCAGCCCGGCCGGGGTGTCCAGCCGGATCGTGGTCACCGGCTCGGTCACCTCGACCATACCGGTCTCCACCAGCACGGTGGCCACGCCGATGGTGCCGTGCCCGCACATCGGCAGGCAGCCGGACACCTCGATGAACACCACGCCCCAATCCGCGTCCGGCCGGGTCGGCGGCTGCAGGATCGCGCCGCTCATCGAGGAGTGTCCGCGCGGCTCGAACATCAGCAACTGCCGGATGTGGTCCAGGTTCGCCATGAAATGGCGGCGCCGATCGAACATGGTGTCGCCGGGGATCAGGCCCACCCCACCGGTGATCACCCGGGTGGGCATGCCCTCGGTGTGCGAGTCGACCGCGTGGAAAACCCGGTTGGCCCGCATGCTCAGCGCAGTCCTTCCGCGAGCGCGGTTTCGGTGGCCTGGCGCACCGTCTTCTCCTGCTCCGGGGTCAGCGGCACCCGGGGCGCCCGGCACGGCCCGCCGTAGCGGCCCGCGATGTCCATGGACAGCTTGATCGCCTGCACGAACTCGGTGCGGGAATCCCAGCGCAGCAACGGATGCAGCTGCCGGTACAACGGCAGCGCCCGGTCCAGATCGTGCGCGGAGGCGGCCTGCCACAGCTCGACGCCGGCCTTGGGCAACGCGTTCGGGTACCCGGCGACCCAGCCCGGCGAGCCGCTGACCGCCAGCTCCAGACTCACGTCGTCGGCCCCGCACAACACATCCAGGCCCGGAGCCAGCTCGCCGATCCGGTAGCTGCGTCGGACATCGCCGGAGAACTCCTTCACCCCAACGATCAGGCCCTCGGCGTACAACTCGGCCAGCAGTTCGGGCACCAGGTCGACCTTGGTGTCGATCGGGTTGTTGTAGGCCACGATGGGCAGGCCTGCCTTGGCCACCTCGCGGTAGTGGGCCAGCACCGCGCGGTCGTCGGCGCGATAGGCGTTGGGCGGCAACAACATCACCGCCGGGCACCCGGCCTCGGCCGCCTGCTCGGCCCAGCGCCGTGACTCGGCCGAACCGTAGGCGGCGATGCC
>DASZNF010000052.1:0-129063 GCA_035551355.1 Pseudonocardiaceae bacterium | reverse complement strand
CCGCTAGTGAGCCCCTAATTGAGCCCCTGGCCACCACCGATGATCACGAGAGATGACGAAACCGCAGGTAGATCGTGGTGGCCAGGGACGGGGTCGAACCGTCGACCTTCCGCTTTTCAGGCGGACGCTCGTACCAACTGAGCTACCTGGCCAAAAACGATCGACCATCGCTGGCCGATCGTTTGTTGCGACCCAGACGGGACTCGAACCCGCGACCTTCGCCGTGACAGGGCGACGCGCTAACCAACTGCGCCACTGGGCCTTGCTTCACTGCCGTACTACGTACTCCCAACGGGATTCGAACCCGCGCTACCGCCTTGAAAGGGCGGCGTCCTAGGCCGCTAGACGATGGGAGCCCGGCCGACCCGACCGTTCGGCCGACCGACCGTGCCTCCAACGGCGCTCCGCTGGCAGCACCAAAAGCATAGGGCACGAGACAGCCGGACACCAAAACGGGGGTATCCCCGCCCTTCCGCCGCATCGAAAGGGCTGGTCACCACCACCTCGCCAGCGGCCCTTGCTAGTGTCGGACCGGCGGCACGCCGTTCTCGTCGGGCGCCAACCCGAGCATGTCGAGCAACTGCCTGCAGTCGTCGGCATCCCGCGCGTTGCGTGCGACTGCCAACCGGGCCCGGCGCACCTGGTCGGCCGATATCCTGGCCGGCTCAGCACCTGTTCGCTGACTCGGCACGTCGGAGGAATGCCGCGGCAGCGTGTCGTTCTCCTGCCACAGCAACTTACGAATTTCGAGAGATCCGCTCATGGCCACCTCCCCGACTTCGGTTTCTCGCGAGGCTAGCGATTGCGCGAGCCCATCGCAGCCTCCCGCCGGGTGATTCCCAAGCACAGACAGTGATCGGAGGTCCCCGTCCCGATCTCGGTACAGGTACCCCCTAGGGGTAATATTCGACCCGTCCACCGGTAATGAGAGGAACATCCGAGGATGACCACGGCTTCTCCCTATACGGCCACATACACCGTCAGTGGCATGACCTGTCAGCACTGCGTCTCCTCCGTCACCGAGGAGCTCGGCGCGCTGTCCGGGGTGACCGACGTCACGGTCCAGCTCGACACCGGCGCGGTCACCGTCGCCAGCCAGCGCCCGCTGCCGGCCGACGAGGTGGCCGCGGCGGTCGACGAAGCGGGCTACCAGCTCGCCGGGTGACGGCGCCCCGATCCGCCCCTCGCCACCCCGGGTGAGCGCGTCTCGACCTACTTCGAAACCGGGTGGCGACCGTCACCTACACCCCAACAACCGGCCACGATCCGGCAATAAGTTTCTACGCTCAACTACTCGCGATCTCCGGGACCGCGTGTCAGAATTCAGGTGCTGACACACCCCCGGTCAGCGCCTGTGGAGATCCCCTCCGGCCCCCGCGTTCCTCCCCCTGGCGCGGGGGCTCTCCGCGTGTGGACCACGCGTTCTAACCCCCGCTCGGCCGGATCGGGACACGCGGGTGGCTAAAGACACACCCTCGCGCCCTTCTCGCAATGCAACCGTTATCGTGTGCCGGTGCCTATTCCATCTCTAGGGCGGACCACGAAGACCGGTAGACACCGTCCGGTGGACCCTGCGGAAGACCCGCAGGCCCCGGGCCGTGAACTGGAGTCCTACCTGGCCGCGCTCTCCCCCGAAGGCGATCTGGAATCCACAGGTTCCGGCCGTGCCTTCGGCAACTCGCAGGTCTACCAACTCCGCCTGCAGCTCATGGCCGACGCCCAACTGCGCGAGCTGGCCGAGGCGTACGGCACGTCTCCCGCCGCCCTGGCCCAGGAATGGGTCATGCAGCGCCTCACCTGGGAAGCCGACCAGCGCGCCACCCGCGCGCGTCAGCCGCAGGCCCCCGCCTGGCCGAGCTGATCAGCCGCTGCCCTCCGGCAGCGCTGGTCCACCCGACCCCACGCTTGACATCCCGAAAAATCCCGACAACTCCATCCCCGAGCAACACCCCGACCCACTTCTTCCCGAACGAAACGGGCCCCGCCCGGCAAACGCCGAGTGGGGCCCGTTTCGGGTTCCTGTTACAGGGGACGGACGTTCTGCGCCTGCGGGCCCTTCGTGCCCTGACCGACCTCGAACTCAACTTCCTGGTTCTCTTCCAGGGAGCGATAGCCGGTGCCCTGAATTTCCGAGTAGTGCACGAACACATCCGGGCCGCCATCTTTGCGCTGGATGAATCCGTAACCCTTCTCGGCGTTGAACCACTTGACGGTTCCTTCTGCCACGCCTGCCTCCTCGCAGGATCAGCTGGGACTGCACCGTGCAGCCCCCGGCCGTTCCCGGGCCGTTCCACGATCTCCGGCGAGAACAGAACGCCCGCACATCGTTCCGCGAGCGTGAGAGCACGAACACGAAGTACCACGGCCTGCGCAGCTCAGCCTAGCGACTCCGCGGGCCGGGCACTACCACGTGATTTCCAGTCAGCAGGACGCTGCCGGTGATCTTTGAAGCGCGGCTGACGTGGCGGAATCGATCTCGGTCGGATCACCGCCCGATGACCAGCGGGGATGTGATGGTCAACACACCGTGGTCGGGTGATTGCGGACAGGCATGATCGGCTTTACCGCGCAATCCGGCGAACTCAGCAAATTTTTCACGCCGGGCGAGCGCGGCTGCGTTCTCGCCAAACTCGGGCTTTTGTCCGATTCCCGCACACCTGCATCGAGCACCAGGTTCGTGAACGGTTCCGTGAATGGTCGAAGAACGCCCACCGGCAGTTCTCCGCCGGGCAGATCTTCATCCGATCCCATTGGCCGAGCACGGCCAGCCGCACACAGGCGGCCAGCACCTGCCCGACCGGATCGCCCGCGGCCAGGGTGGGCACCCCGCCGGGCAGCCGGACCGCGATCAGCGAGTTGAGCAACGGTACGTCGTGACCGGTCGCGGGGTCGCCGACGGCCGCGCGCAGCGCGTCGCGGGCCTGTCTGGCGTGGTCGAGGTCGCCGGCCACGCGCAGCGCACTGGCCTGCGCCCACTCCCGCCAGCCGGCCTCGTCGGTCAGCACGTCGGTGCCGGCCTCCACATCGAGGGTGTTGAGAAAGGACAGCACCAACTCCGCGTCGCGCCCGATGTCCTGTTCGGCGTGCGTGTCGGCCACCAGACCACTCACCCCACCACTCTAGGACCGGTGGCGAGGTAAATGGCTTGTCCGGTCGGTTCGCGCGGCCTAGCGTGGTCGGCACAGTAACCATCAAATCGGTTTCAGTGGATACGGGAGTGTGGGATGACCTCAGCGACGAGCGCGATCACGCCAAAGCTCGACTACGTGGTGCTGGACTGCCCGGACCCGATCGCACTGGCCGGCTTCTACGGCCGGCTGCTCGGCTGGCCGGTGCCCGAGGCGGACCGCAAGGGATGGGTGGAGCTGGACAATCCGGCGGGCGGGACGGGGCTGGCCTTCCAGCGCGACCCGGACTACCAGCCGCCGACCTGGCCGCGGCCCGACCGGCCGCAGATGTTCCACCTCGACCTCGCGGTGTCCGATCTGCCCGCTTCGCGGGAGCACGCGCTGGCCGCCGGGGCCCGCGAACTGGATCTCTCGCCCGAGCATCCGACGTTCCAGGTGTACGCCGACCCGGCCGGCCACCCGTTCTGCCTTTGCGCCTGCTGAAACCCTGGCTGAGCTGCGAAAACGCCTAATCGACCGAGCTATACACGCAGGGTATACATCGTGTGTATAGTGCTCGGCATGTCAGTCGCACACACATTGCTCGGGCTGCTGGAGGCAGGCCCGCGGCACGGCTACGAACTCAAACGCACCTACGACTCCAGGTTCGGGCAGGACAAGCCGCTGCCCTACGGCCAGGTGTATTCGACGCTGTCCCGGTTGCTGCGGGACGGCCTGATCGAGGTCGCCGGGGTGGAGAACGGCGACGGCCCGGACCGCAAGCGCTACGCGATCACCTCGGCCGGCATCACCGACATCGGCGGCTGGCTGCGTCAGCCGGAGCGCCCCGAGCCGTACCTGCAGAACACCCTCTACACCAAGGTCGTGCTGGCCTTGCTGTCCGGCCGCAGCGCCGAGGACGTGCTGGACATCCAGCGGGCCGAGCATCTGCGCATCATGCGCGAACTGACCCGCCGTAAGTCGGCCGGTGATCTGGCCGACGCGCTCATCTGCGATCACGCTTTGTTCCATCTGGAAGCCGACCTGCGGTGGCTGGAACTGACGGCCGCCCGACTGGACGCACTAGCCGGGGAGGTGCGCGGATGACCGCCACCAGCACGCCAACGACCACACCGACCAGTCAGCAGCTGCGGCCGCTGCTGGCCGCCGATCAGCTGCGCAAGTCCTTCGGCCCGACCGACGCCCTGGTGGGGGCCAGTATGTCGGTGCACGCGGGCGAGGTGGTCGCGGTCATGGGGCCATCGGGCTCGGGCAAATCGACCATGCTGCACTGCCTGGCCGGGATCGTGCCGCCGGACGGGGGCACCGTGCGCTACGCGGGCACCGACATCGGCGCGCTGTCCGACGGTCAGCGCAGCGCCCTGCGCCGCACCGACTTCGGCTTCGTGTTCCAGTTCGGCCAGTTGGTGCCCGAGCTGACCTGCCAGGAGAACGTGTCCCTGCCGCTGCGGCTGGCCGGCGTGCCCCGGCGGCCCGCGGAGACCCTGGCCGCCGAGTGGCTGGCCCGGCTCGAGGTCGCGGACGTGTCCGGCAAGCGGCCGGGCGAGGTGTCCGGCGGACAGGGGCAGCGGGTCGCGGTGGCCCGCGCGCTGGTTGGCGGACCCAAGGTGGTGTTCGCCGACGAGCCGACCGGCGCGCTGGACTCGCTCAATGGGGAACTGGTGATGAACCTGCTGGTCACCACGGCCAAGGAGACCGGAGCCGCGGTCGTGCTGGTCACCCACGAGCCGCGGGTGGCCGCCTACGCCGACCGGGAAGTCATTGTGCGCGACGGCCGGACCCGGGAACTGGAGCCGACCCGGTGACCGCGACCATCGTGGAGGGGGCCGCCCGCACCGGGCGGACGACCAGGACGCCGTCCTGGCTGCGCGACCTGGCCCTCGGGGTCCGGCTGGCCGTCGGGGGCGGCCGGACCTCCTGGTCCCGGTTGGTGCTTGGCACCATCGGCATCGGGCTGGCCGTGGGGATTCTGCTGGTGGCCGCGTCGGTTCCGGGCATCATCTCGGCCCGGACCGCCCGGCAAGAGGCGTCCGTCCCGGTCACCACCGTGCGGGCCGGGGTCGCCCCGGTGTACGAGCTGAACAATTCGACCGACTTCGACGGCCAGGGGATCGACGGGTACTACCTGGACGCCACCGGCGCCAACTCGCCGGTGCCGCCCGGGCTGGCCCGGATTCCGGCCGAGAACGAGGTGGTGGTGTCGCCGGCGCTGGCCCAGTTGCTCGCCTCGCCCCAGGGCGCGGCCGTGCGGCCGCAGTTCCCGGAGCGGGTGATCGGCACGATTTCCCTGCCCGGCCTCAACCAGCCCTCCGAGCTGAGCTTCTACGCCGGCGGCGGCAGTTCGATGGCCATCGCGCAAGGCGTGCAGAAGGTGTACGGCTTCGGCACCACCAAGGACGCGAGCCACCAGCTGGATCCGCTGCTGCTGGCGCTGCTGGTGGTCGGGGTGGCGGTGCTGCTGGTGCCGATCGTGATCTTCGTCGGGGTGTCCAGCCGGATCGCCGGTGCCCAGCGGGACCGGCGGCTGGCCGCGTTGCGGCTGGTCGGCGCCGGATCGCGGCAGACCCGGCGGATCGCGGCGGCCGAATCGCTGGTCAGCGCGGGCACCGGACTGGTCCTCGGGACAGGCCTGTTCCTGCTGGCCAAACAGATCGCGGGCAGCGTGGAGCTGATGGGCTACAGCGTGTTCTCCCAGGATGTGGTGCCCTCCTGGCCGCTGGCCGCGCTGGTGCTGCTGGTGGTGCCGGTGATCGCGGTGGGCAGTTCACTGCTGGCGCTGCGCCGCACGGTGATCGAGCCGCTGGGCGTGGTGCGGGAGAGCCGGCCGGTGCGCCGCCGGGTGTGGTGGCGGCTGAGCCTGCTGGTGGTCGGTGTCGGCGCGATGTTGTTGCTGTCCCGCAGCAGCAGCGGTAGCCAGACCTGGACCTACGAGCTGGCCGCGGGCGCGGTCGCGCTGTTGATCAGCGTGCCCGCCATGCTGCCCTGGTTGCTGGAGCGGGCGGTGGCGCTGTTCCGCGGCGGCCGGCCGTCCTGGCAGCTGGCGGTGCGCCGGCTGCAACTGGACAGCGGCACCCCGGCCCGCGTGGTCGGCGGAGTGGCGGTGGTGGTGGCCGGCGCGATCGCCCTGCAGACGGTGATGATGGCCGCCTACAGCCGGTATTTCCAGGAAAGCCAGAACACGGTCACCACGGTGGCCGGGCAGCAGGTGGGCCTGGTCGACGTGACCACCACAACCGAGGTGATCGACCAGGTGACCGGAGCGCTGCAGGGCGCCCGCGGGGTGCGCGGGGTGTTCCCGTTCCGGGAGGTCGACGTGCAGATGCCCTCGCCGCCGGGCGGGGTCACCTACACCGACAGTTCCGGGCACAGTTACACCGACACCGGGCCGATGTACGACACGCTCACCCTGGCCAGTTGCCCGACGCTGCAGAAGTGGTTCCGGATAACCGACTGCGCCGACGGGGATGTGTTCAACCTGGGCTCGGGCGCCTCCGCAGCCGGCCCGTCCGAACTTGGCCCGGGCGAGCGGGTGCAGGTGGTCGACTGGGACACCGTGGGGACCGACGACCAGAGCAGGCAGATAGGCAGCTGGACCGTGCCGAGCACGATCAAACAGCTGGACCAGAGCGGCAGCCAGGCCGGCCAGGGGGGTTTCGCCGGGCTGATCGTGACGCCGGGTGCGTTCGGCAACGCCGCGCCGATCGCGGACATGACGCCCCGGTACGAGGTGCGGGTGGCCAATGCCGACTCGAACGCGGTGGAGTACGTGCGGGACGCGCTGGCCAAGTTCACCTGGCGTACCGAGACCTTCCCGCTGTACTCGGTGAACAGCATGAACACCGACCAGAAGACGCTGACCACCATCCGCGGTGGCCTGCTGGTCGGCTCACTGTTCACGCTGCTGCTGGCCGGGGCGAGCCTGCTGGTGCTGGCGCTGGAGCAGATCCGGGAACGGCGCAGGCCGCTGGCCGCGCTGGCCGCGGCCGGGGTGCCGCGCCGGATGCTGGCCCGGTCGCTGCTCTGGCAGACCATGGTGCCGGTGGTGGTCGGGGTGGCCGTGGCCGCGGTGATCGGGCTGGCGCTGGCCTGGCTGGTGTTGCGGCAGACCTCGGTGCCGATGGCGATCGACTGGGGCGGCATCGGGGTGTTCGCCGGGTCGGCGATCGTGCTGGTGCTGCTGGTCACCGGGCTGACCCTGCCCGCGTTGCGCGGGGCGACGAAGCTGGCCGCGTTGCGCAACGAGTGAACCAATCGAGTCGGCGGTCCGGCAACCGTGAATGACCGCGAACCGGGCCGGACCGCCGACTCGCGCCGGGCGACGGCACGGGCGTGACGGTGGGCGCCGGCCTCACAACCGCCAGCGGTGTGGGCTGTCTTCTTCGTCCAGCCACAGTTCCTGGTGCTCGCCCCGGACGGTGATGCCGAAGCGCTGGCGTCGGGGACGGTCCAGGGCACGCCACTGCTCGTGGGCCTGTTCGGCCAGATCCCACAGCCGGCGCGGGCCACCCTGGGTCACCTCGATGGGCTTGCCGGACCGGCTGACGAACCGGGCCCAGGAACCGTCCGGGTGGGTCAGTTGCGCGCCCGCCGCCCCGCCGATGTGGGCGTACACCCCGGGCAGGGCCAGGCCGGCGAAGAACTCGAACGGGCTGGCCGCGGACAGCAGCACGCCGGGGTCGAGCTTCGTGGTTCTGGTCTCACCCTCACTCGATCGTGGCGAAGGGTGGGGGTTCACCCGACGGTGGGCGCGCAGCGGCATGAAGCGGCCGTCTTCGGGCAGCACCCGGCCGACGGCGGTGGCGTCCCGGCCCGCGGTCAACCGGACCAGTCCGGCGCCGATCGGGCGGTTGAGGGTGGTCAGCACGATGCCGCCCGGCCGGGTCTGGGCCAGCCACTCCGGTGGCACGGTGGACACCGAACAGGTAGCCATGACCCGGTCGTAGGGCGCGTGCGCGGCCAGGCCGCCGGCTCCGTCGGCGAGCGCCACGGTCGGGAAAAAGCCCGCCGTGGCAAGGTTTTCGCGCGCGGCCGCGACCAGCGTCGGGTCGATGTCCACGGTGGTGACCGCGTCCGCGCCGAGCCGGTGGCACAACAGCGCCGCGTTGTAGCCGGTGCCGGTGCCGATCTCCAGCACCCGCTGACCGTCCTGCACCGCCAGCTCGGCCAGCATCACCGCCATGATGGCGGGCTGGCTGGACGAACTGGTCGGCACGCCGGTCACCGGGCCGGCCTGGCGCGCGGTGTGCCACAGCGTCGAGTCGTCATCCAGCTGGGTGACGAGCACGGTGTCCTCGTAGACCAGCGGCAGCCAGTCGGCGTCGGTCGAGTCCAGCGCCGCCCAGCGTCCACCGGGCTGCTGGCGGAAGAACCTCGGCAGGAACACATGCCGTGGGACCTGCCCGAACGCAGCCTGCCAGCGCGGGTCGCCGAGCATTCCAGCCCGGCTCAACTCGCGCACCAGGCCCCGGCGTCGGCGGTCGGCGGCGGCTGACGGATTTCCTCGGGTTCGCATCGTCCCTTCCACCGTACGGGTGGTGGCGCGGCCCGGCTCACCCGAACGGGCGACGGCGGGCATTCCGTCCGGACGGAATCCAGCTGCGGGCCCCGGAGCCAGTCACGAACCCGCGCGGAAGCCCTGTCACAAGGCCCGGGTGGAACCGGCCGCGAGCCAGGCGACCCGAATGGGTGCAAGCAGGGCGCTTGCAATAGCTAGCACTTGCGCGTACCGTCGGTATGGACGTTGACGGGAGGTGCTCCGGATGGACGAGAAGAACCCGATCGAGCGGGTCGTGACCGACCTCGGTCGCGATATCGGCCAGTACATCCGGACGCAACGCAACAACGCGCAGATCTCCCTGCGTCAGCTGGCCAAGCTGGCCGGCGTGTCCAACCCGTACCTCAGTCAGGTCGAGCGTGGGCTGCGCAAGCCGAGCGCGGAGATCCTGCAGCAGATCGCCAAGGGGCTGCGCATCTCCGCCGAGGCGCTCTACGTGCAGGCCGGCATTCTCGACGCCCCGATCGGCGGCGCGGTCGCCGAGGCCATCCACGCCGCACCCGAACTGAACGAACGGCAGAAGCAGGTCCTGCTGGATGTCTACCAGTCGTTCCTGCACACCAACGTGACCGCACAGTCCACAGTGGAGGGACCCGATGTGGACGGGGACGAATCCGGTGACCGGGTCCCGGATACACAGGAGTGAGCGATATGGCCAACGTGCCCACCATTGACGATGTCCGCAAGGCCGGTGAGCAGGCCCGCGGTGCCCTGAACTACGCGATCGAGCAGGTCAAGACCCCGCTGCTGGCCGCGGTCGGCGCCGGCGAGGTCGCCACCAAGGCCGTGCTCGACGCCGTCACCAAGGCCCGCGCCCAGCTGATCGAGAGCACCGAGTCGGCCCGCAACGCCGCCGGCGAGCTGCCCAGCGATGTGGCGGGGTTGCGCGAGCGGATCCCGGCCGAGGTTGCCGGACTGCGTGACCGGCTGGACCCGAACGAACTGCGCAAGCTGGTCGACTCCTACGCCGACGCCGCCAACAAGCTCTACGGCTACCTGGCCGACGAGGGTGGCAAGACGGTGGAGCGGCTGCGCACCCAGCCCCAGTTCCAGCGGGCCATGGAGCAGTTCGACCAGGCCGTCGAGGTGGCCCAGCAGCGCGCCGAGTCGGCCGTCGGGGATGCCCGCGAGCTGGCCGACGACGTGCTCGGCCGGATCACCCGGCGCACCCGCTCGGTCGGCGAGAAGGCGGCCGAGGCGGCCGAGGACGTGACCGAGCAGGCGGCGGCGGACGTCGAGGAGGCCGGCGCGGAGGTGGCGCACGAGGTGCGCAGCACCACCCGCAAGGCGGCCAACCGCACCGCGACCGCGCGCAAGACCACCGCGCCGGGCAAGAGCACCACCACCGGCAGCACTGCCACCACCCCCAAGACCACGGGCGAGTGATCGCCGAACATCGCGGCTGAACTGGCGCGGGCGGGCCTTCGGGTCCGCCCGCGCCACGTTGTGCTCGGTCTCGACCGGGGAAGACGTAGGCTGTCCCCGTGGCTGGTATCGGAATCGACGTCTGGATCACGGTGGTGATCAACTGGGCCGCGGTCCCAGTGGGCATCTTCGCGTTCATCCACGCCGTCGTGCAGCCGGCCGAGGCGTTCGCCGCGGCCAACAAGCGCACCAAGCCGATCTGGCTGGCCATCACCGGCGGTGGCACGGTGGCCTGCGCGCTGTTCCACTTCTACGACTTCACCATGATGTTCTGGATCGCCGGGCTGGTCGCCGTGCTGGTGTACCTGGTCGACGTGCGGCCCAAGCTGATCGAGGTGCAGCGCGGCGGCTCCAAGTGGTGACGGCCGGCGAGAGCACGGCTGGCACGATGAACGCATGTGGAGCATCGCAGGCACGCTGACCGTCGTCCCGGCGCTGGATCGCACCGATCTGCTGGCCGAACCCGTGGCACGCGTGCTTTCCGCCGTGGATCCGGCCGACGCCGCGCGGTGCGGGGTGGCCGAGATCGACCCGGAACTGGCCGACACCGCGGAGTTCTGCGCCACCTACTCCTCGCCGCTTGATTCCTCCGCGAACTGTGTCGTGGTGCTGGGCAAGCGGGAAGGGCAGCAGCGCTACGCCGCCTGCATGATCCTGGCCACCACCCGGGCCGACGTGAACGGCGTGGTGCGCCGCAGGCTGGACGTGCGCAAGGCGTCCTTCGCGCCGATGGACGACGCCGTCGAGCGCACCGGCATGGCCTACGGCGGCATCACCCCGATCGGGCGGCCCGAGGAGTGGCCGCTGCTGATCGACGCCGCGGTCGCGGCCACGCCGGAAGTGGTGATCGGCAGTGGGGTGCGGCGCAGCAAGCTGTTCGTGCCCGGTGAGCTGCTGGCCAAACTGCCCGGCGCCGAGGTGATCGAGGGTCTGGCCCGGCCGGTCGGCTGACCGTCCGTTGTGGATGATCAGAAGATGACGGTTCGGTTGCCGTGCAACAGAACCCGGTCCTCCAGATGCCAGCGCAGACCGCGAGCCAGCACCACCTTCTCCATATCGCGGCCCTTGCGCACCATGTCCGCGGCCGAGTCGCGGTGGTCCACCCGGATCACGTCCTGCTCCACGATCGGGCCGGCGTCCAGCTCCGCGGTCACGTAGTGGCAGGTCGCGCCGATCAGTTTCACGCCCCGGTTGTGCGCCTGGTGGTAGGGCCGCGCGCCGATGAACGAGGGCAGGAAGCTGTGGTGGATGTTCAGCGCCCGGCCCGACCAGGCCGCGCACAGTTCCGGCGGCAGCACCTGCATGAACCGGGCCAGCACCACCGCGTTCGGATGCTGGGCGTCGACCAGCTGGGCCAGCTGACCGAACGCGGCGGCCCGGGCGCTCGGGTCGCTGGCCGGGAACGGCACGTGGTGGAACGGGATGCCGTGCGCCCGGGTCACCTCGGCCAGCGTGGTGTGGTTGCCGATCACCGCGGCGATGTCCACGTCCAGCTCCCCGGCCGACACCCGGCCGAGCAGGTCGTAGAGGCAGTGACCCTCCCGGGACACCAGGATGACGATGCGCCGCCGCTGCCCGGTGTCGGTGATCCGCCAGTCGGCCTGACCGCCCAGCGAGCGCACCACCGAGCCGAACCGCTCGCGCAGCTCGGTCACGTCGAAGGGCAGGGAGTCGGCCAGCACCTCCTGCCGGGTGAAGAACCAGTTGGTCTCCCGGTCGGTGTGGTAGGCGGCCTCCACGATCCAGCCACCCGCGTCGGCAAGGAACGAGGAAACCCTGGCCACGATGCCCGTGCGGTCCGGGCAGCCGAAGGTGATCACATAGCGTCGTTCGCTGACCGACATGGCTGGTCATTGTTCCAGTTCACGCCGGTCGCACCGCCGACCAGGGCAGGGTGATCTCACCAAGGCGCCACCGGCGGGGCCGATCAAGCACCGGCCAGCCCTTTTCGGCCAGTCCCCGCACCGCCTCGGCCCAGCGGACGCGCGGACCGAACGGCGCGAACGGGGCCGCGGTGGCCCAGCAGCCGTCCAGTTCACCCAGAAGTGTGTGCACCGGCTCGCCGGGCACGTTCCGGTGAATCAGCGCCTTGGGCAGCCGCTCGGCCAGGTCGGAGGGCCGGGTCAGGTCCGAGGGCCGGGTGGCCATGGTGAAGGTGCGCGGGCCTTCGGCGTCCAGGGTCAGCCAGCAGCACCGCCGGCCCAGCTCGTCGCAGGTGCCCTCGATCAGCAGGCCGCCCGGGGCCAGCCGTTCGGTCATCCGCTGCCAGGCCTGTACCACCTCGGGTTCCTGGTACTGGCGCAGCACGTTGAACGCGCGCAGCAGCACCGGCCGGGCCCCGGCCAGCTCGAACCCGCCGCGTCGGAACTCCAGCCACGGCGGATTGGCCGCCGGGGTCGCCGCGCTCACCCGTTCGGGATCCAGTTCGAGGCCGAGCATGCGCAGGTCGGGGCGGATCACCCGGAGCCGGGCCGACATCTCCACCGTGGTCACCGGGGAGGCGCCGTAGCCAAGGTCCACCACAAGCGGATCGGCCGCGCCACGCAGCACCCGGGTCACCCAGAGGGTGCCGGTCAGCCAGTTGTCCACCCGACGCAACCGGTTGGGATTGGTGGTGCCCCTGGTCGGCTGGCCCAGAGCCCGGGCCCGTCCCGCGGCCAGCCGCGGCTTACCCGCCAACCCCGATCAGGCCTGGTGCGTTTCGAGCCACTTTTCGGTGAACTCGTCCTCGGCGTCCAGCAGCCGGTCCAGCTGTCCGCTGACCGTCTCCTCGACCTTCCCGCCGATCAGCGGGATCGGGATCTTCACCGTGCCGTCAACGATCCGCTCGCTGCCGCTCTCGGCGAGGCCGGTCAGCCGCATGGTGCCGGACAGTTCGCCCGGCATCCCGGGCAGTGTCACCCGGACGGTGCCGGTGTAGCCGTTGTCCGCGGACCGCCAGGTCTCCACCCGGTCGAGGGTCAGGTCGCCGCCGAGCAAGGTGCGCACTGCCGAGGGCAGGTCGGCCGCGGCCACACCGTGCTTCACGTGGTACTCCACCGTGTCACCGTTTCGGGTGAGATCGATCAGCTCGGCGCCCTTGCCGCCGAGCACAGCCAGACGGGCCCGGAGGTACTCCGGATCGGTGAGCGCGGCATGCACCGTCGCGGCGTCCTTCGTGGATCGTGCGCGGTGCTCGATGCGGCGGGCCATGCGCCGAAGGCTACCGTTGACGACCGTGACCAGCCCCCAGACTCCTGCCGTGCCGCGTACCGGCGTGCCCCTGGCCGGGTACACCACTCTGCGGCTGGGCGGTCCGGTGGAGCGGTTCGTGCGCGCCGAGCGCGCCGCCGACCTGGTCGAGACGGTGCGCCGCGCGGACACCTCGGACACCCCGCTGCTGGTGCTGGGTGGCGGGTCCAACCTGGTGATCGGCGACGAGGGCATTCCCGGCGCCGCGGTGCAGATCGCCACCAGCGGGGTCGGCTACGACCGGTTGGGTGACGGCCAGGTCCACCTGACCGTCGAGGCCGGTATGGACTGGGACGAGACGGTGGCCCGCACGGTCGCCGAGGGCCTTGGCGGGTTGGAGTGCCTGTCGGGTATTCCCGGTCTGGTCGGTGCGACCCCGGTGCAGAACGTGGGCGCCTACGGCGTCGAGGTGGCGCAGCGGCTGGTCTCGGTCGACCTGCTGGACCGGCGCAGTGGCCAGGTCCGCACGGTGGCCGCCGGGCAACTGGGGCTGGGTTACCGGACCAGTGTCCTGAAGAACACCGACGCCGCCGTGGTGTTGCGGGTGCGCTTCACCCTGGCCGATGGCGGGTTGTCCGCGCCGATCCGGTACGCCGAGCTGGCCCGCACCCTGGGCGTGGCCGCGGGCGAGCGGGTGCCGGTGGCCCAGGCCCGGGCGGCGGTGCTGGAATTGCGCCGGGGCAAGGGAATGGTGCTCGACACCGAGGACCACGACACCTGGAGCGCCGGCTCGTTCTTCACCAACCCGGTGGTGCCGGACGAGGCCCTGGCCGCGGTGCGCGCGCTGGTCACCGCCCGGCTGGGCCCGGACACCACCATGCCCACCTATCCGGCGGGACCCGGCCACGCCAAGCTGTCCGCGGCCTGGCTCATCGAGCGGGCCGGTTTCCACCGCGGCTACGCGGGGCCGGGCGGACGGGTTTCGTTGTCCACCAAGCACACCCTCGCCCTGACCAACCGGGGCCGCGCCGCCACCACGGACCTGCTGGCGCTGGCCGGCGAGGTCCGGGACGGCGTGCTGGCCGCGTTCGGCGTGCGGCTGGCGCCCGAACCCGTGCTGGTCGGCTGCTCGCTCTGACTACTTCGCCCGGTACACGCGGGTGGCCGAGTGCTGCGCCCTCGGCTTGATCACGATGCTGTCCAGGTTCACGTGGGAAGGTCGGCTGACCGCGAACGCGATCACCTCGGCCACGTCCTGTGCGGTCAACGGGGTCAGCCCGTCGTACACCCCGGCCGCCCGGTCCTCGTCGCCGTCGAAGCGGACCAGGGAGAACTCGGTCTCCACCAGGCCCGGCAGGATCTCGGTGAACCGGACCGGCTGGCCAAGGTGCTCCCCGCGCAGCGTGCGGTGCAGCGCCGACTGGGCATGCTTGGCCGAGGTGTAGCCGGCGCCGTTGTCGTAGGCCTCCAGGGCGGCGATCGAGGTGACGGTCAGCACGTGGCCGTCTCCGGACTCGATCAGCTTGGGCAGCAATGCCTTGGTCACCCGCAGGGTGCCCAGCACATTGGCCTCCCACATCCAGCGCCAGTGCTCCTCGTTGGCGTTCTCCACCCGGGCCAGGCCCCGGGCGCCACCTGCGTTGTTCACCAGCACGTTGGCCCCGGCGATGGCGTCGGCGAACGCGGTCACCGAGCCGGCGTCGGTCACGTCCAGCGTCAGCGCGGTGCCGTCGATCTCCTTGGCGATCTCGGCCAGCCGATCGTGCCTGCGCGCGCCGAGCACCACGTGGAACCCGTCGGCCGCCAGCTGGCGCGCGGTGGCCGCGCCGATCCCGGAACTCGCCCCGGTCACCACTGCGGTCGGTCGGTTGCCGGTCACTGCACACCTCCATCGATTCGATTGCGCTGGCCGGATCAATCCTGCCGTACTACCCCGATCGGGAAGATGCGCAACGTCTGGCTCGTTGGTACGTCGGGGACAGACAGGAGGCCGGATGTGCTGGATGTGAGCCAGGTCGAACATGTCACCGGCGGGTCGGGCGTGCGGCTCGCGGTACGCACGGCCGGGCCGGCCGACGCCCCGCCGATCCTGTTGCTGCACGGGTGGGCGCAGTCAGGCGCGGTCTGGCAACATCAGCTGACCGGCCCGCTGAGCAAGGATTTCCGGCTGGTCGCGGCCGATCTGCGCGGCCACGGCGACTCCGACGCGCCCGAGGACGGCTACGCCTCCGCCGCCGAGTGGGCCGCCGATGTGCGGGCCCTGCTGGACTACACCGGCCGGCCCGCGGTGGTGATCGGCTGGTCCTACGGCGGCCTGGTGCTCACCGACCACGTGCGCGAGTTGGGCACCGACGGAGTGGCCGGAATCATGTATGTAAGCGCGATCACCGAGATCGGCCGGGGTCACCCGGGCGGGCGCACCGGGCCGGCCATGCGCGACGCACTGCCCGATGCACTGTCCCCCGATCGGGGGGTGGCCGAGCCGGCGCTGCGCTCGTTCGCGGTCGGCATGCACGCCCCCGGCCTGCGGGTGCGGCCCACGCCGCTGGCTGAGCAGTTGCTGGCCGCGGCGCTGCGGGTTCCCCCGCACGTGCGCGGCGCGCTGTTCCGCCGCGATGTCGGCTCGGCCGAGGTGCTGGCCACGATCGACGTACCCACCCTCGTCCTGCACGGCCGGGCCGACGCGGTGGTCGAACCCTCGGCCGCCGAGTACACGGCCGCCCACGTGCCCGGCGCCGAACTGCGCTGGTGCGAGGGTGTCGGCCACCTGCCGTTCCTGGAACGTCCGGCCGAGTTCGAGGCCGCCCTGCGTGATCTGGTGGAAAGGACTCGAACCCGATGACCCCACTGGTCCAGCAGTTCTCCCGTCGTCCCCGCCGGGTCGCGGTGCTGTCCGTGCACACCTCGCCGCTGGAGCAACCGGGCACCGGGGACGCGGGCGGCATGAACGTCTACATCGTGCAGACCGCGCAACGGATGGCCCGGCGCGGCGTGGCGGTGGAGATCTTCACCCGGGCCACCTCCTCCGACCTTCCCCCGATCGTGGAACTGACTCCCGGGGTGACCGTCCGGCACGTCACCGCGGGCCCGTTCGAGGGACTGGACAAGTCCGAACTGCCCGCGCAGCTGTGCGCGTTCAGCGGCGGCGTGCTGCGGGCCGAGGCCTATCACGAGCCGGGCTACTACGACGTGGTGCACTCGCACTACTGGCTGTCCGGGCAGGTCGGCTGGCTGGCCCGGGACCGGTGGGGCGTGCCCCTGGTGCACACCGCGCACACCCTGGCCAAGGTGAAGAACGCCGCGCTGGCGCAGGGCGACGCGCCCGAGCCCCGCTCCCGGGTGATCGGCGAACAGCAGGTGGTGGACGAGGCCGACCGGCTGGTGGCCAACACCGCGGTGGAGGCCGAGCAGCTGATCGACCTCTACGGTGCGGACGCCGGCCGGGTGCTGACCGTGCCGCCCGGGGTCGACCTGGAGCGCTTCACCCCCGGCGACCGGCAGGCCGCCCGGGCCGCGCTCGGCCTGCGCGCGGACGCGGCGGTGCTGGCCTTCGTGGGCCGGATCCAGCCGCTCAAGGCCCCGGACGTGCTGCTGCGCGCGGCGGCCGAGCTGCTGGCGTTGCGGCCGGAACTGCGGGAGAAGCTGGTGGTGCTGGTCGTGGGCGGGGCCTCCGGCTCCGGCCTCGATGAGCCGGACTCGTTACGTCGGCTGGCCGTGTCCCTTGGCATCGCCGACGTGGTGCGGTTCCTGTCCCCGCAGCGCGGCGCCGACCTGGCCCGGGTGTACCGGGCGGCCGACCTGGTCGCGGTGCCCAGCCACAACGAGTCGTTCGGGCTGGTCGCGCTAGAGGCCCAGGCCTGCGGCACTCCGGTGGTGGCAGCCGCGGTGGGCGGGCTGCCGGTCGCGGTGTCCGACGGGGTGTCCGGGCGGCTGGTCGCCGGGCACGACCCCGGCCGGTGGGCGGTGGCGCTGGAGGAGTTGCTGCACAACCGGGAGCGGCTGGCCAAGCTGGCCACCGGGGCGGTCCGGCACGCCCGGCGGTTCTCGTGGGAGCGCACCACCGACGCGCTGCTGGCAGGGTATGCACAGGCGACCGCGGCGTTCCGTGCGGCGCATTCGGAGGTGGCAGTGTGACAGTGGACATCGCGAGCCTGGACCGGACGATCGCGACGGCCCTGGACGAGCGAGAGCTGGACTACCAGCGCAAGGGGCCGGGCGCCTACTTCGTGACCCTGCCGGGCACCAAGAAACTGCAGACCAACTGCTGGCTGGTCGCCGGTGCGCACGCGTTGCTGGTGGAGGCCTTCGTCTGCCGCAGGCCGGACGAGGCGCACCTGGACGTGTACCGCTTTTTGTTGCACCGCAACGCGAAGCTCTACGGCGTGCACTACACGATCGATCAGGCCGGGGACATCTACCTGATCGGCAGGCTCAGCCCCGAACTGGTCACCGAGGACGAGCTGGACCGGCTGCTCGGCCAGGTGCTCGAGGCGGCCGACGGCGACTTCAATACGTTGCTGGAGCTGGGTTTCGCCAATTCCATCCGGCGCGAATGGGACTGGCGGGTGTCCCGCGGCGAGTCCCTGGCCAACCTGCAGGCGTTCGGGCACCTGGTGGACCGCCCGGCCAACGGTTCGGCCGATTCCGGGCCCCGCGCCGAGCCGTAACCCGTTCGGGTCTCATCGCTCGATCGCCACGATCGGGTCAGGCCGTTCCGAGGCCGAATCGTGACGCGCCGGCCGGCAACGGCCCGGCCGCCGACTCCCGTCCCGCTGACATCACGTCGCGTTGAGGGGAGTTCGGATCGTGCGCAGCAGAATCTGGTTATCGGGCGGCCTGCTGGCGATGCTGCTGGGCTTGGTCGCAGGGTGCAGTGGCTCGTCGGGTGCGAACGGCGCGGTGGCCCGGAATCCGGCCGCCGGGGCGGTGCCGCTGCAGCATTCGGCCGCGTCACCCAACGCCGAGGGATCGTCGGGCTCGGGCGACTCGGCGTCGACCGGCTCGGGTTCGACCGGCTCCGGATCGGCGAATTCGGGGTCGTCGGGTTCCGGGGCGACCGGTTCGGCATCGACCGGGTCGGCGCCGCTGACCGGGATCTCGCCAGCCGGTCGGCAGGTGATCCGGTCGGCCACGGTGAACCTGGTCGTCTCGGACGTGTCCGGCGCGGCGAACCGGGCCCAGCAGATCGCGGACACGGCCGGCGGCTATGTGGCCAGCGAGGACGCGCAGGACGACTCGGCCGCCCTCACCCTTTCGGTACCGCAGCCGCAGCTGGACACCGTGCTGGGCCAGCTGTCCGCCCTCGGCCGGGTGACCAGCCGCCAGCAGCAGGCCCAGGACGTGACCGACCAGCTGGTGGACGTGCGCAGCCGGATCGCCTCGCAGCAGGCCAGCGTGGACCGGGTGCGGGCGCTGCTGGGCCAGGCCGGTTCGCTGTCCGACGTGGTGTCCATCGAGGACGAGCTGACCAAGCGCGAGTCGGATCTGGAGGCGCTGGAACAGCAGCAGGCCGAACTGGCCGGTCAGGTCGCCCTGTCGACCGTTTCGGTGAACCTGGCCGCCACGGCGCCGCCTCCGCCGGTGGTGGCCGCGGCGGCGAGCCCGGGCTTTCTGAACGGACTGACCGGCGGCTGGCGGGCACTGGTGGGCACGGTGCGAGTGCTCGGCGTGGTGTTCGGCGCGCTGCTGCCGTTCCTGATCGCGCTGGGCATCCCGGCGGTGGCCGGGCTGATCATCTGGCGCCGGCGGAGGCGGGCACCTGCGGCGTCGTCGGCACCGGTGCCGGAGTAAGCGCTTACCGCACTGGCCGGCGATGCACCGGCGGTGATGTGTCTTGCGCGCTGAGTGGTGGAGGTGGGGCGAGCGGGGCGGCCTGGGAGGGAGGGGGAGTCGCGTACTCAAGCCGCCCCGCTTCAGCTCCCGCCGCTTTCGGTACCTGGGTGGGGGGACCCGGGTTCCCTGGCGGGTGCGGTTCGACGGGGAGGCGAACCGCTCTACTCTCGCCGGATCGGGGAGTGCGTGGGAGCCGATCCACGAGAGCAATGTCAACTTGTCAGAAGCCGCAGGACATCTCAAGGGCGCTAATTACTACATTCCGGTGAATATGCCTTGATTTGCTAACGTTTTGGTAACGAACACCGTTCTGCAAGTAGTGTCCTGTGGTGTTCGTCACGTCTGATGACCGGATCGGGGGACGGGCCGCCGGGTGGCACGCGCACCCGCGCGGGGCCTTCTGGCAGGCTTGCGGCCATGGCTGGCGTACAAACTTTGGTCCTGCTCCGGCACGGCGAGAGCGTGTGGAACGCGGAGAACCTGTTCACCGGATGGGTGGACGTCCCCCTCTCGACCAAGGGCGAGGCCGAGGCCCGCCGCGGCGGCGAACTGCTGCGCGACGCCGGGCTGCTCCCCGACATCCTGCACACCTCGGTGCTGCGCCGCGCGATCTCCACCGCGAACCTCGCGCTGGACGTGGCCGACCGGCACTGGATCCCGGTGCGCCGCGACTGGCGGCTCAACGAGCGCCATTACGGAGCGCTGCAGGGCAAGAACAAGAAGCAGACGCTGGAGCAGTACGGCGAGGAGCAGTTCATGCTCTGGCGCCGCTCCTACGACACGCCGCCGCCGGACATCGAGTTCGGCAGCGAGTTCAGCCAGGACGCCGACCCCCGATACGCCGGCCTAGGCGCCGACCTGCCGCGCACCGAGTGCCTGGCCGACGTGGTGGCCCGTCTGCTGCCCTACTGGGAATCGGCCATCGTGCCCGACCTGCGGGCCGGGCACACCGTGCTGGTCGCCGCGCACGGCAACTCGCTGCGGGCGCTGGTCAAGCACCTCGACGGCGTCTCCGACGACGCGATCGCCAAGCTGAACATCCCGACCGGCATCCCGCTGCGCTACGACCTGGACGCCGACCTCAAGCCGGTCAACCCGGGCGGCACCTACCTGGACCCGAACGCCGCCGCGGACGCCATCAAGGCCGTGGCCAACCAGGGCCGCTGATCCTGCGGCGGACCGCCAGGCAACCCGGGCACGACAGATCCGTCCGGATCGGGTGATGGCGCGATCGGTTCGTCCGGATCGGATGACTCGGCGGCCGGGGTGATCTCGTTCATCGGACACTGCGTCGGCGCCGCCCGACGGGTGTTACACCGGCAGGCCAAGGGCTTTCGCGCGCACGCCGGCCTGGAACCGGGAGTCGGCGCCCAGCACCACCATCAGCTCGGCCACCCGCCTGCGGTAGGTCCGCACCGACATGCGCAGGGTGCGCGCGGCGGACTCGTCCTTGCGCCCGGCGGCCAGCATCCGCAGGATCGACAGGCCCTCCTCGTCGACCACGGGCGGCATGTCGGCCAGCACCGTGTCGAGGTCGGCCGCGGACTCCCAGGCGGCCTGGAACAGCGCCCGCAGCGCGGCCACCACCTCGGGCGCGTCCACCACGCTGTAGCTGCGCACCCCGGCCACCGGCGGACCGGCCAGGATGGCCACCTTGCGGTCGATGATGATCGCCTCGTGGCCCAGCACGCCCGGGTAGATCCGGATGCGCACGCCGTTGCGGCTTATCTCGGCCAGCTGCTTGCCGTCCTCCGGCCGGTTGAGCACGGTGGGCGTGTACAGCTTCCGGATGGTCAGCCCGTTGCCCAGCCGCTCGTGGGCCAGGCGCACCCGGCTGCGGTTGCTGGTCCGGGCCCAGGTGCTCATGTCACTGGCCGCGCACACGAACTCCTCGTGCGGATCGAACAGGTGTCCGGCCCGGGCCCACAGCTCGTCGTCCCCGTGCACCGTGAAGACCCGGTCGATGCTCATCGGCACGCCGGAAATCGTCGTACTCATCGTTACTCCAGTGTCCCGGCGGGCGAGATGCCTGGTCAACCTGGAGTTGGCCCAGCTTTGACAGTTTGTTGCCACCGAGGTGCGCTGCCGGGCGGAGATGGGTGAGGTTGAGGCATGACTACCGACATCTCGGCCACCGCGGCCGGTTACTGGCAACTCGGCGGCGACCTGCCTGTCACCCGGATGGGGTTTGGCACCATGCGCCTGCCCAACTGGCCGTTCGGGCCGCACACGGACCCCGAACAGGCGATCGCGGTGCTGCGCCGCGCGGTCGAGCTCGGTGTGAACCACATCGACACCGCGGCCTTCTACGCCCACGAGGGCATGACCGCCAACCAGCTGATTCGCCAGGCCCTGCACCCCTATCCGGAAGAGCTGGTGATCGTCACCAAGGTCGGTCCGCTCTATGGCGAGGCGGGTGCGATCACCGGGCCGATGGACGAGATGCGCGAAGGCCTTCACCCGGACGAGTTGCGCCGGGCGGTGGAGGCGAATCTGGGCGACCTCGGCGTCGATCGACTTGACATGGTGAACCTGCGGGTCGGCGGTCGCGGCGGCCCATCCGACGAGCCCGTCGGACCCGCGTTCGAGGCCCTGGCCGCGCTGCGCGAGGAAGGGCTGATCCGGCACCTCGGCATCTCCAACGTGGCCCCGGACCGGCTGGCCGAGGCCCAGCGGATCGCGCCGGTGGCGTCCGTGCAGAACATGTTCAACATCTCCGACCGGGGCGATGCCCACATGCTCGATCTGGCCACTGAGCAGGGCGTTTGCTACGTCCCGTACTTCCCGCTCGGCGGGCACAACCTGATCGACAACCCGGTCGTCGCCGAGGTGGCGGCCCGGCACGGGGCGACGGTGGCCCAGATCAGCCTGGCCTGGCTGCTGCACCGGTCACCGGCCATCCTGCTGATCCCCGGCACCTCCTCGATCGAGCATCTGGAGCAGAACATCGCGGCGGCCGGGCTGAAGCTGACGGAGGAGGACCTGGCGTCCCTCGAACAGGTGAACTGACTGACACGGTCATTCGTTCAGGTGAACAACGGTCGACGTCGAGCAGAACTTCGCGCTGTCAGATGTCGGGGGCATCACGGTTGGCCGTGTTGGGCTAGGTGACCAGGGGCCAGGGCTGCTTACGATGCGCCAGTGACCGTTTCGGGGTGGATCGCCCTGCTGGCCGGCGCGCTGCTGGTCGGTACGGTTGTCGGCTTCGCACTGGGGCGCGTCCGCGAGGGACGCGCCCCGGCCGCACCATCGGGTCTGACCATCGCCCAGCTGATGCAGCGCGTGGTCGACTCCGCGCACAACGGCGTCGCCGTGCTCAACGAGTTCGGCGACGTGGTGCTGTTCAATCCGCGGGCGGTGCAGCTGGGCGTGGTGCGCGGCCGGCAGGCCGACGCCCGCGCCCGCAAGGCCGCCGAGCTGGTCCGGGAGACCGGCCAGGCGGTCGAGGTGGACCTGTCCCCGCTGGAGTCGCACGGCCGGAGCCCGGCCGCGGTGCGGGCCGAGGTGCGCCCGCTGGCCGACGTGTTCACCGTGGTCGACGCGGACGACGAGTCCGACGCGGTCCGGCTGGAGGCCACCCGCCGGGACTTCGTGGCCAATGTCAGCCACGAGCTGAAAACCCCGGTCGGCGCGCTGGCCCTGCTGGCCGAGGCGGTGCTGGACGCCGCGGACGACCCGCTCGAGGTACGCCGGTTCTCCGGAAAGATCGTGCACGAGGCCACCCGGTTGGGCACGCTGGTCAGTGAGCTGATCGCCCTGTCGCGGTTGCAGGGCGCCGAGCGGCTGCCCGAACTCGTGCCGGTGGAGGTGGACGAGGTGGTCACCGAGGCCCTTGGCCGGTCCACGCTGGCCGCCGAGTCGGCCGGCATCCAGATCACCACCGACGAGCCAAGCGGCCTGATGGTGGACGGCGACCGCAGCCTGCTGATCACCGCGCTGACCAATCTGATCGACAACGCGGTGGCCTACTCGCCCGCGTCCAGTCCGGTGTCGGTGAGCAGGCGCAAGAGCGAGGGGTTCGCCGAGATCGCGGTCACCGACCGGGGCATCGGCATCGCCCACGAGCACCAGAAGCGTGTGTTCGAGCGGTTCTTCCGGGTCGATCCGGCCCGCTCCCGGGCCACCGGCGGCACCGGGCTCGGACTGGCCATCGTCAAGCACGTCGCGGCCAACCACGGCGGCGAGGTGCGGTTGTGGAGCAGGCCGGGCACCGGCTCCACGTTCACCCTGCGGCTGCCGCTGGTCGGCGAGCAGGCGATCCCGACCCAGGGGTCGGACCACCAGGCCCTGACCAGTTCCGCGATCCGGTCGGCGGCACAGTCGGCCGGCGCGGGCACCGGGCAGCCGAGCGAGGCCTTCGGCACGAATGATCATGGAGGAACACTGTGACGAGGGTGTTGATCGTCGAGGACGAGGAGTCCTTCGCCGACCCGCTGGCCTTCCTGCTGCGTAAGGAGGGGTTCACCACCGCGGTCGCGGCGACCGGTCAGGACGCGCTGCAGGAGTTCGACCGCAACGGCGCGGACATCGTGCTGCTGGACCTGATGCTGCCCGGGATGAGCGGCACGGACGTGTGCAAGGCCATCCGGTCCCGCTCCGGCGTGCCGGTGATCATGGTGACCGCCCGGGACAGCGAGATCGACAAGGTGGTCGGGCTGGAACTGGGCGCCGACGACTACGTGACCAAGCCGTACTCGGCCCGGGAGCTGATCGCCCGGATCCGCGCGGTGCTACGCCGCGGCGGGGAACCGGGCACGGACACCGAGCTGCAGCCGCAGGTGCTGGCCGCCGGGCCGGTGCGGATGGACGTGGAACGGCACGTGGTCACCGTGTCCGGCGGCGAGGTGCCGTTGCCACTCAAGGAGTTCGACCTGCTGGAGTACCTGCTGCGCAACGTGGGCCGGGTGCTGACCAGGGGACAGTTGATCGACCGGGTATGGGGCGCGGACTACGTCGGCGACACCAAGACCCTGGACGTGCACGTCAAGCGGTTGCGCTCGAAGATCGAGCCGGATCCCTCCGCGCCCCGGCACCTCGTGACGGTACGTGGGCTCGGTTACAAGTTCGAGTCCTGACCGTGGCGGAATGTGTCGACCGGTACCGTTTGGTGTCGTGCGCCTCGGGGTGCTTGACGTCGGGTCCAATACCGTCCACCTGCTAGTGGTGGACGCGCATCGGGGTGCCCACCCAACGCCGATGAGTTCGGAGAAGACGGTGTTGCGGCTGGCCGAGCGGATCACCGCCAGCGGCCGGCTGTCCGACCGAGGCGCCCAGGATCTGGTCCGGGCGGCGATCGCGGCCAGTGAGTCGGCCACCCGTCTGGGTTGCGACGACCTGCTTGCGTTCGCCACCTCGGCGGTGCGCGAGGCCGGCAACTCGGCCGAGGTGCTCACCCGGGTGCGCGAGCAGGCCGGGGTGGACCTGCAGGTGCTGTCCGGTCGGGACGAGGCCCGCTACACGTTCCTGGCCGCACGCCGCTGGTGTGGCTGGTCGGCGGGCAAGCTGCTGGTGCTGGACATCGGCGGCGGCTCCCTGGAACTGGCGCTGGGCCGGGACGAGGAGCCCTCGCTCGCCGAGTCGCTTCCGCTGGGCGCGGGCCGGCTGACCAGGACCAAGCTGTCCGGCGACCCGCCCAGCCGGGCCGAGGTCGCGCAGCTGCGGGACTGGCTGGCCGAGGAACTGGGCCCGGTGGCCAAACGGGTGCGCAAGGACGGCGCGCCCGACCGCGTGGTGGCCACCTCCAAGACGTTTCGTTCGCTGGCCCGGCTGACCGGCGCCGCGCCCTCCTCCCAGGGACTCCGGGTGCGGCGGCCGTTGACCAGGGCCGGACTGCGACAGCTGATCGCGTTCATCTCCCGGATGTCGGCGGCGGACATCGCCGGACTGGAGGGGGTCAGCCCGAGCCGGGCGCACCAGTTGGTGGCGGGCGCGTTGGTGGCGGAGGCCACGATGGCCGTTTTGGACCTTGATGAGCTGGAGATTTGCCCTTGGGCGCTGCGGGAAGGTGTGATTCTGCGGCGCTTGGACCAGACTGACGGCAGCTTTCCCCCGGGGGTCACTGGACGGACGGGGCCGCACGGGGCACGGTGGAGTCAATGAGTCGAGACAGCGAAGCGGAGCGCCCACAGCGCACGGTCGCCGAACTACTCGCCGAATACGGCGGCGGGTCGGCGAGCGGTGGCGCGAACGCGCCGCGTCGTCGTCGGCGGCGTGAGGATGACGACGACGAGGGCAGTGCCCCGCAGACGATCATCGAGCGGGTGCTCTCCGACAGCGGCAAGCTGCTGCCGGTGCGCGACGACGCCGAGCCGCCGCAGGGTCGGCGGGCGGCGGCGGCCAGCCACGCGCCGACCGAGTACACCGAACCGGTGTCGCGGCCGCGTCGTGGGCCCGCGCCGACCGCCCGGCCCGCCCAGCAGCAACCGCCCGGCCAGCAGCCGCCGGGCCCGCAGCAGCAGCCACCGGCCCGCGGCGGCATGCCGCCCTCGGGCGGTCAGCCGACTCGGCAGGCGATCCCGCCGGTGCGCCCGGGCATGGGCACCCGGTCGGCGATGCCCCGCCCGGATGGTCTCGACCCACGCGCCGAAGGCCCAGGCCCGGACGATGTCCGCCCGGACAGCCAACGGCTGCGCCCGGACGATGTCCGCCCGGACAGCCAACGGCTGCGCCCCGACGACGTACGGCCGGACAGCCAGCGCTTGCGTCCCGGCGGCGGCCCCGGCCCGGACGGCAGCCAGCGGCTGCGCCCGGACGGTCCGCCCCGCCCCGACGGCCCGCGGCCGGACGGGATGCGGCCGGACACCTTGCGCCCGCAGGCGCTGCGCCCGGACGGTCCGGGTCCGGAGGGCAGCCAGCGCCTGCGGCCGGACGGCCCCGGCCCGCGCCAGGAGCCGCCGCCCCGGGACAGCCAGCGCCTGGATCCGCAGCGTCTGGACAGCCAGCGACTTGGCCCCAACGACAGCCAGCGGATCGGCCCGAACGACAGTCAGCGGCTGGACAGCCAGCGCTTGGGGCCCAATGACAGTCAGCGGCTGGGCGGCCCGAATTCCAGCGGGTCGAACCTGCCGCCGACCCAGGCCGCGATGCCCCCGGTCGCCCCGCCCCCCGGCCGAGGCGCCGGGCCGGGCTCCCGGCCGGGTATGCCCCGCCCGGACGGCCCGCAGCAACCCGGTCCGCCGCCGGGTCAGCAGACCGGCAGACCGCCGGGCCCGGATGGTGGGCCCAACTCGGTGCAGTCCCGGCTGGGCGGGGTGCCTCCCGAGGCGCTGACCCAGGAGATGCCGCAGGTGCCCGGTGGGCAGCGCCCGCCGCTGCGGCCGGCCGGTCCGCCGCCAGGCCGCCCCGGTGGCCCCCCGACGCGCCGGTCCGGGCCGCCCGTGCCCGCGGAGAGCACCCAGGCCCACCCGGGCCCGTACGTCGACGATGACGACGATCTGGACGAGTACGAGCGCGACTTCGCCGGGTCGGACTACCCGCGCGAGGCCACCCGGCAGGACATCGGCAACCGGCTGACCCCCGCGGGCCGGGACGAGGCCGAAAACGACGAGCACGACGACCCCGACGAGCGGTACGGCGGGAGCGGCCGCGGGGCAAGCGCGCTGGACGACGAGGACGACGACGAGGAGCCCGGCGAGCCGCTCTCCCCGACCCGCCAGTGGCTGATGATGGTCGGCCAGGTCGGCGTCGGCGCGATCGGCGGCGCCGGGGTCTGGCTGGGCTTCAGCTGGCTGTGGGGCGTGTTGCCGGCCGCCGCGCTGGTGGCGGCGCTGCTGGTCATCGTCGGGCTGGTGCTGGTGGTGCGCAGGCTGCGGCGGGCCGAGGACCTGCAGACCACGGTGCTGGCCATCCTGGCCGGCCTGGTCGTCACGGTGTCCCCGGCGGCGTTGTTGCTGCTGCGTCGTTGAGCCCGGGCGGGGGCGTTGCGCTGTGATCCCGCGGATACCCATCGGCCTGTCCACCGCCTCGGTGTGGCCACGGCCGGCTTCGGTGGGTTTCGAACTGGCGGCCGAGCTGGGCTACGACGGCGTCGAGGTGATGGTCTGGGCCGACCCGATCAGCCAGGACGTCGGCCTGCTGCGCAAGCATTCCCAGCGCCTCGGGGTGCCGGTGCTCGCGGTGCATGCTCCCTGCCTGCTGATCACCCAGCGGGTGTGGTCGCCGGACCCGGAGATCCGGCTGCGCCGCTCGGTGGCCGCCGCGGTGGATCTGGGCGCGCGGACCGTGGTGGTGCACCCGCCGTTTCGCTGGCAGCGCCGCTACGCCGAGGGCTTCGCCGAGCTGGTCGCCGACCTGGAGGAGCGCAGCGGGCTGGCCATCGCGGTGGAGAACATGTTCCCGGTGCGCCCGTTGGGCCGGGAGCGGCGCGCGGTGTCCGCGTTCGCGCCGTCCATCGACCCCACCGATGTGGGTTACGCCAACTACACGCTGGACCTGTCGCACACCGCGGCCGCGGGCATGGACGCGCTGGCCCTGGCCGACCGGATGGGTGCCGGGCTGGCGCACCTGCACCTGGCCGACGGCTCCGGGGTGCCCCGGGACGAGCACCTGGTGCCCGGCCAGGGCGCGCAGCCGTGCGCGGCGCTGTGCGAGCGGCTGGCCACCGATCGGTTCGCCGGGCAGGTGGTGCTGGAGATCAACACCCGGCGGGCGGGCAGCGGCGCGCGGCGGGAGCGGGATCTGGCCCAGGCGTTGCTGTTCGCCCGGCTCAACCTTGGCAGCTGACCGGCGGCCACGGAAAGTGACATTCGGCCCCGGCCGCGAGGGACGAAAGTGATCGCGAAAGTGGCTATCGGCACTGAACCTTTCGCTTCCGCCGGACGTCTGTCCGAACGTCCGCAACCCGCGGATGATCTTCCACCGAGCCGGATGGTTTCGACCGGA
The DNA here is from genome assembly GCA_035551355.1 of Pseudonocardiaceae bacterium. Lineage (GTDB taxonomy): Bacteria > Actinomycetota > Actinomycetes > Mycobacteriales > Pseudonocardiaceae > DATATV01. The sequence continues at coordinate 101,073 of DASZNF010000052.1, read as the reverse complement.
GGCCGGATCGGGCCCATCGCCGCATGCCAGGCGGGGGCCGGATGCGGTTACGCTACGGCGTTCGCTCCGCGGCTGCGCGCCGTCTGGGGTGAGCTGGTGAGACCGTTCGGGTGTATGCCCCATACGGGGAGCAATGGTACGGATACCTGATGCGAAGACTGGCAGAGCGACCGGTGGCACCGGCGTTCTTCCCACGGGCAGTTGGGAGAACCGGGTGAGCGGTGTGACGGGGCGAGCCGCGGCAGTGCCTTCGGGCACGGGGCCGGCGAGCACGTTCTCGGTGGCCAGCGCGGTGCGTGCGCTGGGTGACGGCACGTTCACCGCGGACCTGTCCGCGGACTGGACGGTGGGCTCACGGCCACATGGCGGGTTCCTGCTGGCGCTGATGGGCCGCGCCGGGGTGCAGGCGGTTGCCGCGGCCGGTGGCGCGGAAGGCACCGACGGGGTTGACCCGCTGGTGGTCAGCGCCCAGTTCCTGCGACCGCCCGAGGTCGGCCCGGTGCTGCTCCGGGCGGAGCTGCGCAAACTGGGCCGAACGGCCAGCGTGGTCGCGGTCAACATCGAGCAGCGCGGACGCAGTTGCGTGGAGTCCACGGTCACCGTGGGTCACCTGGCCGACGACCCGCCGACCTGGACCGACCTGCCGGACATGCCGGCCGGCCCACCGCTGGACGCGGTCGACCTCGGTGGGCTCCCCTCGGCCAACGCGCCCCGCCTGGTACGTGGCTGCGACGTCCGGGTCGACCAGGCCACCGCGGGCTTCCTGCACGGCAAGGTGGGCGATCCGCTGCGCCTGCGGCTGTGGGTGCGCCCGCGCGGCGAGCAGCCGGACGCGCTGTTCGCGCTGCTGTCCGGGGACGTGTCCATGCCGGTGACGTTCAACCTCGGCCGGTACGGATGGTCACCGACGGTGCAGGTGACCGCCCTGCTGCGCGGCCGACCCGCGCCGGGCTGGCTGCGGGTGGACGTGACCAGCCGCGCGGTGCACGGGCAGTGGTTCGACCAGGACGCCACGGTGATCGACGCCGCGGGCCGGCTGGTGGGCCAGTGCCGGCAGTTGGCGCTGACCCCACGGGAACGCTGAAGCCGGCCGCCGGTCTGGCACCCTGGGGCGCATGACGACGATCGCTGTACTGGGCGCGGGCAAGATCGGCGAGGCCCTGCTGTCCGGGCTGCTGCACGGCGGCCGGCCGGCCGGGGAACTGCTGTTCACCGAGCGGTCCGCGCAGCGGGCGCGGGAGCTGACCGCCCAGTACGGCGTCGCCGGGGTGTCGGTGGCCGAGGCCGCGGCCAAGGCGGATGTGCTGGTGGTCGCGGTCAAGCCGCAGGACATCGAGCCGCTGCTGGTCGAGCTGGCCCCGGCGATCGGCCCGGCCGCGCTGGTCGTGTCGCTGTGCGCCGGGCTGCCCACCGCGCTGTACGAGCGGATGCTGCCCGAGGGCACGCCGGTGGTCCGGGTCATGCCGAACACCCCGATGGTGGTCGGCGCGGCGATGAGCGCGATCTCGCCCGGGAAACACGCCTCCGAGGCGCACCTGGACACCGTCGCCCAGATGCTGGGCACGGTGGGCGAGGTGGTGCGGGTGCCCGAGTCGCAGCAGGACGCGGTGACCGCGCTGTCCGGCTCCGGTCCGGCGTACTTCTTCTACCTGGTCGAGGCCATGATCGACGCGGGCATCCTGCTGGGCCTGCCGCGCGCGGTGGCGGAGAAGCTGATCGTGCAGTCGGCGGTGGGCTCGGCCCGGATGCTGGCCGAGAGCGACGAGCACCCGGTGATCCTGCGCGAGGCGGTCACCTCCCCGGCCGGCACCACGATCATGGCCATCCGGGAGCTGGAGCGGCACGGGGTGCGGGCGGCGCTGCTGGCCGCGATCGAGGCCGCCCGGGACCGCTCGGTGGAACTGGGCCGCGCGCACGACGACCACTGAGCCCCGCCCCTCGGCCTTTTCTTGGGTTCGGCCCCGCGGGTTCTTGGGTTCGGCCCCGCGTGACCGGTCGCCGGTCGGGCGGGGCCGACGAACATTCGGCCACTCGAGTGGTCCATCCGGGCACGGATTGCCTGGTCGATGCGGCGAATGGTGGACAGGCGGTCTCGCATGTCGCACGAGTCCCATCCGTCCCGCTACTCTCGGGGGAGCACGTGCGTGTCGAATCCGTCGGTGGGGAAGCCGACGGCGCGACACGTGTCGAAGGACGCGGTGACTATGCCTGCCCAAAACAGGGAATCGGGCTTGACCAGCCTCAACCAGGTCGAGTTCCTCACGGTGGCCGAAGTGGCCGCCATGATGAGGGTGTCGAAGATGACCGTGTACCGGTTGGTGCACTCCGGTGAACTGCCTGCCGTGCGAGTCGGCAAGTCGTTCCGGGTGCCCGAGAAGGCCGTGCACGACTATCTGGAGAACGCCTACTACGACGTCGGCTGAGCACCACCGGCCGTCCCACACGAACGTGGGCCATCGGGCGGGTTCACGCCCGCACTCGATGGCCGCCGTTCGCCCCGACAACGGTCCAGGTAAACTGAGTGACCGTTCGTGTCGCGTGCCCCGGTTCGTCATGTGTCGGGCGCCGGTGCGGCCACGGACGCGAGCAACCCTGAACCACCCACGAGAGTGAAGGAACCGCGCATGGGCTCGGTCATCAAGAAGCGCCGCAAGCGCATGTCGAAGAAGAAGCACCGCAAGTTGCTGCGGAAGACTCGACACGCGCGTCGCAAGCAGGGCAAGTGACCCGCTGACCCAGAGCCCATCGCTCTTGCGGCTTTCCCGCGCCGTCGGCTGACCCGGTTTGTCCGGAGCACGCTGGCGGCGCGGTTTATTTGCCGCTCGCGCGGAGGCTGCGAGGCGGCCGGTTCCGAGTAGCATCGGGGCACTGTCGCGCAGTTTGGGGATGGTGGATGGCCGCCAACGTCGTTCTGGTGACCGGGGTGAGTGGTTACCTCGGTGGCCATCTGGCCGCACGGCTGGCCGAGGACTCGTCCATCGAACGGGTGATCGCGGTGGACACCGCGGCGCCGTCGGCCGAACTGAGCAGGCTGATGGGGCGCGCCGAGTACGTGCGCGCCGACATCCGCAACCCGCTGATCGGCAAGGTGATCGGCCGGGCCCGGGTGGACACCGTGGTGCACGCGTCGCTGACCGCGCACCCGGCCGGACCGACCGGGCGCACGCTGCACAAAGAAATGAACGTCATCGGCACCATGCAGCTGCTGGCCGCGTGCCAGCGCTCGCCGCTGGTGCGCAAACTGGTGGTGAAATCCTCCACCGCGGTGTACGGGGCGAGCCCCCGTGACCCGGCCGTGTTCACCGAGGACACCGCGCCCGCCGAGCTGCCCTCGTCCGGATATGCCAAGGACAACGCCGAGGTCGAGGGGTACGTCCGCGGGTTCGGCCGGCGTCGCCCGGACGTGGCGATAACCACGCTGCGGTTCTCGAATCTGATCGGGCCGCGGGTGGACACCGTGCTCACGAGGTATTTCTCGCTACCGGTCGTGGTGCCCACGGTGCTGGGACACGATTCGCGACTGCAGTTGCTGCACTCCGAGGACGCGCTGGCCGTGCTGCACCGCTCGGTGGTGCGCGACGTGCCCGGCGTGTTCAACGTGGCCGGGGACGGGGTGCTGCTGTTGTCCCAGGCGATTCGCCGAGCGGGCCGGGTGCAGGTGCCGCTGCCGGGTCCGGTGGTACAGCCGATCACCGGGCTGTTCCGCAGCAGCAGGCTGGTCGATTTCGGACCGGAGCAGGTCCGGTATCTGAACTACGGCCGGGTGGTCGACACGACCCGGCTGAAGGAGACTTTCGGGTTCACCCCACGGTGGACCACGAGGCAGGCGTTCGACGATTACGTGCGTGGCCGGGGACTGCGTCCGGTGGTTGACCCGGAGCGGTTGGCCGCGCTGGAGCGCGGGGTGCTGGACGCGGTCTCGTTGGTGCGCTGAGGGATGCCCGGTGGGCAGAAGGGACGTCGTTGTGGCAGAAGCCCGGGTCATTCCGCTGCAGAGGACCGCTGTCGCCCAGAGCGGCCGGGACGAACGGGCGCACCGACCGCAGACCGAAGCTGATCGGGCCGGCCGGGGCGCCGAGGTGCCTGGCCAGGTGACGCACCTGCCCGAACCGGACTGGACCGGCGCAGGCCCGGGAGGATCGGCGGCCGCGGACAAACTGGCCGACCTGCTGGCGTTCGCGCGGCGGCGGCTGACCGGGGAGTACGAGGTCGACGAGTTCGGCTTCGACGCCGAGCTGACCGACCATCTGCTGATGCCCCCGTTGCGGCAGTTGTATCGAAAGTGGTTCCGGGTGGAGGTGATCGGCGCGGCCAACCTGCCCGAGGACGGCGGCGCGCTGCTGGTCGCCAACCACTCCGGCACCCTGCCGGTGGACGCGGTGATGACCGCGGTGGCGGTGCGCGACTCGGTGAGCTGCACCGACCCCCAGACGGGTGAACGCGAAGGCCGCCACCTCCGGATGCTGGGCGCCGACCTGGTGTTCAGGACCCCGGTGATGGGCCCGCTGGCTCGCAAGAGTGGCCAGACCCTGGCCTGCAACGCCGACGCCGAGCGGCTGCTGCGCGCCGGTCATCTGGTCGGGGTGTGGCCGGAGGGCTTCAAAGGCGTCGGCAAGCCGTTCCGCGACCGCTACAAGCTGCAGCGGTTCGGCCGCGGCGGTTTCGTGTCGGCGGCACTGCGCACCGGCGTGCCGATCGTGCCCTGCTCGATCGTGGGCGCCGAGGAGATCTACCCCAAGATCGCCGACCTCAAGCCACTGGCGAGGCTGCTGGGCTTCCCGTACTTCCCGGTGACCCCACTGTTCCCGCTGCTCGGACCGCTGGGTGCGATTCCGTTGCCGTCCAAGTGGTTCATCGAGTTCGGCGAACCGATCGCCACCGACGAGCTGGGCCCGCACGCCGAGGACGACCCCATGCTGGTGTTCAACCTGACCGACCAGGTCCGCGAGACCATCCAGCAGACCCTCTACCGCCTGCTGTCCCAGCGCCGTAACGCATTCCTGGGCTGAGCGTCCGGAGTTATCCACACCCCTACCCAGCCATCCACAGCCCCCCGTTCCGGTTCGCCCAGACCCCGGCCGCCGACTAGGCTGGCGCAGGGCCGTGCCCCCGTGGATGGGTGGGGGCTGTTCACTACTGGTTGGTTTGTGATCTTTGGGTTGAGACAATTCGTTGTGGTCCGGGTCGGGATGGCGCATGGGTTGTTTGCCGGGCGCGCGTCGGTCTTGTTTTCCTGGTGATTCAGGCGCGTTGTTCGCGACTTTGATTTTGCGCTGTTCTCTGTTCGGGCGAGATTTCTGGTCGACTTGTACCGGGGTAGGGGCCGGAGCTCTTGCTCGGCTCGGCGACATGGGTTTCCCGTGTGGACCTGGCTTTGGGCGATGATGGCCGGGCCTGGGCGCAGGCTCATCGCCGGTGACGGCGACCAGGTTCGGGGCCTCGGTATTCACGCCGAGGCTTTCCACTGACCCCACTCGGGCGCAATTATGCATGAATTGATCGGCGACGCGGATTGTGCGGCACGATTCCGGGTAGCCCAAGAATTTCAAGCAAACAAGCTGGCGATAGGCGGCACAAGCCGGCGGTAGGGCAAAAACCGTGGTTCGGTCAGCTTGATCTGCGGCGGTAGGCCATGCCCGCGGCCACCGCGCCGGCGACCGCTCCGGCCCCGAGCACCGACGGGACGCCGATGCGGGCGGCCTTGCGGCCGGTGCGGAAGTCGCGGATCTCCCAGCCGCGCCGGCGTGCGGTGTCGCGCAGGGCCGGATCCGGATTGACCGCCACCGCCGTGCCCACCACCGACAACATCGGCACGTCGTTGGCCGAGTCCGAGTACGCGGTGCAGCGCCGCAGGTCAAGGCCCTCGGTGGTGGCCAGCGCGCGCACCGCGTGCGCCTTGGCCTTCCCGTGCAGCATCTCGCCGACCAGTTTGCCGGTGTACACCCCGTCCACGCTCTCCGAGACGGTGCCCAGCGCGCCGGTCAGCCCGAGTCGCCGCGCGATGATCGACGCCAGTTCGATCGGGGTCGCGGTCACCAGCCACACCCGTTGCCCGGCGTCCAGGTGCATCTGCGCCAGCGCCCTGGTCCCGGCCCAGATCCGGTCGGCCATCAGGTCGTCGTAGATCTCCTCGCCCAGGGTGATCAGCTCGGCCACGCTGCGACCAGCCACAAAGGACAGTGCCTGCTCCCGGCTGGCCCGGATGCCGTCCGCGTTCTCCTTGCCGCCGATCCGGAACTTGACCTGCTGCCAGGCGAATCCGGCCAGGTCGGTGGTGCTGAAGTACTTGCGCGCGGCCAGTCCCCGGGCGAAGTGGAACATCGACGCGCCGACCATCATGGTGTTGTCGACGTCGAAGAAGGCCGCCGCGGTCAGGTCGGTGGGCACCGTGGGCGCGACGCCCCGATCCGTCTCGGCCGCCACCGCGACCGAGGCGATGGCCGCCTCGGCGGACGCCTCGCCGGCCAGCTGGGCGAGACGCTCGCGTTCCGCGCTCTCCTTGCCGTCACTGCGTCCTGGCACCGCGGCGCCTCCTGGTCGGCTTGGTCGGGTCGGGCGATCGAACGATGGGCCTTTCCAGCCTAGAACGTCCGGGCTGGATCAGGTGACCGCCTCGGTGACACCCAGGTGACTCTCCGCCCAACACGACCACTCGGTGGCCGCGCTCACCCGCCGGGCAGCAGCGTGGGCAGGCTCAATGTGGGTAGCGGGGGCAGCGGATTGGTGGTCGTCGTGGTGGTGGGGGCCGCGGTGGTGCCGGGCGCCGGAGTGCCGGCCACCACGCCGGGCTGGAAGGTGTGGGGTGCCCCGAACGTGTCTGATGAGCCATTTTGCCCCGTTGGGGTGATGGCGCCGGTGGGGCCGGTGTAGCCGGGGTGCTGGTCGAGCTGGCCGGGGTTGCCACTCATCGCGGTGCTGGTGCTCGCGGTCCCACCTGACTGGCGGTCGCAGGCACCGGTGGCGGGCAGCACACCGATGTCGTCGGTGATCCCGGAGGTGACCGTGTAGCAGGAGGTGCGGGCCAGCAGCGCGGTCGTCCGTTGCTCGATCCGGCTCAACAGCGCCACACTGCGCGCGTCCGCGGCCTTGGCCGAGGCGGGCAGGCCCACGTTCAGCGCGGCGATCCGGTCACCCTGATTGCCCGCCCAGCCGCGTAATCCGGTCAACACGTTCGGGGCATTGCCGGCCCCGAAGTCGGTCAGGTCGGTCGAGCCGGCCGACGCGTCGGTGTCGAAGTCGGCGAACGCGGTCAGATAGTCCCCGACCGGGCCGCTGTTCGGGTCGGGATGCTGGGCGATCAGCGCGTCCAGGTCCGACACCCGGTCCGCGGCGAACTGCAGGTGCTTCTCGCCGCGGGCCTGCTCGCCCATGGTCAGGCCCACCGCGGCCGACTCCGCGGCCTTGCGCACCCCGTACAGCGCGTCCCCGGGCACCGCGTTCTCGCTGACCAGCATGGCCATCCCGGACAACGCCACGATCAGGCAGAACAGCGCGCCGAAGGCGACCAACAGGCGGCCACGCGGCCCTGCGGTCGGGATGATCCCTAACCGGCGCCGCGGGCGGGGACGGGGCTCGGGTTGCGGCGCGGTCGCCGCGGTCAGCACCTTCGCCCGGATCCGGGCCCGCGCATCGTCGTCCAGCCGGGTGACAGTGGGGTCGGGAGCGGCTCGGCGCAGCATGGTGACCACGGCCAGCTCGCCGGCCAGCTTCGGGTCGCTCGGACCGCCGTTGCCCACGTCAGAGGGGGAGTCGACGGCCCGCGCGAACCGCTCGTGCGCTCGCGCTCGGCGCCGCCCCCGCCACGATCGTGGGCTGGATGTGCTCATGTCTCTTCTGGGTGTTTCTCCGCAGGAAGGTGTCCACCCGAGCAACGATCGGAACCGATTCGGGTTACGCCGCGAAGCGCTGTCCCACCCGAGTGGGCACCCGATTCAGCGCAGCTCTTGCGGCAGCAGTTGCGCAAGCCGCCGAACGGCTCGATGCTGCAGCGCCTTGATGGCCCCTTCGTTGCGTCCCATCGCTGCGGCCGTCTCGGATACCGAGAAACCCTGCAGGAACCGCAGCACCACGCATTCTCGCTGGTCGGCACCGAGTTGCTGGACGCAGGCGAGCAGTTCTGTGTGGGTGAGGCGGGTCAGCACCTGGGATTCCGGGCCAGGCTCGGACAGCGGGCCCTCGTCGGGTTCGGGAGTGGCCACCTCAAGCCGGAACCGGCTGGACTTCACGTGGTCAAGCACCAGGTTGCGGGCGATGGTGATGAACCACGCACCGACGTCGCGGCCCTGGTAGCTGATGCTGGCGATCCGGCGGAACGCGCGCAGGAAGGTCTCGCTGGTCACGTCCTCGGCCAGGGGACGGTCGCCGACCCGGAACAGCACGTACCGGAACACCACGTCCAGGTACCGGTCGTACAACTCGCCGAACGCGGCCGCGTCACCCTGCTGGGCGGCGGCGACCAACTCCCAGGCGGCTCCGCCGGTGTCCTCGCCCTTCGTGGCGGCGGAGCCGTCGGTGTCGGGTTTGGCGGTGTCCTCGTCTGCTACCAACGGCGTCCCGTTCGTCGTGGTGGCCGGCTGGGCGGGCAGGACGGTTCCTCCGGACCGGCGGCGCTGGCCGGTCAGGGTGATCCGCATGCCGCTCGCGCGGGCCGCACCGCTCATCCCGGGCGGTCGCCCATCGGTGCACGCATCCCGCACTCCCTCGTTTCGTTCCGGCCCTGGCCCACGCGTTGCCGATCTGTGCTGATCAGGTTGCCGCGAGGTTACGAGGCCCAGGGCCGCCCCAGCATACGTGTTCTTGCTACCCGTGAGTAGTTTTGTTTCGTTCCGATAGTGAAACGGCCCTCGCCCAAGCGCATGACGCAGGTGACACCTGCCACACTTGGTCATCGATCGTGAGTCAAGGGAGGTCGACGATGACCGGTGCGCCACCCGACCGGGTGACAAACCTGGCGGATCTGGTGGCCGCGGCGGCGGCGCAGGGGCCCAATCACCTCGCTCTGCTGGATGCCGCCTCCGGTGACGCGCTGACCTGGGCCCAGGCCGACGCGGTGGTGAGCGGCCAGGCCCAGCGGCTGGTCGAGGCCGGGATCGGCGCCGGGGACCGGGTCGCGGTGCGGCTGCCCACCGGCATCGCCTACTGCATCGCGGTGTTCGCCGCGCTGCGCGCCGGCGCGATGGTGGTGCCGCTGAACGTGGACCTGCCGCCGCTGGCCGTGCAGGACACGCTGGCCGACTGCGGGGCGAAGCTGCTGATCGGCGAACCGGTCGACGGCGTGGACGTGCCCACCGACTCCGCCCCGGCCGCGCCGGGCCAGTCGATGGCCTCGGTCGGCGGGGACGAGGACATCGCCGTGCTCTGCTACACCTCGGGCACTTCCGGCAGCTCGCGCGGCGTGCTGCTGTCGCACCGGGCGCTGGCGGCCAACGTGGCGCAGTGCGCGGCGATGCGGCCCGCGCCGGTGACCGCGGCCGACCGGGTGCTGATCGCGCTGCCGCTCAACCACGCCTACGGCCTCGGGCCCGGCCTGCTGCAGGTGGCCGCGGCCGGGGCGACCGCGGTGCTGCTTCCCTCGTTCGGGGTACAGACGGCGCTGGACGCGATCGAGCGGTACCGGGTGACCACGGTGGTGGGCGTGCCGCCGATGTACTCGGCGCTGCTCACCGCCGCGCACGAGCGGCTGCACGAGGCACTGTCCACGGTGCGGCTGTTCACCTCCGGTGCGGCTCCGCTGCCGCCCGCGCTGCTGGCCGAGATGCGCCAGGTCACCGGACTGCCGGTGTACGAGGGGTACGGGCTGACCGAGACCGGCCCGGTGGTCACCTCCACGCTGGCCTCCGGGCACGCCAAGCCCGGCTCGGTGGGCCGGCCGGTGCCGGGGGTCGAGGTGCGGCTGGTGGACACCGACGGCGATCCGCTGCCCGGGCCGGACGAGCTGGACCTGCTGGCCGACGAGCGGGACGGGGCCGGGCAGGTCAGCGTGCGCGGGGCCAACCTGTTCAGCGGCTACTGGCCGGACGGCGGGCACGGTCCCAACGCCGAGGGCTGGTTCCGCACGGGTGACATCGGCTACCTGGACGCCGAGGGCGATCTGCACCTGGTCGACCGGGCGGGTGACCTGATCATCGTCAACGGCTTCAACGTGTATCCGCACGAGGTGGAGCAGGTGCTCGGTGACCTCCCCGGGGTGCGGGAGGCGGCGGTCGTCGGTGTGCCCGACGACCGATCGGGTGAGGCGGTCAAGGCGGTGCTGGTGGTGAATCCGGCCGCCGGGCTGACCCAGGAGGAGGTCGTGGCCCACTGCGCGACCCGGCTGGCCCGGTTCAAGGTGCCCACCACGGTGGAGTTCGCCGAGCAGTTGCCGCACTCGGCCACCGGGAAGGTGGCCCGTCGTAAGCTCCGCTGATGGCCCACGAGGTGACGGTGATTACGCGCGTCGGCTGCCACTCCTGTGAGGTGGCCGAGGCCGACGTGCAGCGGATCTGCGGCGAGCTGTCGGTGCCGTGGTCCGCGGTGGACGTGGACTCGGACACTGAGCTGCGCGCCGAGTACGGCGACCGGGTTCCGGTGATCCTCATCGACGGCGCGGAACACGGCTACTGGCGCGTCGAGGAGGAGCGTTTCCGCACGGCTCTGGCGCGCTGACCGGTCCACCCGATCGTGGCGAACGTGGATTTTGACACTTTCGGGTGGCTGGTCGGGGCCGGTTTCGGTGAAATGCCGGTCCTGGGCGCGCCGATGATCATTACCAATCGGTGACGGACCGCGGGGTTGACCGCGAACCGGTGGCACGACTGCCGCCGCTCGGCGTCGAATAGAGGCTGTGAACGCCGTTCCCCGGACCGAACCCGCCACTCCCGCTCGACCCGACCGGCAGCCCGCGCTGCCCTGGTGGGTGGCCGCGCTGGTCGGGGTGCTGGCGATGGGCGCGGCTTTGGCCCTCGGACAGCTGGTCGCCGGTCTGGTCGGGGTCTCGGCCTCGCCGTTCCTCGCGGTGGGCGAGGCGTTCATCACCATGGTGCCGGGCCCGCTGAAGGAATTCGCGGTGCAGAACTTCGGCACCAACGACAAGCGGGTGCTGCTCGGGGGCATGGCGGTCGTGCTGCTGGCCTTCGGTGTGCTGGCCGGGGTGCTGTCCCGGCGGCGGGCGGTGCCGGGCCTCGTACTGGCCGCGGCGCTGGGCGCGATCGGACTGGTCGCGGTGCTCACTCGAACGGGGGCCGGGCCGCTGGCGGTGCTGGCGCCGATCGTGAGCCTGATCAGCGCGGTGGCGATTTTCTCCTGGCTGCACCGGCTGGCCACCACCTGGACCGTCGCTCGTTCGGGTGGCTGGCGGCTCGGCTCGGCCATGCTGCCCGAAGCGGCCAGAGAACCGGCCGCCGGGAATGAGTACGAACGGGATGAAGACGAGCCGGACGAGGACGGCCGGGGCGGCGACGATCAGGACGGCGACGATCAGGACGGCGACGATCAGGACGGCTCGGGATGGCGGGCGCCAGGCCCGGACTGGGCGCACACCGACTGGGACCGGCCCGAACCCGACTGGGACCGGCCGGACGCCGCGGCGAGCCGACGGCGGTTCCTGCAGGCCTCGGCCGGGGTGGCGGTCGGCGCGGGCGTGGCCGGGATCGCCGGGAACATGCTCACCGAACAGGCCGGGGTGGCCGCTTCCCAGGCCGCGATCGGCCCGTTGGCGCCGACGTACCGGGCCGAGGCCATCCCGGTGGGCGCGGACTTCGCGGCCACCGGCACGCCGACCTACCTGACCGGCAACGGCGATTTCTACCGGATCGACACCGAGCTGACCGTCCCGGAGGTCTCCACCGATGCCTGGTCGCTGAAGATCCACGGCATGGTCGAGAAGGAGGTCACGTTCAGTTACGCCGACATCCGCAACCGGCCGCTGACCGAGCAGCTGGTGACGCTGTGCTGCGTGTCCAATCCGGTCGGCGGGCCCTACATCTCGACCTCGCGGTTCATCGGCGTGCCCCTGGCCGACCTGCTGGCCGAGGCCGGGGTGGCGCCCAACGCCGACCAGTTGCTGTCCACCAGTGTGGACGGCTGGACCGCGGGCACCCCGGTCGAGTTGCTCACCGACCGTAGCGTCGGCGCGCTGCTGGCCATCGGCATGAACGGCCAGCCACTACCCACCGAGCACGGCTTCCCGGCCCGCATGGTGGTGCCCGGCCTGTACGGCTACGTGTCGGCCACCAAGTGGGTGGTGGATATGGAACTCACCACATTCGAGCAGGCCCAGGCGTACTGGGTGCCGCGCGGCTATTCGCAGCAGGCGCCGATCAAGACCGAGTCCCGGATCGACGTGCCGATCGCGCTGTCCCGGGTGCGCGCGGGCGCGGTGCCGGTCGCCGGGATCGCCTGGGCCCAGGGCAAGGGGATCACCAAGGTGGAGGTGAGTGTGGATGGCGGCCCGTGGCAGGAGGCGCAACTGTCCACGCAGGTCAGCAAGAACACCTGGCGGATGTGGCGGATTTTCCTGAACCTGAGATCGGGCGACCACACGGTGCGGGCGCGGGCCACCGACGCGACCGGCTACACGCAGACCGATCAGATCGCCGACGAGATTCCCAACGGCGCGAGCGGGTATCCCGGCGTCCAGTTCACGGTGACTTGATCCGGACCATGGTCCTGGCCTGGGAGTGAGGTGCGTCACGATCCGTTTGTCGCCCTGATTACGCCTGGTACCGGCGACTTTGTGCCTGCGTTCACAAATGGCTACCGTGTTTACGTCACGCCGACCAGCCGTTGATTCAACCGGCTGGGTCGTGCGATATGAGCGAAAGTCGGCAAGGAGACCACGTGGCGGTGCAGCGGGGCCGAGGGCGGGCCATGCCGCCACGCCCGTCCGCCGGTGAGCCCGTCGCCGACCAGAACGCCACCGGTCCGGGCGCGACCGGCCGTGCCGCCGGACGCAACGGAGCGGGCGCGCACCGCGCCCCGGCCGACCGCAACGGCGACGGCCCGGACTCCGAGGACACCGCCACCACCCAGCCGATCCCCGCGGTGCGCGACGGCGTCCGCCCGCTGGAGCCCGCGGTGCGCGAACGGGCCCGGGTCATCCCGGAGGCCGCCGTGGCGCGGCTCGCCGTCTACCTGCGGGTGCTGTCCGGGATGTCGGAACAGGGCGTGGGCACCGTCTCCAGCGAGGAGCTGTCCGCCGCGTCCGGGGTGAACTCGGCGAAGCTGCGCAAGGATCTGTCCTATGTCGGTTCCTACGGCACCCGGGGCGTCGGCTACGAGGTCGCGGTGCTCATCGAGGAGATCGAGCGCATCCTCGGACTGACCCGCAAGCACGCCGTCGCGGTGGTCGGCATAGGTAATCTTGGTCACGCCCTGGCCAACTACGGCGGATTCCCCGGACGGGGCTTCCCGGTGGTCGCGCTGTTCGATGTGGACGAAGACCTGATGGGTGTGCCGGTAGGCGGTATCCCGGTCGATCACATCGATGACATCCCCCGGGTGTGCGCGCAGCGCGAGGTGTCCATCGGGGTCATCGCCACACCCCCACCCGCCGCCCAGCCGGCCTGCGACCGTTTGGTATCCGCGGGCGTCCGATGCATCCTGAACTTCGCCCCCGTCGTCCTGCAGGTGCCGGACGACGTGGAGGTGCGCAAGGTCGATCTTGCCGTCGAGATGCAGGTGCTGTCGTTTCACGTGGCGCGCCGCGCCGACGGCGCCGGTACTGGTGTGAACGGTGCGGAGGTTCCCGGAGTGGACGGGATGGTGATTCGTCGGTGAACGTGCTTGCCGTCGGTATGTCGCACCGGACAGCGGCGGTGCGCGAGCTGGAACGCGCCGCGGTGTCCCCGGCCGACACCCCCAAGGTGCTCGCCGAACTCCTGGACTGCGCCAACCTCAGCGAGGTCGTGGTGCTGTCCACCTGCAACCGGGTCGAGGTCTACACCGTGGTGGAGACCTTCCACGGCGGCCTGGCCGACGTGACCTCGGTGCTGGCCCGGCACGCCGGGGTCGACCCGGCGCAGCTGTCCGGCTCGCTCTACGTGCACTACTCGGCCGCCGCCGTGGAACACCTGTTCGCGGTGGCCGCCGGGATGGACTCGATGGTGGTCGGCGAGGCCCAGATCCTGGGCCAGCTGCGCACCGCCTACGCCACCGCCGACGAGGCGGGCACCGTCGGCCGCACCCTGCACGAGCTGGTGCAGTACGCGCTGCGGGTGGGCAAGCGGGTGCACGCCGAGACCGACATCGACCACGTCGGCGCCTCCGTGGTCGGCGAGGCGCTGTCCGACGCGGAGCGTCTGCTGGCCGGGCTGACCGGCCGCCGGGCCGTGCTGGTGGGCGCGGGTGCGATGGGCGGCCTGGCCGCCGCCGCGCTGCGCCGGGCCGGCATCGGCGAGGTCGTGGTGCTCAACCGGACCACCGCCAACGGCCAGCGGCTGGCCGCGTCGCTGGCCGACGCCGGAGTATCGGCCCGGGCCGCGGGCCTGGACACGCTGGCCGGCGAGCTGGCCACCGCCGACGTGGTGCTGGCCTGCACCGGCGCCACCGACGTGGTGGTGCCTGCCGACCTGGTGGCCACCGGCGCCACTGGGCGGACCAGCCCACTGATCGTGTGCGACCTGGGCCTGCCCCGCGACGTCGACCCGGCGGTCGGCGGGCTGCCCGGGGTGACCCTGGTCAATCTGGACACGCTGCGTGAGCGGCTGCTGGACGCCCCTGCCGGGCAGGCCGGCCGGATCGGCCGGGAGATCCTGGCCGAGGAGGTCCGCGGCTACCTCGCCGCGCAGCGCTCGGCCGCGGTGACCCCGACGATCACCGCGCTGCGTAAGCGCGCCGCCGAGGTGGTCGACGCCGAGCTGTTGCGGCTGGATGCCAAGCTGCCCGGCCTGGAACCGCAGGTGCGCGCGGAGCTGTCCCGCACGGTGCGCCGCGTGGTGGACAAGCTGCTGCACTCGCCGACCGTGCGGGTCAAGCAGCTGGCCTCCACGCCTGGCGGCGCGGGCTACGCGGACGCGCTCCGTGAACTGTTCGAGCTGGACCCGCAGGCGGCCGCGGCCCTCAGCGCGTTGCAGCAGCAGGAAGGTAAGTGACGGTGGAGGACGACGCAGTGCCGCGAATGCTGCGGATAGGCACTCGGGGTAGCGCCCTTGCGCTGGCTCAGACCCGGACGATCGCCGACGCCATCGAGGCGACCGGCACCCGCGTGGAGATCGTCACGGTGTCCACCCCGGGCGACCGGTCGGCCAAGCCGATCGCGGAGATCGGGGTCGGCGTGTTCACCTCGGCGCTGCGCGACGCGCTGGCCAACGGTGACGTCGACGTGGCCGTGCACTCCTACAAGGACCTGCCCACCGCGCCGGACCCCAGGTTGACCCTGGCCGGTGTGCCGCTGCGGGAGGACCCGCGCGACGTGCTGATCGCGCGGGACGGCCTGACCCTCGGCGAACTGCCGCCCGGATCCCGGATCGGCACCGGCGCGGTGCGCCGGGCCGCGCAGCTCAACGCCCTCGGCCTCGGCTTCGAGGTGGTGCCCATCCGCGGCAACGTGGACACCCGGATCCGCAAGGTGACCGAGGGCGAGCTGGACGGTGTGGTGCTGGCCCGGGCCGGGCTGGCCCGGCTGGGCCGGCTGGCCGAGGTGACCGAGGCGCTCGACCCGATGATCCAGATGGTGCCCGCGCCCGCTCAGGGTGCGCTGGCCATCGAGTGCCGTGTTTCGGACATGGAGACCGAGTACCTGCTCGGCTCCACTGTGGACGACCGGGCGACCCGGGCCGTGGTGACCGCGGAGCGCGCCGTGCTGGCCGCGCTCGAAGCCGGTTGCAACGCTCCCGTGGGCGCCCTGGCCGATGTGGTGGAGGACCTCGACGACGCCGGGCGATCGGTGTCGCGACTGTCGCTGCGCGCGGTCGCGGCGACCCCGGACAACGAGATCCTGCGCGCCTCGGCGATCGCTGACCTGACCAACGCAGACGAACTCGGCCGGCTGGTGGCGGCCGAGCTGCTCGATCTCGGGGCCGCGGTGTTGTCCGGCCCGGAGGCATAGCTGATGGAGAGTGCCCAGATGACCCGTGCACGAAAGGCCCCGGGGCGGATCGCCTTCGTGGGCTCCGGCCCCGGTGACACCGGGCTGCTGACCGTTCGGGCCAACGACCTGCTCACCCGGGCCGAGCTCGTGGTGACGGATCCGGACGTGCCCTCGACGGTGCTGGCCCTGGTCGGCGACGACGTGGAGCTGCGTCCGGCGGTCGGCGACCCGGCCGACGTGGCCAAGGACCTGACCACCGAGGCCAAGCTGGGCCGGTCGGTGGTGCGGCTGGTCTCCGGCGACCCGCTCACCTCCGACGCGGTGGTCCGCGAGGCGCAGGCGGTGTCCCGCACGACCGTCGCGTTCGACGTGGTGCCCGGAGTGCCCGCCGCCACCGCGGTGCCCGCCTACGCGGGTGTCGCGCTCGGCGCGGTGCACACCGAGGTGGACGTACGCGGGGACGTGGACTGGGCCGCGCTGGCCGGCACTCCCGGCACCCTGGTGCTCACCGCCACCGGCTCGCACCTGGCCGAGGCCGCCTCCAGCCTGGTCGAGCACGGCATGGCCGCGCAGACCCCGGTCTCGGTGACCGCGGACGGCACCGGCAACGGGCAGCGCACCGTGGACACCTCGCTGGCCGCGCTGGCCGCGGACGCCGGCGAGCTGGCCGGGCCGCTGGTGGTCACGGTCGGCCAGGCCGTCGCCGCCCGGGCCAGGCTGTCCTGGTGGGAGTCCCGGGCGCTGTACGGCTGGAAGGTGCTGGTGCCGCGCACCAAGGACCAGGCCGCGGAGATGAGCGAGCGGCTGCGTTCGCACGGCGCGATCCCGGTCGAGGTGCCGACCATCTCGGTGGAGCCGCCGCGCAGCCCGGCCCAGATGGAGCGCTCGGTGAAGGGCCTGGTGGACGGCCGCTACCAGTGGGTGGTGTTCACCTCGACCAACGCGGTGCGCGCGGTGTGGGAGAAGTTCCGCGAGTTCGGCCTGGACGCGCGGGCGTTCTCCGGCGTGAAGATCGCCTGTGTCGGCGAGGCGACCGCGGAGAAGGTGCGCGGCTTCGGCATCGTGCCCGAGCTGGTGCCCTCCGGGGAGCAGTCCAGCGAGGGTCTGCTGGCCGACTTCCCGCCGCACGACGACATCCTGGACCCGGTGGACCGGGTGCTGCTGCCGCGGGCCGACATCGCCACCGAGACCCTGGCGGCGGGCCTGCGGGAGCGCGGCTGGGAGATCGACGACGTGACCGCCTACCGCACGGTGCGCGCCGCGCCGCCGCCCGCCGACACCCGCGAGATGATCAAGTCGGGTGGGTTCGACGCGGTGTGCTTCACCTCGTCCTCGACCGTGCGCAACCTGGTCGGGATCGCGGGCAAGCCGCACACCCGGACGCTGGTGGCGTGCATCGGACCCAAGACCGCGGAGACCGCGCACGAGTTCGGCCTGCGGGTGGACGTGCAGCCCGAGGTGGCCCAGGTGGACACCCTGGTCGACGCGCTGGCTTCGCACGCGGCCCGGCTGCGGGCGGAAGGTGCACTGCCGCCGCCGCGCAAGACCAAGCGGGCGCGTCGCTAGGGCGCGGCCGCCGGGCTGTGGTGGCGCCGTGGTGGGTGGGCCGGTTCTCCGGCGCCCACCGGCGCCGCTGAGCGCGGTTCGGCCGGCGCCGGTGGGCGCGGTCCCGGCGAGGCTGCCGGGCGCGTTCCTCCGGTTGTGGTCGTAGCTGGTCGGCGGGTGCTGGGTGCGGGCGGGTCGGGTGCTCATGGGACCAGCTTGCGACGGTTCTCCTCGACCGCGAGCGAGTTCTCCACAACCCCGCGAAGTTGTCCACAGGCCGTGAACAGGGCTTGACACGACGAAGGGCCGACGAACGGCGGACGAAGGGCCGGTGCCGTCGAGCACCGGCCCTTCATCGTGTGCCGAGATCGGTCAGCCGCCGATGACCGACTGGATCCAGGCGTCCTGCACGTCCACCCGGGCGGTCGTCTCCGGCGTGGTGTGCGGGCAGTCCGGGCCGTTGCTCTCCACCGACACCAGCACGCCGTGCGTGGCGTCGGTCGGCTGGAAGTAGGGCGCCCCCGAGTCGTACAGGCAGGCGCTGGTGTCCGCGCCCGGCGCCACCCCGGTCACCTCGGCGAGGGTGTCGTCGAACTTGCTGACCTGCACGGTGCCCACGTTGAGCTGGTGGCCCGGGGCCGGGTTGGTGCTGGACGTGGCGCCCCAGCCGGCCAGCTGCAGGTGCTCGCCCACGGTCGGCGCGGTCTGCGCCAGGCTCAGCGGGTCGATGTCGGTCACCGGCGCGGACAGTTCGGCCAGCGCCACATCGTTGACCGACGACTGCTCGACGTCGACGATCGTCCGGGTCTCGCCCGGGTTGTCGTCCACGTTGACGGTCCCCAGATTCACCGTCGTCTGGTACCGCGGCGGGCCGCTGACCCGGTTCTTGTTCACGTCGTGGAAGCAGTGCCCCGCGGTGATCACCCACTGGGGCGAGATCAGCGAACCGGAGCAGGCGCTGTCGTAGGTCGTGCCATCCGGGTTCGGGATGTCGGTCATGGTGAACTTGACCGCGAACGGGTCCGCGCCGGGTGCGGCCGGGGTGCCGTCCGCGACCGCGTTGGCCGGGCCGATGGAGATCAGGCCGACCGCGGCCGCCGCCACCGACACGGTCAGCAAGCGGGCCAGAACTGGTTTCATGTTCGCCTTCCCCTCATATCACTCGAACGGCGTAATTCTGCCAGAACTCCACTGGCTGAAGGTGGCGAATCGAACACGGTGAGTGCCTGACCTGGGGAGCGGTATCGTGTCGGCGTGTTCCCCACCCACCGCCCGCGCCGGCTGCGCACCACCCCAGCGATGCGCCGGCTGGTCAGCGAGACCACCGTCCGCCCGCGTCAGTTGATCCTGCCGATGTTCGTCCGCGAGGGCACCGCCGAGCCCACCCCGATCGGCTCGATGCCCGGGGTCGTGCAGCACACCCGGGACTCGCTGCGCAAGGCCGCGGTGGAGGCGGTGGCGGCCGGGGTCGGCGGGCTGATGCTGTACGGCGTGCCGGTCACCAAGGACGCGACCGGCTCCGGCGGCACCGACCCGGACGGGGTGCTCAACGTCGCGCTGCGCGATCTGCGCGCCGAACTCGGCGACTCCACCGTGCTCATGGCCGACACCTGCCTCGACGAGTTCACCGACCACGGGCACTGTGGCGTGCTGGACGAGCAGGGCCGGGTGGACAACGACGCGACCCTGGCCCGGTACGCGGAAATGGCTGTGATGCAAGCGGAATCGGGCGCGCACATGCTCGGCCCGAGCGGCATGATGGACGGCCAGATCGGGGCCATCCGGGCCGCGCTGGACGAGGCGGGCCTCTCCGACACCGCGATTCTGGCCTACTCGGCGAAGTACGCCGGCGCGTACTACGGCCCGTTCCGCGAGGCTGTGCAGTCCACGTTGCGCGGCGACCGCAAGACCTACCAGCAGGACCCGGGCAACATCCGGGAGGCGCTGCGCGAGGTGGCGCTGGACCTGGACGAGGGCGCGGACGTGGTGATGATCAAGCCCGCGCTGCCCTACCTGGACGTGGTGCGCGCGGTGGCCGAATCGGTGGACGTGCCGGTGGCGGCCTACCAGGTCTCCGGCGAGTACTCGATGGTCGAGGCGGCCGCGGCCAATGGCTGGCTGGACCGGCACCGCGCCATCCTGGAGTCGCTGACCTCGATCCGGCGGGCCGGCGCGGACCTGGTGCTCACCTACTGGGCGGCCGAGGTCGCGGGCTGGTTGGACAAGGACTGAGTCCAACAACGCCGCATCCGGCGCAGCCCGGCGACACCCGCGGATAACGATTGGCTCCCCACTGGTCCGAAAAGCCGCGGACCTGCACGTCCTGGATTAGCGTCTGCGCGCATGAGCACGCCTCCGCCGTACCCGCAGGGCCAGCCGGACAACTCCGGCCAGCAGCCCTATCCGGGTCAGCAGCCGTATCCGCAACAGTCCTATCCACAGCAGGGATATCCCCAGCAGGGCTACCCGCAACAGGGCGCTCCGCAGCAGGGGTATCCGCAGCAGGGGTATCCGCAGGCGCCGGGCTACCCGGCGGCCCCGCCGGTCAATTACGGCCCGTCCGCCCGGCCGAATTCGATCGAGCTCGCGTTCAAGGTGTGGATGGGCGTCTTCGCGGTCAGCCTTATCGCCGACATCCTGAGTTTCTTCACCGCGAAGCAGATCGCGCAGAAGGTCGCCGATCAGCTCGCCGGCAGCGGTGTGAACACGTCCGGGATCAACGCCTCGCCCAGCTACGGCGGGGTGATCTTCGCGCTGATCATCCTGGCCG
Organism: Pseudonocardiaceae bacterium; assembly: GCA_035551355.1. Lineage (GTDB taxonomy): Bacteria > Actinomycetota > Actinomycetes > Mycobacteriales > Pseudonocardiaceae > DATATV01. Next base: position 80,752 of record DASZNF010000052.1, on the reverse strand, counting down.
CCGAGGTGGCCCTGGTGTTCGCCATGCGCAACGGCGCGAACTGGGCCCGGATCGTGCTGACCGTGCTGGCCGGGCTGGCGCTGCTCGGCGCGATCATCACTCTGGCCAGCGGCGTCGGCCCGTTCTCCATCGGCGGTCTCGGCATCGTCCAGGGCTTGCTGAACGTCGTGCAGATCGTGCTGATCGCGGTCGCCGTGGTGTTCATGTACAAGGGCGAGTCCAACAACTACTACCGAACCAGGTAGCGAGCGCGTGATCGGCGTAGCTCACCGAACCCGGTTGCCGGGCGTGTTTTCGGTCGTATGGACCGGAAACACGCCCGCTCGGGTTACCGTTCCGGGGTGAGCACGCCGCCGCCGTACCCGGACCAGCCGCAGTACCCGCTGCCGGGCTACCCGCAGCCGGGCTATGCCCAGCAACCGGGATATCCACAACAGCCGCAACCGGGTCACCAGCAGCCGGGCTATCAGCAGCCGGGATTTCCCGCGCCGCAACAAGGTTTCCCGCCGCAACTGCCGGGATTCCCGCCCTCGCAAGGGTTTCCGCAGCAGCCCTATCCGCAACAGCCGTACCCGCAACAGCAATATCCACAGCAACAATATCCACAACAGCAGCCCTATCCGCAGCAGCAATATCCGCAGCCGGGCGGCATCCCGCAGATCGGCCTCGGTCCGGGGCGGGCCGGCGGTTTCGGCGGTTTCAGCGGTGGAATGGGCGCGGGCCCGGCATCGGTGAAGATCGCCCAGACCGGGCTGATCGTCGCGGTCGTCGGCTGGGCCGTGGTGCTGATCATCAACCTGGTCGCGGCGCACGGAAACTTCGTAGGCGGCCTGTATCTGGTGTCCCGGCTGCTCATCCTGGGACTGGCGATCCCGGCACGGCGGTTGCGCACCGGGCAGAGCTGGACCCGGATCGTCGCCACCGTTTTCGGCGTGCTGTACATCGCGTTGCTGATCTTTAGCATGGTGCAAACGTTGCGGCTCGCCTCGTACGTGACCGGTCTTGGCTGGCTGGTGCTCGCGGCAGACGTGGTGCAGTTGCTGGCCGTCGCGGTGGCCATCGTCTTCCTGTACCGGCCGGACTCGAACTACTTCTTCCGCTCGCGGTGAGCCCGATGGACAGCCTCCCGGTGACCCCAATAGGTTGCCAACCGTGACTGACGAGAACGAGCAGGACAAGCCGGAGCACGCGTCCGGCTCGGGTGCGCCGGAGGAAACGGCGGCGCCGTTGGACCTCCCGGCCGCGCCCCCGCCGCCCGAGGCGCGCACCGGCGAACCGGCCGCGCAGCCCGGTGAGCAGGCACCTCCGGTCACCCCGTCCACCTCGGAACCGGCGGCCGAGCCCGGAGCGGCCGAGTACTCGTCGACCGAGCCCGGAGCGGCCGAGCACTCGTCGAGCGCGACCGGGCAGGCCGGGCCCGCGGACCCGGCTGTCGGCCGGCAGCCGTCCGGAACACCCGCGCCGCCCGCCTATCCGGCCGCGCCGCCCCCGCCCGATGTGGCCGGGCTCGGCCCGATGCCCGCCGCCCCGGACGCCACCGCCGCCGGCGGGCCGCAGACGCCTCGGCCGGTGGTGGTGTCGTTCTGGATCTGGATTCTCGGCGCGGCGCTGTCCGTGGTCGGCGGCATCATCACCATCACCCACAAAAACGCGATCGTGCAGCAGCTGCGTGACCAGCGGCCGCAGGGCATCACGCCCGACCAGTACGAGGCGTACGCCAGCAACTTCGTGACCGTGTCGGTGATCGAAGCCGTGGTGTTCGCCGTGCTGTACGTGTTCTTCGCCTACCAGGTCAAGTCGGGCAAGAACTGGGCGCGCATCGTGCTGGCGGTGGTGACCGTGCTGGGCGTGCTCTCCGTGTTGTACAGCGCCGGAACGGTGTCCACCTACATCAGCCTGCTGGCCTCCGTCGTCGCGGTCATCCTGCTGTACCTGCCCAGTTCGCGCGCGTTCTTCGACGCCCACCGCAAGCCACGGGGCCTGACCGGGCGATGACCGAACCGGACGCCGAGGCCACGGCCCATCCCCTCTACGCCGAACCGGGTTCCACCTGGTGGCCGGTGCTGTGGGGGCCGATCTTCGCGGTGCTCGGCGCGGTGGTCGAGGGCCTGGCCGGGCCGGTGCACGTGATCGCCTGGTTGCTGATCGGGCTGGGTCTGGCGGTGGCCGCGCTGGTCTGGGTGCAGGCACGCCGCCGGGTCTGCTCCGTGCGGCTGTCGCACCTCGCGCTCTACCAGGGCCGGGAACAGCTGACCGTGGACCGGATCGCCGAGGTCGACGAGGTGGGTACCCCGATCGGGGCGAAGATCCTGGGCGGCGGCTGGACGGTGCCGAAGAAGTTCGGCGAGGTGCCGCTGCGGCTGACCGACGACACCGTGGTCATCGCCTGGGCGAAGGACCCGGAGGCACTGCGGGCCGCGCTGCGTCCCCTGCTGCGCTCGTGACAAGCTGTGTGGTCATGAGGGCAACGCGATGAGCGGGGCGCACGTGCTGGCGGTGGAGAAACCGCCGCCCCGCCCGGCCGGGCTGAGCCAGCCGTGGCGTGGGCTGGTCGCGCTCGGCGAGGTGGTGCTGGCCGCGGTGGCCGTGATCGTCGGCATCCTGTGCTGGCACCGCGGGTTCACCCAGATCGTCACGCCGGTGTCCGGTCAGCAGCCGCTGGTGTCGACCGTGCAGTACGGCAACTGGGCCTCCGGCGCGGTCGGACTGGTCGTGCTGGCCGGGTTGCTGGTGCTGGACGCGGGCCGGCAGACCCTGCTCGCGGTGCGCACCCGGCAGCGCCCCGCACCCGAACTCCCCGCCGACGATGAGGATGATCTCGAACCGGACCAGCCGTCCAGCTGAATCTCAGCAAAGCCACACGTTGCTCTCAGCCTCCCGTGAGGGTGACTCGGCAAGCTGTACGGGCGACCAAGGAGTAGGGATGGCCGATCGCAGCGCATTGCTGGTTGTCGAGGACGATGCGAGCATCCGGGAGCTGCTCGCCACCAGCCTGCGGTTCGCCGGTTTCGAGGTGGCCACCGCGGCCACCGGTGGCGAGGCGCTGCGCGCGGTCGAGCGGCGGTGTCCGGACCTGATGCTGCTCGACGTCATGCTGCCCGACCGGGACGGCTTCGACGTGGTGCGCTGGCTGCGCTCGGGCGGCCAGACCGTGCCGGTGTTGTTCCTGACCGCGCGGGACGCGGCCGAGGACAAGATCACCGGGCTGACCATCGGCGGCGACGACTACGTGACCAAGCCGTTCAGCCTGGAGGAGGTCATCGCGCGGGTCAACGCCGTGCTCCGGCGCACGCGGGGTGCGCCGGAGCAGGGCGAGGCGCCGCTGCGCTACGCCGACCTCGAGTTGCATGTGGACAGTCACGAGGTGCGCCGCTCGGACAAGCTGATCCAGTTGTCCCCCACCGAATTCAAACTTCTGCATTACCTGATGCGCAATGCCGGGCGGGTGGTGTCCAAGGCGCAGATCCTGGATCAGGTGTGGCGCTACGACTTCAACGGTGAGGCCGGGGTGGTCGAGTCCTACATTTCTTATCTGCGGCGGAAAGTGGACTCCACCCAGCCGCGGTTGATCCACACCGTGCGGGGTGTGGGCTATGTGCTCCGACTCGCGCCCAACTGAGGCGCGGCCCCGGCGGTGGGCCCGTCCGTGGCGGACCGTGCGCGGGGCGTTCGGCCGGCTGCCGCTGCGAGTGCACCTGGTGGCGGTCATGGTGGTGCTGCTGGCCGCCGCGCTGCTGGGCACCTGGCTGGTCGCGTCCGCGGTGATGCAGCACTATCTGCTGGGACAGCTGGACAATCGGCTGGGCCGCACCGTGCAGCTGGTGGAGCACCAGGTCGAGCTCGGGATGGACGCGCCCGCGTTGCGCGGGGGCCCGTCGTCACCGCCCGGTGGGTACGCGGTCCAGGTCATTCTGGACGGCCGGGTGGTCGCCGACGAGACCACCGGTGACTTCTCCGCCGGCGCAGAACCGGCGATCCCGGCCGATCCGATGATCGGGCACCCGTTCACGGTGTCCTCTGTGGACACTTCCGGACCGCATTGGCGGGTGCTGGCCAAGCAGTTGGCGCCCGGGGTGGTCGTGGCGGTGGCGACCAACCAGGGCGACGTGGACTCGGCGATCGGCGATCTGAGCCGCCGGTTCCTGTTGGTCGCGGTGGGCGCGCTGGTCCTGCTCGGCGGGGTGGCGTATGCGTTGGCCCGCGGCGGTTTGCGGCCGCTGGAGGAGGTGGAGCGGACCGCCGAGTCGATCGCCACCGGAGACCTGTCGCTGCGCGTGCCGGTGCGCCGGGCCGGCAGCGAGGTGGGCCGGCTGGCCAGCGCGTTCAACACGATGGTGGACCGGATCGAGAGCGCGTTCCGGGCCCGGGAGTGGTCCGAGGCGTCCGCGCGCGGGTCCGAGGAGCGGATGCGCCGGTTCGTCGCCGACGCCAGTCACGAACTGCGCACGCCGCTGACCTCGATCCGGGGATACGCCGAGCTGTACCGGCAGGGCGCGGTGACCTCGCCCGAGGACGTGTCGGCGGTGCTGCGCCGGATCGAGGACCAGGCGGCGCAGATGGGCCTGCTGGTGGACGATCTGCTGTTGCTCGCCCGGCTGGACCAGCAGCGCCCGCTGGAGCGGGTGCCGGTCGACCTGGGCGTGCTGGCCGTCGACGCGGTGCACGACGCGCACGCGGTGGCCCCCGATCGGGCGGTCGGGTTGCGGTTGCCGGAAACCGACGGCGACGAGTCCGAGGCGATACCCGTGCTCGGCGACGAGGCCCGGCTCCGGCAGGTGCTTGGCAACCTGGTCAACAACGCCCTGACGCACACCCCGCCGGACGCGAAGATCGAGGTGCGGCTGCGCACCGAGGGCAGGCTCGCGGTGATCGAGGTCGGCGACACCGGTCCCGGCCTCGCTCCGGAGCAGGCCGAACGCGTCTTCGAGCGCTTCTACCGGGCCGATCCGGCGCGGGGCCGGATCAGCGGCGGCACCGGGCTGGGGCTGGCCATCGTCGCCGCGCTGGTGGCCGCGCACGGCGGGCAGGTGGAGGTGGACACCCAGATCGGCGTCGGTACGACGTTCCGGGTTCGCCTTCCGCTGCAGTAGCTCCCCGGTGTGGGCCGGGGAACCGCGCGTTAGCTCCCCGGCGTGGGCCGGGGAACCGCGCGTTCGAGTGAACCACTCGTCCGGGTGATCAGCCGGGGTCGGTTGTCCCGGTGGAAATGGCGGCGCGGATGGCGGAATCCCAGTCGCGCAGATCGGCCCGGTGGGTGCGGACCTCGATCAGCCGCGGGCCGGACCGTCGCTGGGTCCGGGTCTTGGGCTGGGCCGGGGCCGTGGGCTGGGCCGCAAACGCTTGCCGGAGCTCCTCCGGCGTGCCGCAGCGGGTGTACGGCACGTGATATCCGGCGCACAGGGCCGCGAGGTCGGCGCCGTGCGGCGTGCCGAAGACTCGTTCGAAGCTGCTCGCGTGTTCCGGCGCGCCCTGTTCCAGCAGGGAAAAGATGCCGCCGCCGTCGTCGTTGAGTACCACGATCGTGAGGTCGGGGCGTCGTTCGGCCGGGCCGGCCAGCAGGCCGTTCACATCGTGCAGGAACGTGAGGTCACCCAGTAGTGCGTAACCGGGTCTGTCCATCGCCAGGGTGAGCCCGGCCGCGGTGGACACGCTGCCGTCGATGCCCGCGACCCCGCGATTCGCCGTCACCCACACGTCCGGCCGCGTCCGTCCCAGCAGGTCGACGAACCGGATCGGATTCGACGAACCCAGGAACAGCACCGCCTCCGGCGGTAGCGCATCCAGCAGCTCACCGACCACCTGCGGGCCCACCGGCCAGGACTGCTCGGCCAGCAGCTTGTCCAGCGCGGTGCCGGCCGCCGCGTCCGCCCGCCGCCACGCGTCCAGCCAGTTACTGTCCCTTGTGGATACAGTGACATCGCCTGCGCTGAGCCAGGATGCAGCGGTTGTCGCGACGTGGCCCGGGTCAGTCCACTGTGGAACATCGCCGACCGCGTAGACCACCGGCGTCTCGCGGGTCAGCCGTCCGACGCCACGGGAGAGCGTCGGCCGCCCGACCACCACCACCGCGTCCGGCCGCAGCCGCTCGGCCAGCTCACCCGAGTTGAGCAGCAGCGATCCGTGCCGAATGAGGGGCCCGTCCGCGGCCAGGACCGTCGCCGACTCGGTCGGCTCGGCGATCACCGGCCATCCGGCCACCCTGGCCAGCTCGGCCGCGGCGGCGATCCGGTCCGGCCGGTCCGCGCCGACCACGATCAGGGTGCGTGGCCCGAGATCGGTCACCGGCTCCCCGGCCGAGTGGCTGACCCGATCGGGGCGACGCGCGGTCCAGGCACCGATCGGGCGACCGGCCAGGGAGTGCGGCCAGTCCGGGTCGCCGTCGGGCACCAGCGGTTCGGCGAAGGGCAGGTTCAGCTGCACCGGGCCGCCCGCCTCGGTCAGCGCCGCCGCCCGGCAGACCGTCCCCCGCCAGGCCGCGTTCCCGCCCGGTTTCCGTTGCGCCACCGGCATCTCCACGTATTCGGCGGCCGCGCCGAACAGGCCGCGCTGGGCGATGGTCTGGTTCGCCCCGGTGCCCAGCAGCTCGGCCGGCCGGTCGGCGGTGAGCACCAGCAGCGGAGTGCCGGAGTGGTGCGCCTCCAGCACGGCCGGGTGCAGGTTGGCCACCGCCGTGCCCGAGGTGCACAGCACCCCGGCCAGTCCGTCACCCGATCGATCCACCCCGCGCAGGCCCTTGGCCAGGCCGAGCGCGAGGAACCCGGCCGACCGCTCGTCGATCCGGACGTGCAGTGCCACCCGCCCGGCCTCGGCCAGCGCGTGCAACGCCATCGACAGCGGGGCGTTGCGTGAGCCGGGGCACACCACCACATGCCGCAGGCCGGCTCGGACCAGCTCATCGGCCACCACGGTGGCCTGCGCCGTCGACGGATTCATGGCGCATATCCTCTCAACCTGTGGCAGCGCCTTCTGAGCACACCGTGTCCGAGCTGTTCGATCCCGAGGCCTGGCGGGAGGTGCCGGGGTTCGAGTTCACCGACATCACCTATCACCGTGCGGTCGATCAGGGCACCGTGCGCATCGCCTTCGACCGGCCCGAGGTGCGCAACGCGTTCCGCCCGCACACGGTGGACGAGCTGTACCGGGCACTGGACCACGCGCGGATGTCCTCGGACGTGGGGTGCGTGCTGCTCACCGGCAACGGGCCCTCGCCCAGGGACGGCGGCTGGGCCTTCTGCTCCGGCGGTGACCAGCGGATTCGCGGCCGGTCGGGCTACCAGTACGCCGAGGGCGAGACCGCCGAGACGATCGATCCGGCGCGCGCGGGGCGGTTGCACATCCTGGAGTGCCAGCGGCTGATCCGGTTCATGCCGAAGGTGGTCATCGCGGTGGTGCCCGGGTGGGCAGCCGGTGGCGGGCACAGCCTGCACGTGACCTGCGATCTGACCCTGGCCAGCGCCGAGCACGCGCGGTTCAAGCAGACCGACGCCGACGTGGGCAGCTTCGACGGCGGGTTCGGCTCGGCGTATCTGGCCCGGCAGGTCGGGCAGAAGTTCGCCCGGGAGATCTTCTTCCTCGGCCGGGACTACTCGGCCGAGCAGGCCCACCGGATGGGTGCGGTCAACGAGGTGGTGCCGCACGCGGAGCTGGAGGCGACCGCGCTGGGTTGGGCGCGGGAGATCAACGGCAAGTCCCCGACCGCGCAGCGGATGCTCAAGTACGCGTTCAACCTGATCGACGACGGCCTGGTCGGGCAGCAGGTGTTCGCCGGCGAGGCCACCCGGTTGGCGTACATGACCGACGAAGCGGTCGAGGGCCGGGACGCGTTCCTTGGCAAGCGCGCACCGGACTGGTCGAGCTTCCCCTGGTACTTCTGAGCCGATGACTGTGACCATGCGTGAAGTTCTGCTCGACGGTCGCCCACCCGGGGTCGCCGAGCTGACCGAGGCGCTCACCGACGCACTCGACGGCGGCCCCGCCGTGCTGCCGCTGGACGCCGCCAATCCGCGGTTGGACCGGTTGCGCGCGGGCATCGCCCCTGATCAGCCGCTCGAGCCGGACACGGCGGTGATCGTGGCCACCTCCGGATCGACCGGCGCGGCCAAGGGCGTGCTGCTGTCGGCCGGCGCCCTGGTCGCCTCGGCCGACGCCACCCACACGAGGCTCGGCGGGCCCGGCCGGTGGCTGGTGGCCACGCCCGTGCAGTACGTGGGTGGGCTGCAGGTGCTGGTGCGGTCGCTGCGTGCGGGCACCGTGCCGGGTGTGGTCGATCTGTCGAAATCGTTTCGCGCGGATTCCTTCGCCGCGGCCGCCGCTCCGGTGCTGACCGGCTCCGGGCCCTGGTACACCGCGATGGTGCCGACCCAGCTGCGGCAGCTGCTGGACGAGGGCGGGGCGGGGCTGGCCGCGCTGTGCCAGTTCGACGCCGTGATCATCGGGGCGGCCGCGCTGTCCACCCAGTTGGGTGACCGGGCGGCGGACGCGGGCGTGCGGGTGGTGCGCGCGTACGGGATGAGCGAGACGGCCAGCGGCTGCGTGTACGACGGAATGCCGCTGGACGGGGTGCGGGTTCGGCTGGCCGGCGACGCCGGTCGGGTGGAGATCTCCGGGCCGGTGCTGGCGAATGGGTATCGGCGGGCGCCGGAGCTGACCGCGGCCGCGTTCGTGGACGGCTGGTTCGTCACCGGGGACGCCGGGGTGCGGCATGCCGACGGGCGGCTGGAGATCCTGGGCCGGACCGATGATCTGATCAACACCGGTGGGGTGAAGGTCGCGCCGGTGCTGGTGGAGCGGGCGCTGGGGGCGGTGGCCGGGGTGCGCGAGGCGTGCGTGGTCGGGGTGCCGGATGAGCGGTGGGGGCAGGCGGTCGTGGCCGCCGTGGTTCCTCTGGAGCGTGTCGGCGGTACGGCTGGCGACGGTGGGGCTGGTGGCGGTGGGGTCGGCGAGCCGGTGGGACCGTCCGAGGATGTGTTGCGGGATGCGGTGCGGGCCGAGTTGGGGCGGGCCGCGGTGCCCAAGCGGATCGGGTTCGTGCGGGAGCTGCCGCTACGGGGGCCGGGGAAGATCGACCGCGCGGCGGTAAGGGACCTGCTGAGCTGAGTGATGGGGGGCGCTGCTCGGTTGAGCGGGCCCTCACTCGGTCGGGTGGACGACGGCGTTTGTATCGATCGGGTGGGCGGCGGCATGGGCGGCATCGGCGGCATCGCCGGAGTGAGCCGGAGTGAGCCGGAGTGAGTTGGCGGCGGGGCCCCGGCGCGGCTCCGCGTGGGCGGTTTTGCGGGCGCGCCGGTGAGTGGGGCCGGAGCTGGATTGCCGGGGTGGCAATCGGTGTCGCCTGTTCGTGGTGATGAGCGGGGGTTGCGTCGAGCGGAGCGCCGGGCGTCGGCTGCGGCCTCAGCGCGGGGCTGGTTGGCGAAGGATTTAGTGGGGCTTGTCACTCGGGCGGGGTGAAGGGGGTGGTTTGTGTCGATCGGGTGAGGCGATGCCCGAAAATGGGTGTTATGGCAACAGTCGGACAGTGGGTGGAGGGTGCGCGGCCGCGCACGCTGCCGAATGCGATCGCGCCCGTGCTGGTCGGGGCGGGAGCGGCGGCGGCGATCGGTCGGTTCGCCTGGTGGGGGTCGCTGCTCGCGCTGGTTGTCGCGCTCGGCCTGATCATCGGGGTCAACTTCGCCAACGACTACTCCGACGGCATCCGGGGCACCGATGATCAGCGGGTCGGACCGCTGCGGCTGGTCGGCTCCGGGCTGGTGCCGCCGAAGCTGGTGCGGGCCGTCGCCTTCGGGTGTTTCGGGCTCGCCTGTGTGGCGGGTGTGGCGCTGGTCGCGCTGTACGGGCGTTGGTGGTTGATCGCGATCGGCGCGCTCTGCGTGCTGGGGGCCTGGTTCTACACCGGCGGGAAGCGTCCTTACGGCTACTCCGGCTTTGGTGAGATCGCCGTTTTCCTGTTTTTCGGGCTCACCGCGGTGCTGGGGACGCAGTACGTGCAGTCGGGTCGGGTGAGCTGGGCCGGGGTCGGCGGGGCGATCGGGGTCGGCGCGTTCTCGGCCGCGGTGCTGGTGGCCAACAACCTGCGGGACATTCCGACCGACCGGGAGACCAACAAGAAGACCCTCGCGGTCCGGCTTGGCGACTCCAACACCCGGGTGCTCTACCGGATACTGGTGATCACGCCGCTGCTGATCAGCGTGCTGGTGGCCGCACTCGACCCGTGGGTGCTGGTCGGGTTCCTGGCCGCGCCGCTGGCGGTGCGTTGTGTGCGGCAAATTCGGTCCGGGGCGGACGGCCGGGCGTTGATTCCCGTTCTCCGCGACACCGGTTTCGCGATGTTGATCTGGGCCGGGGCCACGGCTGTGGCGCTGGCCTTCGGCTGAACGCCCGGGAGGTTGCCATCAGGACGCCGGGGTCAGGACGCCGGGGTCAGGACGGCCACTCGCCGGTGGTGGCGAAGTGGGCCAGTGTCTTCGTGGCGGCCTCGAGGTTCATGCCGTGGTCGGCCACCCAGGCGTCGTCGTAGTAGGTGTGGGCGTAGCGCTCGCCGCCGTCGCACAGCAGGGTGACGACGCTGCCCCGCCGCCCCTCGGCCAGTAGCTCGGCCACCAGTCCGAACGCGCCCCAGAGGTTGGTGCCGGTGGAACCGCCGACCCGCCGGCCGAGGACCTGCTCGACGTGGCGGATGGTGGCGATCGACGCCGCGTCGGGAACCTTGATCATGCGGTCGATGACCTGGCCGACGAACGACGGTTCGACCCTCGGACGGCCGATGCCCTCGATGAGGGAACCGCGATCACCGGTGAGGCCGGGCGTGCTGTCCCGCCAGGCGTTGTAGAAAACCGAATGTTCCGGGTCGACCACGGCCAGTTTCGTGTTGAGGCGACGGTAACGGATGTAGCGGCCGATTGTGGCGCTCGTGCCGCCCGTTCCCGCGCCGACCACGACCCATTCCGGAATGGGGTTCGGTTCCAGCGACAACTGCTCGAAGATCGATTCGGCGATGTTGTTGTTGCCGCGCCAGTCCGTCGCCCGCTCGGCGTGGGTGAACTGGTCCATGAAATGGCCGTCGAGTTCTTCGGCCAGGCGCCGAGATTCGGTGTAAATAGCCGACGGCTGGTCGACGTAGTGGCATTTGCCGCCCTGGCGTTCGATCAGCTCGGTCTTTTCCCTGCTGGTCGAGCGGGGCATCACGGCGATGAACGGCAGGCCGAGCATGCGGGCGAAGTAGGCCTCCGATACCGCGGTCGAGCCTGAGCTCGCCTCGATCACCGGGGTTCCTTCGGTCACCCAGCCATTGCAGATCGAGTACAGGAAAAGCGACCGGGCCAGGCGGTGCTTCAGGGAACCGGTGGGGTGGGTCGATTCGTCTTTGAGGTAGAGATCGATACCCCATTTCGCGGGCAGCGGAAAGGGAATCAGATGGGTGTCGGCGCTGCGGTTGGCGTCCGCTTCGATGATGCGGACCGCCTCGCACACCCATTTTCGGGTGGCATCCGAGCAGCGATCGAGGTGGCTCATGCGCGGTCGGGGCCGGAGCTGCGGTCGGGGTCGGAACCGGGGCCGGAGTCGGCCTTTCCGGCGGCCGGACCGCCGGCTTGCTCGGCGGCCGATTCCGTGGGCACCGATTCCGTGGTCGCCGGGTCCGCGGGCACCGAATCCGCGGGCGTGGCGTCCGCTGCCGTGGCGTCCGCTGCCTGGGAATCTGCTGCCGGGGAATCCGCTGCCAGAGAGTCCGCCGAGCCGGAGTCGTCCAGTTCACCGCGGAGCTCGGCCCGGAGGTGTGCCCGCTGCTGCCGCCGGGCCTCGGCCCGGATGGCCAGGCCGGCGGACACGCGGTTGTGCCACGGTCGCATCAGCAGCATGGACAGCGGGAAACCGAGGATCAGGCCGACCAGGATGCCGATCAGCACTGGCACCCCGACCAGCGCCAGCACCACCGCGATCACGGCGATGATGCCGAACCGGGCCAAAGAGTAAAGAACCAGATCGCGACCCAGGTTGGCCGGCGGCGTCGGCAGGGTCGCGGCCGGTTGGGGCTCGGCCGCGGTGTTCCGCGTCGACGGCGGCTGCTCGTCGGTGTCGACGGTCTGGTGGTCGTGGGCTTCCCGCACGTCAACCGAGGTTACTCGGCGGCTTCGCGCCCGTTTCGGGGCCGCCGGGTTGATTACGGGGAGTGTTGGAAGGCCATCACTCGGTGGGATGAACGTTCCGATTTGTCCCTTACTTACTCTTTACTATCAGACTAGCGTTCGAGTACCCGGAGGGCGAGATGGCACTATGCGACCGGTACGCCGGATCTTGCCGAGTACCTGGATCCACCCGCAAGGAGGACGAAGTGACCTCATCCATAGCGCAGCCCCGTGCTCAGGTCGGCGAGCGACTGCTCACTCCCGGCGAGGTGGCCACGCTGTTCCGGGTCGACCCCAAGACCGTGACCCGGTGGGCGACGGCCGGCCGGATCGGTTCCATCCGCACCCCGGGCGGGCATCGCCGGTTCCGCGAATCCGAGGTGAAGACGCTCCTCGCCGAGCTCACCACGGAGGCCAGCGAGCCGGTTCGCGGCGCCTGATCTCACCGACTCGCACCCGCCGGTTGGTGACCGGCTGTCACGAACTCGGTGCGTGTCTACCCCGGACGGGTTAGCGTGGACCGGGAGGTCGACGCCCCGCTCCGGGGCTGGAAAACGAAGAACGGTGACGCCCATGCTGTACCTGCTCGCCGCGATCGGACTGGCGACCGTTGTTGCCCTGCTCTGGCGGGCATTCGCCCCCGTCCGGGTCGGCGCCGGTGCGAACCGGCGGTTGACCGCGCCGGATGACGACCCGGACTTCCTGCGCCGGCTGGGTGAGCAGAACCAGGGCGGCGACGACCGTCCCGGCGACGCCGACTGAACGCCCTCGCCCGGCGATCTCTCCCGCCGGTTCGACATTTCCGGCGGCGGTGGCCGGATTGCTGTGGCCGGATTGCGGTCTGCGGAGGAATCGCCCGCGGTTGCCGACCCCTCGGCGCCGGCTTCCGATTCCCGGGCTGCCGCTTCCGGCGCCGCCCGGTGGCAGCCCGAGCCGGTTTCTTCCCGGTCATGATCGGGACCGTTCCGGTTGGAAGGCCACCAGCAGCGCCGCGCGGATGATGGCCAGCCGCATCACCAGCCCAGCCGCATCACCAGCGGGGCGAACCCGCCGACCGCCGCCCTGACCAGGCCGAAGATGTTCGGCTCCATGGTCGTCGCGCGAAGCTGCGCCGACTCCGCACCGGGTGGGTCGGCCGGTTCGGCGCGGGCGGTCACCGCGGGCCGCGATCCGTGGGTCAGCGGCGGGTCAGGTCGTTGGGGAAGTCGTCGGCGACCGTGGCACCCAGTTCGAGCAGGGCCAGCCGGGTGGCCGGGGCCAGCCGCTCCAGTTCGATCTCCGCGCCCTCCTCCAGGTGCGGGTCGAACGGGATCCGGCACACCGCGCGGCACCGGGAACCGAAGTGCTCGGCCAGTTTGTCCAGGTCGACCGCGCCGGAGCGGGGGCGCACCGAGTTGATCACGGCCACCGACCGGGCCACCAGGTCGTGGTAGCCGTGCGCGTCCAGCCAGTCCAGGGTGGCCGAGGCGCTGCGGGCGCCGTCGACCGAGCCGGAGGACACGATGACCAGCGAGTCGGCCAGGTCAAGCACGCCCTTCATGGCCGAGTGCATCAGGCCGGTGCCGCAGTCGGTGAGCACCACGTTGTAGAAGTGCTCCAGCAGGTCGATGGTGCGCCGGTAGTCGTCCTCGCTGAACGCCTCGGACACCGCCGGGTCCTGCTCGCTGGCCAGCACCTCAAGCCGGCTCGGGCCCTGCGAGGTGTACGCGCGGATGTCGCTGTAGCGGGTGATCCGGTCGGCGTCGCGCAGCAGGTGCCGCACGGTGGCGGTGGTCTCCAGCGGGATCTTGGACGACAGCGTGCCGCGGTCGGGGTTGGCGTCGACCGCCACCACCCGGTCGCCGCGCAGCGAGGAGAAGGTCGAGCCCAGCGTGGTCGTGGCGGTGGTCTTGCCGACGCCACCCTTCAGACTGAGCATTGCGATCTTGTAACAACCCCGCAGCGGCTGGTTGATGCGCGCGATCAGCTCCCGTCGATGCACGTCCGCGGTGCTCTCGCCGAGATTGATGGAATGGGCGCTGACCTGGTAAAGCGCCTTGCGCCAGCCGCTCTGCGGTGGCCGCTTGGTCTGCCGGATCAGCTGCGCCGAGGACAGGTCGTGCACAGCTGCCTGGGCCTGCCGGGACAGGTCACCCGGGGGCCCGTACGGGCCGGGCGCGGCATAACCGGGCGGGGGCGGCGGCTGGGCCGGGCCACCCGGCGGGTACTGCTGCTCGAACGGGAAGGGCACCGGCGGTGCAGGCACCGGCTGGCCGGTGTTCGGGTCGTAGAACTGGGGCGGCTGCTGTGGTTGCGGCTGCGCCGGGAACCCGCCCGAGGCGTTCGGGTCGTAGTACTGGGGATTGGGCTGGATGTACTGGGTGCCCGCTTCCTCCTGGTGGCTGCCGGTGGCCTCCGGTCGGGGCCCTTGGCTGAAGCCGTTCGGAGCCGGCTGGACGGGCTGCTCACCCGAGGGCGTCGGGTCGGTGTACTGCGGCTCCGGGGCGGCGTGTGCGCCGGTGACGGGCCCTTCCTGCGCCGGGACGCTCGACGCCGAGTGGTTACCCTCCGCCGTCGGCTCGCTCGGCGAATTCCACGGAGCGTCATACCGTGGTGTGGGCTCCTCGTAGCGTCCTGTCACCGCTGGAGTCCTCCCCGTCGCAGATGGATCCCGCCCGAATGACTGTGACGGTAGTCGTCCGGGCGGCCCAGGTCGACACGGGGCTCGGCCTGGTCAGCTGCCCACTCCGGCGTACGAGTGCAGACCCGTGTCGACGAAGTTGACGAAGAACAGGTTGAAGATCATCACGGCCAGGCCGACGATGTTGATGATCGCCGCGCGGTTGCCGCGCCACCCCGCGGTCGCCCGGGAATGCAGGTAGGCCGCGTAGACCACCCAGGCCACGAACGAGGTCGTCTCCTTGGGGTCCCAGCCCCAGAACCGGCCCCAGGCCGACTCGGCCCAGATGGCTCCGCAGATCACGCCGAAGGTGAACAGCGGGAAGCCGAAGATGGTGGTGCGGTAGGCCAGCCGGTCCAGCGTGGCCGCGGTGGGCAGCTTGGGCGCGAACCGGGCGAACCGGCTGGGGTTGCGGTCGTGGGCGCCGCGGATCAGGTACATCAGGCTGGACACGCCGGGCACCAGCAGGATGCCGCTGGCGGTGGACACCACGGTGACGTGGATGACCAGCCAGTACGACTGCAGCGCGGGCTGCACCGGCTCGGCCTGGGCGTAGAGCACGGTGCCGCCCAGGAACATCAGGATCAGCACCGGCAGCAGCACGAACGCGCCGAGGCGCCGGATCGGGAAACGGCGGAACATCACCAGCATCGCCGAGATCGCGATCAGCGAGAAGAACGACATGAACTCGTAGATGTTGCCCAGCGGCCAGCGGTGCACGGACACCCCGCGCAGCACGATGGACAGCAGGTGCACCACCAGGCCCAGCACGGTCAGCGCCACGGCCATCCGGCCCAGCCGCTCGGACAGCGGCCGGTCGCCGGGCCTGCCGGTGTCCACCGGGTCGCCCGGCTCGACGATGCTGATCCCGCCGCCGCCCGCGCCGACCAGTTCCCTGGCCTCGGCCATCTCGGCCATCTCGGACTTGGCCCGGGTGCGGCTGAACACCTGTTCCCCGAGGTAGAGGAACATCGCCAGCACGTAGACCGCCACGGCGCTGGTGTAGGCCCAGTTGCTGTACTGGGCGATCTGCTCGTTGACCGGCATCAGTCGTCCTTCCGACCGGGGGCCCGCGCCGCGTCGGTCAGCCGCGCGGAGAGTTTGCCGAATTCCTCGCCGTAACCGGCCTGATCGGTGCGGGCCAGGCCGCCGATCTCGACCACCGTACGTCCGGCGCCGGGGCCCTGGTCAGCTGGGGTGACCCGGACCCAGATGCGGCGCCGTTTCACGGTCAGCGAGGTGATCAGGCCCAGCAGCATGAGCACCGCGAACAGCAGCACGTAGTCCTGCGTGGGGTCGTGCGCGACCTGCAGGTCGACCCACTGCTGCACGTTGTCGAACCGGATCCTGGTGCCGTCCTTGAGAGTTGTGCTCTGGCCCGGCTTCAAGTTGGCGCTGGCGACCTTGTCGAGCTTGCCCTCGGTCACCATGTTCTGGTCGATGGTGAAGATCGACTGGCCGGTGCCCGCGTCCTCGCCCAGGTCGCCCTGGTAGATGTCGGCCGACACCTCGGGGTCGGTCAGCGCCGGGCTGGTGGAGGAGATCAGCCCGCCGGACATCACCGCGGTCGGCGCGAACAGGCCGGTGACGGCCAGCTGCTTCTTGGCGAGCTGGTCGGGGTCGGTGGTGTCGGGCGGGTCGAACTTGGTGGCGCCCTCGGACAGGTAGGTGGAGTTGTCGTCCGGCTTCCACTGGATGACGCCGGTGCGCACCTGGCCGTCGGGGAAGGTGACGGTGAACTGCGGCGCGTAGCCGTGGCTGATCAGGTAGACCCGGTCGCCCGCGGTGCGCAGCGGTGAGTTCTCCTTCAGGTCATAGGGCACCCAGGTGTCCGAGGCCAGGTTCGAGCCGGACTGGTACTCGATGTCGGAGTTGTAGCTGATCGGCTGGTTGTCCGGCAGGTACCCGGCGGCGAAGTCGTTGATCTTCAGGCAGAACGGGTCCAGGTCGGTACCGTCCACCCGCAGGCCCGGGGTGAACGAGTCGTACTGCAGCACGCCGGAGTTGCACCAGGTCGAGCCGTTGGCCATCACGATGACCTGGCCGGTGTAGGAGAAGAGCTTGCCGAGGGCGAAGGCCACGATCAGCCCGACCATGGCGTAGTGGAACACCAGGTTGCCGAACTCGCGGACGAATCCCTTCTCGGCGGAAATGGTGTGCACGCCCGCGGATTCCTCGCGCCGGATGCGCCGCCAGCCCTTCAGTTCGCCGTCCACCGCGGTCAGCACGTCCTCGGCTGCACCGTCCACTTCGGACTTACTGTGGTGCGGCAGCCGGGCCAGGTTGCGCGGGGTGATCACCGGCTTGGCCCGCAGCTGCTTGGTGTACTCGAAGGCGCGCGGCAGCAGGCAGCCGACCAGCGACACGAACAGCAGCACGTAGACCGAGGCGAACCAGACGCTGGAGTACACCGAGAAGAACTGCAGCTTGTCCAGCAGCCGGCCCCACCAGCCGTGCTGGCTGATGTAGGTGACCACGTTGTTCGGGTTGAGATCCCGCTGCGGCAGCAGCGCACCGGGCAGCGCGCCCAGCGCGAGCAGGAACAGCAGCACCAGCGCGGTGCGCATGGCGGTCAGTCCGCGCCAGGCGTTGCGCAGGAAGGCCAGGGCCGCCCGCAGCCACCCCGGCTTGGGCGGGGGCGTCGGTTCGTCCGCGGTGACCGTCGGCTCGTCCACGATCGTCATATCGGTGAGCTCGCATTCGTGGCCACGGTGTCCCGCAGCCAGTCGATCAGGTCCCCCCACGCTCCGGTGACCAGCAGCACGCCGACGGCCAGCAGCAGCACGCCGCCGGTCAGCTGCACGCCGCGGATGTGCGCGCGCAGCCAGCCGGTGGCCCGCACCGCCCAGCGCGCGCCCAGTGCCAGCAGCACGAACGGCACGCCGAGGCCCACGCAGTAGGCGAGGATGAGCAGCACCCCGCGGACGGTCTGCGAACCGGCCTCGGTGCTGGCCGCGACCGACATCACACCGGTGAGGGTGGGACCGAGGCAGGGGGTCCAGCCCAGCGCGAACACCGCGCCGAGGATGGGTGCGCCGATCAGCCCGGCGCGCGGGGAGGTGTGCAGCCGGACCTCGCGCTGCATGGCAGGCACCAGGCCGATGAACACCAGGGCCATCAGGATGGTGAGCACGCCGCCGATGCGTTGCAGCACCAGGGCGTCGGCCAGCAGGGTGTCGGACAGGCCGAGCACCAGCAGCGAGCCCGCGCCGAACACCACGGTGAATCCGACCACGAACAGCAGCGCGGCTCCGGTGACCCGCCACCGCCCGGTGCGGGTGGGTTCCTCTTTGGTCACCGCGGGGGATTCGGCGCCGACCAGGCCGGCCAGATAGGCCAGGTAGCCGGGCACCAGCGGCACCACGCACGGGGAGGCGAAGGACACCGCACCGGCGGCCAGCGCGACGACCGAGGCCAGGAGCAATGGCCCCGATTCCGCCAGCTCGGTGGGATTCACGACAACGAGACTAGGCAGCGCCCGCAGTGCCCCGTGCACCGCCCTGGCCCTCGGGCGCTCTGCGTCACACCAGCCCGAACGCCACTTCACAAAGGCATAACCGAGGGCGGCCGGATTCATGCGCTACGGCGTTTTTTCCGCGGCCACTTTCTGGATTTCCGGCAGCAGCGTGCCCGCGTACACCCTGCCGATGTACACCGCCGCCACCCGGTGCTGGCGGTCCAGGATCAGCGTGGAGGGCACCGCGGTGCGCGGGAAGCCCTGCAGCGCCAGCATGGCCCGGCCGGACGGGTCGTAGATCGACGGATAGCCGATCTGGTTGTTCTGCATGAAATCCAGCGCGGCCTGGCGCTCGTCCCGCTCGTCGAGGCCGACGAACTGCACGCCCAGCGCCTTGGTCTGGTTGTAGGCCTGCGCCAGATCGGGCGACTCGCTGCGGCACGGCCCGCACCACTGGCCCCAGATGTTGAGCACCACGACCGTGTTCGGGTAGTCGGAGACCTGCAGCTGGGTGTTCTGCTTGGCCAGGTTCTCGCCGGACACCGGGGCCAGCGGCTTGCGCTCGGCCACCGGGTAGAACAGCTGGGTCTTGCCGCCGGGCGAGACGAACGCGTAGGTGCCGCTCTGCGAGACCGCGTCGTGCGTGCTGGTGCAGCCGGCCACCAGCGCCGCCGCCACCATCCCGAGGGCCAGGAACCGCCTCATGCCCCGTTCACCCGCGCGTTGGTCGCGCCGACCGGGTCGGCGTAGCGCACGCCGACCAGTTTCTCGTCGGCGAACTCGAACGAGGTCAGCGAGGCCAGCGAGCACTGCCGCTTGCGCGGGTCGTGCCAGAGCCGGTGGCCCTCGCAGAACCGGCGCAGCGTCCAGATCGGCAGCTGGTGCGACACGCACACCGCCTCGTGCCCCTCGGCCGCCGCCCGGGCCCGGTACAGCGCGCCCAGCATGCGGTGCGCGATGTCCAGGTACGGCTCGCCCCAGGAGGGTTTGAACGGGTTGATCAGGATCGGCCAGTTGCGCGGATCCCGCAGCGCGCCGTCGCCGACCGCGACCCGCTTGCCCTCGAAGATGTTGGCCGCCTCGATCAGGTTCTCGTCGATCTCCGGGTCGATCCGGTGCGACGCGGCGATCGGCGCGATGGTCTGCTGGGCCCGGTCCAGCGGCGAGGAGACCGCGTGCACCACGTCGCGGCCGCGCAGGTGCTCGGCCACCACGAGGGCCTGCTGCTGGCCCCGGTCGGACAGTTTGTAGCCGGGCAGCCGGCCGTAGAGCACGTGATCCGGGTTGTGCACCTCGCCGTGCCGGACCAGATGCACGAGGGTCTTGGTGGTCACGCCTGCTCCTTGCTCGCCGCGGCCGCCGCCTCCGCCGCGGGCGGCAGCGCCGCCTCGATGATCTCGAACGCCGCGTCGTCCATCGCGGCGTTGACGAACCACGCCTCGTACGGGCTGGGCGGGCCGTACACGCCGCGCTCGAGCAGGGCGTGGAAGAAGGCCGGGAAGCGCCATGTCTGGGTGGCCTTGGCGGTGACGTAGTCGGTCACCGGGGTGTCGGTGAAGAACACGCTGACCAGGTTGCCCGCGTACTGCACCCGGTGCGGCACCCCGGCCTTGGTCAGCGCGGCGCCGAAGGCGTCACCCAGCCGGGTGGCGTTGGCGTCCAGCGCCCGGTAGACGCCTGCGTCGGCGTGCCGCAGGCTGGTCAGCCCGGCGGCCACCGCGACCGGGTTCCCCGACAGGGTCCCGGCCTGGTAGACCGGGCCCTCCGGGGCCAGCCGGGACATCACGTCGGCCCGGCCGCCGAACGCGGCCGCGGGCAGCCCGCCGGACATCACCTTGCCGAAGGTGTAAAGGTCACCGGGCACGCCCTCCAGGCCGTACCAACCGGCGGCGGAGACGCGGAAGCCGGTCATCACCTCGTCCATGATCAGCAGCGCGCCGTGCGCGGCGGTGATCTCGCGCAGTCCGGCGTTGAACCCCTCGTGCGGGGCGACCGCGCCCATGTTGCCCGCGGCGGCCTCGGTGATCACACAGGCGATGCCGGTCGGGTCGGCGGTGAACGCTGCCCGCACCGCGTCCAGGTCGTTGTAGGGCAACACGATCGTGTCGGCGGCCTGGGCGCCGGTGACCCCGGGCGAGGTGGGCAGGCCCAGGGTGGCCACGCCGGAACCGGCGTCGGCCAGCAGCGCGTCCACGTGGCCGTGGTAGCAGCCGGCGAACTTGATCACCCGGCTGCGGCCGGTGAAGCCGCGGGCCAGCCGGATGGCGCTCATGGTGGCCTCGGTGCCGGAGTTGACCAGCCGGACCCGTTTGACCGGCTCGACCCGGTTGCTGATCTCCTCGGCGAGTTCGATCTCGCCCTCGGTCGGGGTGCCGAAGGACAGGCCGTGCCGGGCGGCCCGCTCGGTGGCCTCGACCACCGCCGGGTGGGCGTGGCCCAGGATCATCGGGCCCCACGAGCTGACCAGGTCCACGTAGCGGTTGCCGTCCGCGTCGGTCAGGTAGGGCCCGGAGCCGGACACCATGAACCGCGGGGTCCCCCCGACCGAGTGAAAGGCCCGGACCGGTGAGTTGACCCCGCCGGGGATGACCGCGGTCGCCCGCTCGAACAGGGCGGCCGAGGTCGCGGTGGCCGTGGTGCTGGCGTGCGTCGTCGTGCCGTTGCTGCTCACGGGTTCCAGTCTCGCAGGTCGGCCCGCGTGGTCGCCGTCACGTCCGGGCGGACGGCCGCGGTCTCGGGCTCAGCTCGGGTCGGAGCCGCGCAGTGCGGCCCACCACAGGCCGAGGGCGGCGGTCAGCGCGGTGGCGGCCAGCCATTCGGTCCCGCCGCCGCCGTCGAGGTAGACCCAGATCAGTCCGACGAACGGGGCGGGGACCACCCGGACCGCGTCCACCCGGAACTGCCTGCGCAGCCGGGCCGCGTCGCGGGCCCGGTCGGCGGCGTGGTCGTCGGGCTGGGCCGGGCTGTCGGTGCGGCGGCCGCGGGGCGGAGTGCGGCGGGCCAACCCGGACGGGTAGATCGGGTCACCTTGTCCCGGACGGGTGAGCGCCGCGCTTCGTCCCGGATGAGTGAACGTGTCCGTTCGCCCCGAAAGGGTGGACGCCGCAGTTCGCTCCGGACGGGTGACGGTGTCGCTTCGTCCCGGAGGGGTGAGGGTGTCGCTTCGTCCCGGATGGGTGAAGGCGGCCAGGCGCGTGCCATGGCGGCACAGCTCCACCGGGGCGGGCAGTTCCAGCAGCGCTGGGTGGAAGTGCACCGGGTACCAGGTGCGCGGGGTGGTCTCGGTCTCCAGCCACCATCTCGAGCCCAGTCCGCGGCCGATCCGTACCGGCCGTATCCGCACCGGTTTCCCGGGCCGGCGAGCCGCCCGGCGCAGCGCAATCGCCTGCGCGGCCACGGCCGGCAGCACCACCAGCAGGATCAGCCCGGTGAGCAGCAGGCCGACCTGGGCCCGCTCCGCGCTGACCACGGTGTCCACGGCGGCCGGACCGGTCAGGTGCGGCAGGCGGGCCACGGATTGATCAAGGGAGTACTCGCAGCAGCCGCCGACGACAAGGCACGTCGCGACCACCAACGCGGTGGTGATCGCGACGTGCCGGGCGACTCTCATCCGAACTCGGCCGTTCCTCAGTGCTTGATGTTCCTCAGTGCTCGACGAATTTCGGTGCCTGACGTACCTCGGTGCTTGACGTTCCTCAGTGCTTGACGAAGCCGATGCGCGTGTAGTCGGCGTCGGAGAAGCCGAACGCGCCCATGTTGGCCAGGTACTTGTTGGTGATCACCACGCCGGGCGACTGGAACAGCGGCACGTCGATGGCCTCCTGCCACAGCTGGGTGTCGATCTCGTTGCCCAGCTTGGCCCGCGCCGTGTCGTCCAGGGTGCCGTTGGCCTGGGCGTACAGGTTGTTGATGGTGGCGTTGCCGATCTGCTCGTAGTTGCTGGGGTTGTCCCCGTTGAGCGTGTAGTGCCCGGCGGTGCGGCTGATCGGGAACGGTGAGACCAGCCACCCGTTCATCTGCAGATCCCAGTTGAACTTGTCCTCCAGAGTGGCGAACTGGGCCGAGGGAACCAGGTTCACCGTGGCCTTGATGCCGATCGCGGCCAGCTGGTTGATCAGCAGGGTGTTCTGTTCCTTGTCCAGCGAGTCCGAGGCGTCGCTGTTGTCCAGAATGGACAGATCCAGCTCGGCGCCGTTCTTGGTGCGGTACTTGGCGCCCGGCGCGAGCGTCCAGCCGTCCGCGTCCATTTCCTTGCCCGCCTCGGCCGGGTCGTAGGCCAGGATCGAGGAGTGGTCCTCGTGGTATTTCGAGCCCGGGGTGTAGATGTGATTGCCGATCGGCACCGGGTTGGTGATGTAGGAGCCGACCGCGGCCTTGGTGAAGGACACCGAGTTGATGCCCTTGGCCACCGCCACCCGCAGTTTCTGATCGGACAGCAGTTTTCCGGTCTTGCCGTCGAACCACACGTCGTTGAAGTTGGCGGCCACCGCGGTGTGGATGGTCACGTTCGACATGGCCTGGGCCCGCCGGTACAGATCGGCGCTGGCGCCCAGTGGGGCGAGGCTGATCTCGTTGTTCTGCAACGCATCGGCCCGGTTGTCCCGGCTGACCACCTGGAAGATGATCTGGGACAGCACCGGTTTCGCGCCCCACCAGTCGGGGTTGCGCACCAGGGTGATGGTGCCGTTGTTCTTGTCGAAGCTGCCCAGCTTGAACGGGCCGGCGCTGGCTTCGGTCGGACCGTTGGCCAGTGACGAGTTGAACGAGTCCGGCGTGGCGTTCACCGACTGCGGGTACAGCGGGCTGAAGTGCGCGAACAGGCCCTGCCATTCGGCGTAGGGCTGGGAGAAGGTGACCACCGCCTCGGTGGCCGACTTCCCCTGGGTGACCGAGGCGATGTCGGCGTAACCGCTGGTGCTGGCCGTCTGGAAGGCCGGGTCGGCGCCGTTCATGGCCTGCCACTGAGCCTTGAGATCCTGCCAGCTCAAAGGTTTCCCGTCGGTCCAGTGCGCCTTGGGGTTGAACTCGTAGGTGATCACCTGCGGGCTGGTCGAGGTCACCGTGGCCGAGGTCAGGTAGTCCGGGTTGACCTTGGACGTGCCGTCCGGCTGGACCAGGAACAGCCGGGGCAGCATCGCGCTGTAGACCGGCACGTCGTTCTCGTCGTTGCCGTCGACCTCGTTGCCGTTCCAGTTCGGCAGGTAGTCATCCAGCGGCCAGACGAAGTGGCCGTCGGTCAGGTTGGCCGGGTCCTGTGGGTTGATGTCGGTGGTCTTGCTGGCCAGTTGTTCGTTGTTCTGCACGTTTCCGCCGGACGAGGCACCCGAACCGCAGGCGGACAGCGCCAGCAGACCGGTCAGTGCCAGGCCGGTTAACGCGGGGACGAACTTTCGGTTTCTCACCCTGGGATCCCTCCTGACTAGGACTTCAGATCAGCCGGCGCGCCCGCGGAAAATGGCAGGCGGCCTGGTGGTCGGCACCGCGTTCGAGCAACGGCGGCGCGACCTCGACGCACTTACGTTTGTCCTTTTCGGACAGCTGGCTGTGCACGAAGCAGCGGGTGCGGAAGCGGCAGCCCGATGGCGGATCGGCCGGGCTGGGCCGTTCCCCGGTCAGCACGATGCGTTCCCGCCTGCGCTCGGCCACCGGATCGGGGATGGGCACCGCGGACAACAGTGCCTGGGTGTAGGGGTGGGTGGCGGTGGCCAGCACAGATTCGGCCGCGCCGAGCTCCACGATCTGGCCCAGGTACATCACCGCGATCCGGTCGGCCACGTGCCGGATCACCGACAGGTCGTGCGAGACGAACAGGAAGGACAGGCCCAGCCGGGTGCGCAGCTCGGCCAGCAGGTTGAGCACCCCGGCCTGCACGGACACGTCCAGCGCGGACACCGGTTCGTCCAGCACCACCAGTTTCGGCTCCAACGCCAGGGCCCGGGCGATGCTGACCCGCTGCCGCTGCCCGCCGGAGAACTCGCCGGGATAGCGGACCGCGTGCTCCGGGCTCAGGCCGACCAGATCCAGCAGTTCGGCCACCCGTTCCCGGGCCCGCGTCGCGGGGATCTTGTGCAGCCGCAATGGTTCGGCGATGATGTCGCCGATCGGCATCCGCGGGTCCAGTGAGGCGATCGGGTCCTGGAACACCACCTGGATGTCCCGGCGCAGCCGGTTGCGGGTGGCCCGGTCGGCGGTGGCCACGTCCTCGCCGAACAGCCGCACCGACCCGGCCTGCGGGGTGGCCAGCTCCAGGATCTGCATCAGCGCGGTGGTCTTGCCGCAGCCGGATTCCCCGACCAGGCCAAGGGTTTCCTGCTCGGCGATGTCGAAGTCGATGCCGTCCACCGCGTGTACCGTGCCGATCGTGCGGCGAAACACCGCGCCCTTGGTCACCGGAAAGTGTTTGACCAGACCGGAAACCTCCAGCACCGGGGCCCGCCGCGGCCGGTCCGCCGCCGGTGCGGGCGCGGCCGGTTCCCCGGCTTGGAAGACCTTCACCGCGGTGGACACCACGCTGTCCTCGGCCCGCGCGGACAGCTCGGCCACCCGCACGCAGGCGGCGAACTGCCCGTCGGTGCGACTCTCCACTTCGGACACCGCGACCAGCTCGGGTTCGGCCTGGTGACAGGCATCCACCACGACCGGGCAGCGCGGCGCGAACGGGCAGCCGGGCGGCAGGTCGACCAGCGAGGGCGGGCGGCCGGCGATCGGCACCAGCGGTCGGCGGCCCTCGTCGTCCAGCCGCGGTACCGATCCGAGCAATCCCAGCGTGTAGGGCATCCGGGGCGCGCGGTACACCCGGTCCACCGGCCCGGTCTCCACCGCTTTCCCGGCGTACATCACCACCAGTCGGTCGGCGAACCCGGCCACCACCCCGAGATCGTGAGTGATCAGCAGAATGCCGGCGCCGGTCACCTCGCGGGCGGTGGCCAGCACGTCCAGCACCTGCGCCTGCACGGTCACGTCCAGCGCGGTGGTCGGCTCGTCGGCCAGGATCAGGTCCGGGTCGGCGGCGATGGCGATGGCGATCACCACCCGCTGGCGCATCCCGCCGGAGAACTCGTGCGGAAAGGCCTGAGTCGCGTCCGCGGCGCGCGGAATCCCCACCAGGTCGAGGAGTTCGACCGCCCGTTTGGCCGCGGCCGCGCGGCCGATGGTGCGGTCGTGCGCGCGCACCGCCTCGGCCACCTGGTCGCCCACCTTGTACACCGGGGTCAGCGCGGACATCGGATCCTGGAACACCATGGCGATCCGCCGGCCGCGGATGCGCGACATCTCCTTGTCCGACAGGCCGATCAGTTCGCGGTCGCGCAGCCGGATCGAGCCGGACACCCGGGCCTGGCCGGGCAGCAGCCCGATGGTGGCCAGCGAGGACACCGACTTGCCGGAGCCGGACTCGCCGACCACGCCGACCACCTCACCGGCCCGCACGGTCAGGTCCAGCCCGCGCACCGCGGCCACTTCCCCGTCCTCACTGGGAAAACTGACGCGCAGATCGGAAATCGACAGCAGCGGTTTCTCATCCGTGGTGGCCGGTCGCCCGGCCGGCTGCGCGCTCATCGGGCATTCTTTCGGCGGTGCCGGTGGGCCCGGCCGGAGTTGGCGTCCAGTGCGTCGCGCAGGCCGTCGCCGAGCAGGTTGATGGCCAGCACGGTCAGCACCAGGAAACCGGCGGGAATGAAGAACAGCCAGGGAAAGGTCACCGCCGAGCCGGTGCCGCCGGCGATCAGGGTGCCCAGCGAGACGTCCGGCAACTGGATGCCGAACCCGAAGTAGCTCAGCGACGCCTCGGTCAGGATGGCCACCGCCACGTTCACCGTGGCGTCGGCGATGAGCAGCGAGGACAACTGGGGCAGGATGTGCCTGCCGATCACCTTCCACGCGGGCACGCCCATCAGCCGGGCGGCGGTGACGAATTCCCGCTCTCGCAACGACATCGTCATGCCCCGCACGATCCGGGCGGTGATCATCCAGCTGAACGCGGCGATCAGCGCCACGAAGATCAGCCAGGACCTGCCCCGGAAACTCGGGCTCAGCACCGAAAGAATCAGGAAGTTGGGCAGGATCAGCAGCAGATCCACCAGCCACATCAGCACCCGGTCGCCGATGCCCCGGAAATAGCCCGCGACCGAGCCGACGATCGCGGCCAGCGAAGTGGAGATCACCCCGACCAGCAGGCCGATGGTCAGCGATTTCTGCAGTCCGCGCAGCACCTGCGCGTACATGTCGATGCCGTCCTTGTCGGTGCCGAACCAGTGGGTGCCGGTCGGCGGGGACAGATAGGCGTTCGAGTCGGACATCGTGTAGTTCCACGGCCAGTACCAGGAATAGCTGAACGCCAGCAGGTACAGCAGCACCACCACGACGGCGCCGGACACGGCGAGTTTGTTGCGCAGCAACCGGCGCAGCACCAGCCGGCCGCGACCGACCGGCGCGGGCGGTTCCGGCCGGCGCCCGGTGGGCGGGTGCGCGGCCGGGTCGTCGGCGATGATCAGCGTCACGGTCGGCTCCTGGCGTCAGATCCGCACGCGCGGGTCGAGGGCGGCGTAGGCGAGATCGGCGAGCAGCCCGGAGGCCAGCACGCAGCCGGCGACGAACAGGGTGACCGTGGTGGTCACGTTGGCGTCCTGGGTGTCGATGCCGTCGATCAGCCACGCACCCATGCCGTGCCAGTCGAAGATGTGCTCGGTGAACGGGCCGCCGACCAGCATGGTGCCGAACGCCCAGGCGAACAGCGTGCTCATCGGGATCAGCGCGGTGCGCAAACCGTGTCGTACCAGCACTTTCCCGCGCCGCAGGCCCTTGGCCCTCGCGGTACGCAGGAAATCCGCGCCGAGCACGTCGAGCATGGCGTTGCGCTGATAGCGGCTGTACTGCGCGGCCATGGGCAGCGCGATGGCCAGGGTGGGCAGGATCAGGTGCCGGAACCGGTCGACCAGTTCCGCGCCGAGACCGCCGGAGAAGCCGGGCGTGACCTCGAGATCGGTCTGCAGGAAATCCGATCCGGTGGCCAGGTTGACCTGCACCGCGCCGTACTTGAGCAGCCCGCCGATCACGAAAACCGGTGCGGCGATCAGGATGTAGGAGCCGATCGCGGTGGCGTAGTCGGTGAACCGGTACTGCCGCACCGCGCCGGCCACGCCGACGATCACCGCCAGCAGCACGCCGATGATGGTGCCGGCCAGGAACAACCGCAGGCTGATCATGGCCCGGGGCAGCACGTCCGGCCCGATCGGATCGCCGGCCACGCTAACCCCGAAATTCCCGTGCGGGATCCCGGCCAGCCAGGTCAGAAACCGTTGCGGGATGGGCTGATCCAGGTGCAGCTGGTCGATCTTGTCGGCGAGGGTGGCCGCGGGCGGCGGGGGCTGGCGGTGGCGCAGCACGCCGATCGGGTCGAAGGTCAGCGAAGCCAGGGTGAAGGTGAGGAACACCGCGATCAGGCACAGCACCACGTAGTTGATCGCTCGGCGCAGCAGGAAACGCGGCACCAGAGCCTCCTCCACCTGGTCTGTGCCAATCCGGTCGGGAGGCACGATAGCCCGGCGATCATCGGCTTCGCGCCCTCCGAAAGGACTGCTCACCCAGTGGGATACCTCGGCAGACGAGCCAATCCCGGGTGGAGCAGCAGCTCAGGAAGGGGTGGCGGCGAACGTGGGCTCAGCGGACGTTTTCCATGGCTTCGCGCATCGGCACCAGCTTGGCGTTGGCCTCGACCACCTCGGAGTCCGGGTCGGAGTCGGCGACGATGCCGCACCCGGCGAACATCCGCACCGTGTTGTCGGACACCTGGGCGCAACGCAGCGCGATGCCGAACTCGCCGTCGCCCGAGCCGTCCACCCAGCCGACCGGTCCGGCGTAGCGGCCGCGATCCATGCCCTCCAGTTCGGCGATCAGCGCCACCGCGGCCTCCCGGGGCGTGCCGCCCACCGCCGCGGTCGGATGCGCCGCCTCGGCCAGGGTCAGCAGCGACACGTCCTCGGTCAGCGTGCCGCGCACATCGGTGGCCAGGTGCAGCACGTTGCGCAGGCGCAGCACGACCGGCTCGTCCGGCACGGACAGCGCCGCGCAGAACGGGCGCAGCGACCCGGCCAGTGACTCCACCGCGTACCGGTGCTCGGACTTGTTCTTGGCCGAGGACAGCAGGTCCGCGGCCAGGGTTTCCGGATCGACGTCGTCGTGCGGCCACACGGTGCCGGCCAGCACCCGGGCGGACACGCCGGATCCGGTGCGGCGCAACAACAGTTCCGGGGTGGCGCCGACCAGGCCGTCCACCGAGAAGGTCCAGCAGTTGGGGTGCCGGGCGGCCAGCGCGTGCAGCAGGTAGCGCACGTCGATCGGGCCCTGCTCGGGCGGCACGGTGGCCACCAGGTCGTGGGCCAGCACCACCTTGCCCAGGTTCCCGTCCGAGGCGCGCAGCCGGGTCACCGCCTTGGCCACCGCCTCCCGGTAGGCGGGCACGGACAGCTGGCCCTCCTCGTAGCGCACCCCGCTGGGCACCTCGACCGGCTTCACCGCGTGCAGCCCGGCGCCCGGGCCGCCGTCGGTGCCGATCTCGGTGATCCAGGTGCGGCCGTCCCGCCGGCCGACCACCACCTCGGGCACGATCAGCACGGAGTGGCCGGGCTCGTCGGCGAAGGCCATGCTGACGAAGGCCAGCGGCCCGGTGCCGGGCAGCTCGACCTCGTCGGTGACATCCAGCTGGGCGACGAAATCGCGCCACCACTCGGCCGCCTCGGCGAACCGGCCGGGGCCTTTGGGCTCGAACCGGGCCACCTCGCCCCATCCGACCACGCCCTCGCCTTCGCGCACCCAGGCCAGCGCGTCCTCGCCGGTGGGCAGCAGGCCGAGCAGGTCGGTGGCGGTGTCCACACCGTGGGTGCGGGAGTAGGCCCGCGGGGCGCGGCCGGAATGCGAGCGCGGACCCGATGCGGGCGGGGAAGCGATCGTCACACTCCCGAGGGTACGAACCGCGCGGGGCTTGCGCGCTGAGAGGTTGACCCCGTGGTGGCCTGGCCCACACCTGTCCAGCCGGTTTCACCCGCGAGTGGATATCGACACGACCGGCCGCGGTGAGCGTCCTAGACTCGGACGCCATGGCGAGCCCCCAGCAATTGGCGGGGACTGGAGCGGGCACTGTGCTGGACCGACCCGAAGAACCCGAACCGGTTGCCGAACTCACGCCGACCAGCGGAAACAAGCGTCGGCGGCTGCTGGCGACCGTGTTGCTGGTCGTGGCCTGCGTGTTCAGTGGCCTGTGCCTGATCGTGGTGTACTCGGCCTGGTGGGACGGTCACTCGATCGACGACCACCTGGGCCGGGCGAACGCGGATGTGTTGTCGGTCTCGTTCAACCGGACCGTGGTGCGGTTTGTCACATCGGACGGCGCGGTGGTCATCCCGCCCAACGGGGTGATGTACCCGGACGGGCTGGCCGCCGGGGAACAGATCCGGGTCGAGTACGACACCCAGAACCCGGACGTGGTCCGGGTCGCCGAGCGCGGCTGGACGCTGGCCTTCCTGCCGGTGGGCAGCACGCTGGCCGGGGCGTGGGTGCTGATCGGGCCGACCGCGTGGTGGCTGCGCCGCACCTCGCGCCCCGCATCCCCGGCCGCCGCGAAGAAAGCCGCCGCGAAGAAAGCCTGAGCCGGCAGGCGAAAGCCTGAGCCGGCAGGCGTGAACGCACGAGGGCACAGGCCGCAGCAAGATTCGCGAATCAGGACTCTGGATTCAAGATCTTGCTACAAGTTGTTTGAACCAAGATTCTTGAGCCGGCAGGCGGGAATCGCCAACCGGCCAGGCTGACTCAGCGGGTCGCGTCCCGCCACCAGCGCAGCACCTCGTCGGCCACCCCGGGCGCGGCCACCAGCATCCCGTCCGGCGGCAGGGCCGAACCCGAGCCGCCCCGGTCCAGCACCACCGCGCCGGACTCCAGGGCCAGCACCACCGCGCCGGACTCCAGGGCCAGCGCCACCGCGCCGGACTCCAGGGCCAGCGCCACCCCGCCGGCCACGTCCCACTCGTGGAAGGTGTGCAGGACCACCGCGGCCGCGTGCCCGAGGGCCACCTGCACGACGGCCAGCGCGGCCGAGCCGAGGATGCGCACCCCGGCGTGCGCGTTGGCCGCGTGCGCGATGAACTCGCCCATCCCCGGCCACGGACCGCCCCTGGTCAGCTCGGTGCACACCAGCGCGCCGGCCAGTCCGGAGCGCGCGGCCAGCTTCACCGGGCTGCCGTTGGCCCGGGCGCCGCGGCCCCGCGCGGCCGCGTAGATCTGCCCCCGGTACGGGTCGGCCACCACGCCGACCACCGGACCGTCCGCGTCGACCAGGGCCAGGCTGTAGGCGCACCAGGGCACCCCGGCCACGTAGTTGGCGGTGCCGTCCACCGGGTCGACCACCCAGCGGTACTCGGCGTCCGAGGCGCCCACGTCCGCGCCGTACTCCTCGCCGACCACCGGGACCCCGGGGAACTCCGCGGTCAGCACCCGGCGGGTGTGCCGTTCCAGAGTGCGGTCGGTGTCGGTGACCCAGTCGAACGGGGATTCCTTGGCGCTGGGCCGTGCCCCCCGGCCCGCGGTCGCGGTGATCACATCCGTCGCATCGTTGGCCAGCCGCCCGGCCACCTCCAGCGCGTGCGAGATCAGGCCCGGCGGCACCGGCCGGGCAGGGCCGCGGGCGGCGCCGCGCGCGCCGGGGCCAGGCGGGCCGGGTTGCCGCGGGAACGGCGAGGAGTGCGACTGGACGGTCATGCTGACCCAGCGTGCCGACGACGGGTGTCCGCGATGCGACGCCGACACGACGGCCAGATGACGTGTCGACGATCACCGGGGCAACCCTTGGCGGATGGCGATAGCAGGCCCGCGCAATCCTTGGCGGTTGCCACGAATGGCTTACCCGTAGGCTTCCTTCATGTCGCGAGCCAGCCTGGACAAGGACCCGCGCGCGGTCGCCAGAATGTTCGACGGGGTGGCCAGGCGGTACGACCGGACCAACTCGGTCATGTCCTTCGGCCTGGACCGCTACTGGCGCACGGTGACCCGGCGGGTGCTGCACCTCGATCCGGGCGAGAAGGTTCTGGACGTGGCCGCGGGCACCGGGGTGTCGACCGTGGCGCTGGCCCAGTCCGGCGCGTGGTGCGTGGCCGCGGACTTCTCCATCGGCATGCTGCGCGGCGGGAAGCGCAAGGTACCGAAGGTCGCGGCGGACGCGCTGTCCCTGCCCTTCTCCGACGACGCGTTCGACGCGGTGACGGTCTCGTTCGGGTTGCGCAACATGAACGACACGGTGGCCGCGCTGCGCGAACTGCGTCGGGTGGTGCGGCCGGGCGGGCGGCTGGTGGTGTGCGAGTTCTCCACGCCGGTGCTCGGCCCGCTGCGCTGGGCGTATCGGCTCTACCTCAAGCGGGTGCTCCCGGCGGTGGCCAAGCGGGTGTCCTCCAACCCGGAGGCCTACCTGTACCTGGCCGAGTCGATCCTGGCCTGGCCCGCCCAGCGGCCGCTGGCCGAGCTGGTGGAGCAGGCCGGCTGGGGCGAGGTGGAGTGGCTGGATCTGACCGGCGGGATCGTCGCCCTGCACCGTGCGCGCATCGACAGTGACTCTGCGCAGTCGAACTAAACTCGAGACCAGTTCCCCCGCCACGCCTTCGAGGAGTCTGATGAGCACGCCCACTCGACGCCGCGCCGACGAGGACGCCGAGGTCATCGTGGTGGGAGCCGGTCCGGCCGGTTCCACCGCCGCGACCTACCTGGCCCGCGCCGGGCTGGATGTGCTGCTGCTGGAGAAGAGCAGCTTCCCGCGGGAGAAGGTGTGCGGCGACGGGCTGACCCCGCGCGGTGTGAAGCAGCTGATCGACCTGGGCATCGACACCCGGGAAGAGGCGGGCTGGCTGCACAACCGCGGCCTGCGGGTCATCACCGCGAACCACACCATGGAGCTGGACTGGCCGGATCTGTCCGGCTTCCCGCCCTACGGCGTGGTGCGCACCCGCGCGGACTTCGACGAGATGCTGGCCCGCAACGCCCAGCGGGCCGGGGCCCGGCTGCTGGAGGAGACCAACGTGACCGGCGCGGTCACGCACGAGCGCACCGGCCGGGTGGTCGGGGTGACCGCGAAGGCCGGGCCGGACAAGACCCCGGTGACCTACCGGGCACCGTTGGTGCTGGCCTGCGACGGAGTGTCGGCGCGGCTGGCGTTGTCGGTGGGCATCGACAAGCGCCCGGACCGCACCATCGGGGTCGCGGTGCGCCGGTACTACAACAGCCCGCGCACCAAGGACGACTTCCTGGAGTCGCACCTGCAGCTGTGGGACCGCTCCGACCCGGAGAATCCGTTGCTGCTGCCCGGATACGGCTGGATCTTCGGCATGGGCGACGGCACCGCGAACGTGGGGCTGGGGATTCTCAGTTCCTCCACGGCGTTCGGCAACACCGACTACCGGGCGCTGCTGCGCAACTGGCTGGCCGGGCTGCCCGAGGAGTGGGGCCTCACCGAGGAGAACGCCACCGGCAAGATCGGCGGCGCCGGCCTGCCCATGGGCTTCAACCGGACCCCGCACTACGCCAACGGTCTGCTGCTGGTGGGTGACGCGGGCGGCACGGTGAACCCGTTCAACGGCGAGGGCATCGGCTACGCCATGGAGTCGGCCAAGCTGGCCGCGCAGTGCGTGGTGCAGGCGCTGGCCCGGCCCGAGGGGCCGTCCCGGGAACGCGCGCTGGCCGGTTATCCGCAGGCGCTGCAGCAGGCGCTGGGCGGCTACTACCGGATCGGCAACCTGTTCTCCAGGCTGATCGGCAACCCGAGGATCATGAAGGCGGCGACCCGCTACGGGATGCCCCGCGAGGCGCTGATGCGGCTCGTGCTCAAGCTGCTGGCCGGTCTGTACGACACCCGTGAGGGCGACCTGACCGACAAGGCGATCACGCTGGCCACCCGGCTCACCCCGACCGCCTGAGTCCACCCCGCCGGCGCCCAACGCCCGGCCGGCCGCGGACACGCCCGGCCGCGTTGGGCGTTCGCATGTCGGTGACCAGGCTGGATCGAGGCAGATTGCGCCTACCGGGTGATATGTGCGGAAGCGGATCTTGTGGGTGTTCTCTGTCACAGGATTCCGTCTGCCCCTGGCGCGTCGGTGTGACCCGGGTCCTAAACTAGGGACGCGCCTTGTGAAGCAGTTCACAACCTAGCTGCACGCTAGCTTGTGAATTAATTCACAAGCGATCACGACGCAGCGTGGCGGAGTGATCGACACCCGGCGGGCGAGTTAGGTACGCCTCGCCTGCGGGAGTGTGACGTAGGCCCCGTAGGGTGCGGTCAGCGGCGACCGGACGGTCACCGCTGGTGAGGAAAGGACGGCGCAAGGGTGCTGCAGGCTTACCTCCCCCTTCTTCTGCTCTTTCTGCTGGCCGGCGCGTTCGCCCTGTTCTCGGTGACCGCCGCCCCCTTCATCGGTCCGCGCCGCTACAACAAGGCGAAGCTCGACGCCTACGAGTGCGGCATCGAACCCTCGCCGCAGCCCGTGGTCGGCGGCGGCCGCATGCCGGTCGCCTACTACCTGACCGCGATGCTGTTCATCCTGTTCGACATCGAAATGGTGTTCCTCTACCCGTTCGCCGTGTCCTCGGACGCGTTGGGGATGTTCGGGCTGGTCGAGATCGTGCTGTTCATCGCGACACTCGGTTTCGCCTACGCCTACGTCTGGCGACGCGGTGGATTGGACTGGAACTAGCCGGACGCCAAGCAAGCCAGGAGGCACGCCATGGGGCTCGAGGAAAAACTTCCCAGCGGGATCCTGCTGGCCAGCGTGGAGAAACTGGTCAACTGGACGCGCAAGTCCTCGCTCTGGCCGGCCACCTTCGGTCTGGCCTGCTGCGCGATCGAGATGATGACGACCGGAGGTCCGCGCTACGACCTGGCCCGGTTCGGCATGGAGGTGTTCCGCGCCTCCCCGCGCCAGGCCGATCTGATGATCGTGGCCGGCCGGGTCAGCCAGAAGATGGCCCCGGTGCTGCGCCAGATCTACGACCAGATGCCCGAGCCGCGCTGGGTGCTGGCCATGGGCGTGTGCGCCTCCTCCGGCGGCATGTTCAACAACTACGCCGTGGTGCAGGGCGTGGACCACGTGGTCCCGGTGGATATGTACCTGCCCGGCTGCCCGCCCCGGCCGGAGATGCTGATGGACGCCATCCTCAAGATCCACGCCAAGATCACCGATGAACCGCTCGGGCCCGCCCGGGCCGCGCTGAAGGCCCAGAGTGGCAAGGAACTGGAGCTGATCCCGTCGTCCGTCCGGTTCGCGAAGAAGAAGTGAGCGCCTGTGCCTGACGAGCAGAGCACGCCGGAAACCGGCGGCACCCAGTCCAGCGCCGAACGGCCCGAGTCCGGTCTGGAACCCAAGCAGGACAACGGAATCGGCCCGGCCGAGCACAAGTCCCCGATCGTCGCGGGCCGGTCCCGGCACGGCATGTTCCAGGTGCACGACGCGGGCGACACCAGTGGGTTCGGCGGCCTGCGGTCCCCGGCCTACCTGCCCGCCCCGGCCGAGCGCCCGTACGGGGGCTGGTTCGACGAGTTCGCCGACGAACTCGCCATCGCCTTGTCGGACAAGGGAATTCCGGCCGAGTCGATCCTGCAGGTCACGGTGGACCGCGGCGAGATCACCTACTACCTGCGCCGGGAGCACCTGCTGGCCTGGTGCCGGATGCTGCGCGACGAGCCGACCATGCGGTTCGAGTTGTGCTCCTCGGTGTCCGGTGTGGACTACGGCCCGGACGTGCCGCAGCGGCTGCACTCGGTCTACCACCTGACCTCGATGACCTTCCGGCGGCGCATCCGGCTGGAGGTCATGGTCGACGTCGACGACCCGCACATGCCGTCGGTGGTGGAGGTCTACCCGACCGCCGACTGGCAGGAGCGGGAGACCTGGGACATGTTCGGCATCGTCTACGACGGCCACCCGGCGCTGACCCGCATCCTGATGCCGGACGACTGGGACGGCCACCCGCAGCGCAAGGACTACCCGCTCGGCGGGATTCCGGTGGAGTACAAGGGCGCCGAGATTCCGCCGCCCGATCAGCGGAGGTCGTACACGTGAGCGAGCTTGCGAGCGAACTGATGGACACTGCAGCGCCCGCTCGCGGGCACGCCGAGCGCAGCGAGGTGTGGACGTGAGCGAGCTTGCGAGCGAACCGACGGGCACAGCACCGATCGGGCAGTGGACCGCCGAGCGTAGCGAGGTGACCCGATGACCGGCGTTCACGAAGGTCAGCCGAGGGAGACCACCGAGGGCCGGGTCTACACGGTCACCGGCGGCGATTGGGACGAGATCATCGCCGAGGCCAGTCACGACGAGCGGATCGTGATGAACCTCGGTCCGCAGCACCCGTCCACGCACGGCGTGCTGCGGCTGGTGCTGGAGCTGGAGGGCGAGACCGTCACCCAGGCCCGCTCGGTGATCGGCTACCTGCACACCGGGATCGAGAAGAACACCGAGTACCGCACCTGGACCCAGGGCGTCACCTTCGTCACGCGGATGGACTACCTGGCCCCGCTGTTCAACGAGGCCGGCTACTGCTTCGCGGTGGAGAAGCTGCTTGGCATCGAGGTGCCGCGGCGGGCCCAGGTGATCCGGGTGCTCCTGATGGAGCTCAACCGGATCGGCTCGCACCTGGTGGCGCTGGCCACCGGCGGCATGGAGCTGGGCGCGCTGACCGGTATGACCAACGGCTTCCGCGAGCGCGAGGAAGTGCTGCACCTGCTGGAGTACCTGACCGGTCTGCGGATGAACCACGCGTTCATCCGGCCCGGCGGGCTGGCCCAGGATCTGCCCGAGGACGCGGCCGAGAAGATCGGCGACTTCCTCAAGGTGATGCACAAGCGGATGCCCGACTACCACAAACTCCTTACCGGGCAACCGATCTGGCGCAACCGGCTGGCCGGGGTCGGCGTGCTGCCGGTGGACGGGTGCCTGGCGCTCGGTATCACCGGGCCGATCCTGCGCGGCGCCGGGCTGCCCTGGGACCTGCGCAAGATCGAGCCGTACTGCGGCTACGAGGAGTACAAGTTCGACGTGCCGACCGACACCGCGGCCGACTGCTTCGCCCGGTACCTGCTGCGGGTGGAGGAGATCTTCCAGTCGCTGCGCATCGTCAAGCAGGCGGTGGACAAGCTGGAGCCGGGCCCGGTCATGGTGGAGGACGCCAAGATCGCCTGGCCCGCGCAGCTGACCATCGGCGCGGACGGCATGGGCAACTCGCTGGAGCACGTCCGCAAGATCATGGGCCAGTCCATGGAGTCGCTGATCCACCACTTCAAGCTGGTCACAGAGGGCTTCACGGTGCCGGCCGGCCAGGTGTACGTGCCGGTGGAGTCGCCGCGCGGGGAGCTGGGTTACCACATGGTCTCCGACGGGGGCACCCGGCCGATGCGGGTGCACGTGCGCGACCCCAGTTTCGTGAACCTGCAGTCGATGCCGGCGATGTGCGAGGGCAGCATGGTGGCCGACGTGATCGCGTCGGTGGCCTCGATCGACCCGGTCATGGGAGGTGTGGATCGGTGAGTGAGCCGTTCTCGGAGCGCACCGAGGAGGAGGCGCGGGCGATCATCGCCCGCTATCCCGAGTCCCGCTCGGCGCTGCTGCCGCTGCTGCACCTGGTGCAGTCGGTGCAGGGCCAGGTCAGCCAGGAGGGCATCGCGTTCTGCGCGCGCCTGCTGGCGCTGTCCACGGCCGAGGTGGACGCGGTGGTCACCTTCTACACCATGTACAAGCGGCGGCCGTGCGGTGAGCACCTGGTCAGCGTGTGCACCAACACCTTGTGCGCGGTGCTGGGCGGCGACGCGATCTACGCCAAACTCCGCGAGTACCTCGGTGAGGACGGCCCGGCGCACGGGCACGAGGAGACCTTCGGTGAGCCGGGCCAGCCCGGCTCGATCACGTTGGAACACGTGGAATGCCTGGCCGCGTGCGATCTCGCGCCGGTGATGCAGGTCGACTACGAGTTCTTCGACAAGCAGAGCCCGGATTCGGCGACCCATCTGATCGACGGGCTGCGCTCGGGCAACAAGCCGATGCCCAGCCGCGGCGCCCCGCTGGTCGGTTTCCGCAACGCCGAGCGGCAGCTGGCCGGGTTCGTCGAGCTGGAGTCCGATGTGGATGCTCCGTCGGCCGCGGCCGAGACGGTGCGCGGCGCGCAGCTGGCCGCCGATCGGGGCTGGACCGCGCCTGCGATGTCCGATACACCGTTGCCCGCCGTGTCGGACAACAAGAAGTGAGGAGCCGACCATGACCACTCCTCGGCCCGCCGACCCGATCACGCCGGTGCTCACCAAGCGCTGGCTGTCCCCGCGGTCCTGGCGACTGTCGGTGTACGAGCAGCTGGAGGGCTACACCGCGCTGCGCAAGGCGCTCGCGGGCACGCCCGAGCAGCTGGTGCAGTTGGTCAAGGACTCCGGACTGCGCGGCCGGGGTGGCGCCGGCTTCCCGACCGGCCTCAAGTGGAGCTTCATGCCCCCCAACGAGGACAAGCCGCACTACCTGGTGATCAACGCGGACGAGGGTGAACCGGGCACCTGCAAGGACATCCCGCTGATGATGGCCGATCCGCACTCGCTGATCGAGGGCTGCGTCATCGCCGCCTACGCGATGCGCTCGCACCACTGCTTCATCTACGTGCGCGGCGAGGCCCTGCACTGCGTGCGCAGGCTGACCTCCGCCGTCCGGGAGGCCTACACCGCCGGTTACCTGGGCCGGAACATCCTGGACTCCGGATTCGACCTGGACATCACCGTGCACGCGGGCGCGGGCGCCTACATCTGCGGCGAGGAGACCGCGCTGCTGGACTCGCTGGAGGG
Source organism: Pseudonocardiaceae bacterium (assembly GCA_035551355.1). Classification (GTDB taxonomy): domain Bacteria; phylum Actinomycetota; class Actinomycetes; order Mycobacteriales; family Pseudonocardiaceae; genus DATATV01. Next base: position 42,674 of record DASZNF010000052.1, on the reverse strand, counting down.
CCGGCGCGGCCAGCCCCGGCTCAAGCCGCCGTTCCCGGCCGCCGCCGGCCTGTACGCCGCGCCGACCACGGTCAACAACGTGGAGACCATCGCCAGCGTGCCGTTCATCGTGAACGCCGGCGCGGACTGGTTCCGCAGCATGGGCCGGGAGAAGTCGCCCGGGCCCAAGATCTTCTCCATCTCCGGCCACGTGGAGCAGCCCGGCCAGTACGAGGCGCCGATGGGCACCACGCTGCGCGAGCTGCTGGAGCTGGCCGGGGGCATGAAGGATGGCATCCCGCTGAAGTTCTGGACCCCGGGCGGCTCGTCCACGCCGATGTTCACCGCCGAGCACCTGGACACCCCGCTGGACTTCGAGGGCGCGACCGAGGCCGGCTCGATGCTGGGCACGACGGCCGTTCAGGTGTTCAACGAGACGGTGTCGGTGCCCTGGGCGGTCATGAAGTGGACCCAGTTCTACGAGCACGAGTCGTGCGGCAAGTGCACGCCGTGCCGGGAGGGCACCTACTGGCTGGCCCAGATCCTGGAGCGGATGGTGCGCGGCGAGGGCACGCCCGCCGATATCGACACCCTGCTGGACGTCTGCGACAACATCTTCGGTCGCTCGTTCTGCGCGCTGGGCGACGGCGCGGTGTCCCCGATCCAGTCGGGCATCAAGTACTTCAAGGACGAGTTCCTGGCGCTGTGTGAGAGCAACGCGGCGCACGCGCGGGAGCACGAGCTGGCGGGAGCGCGCTGACCATGACCATTGCGCAGACCGACGATCCGGAAACCGTTCCGGTGCCCGAGGGCCACGTCCGGCTGACCGTGGACGGGGTGACGGTGGACGCGCCCAAGGGCGAGTTGATCATTCGCACCGCCGAGCGGATCGGCGTGGAGGTGCCCCGGTTCTGCGACCACCCGCTGCTGGACCCGGCCGCCGCCTGCCGGCAGTGCCTGGTCGAGGTGGAGATGGGCGGGCGGCCGATGCCCAAGCCGCAGCCCGCCTGCGCGGTGACCGTGGCCGACGGGATGGTGGTGAAAACCCAGGCGTCCTCGGCGGTCGCGGACAAGGCGCAGCAGGGTGTGATGGAGCTGCTGCTGATCAACCACCCGCTGGACTGCCCGATCTGCGACAAGGGCGGCGAGTGCCCGCTGCAGAACCAGGCGCTCAAGCACGGCCGCGCCGAGTCCCGGTTCGTGGACACGAAGCGGACCTTCGCCAAGCCGGTGCCGATCACCGCACAGGTGCTGCTGGACCGTGAGCGCTGCGTGCTGTGCCAGCGGTGCACCCGGTTCGCCGACGAGATCGCCGGCGACGTGTTCATCGATCTGCTGGAACGTGGTGCGGTGCAACAGATCGGCACGCACGAGACGGCCGATCTGGACGAGACCGACGCCGTGATCGGGCAGCCGCACGGCAGCTACTTCTCCGGCAACATCATCCAGATCTGCCCGGTCGGCGCGCTCACCTCGGCCGCCTACCGGTTCCGCTCCCGCCCGTTCGACCTGGTGTCCACGCCCAGCATGTGCGAGCACTGCGCCTCGGGCTGCGCGCAGCGGTCGGACTGGCGGCGCGGGCACGTGACCCGGCGGCTGGCCGGCAACGACCCGGCGGTCAACGAGGAGTGGAACTGCGACAAGGGCCGGTTCGCCTTCCGCTACGCCACCGCCGAGGACCGGCTGCGCAAGCCGCTGGTGCGGGGCGCGGACAACGAGCTGCACGAGGCGAGCTGGACCGACGCGCTGCGGGCGGCCGCGGCCGGGCTGGCCAAGGCGCGCGGAGAGCGGGGTGTGGCGGTGCTCCCCGGCGGCCGGCTGACCGTGGAGGACGCCTACGCCTACGCCAAGTTCGCCCGGCTTGCCCTGCACACCAACGACGTCGACTTCCGGGCCCGGGTGCACTCGGCCGAGGAACTGGACTTCCTGACCGACTCGGTGGTCGGCCGCACGCCCGAGCACGGCGGAGTCTCCTACGCGGACATCGAATCCGCGCCCGCGGTGCTGTCGGTGGCCTTCGAACCGGAGGAGGAGTCGCCGATCGTGTTCCTGCGGCTGCGCAAGGCGGCCCGCAAGCGCGGTCTGCGGTATTTCCACCTCGGCCAGTGGACCACCCCTGCGGTGGACAAGGCGTTCGGCGCGCTGGTCCCGGTGGTGCCCGGTGACGAGGCCCGGGGCTTGCGCGAACTGGACGAGAAGGTGCGTGACGCGCTCGGCCGGCCGGGCGCGCTGATCCTGGTCGGTGAGCGGGCCGCGGGCGTGGCCGGGCTGCCCACCGCGGTGCGCGCGCTGTCCTCCTGGACCGGGGCCCGGGTGGCGTGGATTCCGCGCCGGGCCGGGGAGCGCGGCGCGCTGGAAGCGGGCGCGACGCCCACCCTGCTGCCCGGCGGGCGGCCGGTGACCGACGCGGCGGCCCGGGCCGAGGTGGAGCGGGCCTGGGGCGTGGCCCCGGGCGGCCTGCCCGGGACGCCGGGCCGGGACACGGGCGAAATCCTTGCCGCCGCGGCCGATTCGCGGTTGTCGGCGCTGGTGGTCGGCGGCGTCGATCCGTTCGACCTGCCCGATCCGGAGCTGGCGCTGACCGCGCTGACCACGGTGGATTTCGTGGTCAGCCTGGAACTGCGGCCCTCCGAGGTGACCCGGCGGGCCGACGTGGTGCTGCCGGTCGCGCCGGTGCAGGAGAAGACCGGCGCCTACCTGGACTGGGAGGGCCGTCGCCGCGAGTTCGAAAGCACCCTGTCCGGCACCGGCGCGCTGCCGGACTGCCGGGTGCTGGACACCCTCGCGGTGGAGATGGACGTGGACCTGTTCACCCAGACCTCCGGCGCGGCGGCGGGCGATCTGGCCCGGCTGGGCCGGCACTCCTGCACCAACGAGCCGGTGCCGGTGTCGGCGGGCGAGGCGGCCCGGCCCGGCGTGGGCGAGGCGGTGCTGGCCACCTGGCGGACGTTGCTGGACAACGGATCGCTGCAGGAGGGCGAACCCCATCTGGCCGCCACCGCGAAACCCGTGGTGGCGCGGCTGTCCGTGGCCACCGCGACGGGCCTTGGCGTGCAGTTCGGCGAACCGCTGACGGTGTCCACCGCACGCGGCTCCATTGTTCTTCCCGCGGTGCAGGCCGATCTGCCCGACGGGGTGGTGTGGCTGCCGGAGAACTCCGGTCGCAGCGCGGTGCGCCGGGTGCTCGGAGTCGGGCACGGCGCGGTGGTTTCGGTGAGCGCTGGAGGTGAGCACTGATGCAAGCTGCCTGGCATGCCTACACCAACGGGCAGACCGCCGCGGTGCTGGCACATGACCCGGTGTGGCTGACCATCATCAAGGTGGTCGTGCTGTTCGTGTTCGGCGTGCTGATGACGCTGTTCATGATCAACTGGGAGCGCAAGGTCGTGGCCCGGATGCAGCACCGGACCGGCCCCAACCGGGTCGGCCCCAACGGCTGGCTGCAGTCCCTGGCCGACGGCCTGAAGCTGGCCTTCAAGGAGGACATCCGGCCGGTCCTGGCCGACAAGTGGGTGTACTTCATCGCCCCGGTGGTGTCCACCATCCCGGCGTTCCTGGCCTTCTCGGTCATCCCGTTCGGCCCGCAGGTGTCCATGTTCGGCCACCAGACGGTGCTGCAGCTGACCGATCTGCCGGTGGGCATCCTGGTCGTGCTGGCCTGCTCCTCGCTGGGTGTGTACGGCATCGTGCTGTCCGGCTGGTCGTCCGGCTCGCCCTACCCGTTGCTCGGCTCGCTGCGCTCGGCCGCGCAGGTGATCTCCTACGAGGTCGCCATGGGCCTGGCCATCGTGTCGGTGATCGTGGAGTCGCACTCGCTGTCCACCGCCGACATCGTGAACTCCCAGCAGGGCGGCTGGTACGCCTGGCTGCTGCTGCCCAGTTTCGTGATCTACCTGATCTCCATGGTCGGCGAGACCAACCGGGCCCCGTTCGACCTGCCGGAGGCGGAATCCGAGCTGGTCGGCGGGTTCCACACCGAGTACACCTCGCTGAAGTTCGCGCTGTTCTTCCTGGCCGAGTACGTGAACATGGTGGTGGTCTCGTGTGTGGCGACCACGCTGTTCCTCGGCGGCTGGCGGGCCCCGTGGCCGCTGTCGCTGTGGTCGGGCGCGAACTCCGGCTGGTACCCGGTGATCTGGTTCATCATCAAGACGCTGATCTTCCTGTTCGTCTACATCTGGCTGCGCGGCACGCTGCCCCGGATGCGCTACGACCAGTTCATGAAGCTGGGCTGGAAGTTCCTGGTCCCGATTTCTCTTGTGTGGACGGTCGCGGTGATCGCGGTGCGCGACATCAAGGCCCGCTACGGGTTCTCGGCGCCGATGGTGCTGGTCATCCTCGGCGTGATCGTGGTGATCGCGGTGGTCATCGCGTTCATCACCCCGGAACGCAAGGTGTCCGACAACCGGGTCGAGGTCACCGGCGGCGGTTACCCGGTGCCCCCGCTGAACCTGGAGATCCCCAACAAACCGCGGCGCCGGACCACCGCGCGCGAGCGGCGTTCGGCCGGGCAGAAGCCGGCCGACACCGCGGTGACCGCGGGCGCCGGAAAGGAGAGCGGCGATGGCTCTGTTTGATGGGCTGAAGGGCTTCGGCGTCACCTTCTCCACCATGTTCAAGAAGGTGGTCACCGAGCAGTACCCGGAGGACTTCCGGCCGACCGCGCCCCGCTACCACGGCCGCCACCAGCTCAACCGGCATCCCGACGGGCTGGAGAAGTGCGTCGGCTGCGAACTGTGCGCGTGGGCCTGCCCGGCCGACGCGATCTTCGTGGAGGGCGCCGACAACACCGACGAGGCGCGCTACTCGCCCGGTGAGCGCTACGGCATCGACTACCAGATCAACTACCTGCGCTGCATCGGCTGCGGCCTGTGCATCGAGGCCTGCCCGACCCGGTCGCTCACGATGATCAACTTCTACGAGCTGGCCGACGACAACCGGCAGGACCTGATCTACACCAAGGAGCAGCTGATGGCTCCGCTGCTGCCCGGCATGGAGGCCCCGCCGCACCCGATGCGGCTGGGCGATAACGAGCAGGACTACTACGTCAACGGTCCGCAACTGGCCAAGGCCGAACCCAAGCCGGCCGAGTCGGCCTCGGCCGCCGCCGCGGCGCAGGAGACGGCCAAGCATGAGGGGACCGCGAAATGATGCAGCAGCTCGGGCCGCTGCTGGCGCAGACCGCGGCCGAACAGGCCAGCCAGGTCGGCACCGGCGAGGCCATCGCGTTCTGGGTCCTCGGGCCGATCGCACTGGCCGGCGCGCTGGGCATGCTGTTCTCCCGCAACGCCGTGCACTCCGCGCTGTGGCTGGTGCTGACCATGCTCTCGCTGGGCGTGATGTACATGGTCCAGCAGGCGCCGTTCCTGGGTTTCGTGCAGATCATCGTGTACACCGGCGCGATCATGATGCTGTTCCTGTTCGTGCTGATGATGGTCGGCCGGGACTCCTCGGACTCGGTGGTGGAAGTGCTGCGCGGCCAGCGGTTGTGGGCCGGGGTACTGGGCGTCGGCCTGGCCGGGCTGGTCGTGGGCATCGTGGCCAACTCGCTGAGCGAGGTCACCTCGGCCGGGCTGGTGACGCCCAACACCACCAACGGCGGCAACGTGGCCAACATCGGCCGGTCGCTGTTCACCGACTTCCTGTTCCCGTTCGAACTGACCTCGGCGCTGCTGATCACCGCCGCGCTGGGCGCCATGGTGCTGGCCTTCGCCGGCAAGAAGGGCGTCAAGCGCACCCAGCGGGAACTGGTGGTCGCGCGGTTCCGCGGCGAGTACGAGCGGCCCTCCTCGCGGCCCGGCCCGGGCGTGTTCGCCACCGCCAACTCGGTGGCCACTCCGGCGCTTCTGCCCGACGGCTCTGTGTCGCCGGACTCGCTGTTCGAGATCATCGAGTCCACCGAGGTGGAGGACTTCGAGTCCGACCGGGCCGAGGTGTCCGACACCGAGGCCAAACCGGACGCGCACGCTCTGACCGGTCACGAGGAGGCGCACCGATGACGCCCACGTACTACCTGTTGCTGTCCGCGCTGCTGTTCTGCATCGGCGCGGTCGGGGTTCTGGTGCGGCGCAACGCGATCGTGGTGTTCATGTGCGTGGAGCTGATGCTCAACGCGGTGAACCTGAGCCTGGTCACCTTCGCCCGGATCAACGGGTCGCTCAACGGCCAGGTGATGGCGTTCTTCGTGATGGTGGTCGCCGCCGCCGAGGTGGTGGTCGGGCTGGCCATCATCATGTCCATCTTCCGCACCCGGCGATCGTCCTCTGTGGATGATTCCAACCTGCTGAAGTACTGAGAGGGCAACGATGCCGGATGTGATCAGCGCCAGCGGAGTCGCCTCGTCCGCGTGGCTCCTGCTGGCGCTGCCCGCCCTGGGCGCGCTGGTTCTGTTCCTGGGCGGGCGGCGCACCGACGCGTGGGGCCACCTGCTGGGCTGCGCAACGGTGATCCTGGCCTTCGTCTGGGGCGTGGTGCAGTTCGTCAACTCCACCGGACTGCCTGCCGCGCAACGGGTGCAGAACCTGCACCTGTTCTCCTGGATCCCGGTTTCCGCGCTGCAGGTGGACTTCGGGCTGCGGCTGGACCCGCTGTCACTGACCTTCGTGTTGCTGATCACCGGGGTCGGCGGCCTGATCCACGTCTACTCGATCGGCTACATGGCCCATGACCGGGACCGGCGGCGGTTCTTCGCCTACCTGAACCTGTTCATCGCCTCCATGCTGCTTCTGGTGCTGGGCAACGGTTTCGTGACCCTGTACCTGGGCTGGGAGGGGGTCGGCCTGGCCTCGTACCTGCTGATCGGCTGGTACTCCGACCGGCCGAGCGCCGCCACCGCGGCCAAGAAGGCGTTCCTGATGAACCGGGTCGGCGACGTCGGCCTGGCCATCGCCATCTTCATCCTGTTCGCCAAGCTGCACACCACCCAGTACACCGAGGTGTTCGCCCGGGTCCACGAACTGTCCCCGGGCACCATCACCGCGATCGCGTTGCTGTTGCTGCTGGGTGCGTGCGGCAAGTCCGGCCAGTTCCCGCTGCAGGCGTGGTTGCCCGACGCGATGGAGGGCCCGACCCCGGTTTCCGCGCTGATCCACGCCGCGACCATGGTCACCGCGGGTGTCTATCTGGTGGCCCGGGCCAATCCGATCTTCAACCTGACCGACACCGGCCGGCTGGTCGTGGTCTGCGTCGGCACCATCACGCTGCTCATCGGGTGCGTGATCGGCTGCGCCTACGACGACATCAAGAAGGTGCTGGCCTACTCCACGGTCAGCCAGATCGGCTACATGATGCTGGCCGTGGGCCTTGGCCCGTTCGGCTACGCGCTGGCCATCACCCACCTGCTCACCCACGGCTTCTTCAAGGCCGGGCTGTTCCTCGGGGCCGGTTCGGTCATGCACGCCATGGACGACGAGACCGATATGCGCAAATTCGGCGGGCTGCTGCGCCGGATGCCGATCACCGCGGTCACCTTCGGCCTGGGTTACCTGGCCATCATCGGTTTCCCCGGCCTGTCCGGTTACTTCTCCAAGGACGCCATCATCGACGCCGCGTTCCAGCAGGGCGGCTGGCAGGGCTGGGTGTTCGGCATCGCCGCCGCGGTGGGCGCCGGGCTGACCGCGTTCTACATGACCCGACTGGTGATCATGACGTTCTTCGGCAAGGAACGCTGGCGCGAGGAGAAAACCAGCGAGGGCAAGGATTTCCACCCGCACGAGGCGACTCCGTCGATGACCGTGCCGATGATCATCCTGGCCATCGGCTCGATCGGCGCCGGCGCGTTCTTCTCCATCGGCCACCGGCTGGCCGACTGGCTGACCCCGTCGCTCGGCGCGCTGTCCGAGCGGTCCGCCTCGCCGATCCCCAGCCTGGGCATCACGCTGGGCACGCTGGTGCTGGCCGCGATCGGCGTGCTCGCCGCGATTCTGTTGGTGGGCCGGCGAAACGTGCCGGTCGAACGGCCGGAACTGGTGTCCTGGCCGGTCCGCGCGGCCCGCAAGGACCTGTACGGCAACGCTCTGAACGAGGCGCTGATCGCCCGGCCCGGCACCTGGCTGGACCGTGCCCTCGTCTTCACCGACAACAAGGGCGTCGACGGTCTGGTCAACGGGCTGGCCGCGGCGTTCGGCGGCGGATCGGGCCGATTGCGCAGGCTGCAGACCGGTTTCGTGCGCAGTTACGCACTCAGCATGTTGGGAGGCGCGATCGTGCTGATCGGCGCGCTGCTGCTGGTGAGGTTCTCCGGATGAGCGGGCGGAACTTCTCAGCGAGCGCAGGGTTGATGGCGAAGCGAGGGCGGCGATGAGTGCACACGGCTTTCCCCTCCTGCTGGCATTGCTGCTGCTGCCGTTGCTCGGCGGCGCGGTGGTCGTCTTCCTGCGCAACAACGACCAACTGGCCCGGTACACCGCGCTGGGCTTCTCGCTCGGCGAGTTCGTCCTCGCGGTGATCGCGATCTTCGTCTACCAGCCCGGCGGCGACCGGCTGCAGATGGCGGCCGGGGTGGACTGGATCGCGCCGTTCGGCGTGCACCTGTCCTTCGGCGTGGACGGCATCGCGCTGGTCATGCTGGTGATGATCGCGCTGCTCTCGCCGGTGGTGATCGGCGCGTCCTGGCGGGAGAAGCTGCCCGACGGCCGCTCCATCGCCGGGTTCTTCAGCCTGCTGCTGGTGCTGGAATCACTGGTGATGGGCGTGTTCGCGGCCACCGACGTGTTCCTGTTCTACGTGCTGTTCGAGATCATGCTGATCCCGATGTACTTCCTGATCGGCTTCTACGGCGGCCCGCGCCGGCAGTACGCGGCGGTGAAGTTCTTCCTGTACTCCTTCCTCGGCGGCCTGCTCATGCTGGCCTCGGCCATCGGCTGCTGGGCCTACGCCGAGCGGGTCACCGGCAGCGGCACGTTCGACTGGGCCACGCTGACCCGGGTGGTCAGCCATGCTCCGCTGTCGACGCAGATCTGGCTGTTCATGGGCTTCTTCTTCGCCTTCGCGATCAAGGCCCCACTGGTGCCCTTCCACACCTGGCTGCCCGACGCCACCGCCGAAGCCCCGGTCGGGGTCGGCGTGATCCTGGTCGGCGTGCTGGACAAGGTCGGCATCTTCGGTTTCCTGCGCTACAACCTGCCGCTGTTCCCCAACGCCAGCCGCACCCTGGCCCCGCTGCTGCTCACCCTCGCCGTGATCGGCGTGCTGTACGGGTCGCTGCTGGCCGCCGGGCAGACCGACATGAAACGGTTCGTGGCCTACGTTTCGGTGGCCCACTTCGGGTTCATCGCGCTGGGCGTGTTCGCGTTCACCGCGCAGGGCCAGGTCGGCGCGGTCACCTACATGGTCAACCACAGCATCTCCACCGGCATGCTGCTGATCGTCATCGGCATGATCGCCGCGCGCGGCAATTCGACGTACGCGCACGACTACGGGGGCATGGGCAAGGTGACCCCGATGCTGGCCGGGATGATGTTCCTGGCCGGTCTGACCACGCTTTCGCTGCCCGGCACCAACTCCTTCGTCAGTGAGTTCCTCGTCCTGCTGGGCAGTTACCCGACCGAGCCGGTCTACTCGGTGCTGGCCACCGTCGGCATGGTGCTGGCCGCGCTGTACGTGCTGTGGCTCTACCAACGGGTGATGCAGGGACCGGTGCGCGGCAACGCGCTGGTCAGCGTGGCCGGTGGCCCGGGCGCGGCGGCCAATCCGGCCGTGGGGGCCAAGAAGGCCATCACCGACCTGAACGGCCGGGAGAAGTGGGTGCTCGCGCCGCTGGTCGTGCTCATCCTGCTGCTGGGCTTCTATCCCAAACCCTTGCTCGACGTGGTCACCCCCTCGGTGAACGCCACCCTCCAGTCGGTTCAGGTAGGAGACAGGTGATGCACGGGATTTTCCTCGCCGACACCGCGATCTCGGCGCCCGCCGTCGACTACGGCGCGATCGCGCCGGTACTGATCGTGCTCGGCGCGGCCTGCCTCGGCGTGCTGGTCGAGGCGTTCGTGCCGCGCGGCTCCCGGTGGGCCGCCCAGGTCACCGTGACCCTGCTGGCCCTGGTGCTGGCCGGGATCACCCTGGCCGTGCACATCGGCGATGTCTCCGGCGCCAGCCCGACCACCACGCTGGCCGGCACCATCGCCATCGACCGGCCTTCGCTGTTCCTCTGGGGGCTGCTGCTGGCGCTGGGCCTGTGCGCGATGCTGATGATCGCCGACCGCACCGTGGAACCCGGCGGTTACTTCGTGGCCAGCATCGACGACACCGGCCAGGTGGCCGCCCGCACGCCCCGGCGGCTGAGCCTTGGCGCCGCGGCCCGCCCGATCTCGCAGCTCGCGGGCACCATGCAGACCGAGGTGTTCCCGCTGTCGCTGTTCGCGCTGTCCGGGATGATGGTGTTCTGCGCGGCCAACGACCTGCTCACCATGTTCGTGGCGCTGGAAGTGCTGTCCCTGCCGCTGTACCTGATGTGCGGCCTGGCCCGGCGGCGCCGGCTGCTGTCCCAGGAAGCTGCGGTCAAGTACTTCCTGCTCGGCGCGTTCGCCTCCGCGTTCTTCCTCTACGGCCTGGCTCTGCTCTACGGCTACGCCGGTTCGGTCCGCCTGTCGGACATCGCGCACGCCGCGGCCGGCAGTAACCGCTCCGACGCGCTGCTGTTCGGCGGCCTCGGGCTGCTCGTGGTCGGCCTGCTGTTCAAGGGCTCGGTCGGCCCGTTCCACACCTGGACCCCGGACGTCTACCAGGGCGCGCCCACTCCGGTCACCGCGTTCATGGGCGCGTGCACCAAGGTGGCCGCGTTCGGCGGCATCCTGCGCGTGCTCACCGTGGCCTTCCAGTCCACCAGCTGGGAATGGCGCAGTGTGCTGTGGGGCGTGGCCATCGTGTCCATGTTCGTCGGCGCGATCCTGGGCCTGACCCAGACCGACGTGAAACGGATGATCGCCTACTCATCGGTCGCGCACGCCGGGTTCCTGCTGGTCGGGGCGATCGCGCTGACCCAGAAGGGGCTGTCCGGGACGTTGTTCTACCTGGTCTCCTACGGGTTCACCACGATCGCCTGCTTCGGCGTCATCAGCCTGGTCCGCACCGCCGACGGTGAGGCATCTCACCTGTCGTCCTGGGCCGGCCTGGCCAAACGATCGCCGCTGGTCGCCGGGGTGTTCACCTTCCTGCTGCTCGCCCTGGCCGGCATCCCGCTGACCAGCGGTTTCGTCGGCAAGTTCGTGGTGTTCTCGGCGGCCATGGCCGATGGCATGAGCCCGCTGGTGGTCGTCGCGCTGATCGCCAGCACCGTCGCGGCCTTCTTCTACCTGCGGGTCATCGTGCTGATGTACTTCAGCGATCCGGCGCCGGACGGGCCCACGGTGAGCGTGCCGGGCCCCTTCACGGCGGCGGCCATTACGCTTGGCGTACTGGTGACACTCGTCCTGGGCGTGTGGCCCACGGTCGTCCTTGACTGGGCGGGCGGGGGTGGCTTCGCCCTCTGACCGCACTTTCGGGGGCCACGTGACGACCGACCGACCGGGCAACGAGCCGATTGTTCGGTTCGACATCGCCGATCCCGGCCTCGCCGTGGCGATCAAAGCCGGGCTGGAGCAGGTCGACGACGTCCTGCACAGCGTGCTCAACAGCGACATCGAGTTCGTCAAGGCGACCGCGCTGCACCTGGTGGACGCGGGCGGCAAGCGGATCCGGCCGCTGTTCACCCTGCTGGCCGCGCAGTTCGGCGACCCCAAGCGGCAGGACGTGATCACCGCGGCCGCCGCCGTCGAGCTGGTGCACATCGCCACGCTCTACCACGACGACGTGATGGACGAGGCCACCATGCGCCGCGGCGCGGCATCGGCCAACGCCCGCTGGGACAACACGGTGGCCATCCTGGCCGGCGACTACCTGTTCGCGCACGCCTCCCGGCTGGTGTCCGATCTGGGCACCGACGCCGCGCGGATCATCGCCGAGACGTTCGCCGAGCTGGTCAGCGGCCAGATGCGGGAGACCACCGGCCCGGCCGCCGGGGAGGACCCGATCGGGCACCACCTGTCGGTGATCGGGCAGAAGACCGGTTCGCTGATCGCCACCGCGGGCCGTTACGGCGGGATGTGCTCCAACGCCGGGCCCGAGTACGTGGCCGCGCTGCGCCGGTACGGCGAGATCATCGGCGCCGCCTTCCAGATCTCCGACGACATCATCGACATCGCCTCGCCGTCCACCGAGTCGGGCAAGGTGCCCGGCACCGACCTGCGGGAGGGCGTGCCCACGCTGCCCACCCTGTACGCGCAGGCCGATAACTCCGCGGAGAACGCCCGGCTGCGGGGCCTGCTGGCCGCGCCGATCACCGAGGACGAGCTGGTCACCGAGGCCCTGGACCTGCTGCGCGCCTCGCCCGCGATGGGCCGGGCCAGGGACACCCTCCACGGCTACGCCGACCGGGCCCGGGAGCAGCTGCGCGCGCTGCCCGGGTGCCCGGCCCGGGACGCGCTCTACCTGCTCACCGACTACCTGATCGACCGCACCGGCTGAGCTCTCCCGCACGCAACGAGGCCCCGGCCTGGCTGGCCGGGGCCTCGTTCTTACCGCTCGTCAGCGGCGTCGAGAACCGTGTTTTCCGATGGTCAGAGCCACAGCCACAGGTGCAGCGCGTGTCCCAGCAGGACGACAACCATTGTTTTCCTCCGATACGCAGTAACCGAGAATTTCTCACTATCGCGGCCGCAAGTCAGACAGTATCGGCGGCTGCCTGCCACGTCACGTCACCCAACGGGCGACTCCGGGCAGGGCAATTCGCCTCCCCGATTACGTTCGGCTCGATGGTCGCTCGATGGAATGAGAAAAGGTTAGGCCGTAATTCCGGATTTGCCGGACCGGGAACACCCGGAGTAGCAGATGATCTCGAACGGATGGCCGAATCGGCCGACTGATCGGCCGCGTACCGTTCTGCCAGCAGGTTCGGATCGATCACTCGATCACCGGTCGAGTTACCCCCGAAGGTTGCACATTGGCCCGCTGATGCCAAGATGTGATCTGAAACATGCCCGGAGAGGTGGCCTGGCCTTCGGCGTGCGGAACCGTGTCGCCGGTGGTGATCGACTGGCCGGACTACCTCGCGAGGCATGGGGTAGTTACGACAGACTGCTAGAGGCCTCTGAACAGACGGCCGGCCGGCGCGTGGCGCCGGCACGAGACAGATTGTCGGTGGCGAGCGGGCAGCGACCACCGTAGGAGGGACGTCCCGCGATGTGGATCTTCGGGCAGGTGTGGTTCGCCTGCTTGGTCGGTTTCGGTGTCGGCGTGCTCCTGGACTGGGTGCTCCGGGTGCGTCCGCTGCGGCGCCGGGTCGAGGAGCTGGAGCAGCACCAGGCCGCGGCGAGCCCGTCCCGGGCCCCGATCGCGTCCCCGTACGGCGCCGAGTCCGAGGCCGAGCACACCGGCGCGGGCGGGGCCCCCCGGGACGTCGAGCCCCTCCGGGGCGGCCTGACTGACCTGCTCACCCACGACAACTCCTACCCCGGGACGAGCCGCCCCGAGCCGCCCCGGCCCGCGGAGGCCGAGTACGGCGACGCGGGCCAGTTCGCCGAGCCCACCCTGCTCACCGGCCAGCCCAGCCAGCCCGCGGCCGAGCACGTGGACGCGGCCTTCTCCGGCGGTCACCCGTTCGGTGAGCAGACCCAGTTCGCCGAGCACACCCCGCTGGCCGAGCAGACCGCCTTCACCGAGCCGGCCCCGTTCGCCGGGCAGACCTCGTTCGCCGACCACCGCCAGTTCACCGAGCACGACGTCCCCGAGCCGACCCAGGCCATCCCGCCGGTGCCCGCCTCCATCGCCTTCGACGGCAGCAACGAGGCCGACCGGCAGTACCTGGAGTACCTGCGCTCCGGCGGCGGCAAGCGCGGCCGGCAGACCGAGCCCGAGCCGGACCAGACGGCCGAGGAGCGCGGCGCGCTGTCGCTGGGCGGGCCGCACGAGCCCGAGCCGGTCGACGCGGAGACCGCCGCCGAGCAGACCACCATCCTGCCGCCCGTGGTGGACGACACCGAGACCACGCAGGCCGGGGACAACCCGGAGCTGTTCCCGCAGGCGGTCAGCGGCGACGACCTGCCGCACCGCTCTTCCGGCGACCGGTTCGCCGAGCACGTCCCGTTCGTGGACAACCGGGGCGAGGGCGCGGGCCAGGACCACACCGGCCCGCTCACCCCGATCGGGGACGGCGGGTTCCTGCCCTTCGCCAAGCCGATGGACCCGGACGAGTTCACCCGGCACGACCTGTGGGTGGGCGAGAACGGCCAGCTCATCGGGCTCGCCGCCGACGAGTCCGGCGACCCGGAGCAACCCGCGGGCAACCGCTACCCGGAGACGCTGACCGGCCAGGACGAGCGCACCGACCGCAGCTGGTTCGACCACAAGCCCGAGGCCCCGGCCGAGGAGCCGGCCGAATTCACCCAGCAGATCCCGGTGGCTCGCGACGACACACCGCCCGAGGACAACCGGCCCCGGTCGCTGTTCGAGCCGATCATCGCCGCCGACCAGGACGGCAGGCACTCCTCCAGCGAGCCCTCGCTGCCGCCCCGGCCCATCCGGGTGCGCACCGGCGTGAACAACAGCGCGCCCCGGTCCGCCCCAGCGGCCCCGGCTCCCTCGCCCGCTCCGGCGGAGGCCGACCTGGGTCGCCCGGTGCGGTCCCCGGCGGGCTCGTCCGGCTTCCAGGTGGGCCCGTTCGGTCCCGGCTCGGCGCTGCCGCTGCCGGATGGCTCGGCCCCCTCGCCCCAGTTCCGGGTCAAGGCCCGCACCTCCTCCATGGTGTTCCACACCGAGAACTCGCCGTTCTACGAGCGGCTGGAGCCGCAGGTGTGGTTCCGCTCGGTAGACGACGCGCACCGGGCCGGATTCACCAGCTGGGAACGCTGAGTCCACAAGCAGAAGCGGGAGCGACCGAACTGGTCGCTCCCGCTTTTCTGTGCCTTGGGTCAGCCGCGCTGGGTGCGTACGCCGAGCAGCACGTCCTCCCAGGACGGGACGATCGGGTGGTTCTTCTTGCCCCGCTTCGCCGCCGCGCCGGATCCGTTGCTCCCGCCGGTGTTGCCGCCGCTGCCGTTGTTGCCGCCGTTGCCCGGATCCTTGTCCTTGCGGTCCGCGGGTTCCGTGCGAGCCGCCGGTTCGGTGCGGGCGGCCGGCTCCTTGACCGGCGCCGCTTCCGGCTCCGGCTCGGGTTCGGGAACTGGTTCCGGTTCCGGTTCGGGTTCCGGCGTGACCACCACCGGCTCCGGCACGGGGGCCGGCGCGGGCGCTGGTTCGAGTTCCGGCTCGGGCAGCATGACCTCGGGCTCCGGCGCGGGCGCGGGTGCGGTCCGCGCCGCCGGTCTGGCCGCCGGCGCGGGCGTCCGCGCCGGGGCAGGCGTCGGCGCGGGGGCAGGCGTCGGCGCGGGGGCGGGTGTCGGCGCGGGGGCGGGTGCCGGCGGAGCCTCCAGGGCCTGCCGGGCCAGCTCGGTGACCGGCCGCACGGTGCGCAGCGGGCGGTTGGCCGCGTTCGGGTCCATCAGTTCCAGCGCGTGCTCGTCCATGGGCAGCACCGTGCCGCCGTGCGCGCCCGGGTGAAACGCCCAGTGCGCCCGGTTGTCCGAACGGCCCGTGGACCATTGCAGCTCCACGACCCACTTGCTGTCGTCACCGCGCCAGGAATCCCAGGTCACGGTCGAGTAGTCCTGGCCGCGCTGGGAAAAGGCGTGCTCGGCCACCTCGGCCAGCGTCTGCACGTCCGGACCGTCCTCGCGCACCGGGTGCGCGCGCTGGGCGAGTTCGGCGGTGCGGGAACGCTCCAGTAAAACCGGGTAGGCGTACCGCTCCACCTTCGACGCCGGCATCCCGGCCGCCGTGGCGACCTGTTCGACGGACTCGCCCGCGCGAATACGGGCCTGGATCTCACGAGGACGCATCAGGCTCTCCAGCTCGATCTCGATCTGGCCGAGTCGGGTGACGTCGCCTCGGGCCGCGGCCCGCAGCCTTTCATCGGCGGGGAGGGTGAAACGCTCACTGCGCATGGGGTCCTCGCAAATGACGGACTTGCCGTCTTCGCTGAGTCCCACGACTCGCAGCGCCCGCATCACGGCCTCCTGATGACTTCACCTCGCCGGGTATGACGTTACGTCGGCGTGCCGCCTTGACTGCGCAGCCACGCCGGGCCATACGAGATCCACATGTGATCATGCCGTATCCGCACGGTTTTCGGCGATGCTTCTGCGGCAAGTCTCACCCACACGGCCCAACCCTACCGGCGATCTCCGGTACACACGGTGATCCTTCTCAGCCGAGTCGCTCGACAACCCATTCGACGCACTGGGTCAGCGCGCTCACATCGTCCGGGTCGATGGCCGGGAACATGCCGATCCGCAGCTGGTTGCGGCCCAGCTTCCGGTACGGCTCCACATCCACGATTCCGTTGGCCCGCAACACTTTCGCCACCACCGAGGCGTCCACCGCGTCGGTGAAGTCCACGGTGCCGACGACCAGCGAGCGCTTCGCCGGGTCGGTCACGAACGGCGTGGTGTACTCGGTTTTCTCCGCCCACGAGTACAACCGGCCGGACGATTCCGTGGTGCGGCCCACCGTCCAGTCCAGGCCGCCGTTGCCGTTCATCCAGTCCAGCTGCTCGGCCAGCAGGAACAGGGTGGCCACCGCGGGGGTGTTGTAGGTCTGGTCCTTCTGCGAATTGTCCAGCGCGGTGGACAGCGACAGGAACTCCGGAATCCACCGGTCACTCGCGGCCAGTTCGCCGATCCGCTCCTGGGCGGCCGGGCTGCACAGCGCGATCCACAACCCGCCGTCGGAGGCGAAACACTTCTGCGGCGCGAAGTAGTACACGTCGGCGTCGGCGGTGTTCACCGGCAGGCCGCCCGCGCCCGAGGTGGCGTCCACGAGCACCAGCGGGTTCGCACCGCCGGTCGGGCGGGTCACCGGCACCATCACGCCGGTGGAGGTCTCGTTGTGGGCCCAGCCGATCACGTCCACGTCGTCACCGGCCACCGACACCTCGGGTGCGTCGCCCGGGTCGGCCTTGACCACCACCGAGTCGCCAAGGAACGGCGCGCCATCGGTGACCTTGGCGAACTTCGAGGAGAACTCGCCGTAGGTGAGGTGCTGGGCGCGCCGGCGCACCAGCCCGAACGCGGCCGCGTCCCAGAACGCCGTGGTGCCGCCGTTGCCCAGCACGACCTCGTAGCCCTCGGGGAGCGAGAACAGCTCGCTCAACCCGGCGCGCACCCGGCCGACCAGCGACTTGACCGGCTTCTGCCGGTGCGAGGTGCCCATCAGCTCGGCGCCGGTGCCGGCCAGCGCGGCCAGCTGCTCCGGGCGCACCTTGGACGGGCCGCAGCCGAACCGACCATCCGCGGGCTTGAGCTCCGCCGGGAGTTCGAGGGCAAGTGGGTCGGCCGCCTGGGTCATCGGTCCGCCTTTCACAGTGCTGGTTGACATCACGCTGCTGGTTGACACCTCGTCTCGCCGCCCAGTCTTGCAGCCCCGCGCAACCCGCATTTCGCCAGCCCGGCCGGGGTCCGCCTGGTGAGACGGACCCCGGCCGGGAGAGGCGGAAGGCTCTTGCCGGTGGCTTTGATCCGGCTTCGTCAGCGGCCGAGTTCGGACCAGCCCTCGACGTCCTCGGGCTGCCGCGCGTCCGGCCCGACGTACAGCGCGGAGGGCCGCACCAGCCGGCCGGTGCGCTTCTGCTCCATGATGTGCGCGCTCCAGCCCGCGGTCCGGGCACAGGTGAACATGGTCGGCATCATGTGCGTCGGCACCTCGGCGAAGTCCAGGATCACCGCGGCCCAGAACTCCACGTTGGTCTCGATCGGCCGGTCCGGGCGGCGCTCCCGCAGCTCGGCCAGCGCGGCCTGCTCCAGCGCCGCGGCCGCCTCGTAGCGGGACGCGCCCAGCTCCTTGCAGGTGCGGCGCAGCACCCGGGCCCTCGGGTCCTCGGCCCGGTACACCCGGTGGCCGAAGCCCATCAGCCGGTCGTGCCGGTCCAGGATGCCGGTGACCACCTTGTGCGCGTCGCCGGCCCGCTCGACCTCCTCGATCATCGGCAGCACCCGCGCCGGGGCGCCGCCGTGCAGCGGCCCGGACATGGCGCCGATCGCGCCGGACATCGCGGCGGCCACGTCGGCGCCGGTGGAGGCGATCACCCGGGCGGTGAAGGTGGAGGCGTTGAGGCCGTGCTCGGCCGCGGACACCCAGTAGGCGTCGATCGCCTTGATGTGCGCCGGATCCGGCTCGCCGCGCCAGCGCACCATGAACCGCTCGGTGATGGTCTTGCTCTCGTCGACTCGGGACTGCGGCACCGCCGGGCGGCCGATGCCGCGCGCGGACTGGGCGGCGTAGGAAAGCGCCATCACCGAGGCCCGGGCCAGCTGCTCGCGGGCCTGCTCGTCGCTGATGTCCAGCAGCGGCTGGTAACCCCAGATCGGGGCGAGCATGGCCAGCGCGGCCTGCACGTCGACCCGCACGTCACCGGTGTGCACCGGAAGTGGGAACGGTTCGGCCGGCGGCAGTCCCGGCCCGAACCGGCCGTCCACCAGCAGCGCCCAGACCTCGCCGAAGCTCAGCCGGCCCACCAGGTCCTCGATGTTCACACCGCGGTAGCGCAGTGCGCCACCGTCCCGGTCGGGTTCGGCGATCTCGGTGTGAAAGGCGACTACGCCCTCCAGACCGGGGCGGAATCCGGACGCCGCGTCGGCGCCGCCGGCGGACTTTCCCGCCGCCGCTGGGTTCTGCTCGGTCTGCACCACGATGTGCACCGCCTTCCGGGGATTTTCGGCCTTCGTGAGGGTGCTCGAACAGTGCACCCACAAGGGCCATGGAGGCAATGCGCTGCGTCGGTGTCTTCTGTCACGAATCAGGTGACGATTCAGTGAACAACAGATGCTGGCCAAGGTGGAAATAGCGGCGTGCGCTTCTTTCTCGATTCCGAGGATCACCGCGGGCTTTGTCCGGATGGGTGACGGGACTTTCGGTGATCGGGGCACCACGGATCCGGTGGCCGGGATCACCGTTGTAGCGGTTTCGGCCAGGGCGAGGACCCCGTACCGTCGGCCGAACGACGGTTTCACGTCCGCTCCCCAACCCGCACAACGGGTTCGACCGGTCGGAAGGTGGTTCGGTATGCCCGACATCAACAGCGTTGTGCAGGACGCGACAACCGAGGACGTGTACCCCGGTTCGGATGTCGCCACCTCCGCGCTGGAACTGCCCGCCATGCGGGTGTCCTACGAACAGGGCCGCTTCGAGGAGTCCGAACTGGCCGGCAGCTGGCACGAGCAGCTGCAGCTGTGGCTGGACGAGGCGACCAAGGCCGGGCTGACCGAGCCGAACGCGATGGTGCTGGCCACGGCCAATCCGCAGGGCCTGCCCTCGTCCCGGACCGTGCTGTGCAAGGGCATCGACGAGCGGGGCGTGGTGTTCTTCACCAACTACACCTCGGCCAAGAGCCACGATCTGATCGCCACCCGGTACGCCTCGGCGACCTTCCCCTGGTACGGCCTGGAGCGCCAGGTCCACGTACGGGGGACGGTGGACAAGGTGAACGTGGCGGAAACCGCGGCCTACTGGGCCAGCCGGCCGCGTGGTTCGCAGCTGGGCGCGTGGGCCTCGCCGCAGTCCCGGACGGTCACCGGCCGGCAGACGCTGGAAAGCGCGCTGGCCAACGTGACCCGCCAGTTCGCCGACGCCGACCACGTGCCACTGCCGCCGCACTGGGGTGGCTGGCGGATTCGCCCGGAGACGGTGGAGTTCTGGCAGGGGCGGCCCGATCGCATGCACGACCGGCTCGTGTACACCCATTCCGGGGACAACTGGGGAATCAAGCGTCTGGCTCCGTGATTCACCCGGACGTGATCTCGGTCCGAGAATTACCGGCCAAGTCGTTAGCTAACCTAAGCTAAGACATTGTGACTTCGCCGGCCGACACCGAACCCGATCAGCCCGCTCGGCAAACGCTGCGGACCGGCCGGGTTCGGCGTCGTCTGGGGTCCCTTGCGATGGACACCCGCCCGCTGCGCACGCCTGCCTATCGGCGGTTGTGGACCTCCACCGCGGTCACCGCGGTGGGCAGCCAGCTCACCGCGGTCGCGGTGCCCAAACAGGTGTACGACCTGACCAATTCCTCGGGCTATGTGGGATTGGCCGGCGCGGTGGCCCTGGTGCCGCTGCTGGTGTTCGGCCTGTGGGGTGGCGCGGTGGCCGACGCCGTGGACCGCCGGAAGCTGTTGTTCGTCACCAATTCGGGTATCGCGGCCACTTCGGTGCTGCTGTGGGCGCAGGCAGCGCTGCACCTGAACTCGGTCTGGCTGGTGCTCGCGCTGCTGGGCGTGCAGCAGTCGTTCTTCGCGATGAACCAGCCCGCCCGCAACGCCTCCATCGCCCGGCTGATCGAACCGGCACTGCTGCCGGCCGCGAACGCCCTGGGCGGCACGGTGTTCACTTTCGGGTCGGTCTTCGGCCCGATGCTGGCCGGTGCGCTGATCCCGGTGCTTGGCCTGTCCACCCTGTACCTGATCGACGCCATCGGCCTGACCGTCACGTTGTGGGCCGTGTGGAAACTGCCGCCGTTGCCGCCGCTGGCCACCGCCGACGGCAAATCCCAGCGCGCCGGTTTCGCCTCGGTGGTCGACGGATTCCGTTACCTGTCAACGAAAACCGCGCTGCTGGTGTCCTTCCTGGCCGACATCATCGCGATGACGGTCGGCATGCCGCGGGCGCTGTTCCCGCAGATGGCCGCGCACGGCTTCGGCTCCGCTGACGGCGGCCTGGCCCTGGGCTGGCTGTACGCGGCGATGCCGCTGGGCGCCCTGCTGTGCGGCATCACGTCCGGTTGGCTGTCGCGGATTCGCCGGCACGGCGTGGGCATCACCTTCGCGGTGGGGTTGTGGGGTATCGGCGTGATCGGCCTCGGCTTCGCGCACAGTCTGTGGCTGGCCGTGGTGTGGCTGGCGATCGGCGGCGTCGGCGACATGATCAGCATGGTCTTCCGCGGGGCCATGCTGCAGACCGTGGCGACGGACGAGATGCGCGGCCGTATGCAGGGGGTGTTCACCGTCGTGGTCGCCGGCGGTCCCCGGGTGGCGGATCTGCTGCACGGCACGATCGGGGCGGCGATCGGCACCACCTGGACGGTGGCCGGCGGCGGGGCCCTGGTGATCCTGCTGCTCATCCCCGCGGTCGCGTTCGCCCCCGCGTTCTGGCGCTACCGAGCCCCCGTCCTCTGAGCCGGCAACAGACGGTCCAGACCCGAAATTCATTCGCGAATCGGGGTCGGGGTAGTTCCGGGGAACCACGAACTCCCGATGGAGTGAATCACTCGCCCGAGTGAACAACTAGCCCGACCGATACCCTTCGCACCCGAGGGATTGCCCCTTTTCCGGCGGACCGCCCGACTCGTGACCCGTGTGGGGGAACCACTCGGCTACCATTCGCGTCCACCGGGGGACTACTCAGATTGACGAGGGAACCGGAATGGTCGCGCGTGTGCTGGGCTCGCTGGTCGCGGGAGTCGCCGTGGTGCTCGCGGTGGCCGGCTGCCAGAAAATGGTGACCGGCTCCGCCGTCCCCACCACCGGCACCGGCGGCTCGACCGCGTCCGGTTCCTCCGGCGGTTCTGGTGGCCCGTCCTCCGGCGGCACCACCGGCGCCCCGGCCGGCAACCCCTCGGCCGACCAGATCTGCGGCGCGGTGCCCTCGAACGCCGTCGAGCAGCTGTTCAGCGTGACCGGCGTGCAGACCACGGTTTCCTCGACCACCACCGAGCAGGGCATCTACCAGGTGCAGTGCCGTATCGCCGGGGCCCCGTCGCTGACCATCAACCTGGTGTTCGCCGCCGCGGGCTCGCCCTACACGCCCACCACCGCGCTGGCCGCGATCGAGAAGCAACAGGGCATCGCCAACGTGCAGCCGCTCACCGGCGTGGGCAGCGCCCAGGTCGCCGCCCAGTACACGTGGCAGACCGGCGGCAACAAGCTCTACGCGGTGTCGGCGGCCAAGCAGGTCAACGGCACCACGCACGTGTACACCCTCTACACCGACCAGGCCGCGGAGCCGCACGGCAACACCCCCCTGGTCAACCTCGAAAAAACCCTCCTCACCTGACCGGCCCGCGCCGGAACGCGCCTCGCTCGCCAAGCCCTCGCGCCCGGCTCGCCGAGCCTCGCGTACGGCTGGCTGAGCCCTCGTGCCCGGCTCGCTGAGCCCTCGCGCCGAACAACGCTGTCCAGGCCGCCCGTCGCCCGAACTCCGGCCCCGCGACGGCTCTGCCGACAGCCCGCCCGGCCGCCACCCGAACCGCCACCCCGGCCGCCAATTGCGCGCATTCGGCCCTACCGGCCCGCCCGGCAACTCCCGCACACTGCTGGGGTGGCGTGCAGAGGTTGGGCCGCGATCGGCGTGCTGGCAGTGACCATCGCGGTGACCGGCTGCGCGACCGACATCGCCGGCGTTGCGCAGCCCGCGCCCGATTCTTCCGCCGAGGTGTGCTCCTGGCTGCCGGTCACCGACGTGCAGTCCGCGTTCGGCCTGTCCGGCCTGACCGCGCAGCGCAACGGCCCGATCTTCGACCACAACGTGGCGGCCTATCTGTGCGTCTACGCCGACAGCGACGGGTCCAACGACGCCGCGCTGGAGACCGCCGACTTCCCGGACTCGGCGGCCTCGCCGACCCAGCTGGTGTCGAACTTCGCCTCGGCCGGGCGCGTGGACTCCGGTTCGCCCCAGGTGGGTGACGCCTCGGCCTTCGTGGACGACCTGGCCGGCAACGCGAACACCGCGGCGGTCGCGGTGCGCAAAGGCGGCGGCCGGCTGCGGCTGGTGGCGATCATCGTGGCCACGTCGGTGGGACCGGACAAGAACCGTTTGGTGTCGGTGCTGCGCGGGGTGTTCGCCAAACTGCCCTGACCGGCGGTGATCGGGTCCTCCCCGCAACCCGGTCAGGTGAGCCCCCTTACCCTTGCCGCATGGGTGCAGAGACCGGGGAACAGTACGAGATCTCGTTCGGGGCAGCGCGGGCCGTGGTCACCGAGGTTGGCGCGGGCCTACGGTTGTTCGAGGTGGACGGCACGCCGTACCTGGAGACCTACGCCGAGGACGCGCACCCGCCGCTCGGCTCGGGCGCGGTGCTGGTGCCGTGGCCCAATCGGGTGGCCGACGGGCGCTGGACGTGGCAGGACGAGCCGCAGCAGCTGGAGCTGACCGAGCCGGACCTGCACAACGCGATCCACGGCCTGCAACGGCACCTGCCGTGGGTGCCCACCGAGCGCACCGCGGCGGCGATCACCCTGTCCTCGGACATCCCGGTGCAGGCCGGCTGGCCGGTGCCGCTGAGCACCACGATCGAGTACGCCCTGGACGCCCGCGGCCTGACGGTCACCCACACGGTGCGCAACGAGGGCGAGCAGACGGTGCCCTTCGGCCTGGGCACGCACCCGTATCCGAGGGCGGGCGCGGTCGACCGGGACGTGTGCGACCTGCAGCTGGCCGCGACCACCGCGCTCCCGCTGACCAGCGACCGTCTGCTGCCCTCCGGTCCGCCCGTTCCGGTGACCGACACCAACCTGGACTTCCGTACTCCGCAGCCCCTGGCCGGGCGGTCGCTGAACAACCCGCTGGGCGGTTGCCGGCCCGAGGAGGACGGTCTGGTGCACCACCGGCTGACCGGCCCGAGCGGCGGGGTGGAGCTGTGGGCCGACCCGGCGTTCCGGTGGGTGCAGGTGTTCACCCCACCGGAGTTCGGCGACCGGGGCGCGGGCGCGGTGGCGATCGAGCCGATGACCTGCCCACCGGACGCGCTGAACTCCGGAATCGACCTGATCCAGCTGCACGCCGGGGAAACCTGGACGGGCCGGTGGGGGTTCACCCCGTTGGGGTGATGATCGGGTGGGTTCTCCGTTAGCCTCGCGAACCATGGATGTCGCAATCACAGGTGGGTACGTGGTTCCGATCGATGGCGAGCCCATCGACGGGGGGACCGTGCTGATCCAGGACGGCAGGATCGCGGCGGTGGGGGCGGCCGCGGAGGTCGAAATCCCGGATGACGTGCAGGAGGTGGACGCCGAGGGGGCGTGGGTGCTGCCCGGGTTCATCGAGGCGCACGGACATCTCGGCGTGCACGAGGACGGCGAGGCGTGGGCCGGCAACGACACGAACGAGATGACCGACCCGAACGGGGCCCGGTTCCGCGCGCTGGACGGCATCAACCCCTACGAGGTGGGCTTCGACGACGCGCTGTCCGGTGGTGTGACGTCGGTCGTGGTCAAGCCGGGGTCGGGCAACCCGATCGGGGGACAGACGATCGCGGTGAAGACCTGGGGCCGGAACGTCGACGAGATGGCGTTCCGGGTCGGGGTGAGTGTGAAGAGCGCGCTGGGCGAGAACCCGAAACGGGTGTACGGGGAGAAGGACCGGACCCCGTCGACCCGATTGGGTGTCGCGGCGGTGATCCGCGAGGCGTTCATCGCGGCGCAGGACTACCGGGCAGCAAGGCAGCACAAGCTGGACAAAGGCGAGCCGGCCGAGCGGGATCTGACCAAGGAGACCCTGGTCCGGGTGCTCGAAGGTGAGTTGGCGTGGGACCAGCACACCCACCGCGCGGACGACATCATGACCGCGATCCGGCTGGCCGAGGAGTTCGGCTACCGCTTGGTGGTCAACCACGGGACCGAGGGCCACCTGGTCGCCGATGTGCTGGCCCAGAAGAACATCCCGGTGATCTTCGGCCCGATGTTCACCACGCGGGTGAAGGTCGAGCTGCGCAACCGCACCATGCGCGCGGCCGGGATCATGGCCCGGGCCGGGGTGAAGCTGGCGATCACCACCGATCACCCGGTGGTGCCGATCCACTTCCTGGTGCACCAGGCCACCCTGGCGGTCAAGGAAGGCTTGGACCGCGAGACGGCATTGCGCGCCCTGACCATCAACCCGGCGGAGATCCTGGGCCTGGACGACCGGGTGGGCGCGCTGCGTCCCGGCCTGGACGCGGACGTGGTCATCTGGTCGGGCGATCCTCTGGACGTGATGAGCCGGGCCGTACGTGTGTTCGTGCGCGGCCGCGAGGTCTACACCTACGACGACGATGCAGGCGAGGGCGCGGTCGCCAACCGCTACTACGGCGAATAACCCACACGTGCCCCGCGGGGCGGCCGGGCACCCCCAACCTCACCCGGCCCCACCCGTGCACAGTTCTCCGGGCAACCCCGACCACCCCAGCGATCCCAAGCCACGACGCGACCAGCCACGACGCGACCCAGCCAAACCCACCCAGAGGTCCCCCGCCCAGGGGGACCCCTTGATTTCACATTAGTCGGAAATGCGGGGTGGAATTGGCTGGTGGGGGTGGGCTGTGGATAACTTCGCCGGCCGCACCCGCCGGAACATCTCGAGTACGGGCTGCGGCTGCTCGTCGACGGCATCCACGCCCGTACCTCGAATGCGTGGATCACTCGTTCGGGATCAGACCTTGCGGAGTTCGCGCGCGATGAGCATCCGCTGGATCTGGTTGGTGCCCTCGAAGATCTGCGGCACCTTGGCCTCGCGCATGTACCGCTCCACCGGGAAGTCGCGAGTGTAGCCCGCGCCGCCGAGCACCTGCACCGCGTCGGTGGTCACCTTCATCGCCGCGTCCGTGGCCACCAGCTTGGCGATCGACGCCTGGCGCCGGAAGGGCAGATCGCGGTCGCGGCGCCGGGCCGCCTCCAGGTAGGTCGCCCGCGCCGACTCGACCGCGGCGGCCATGTCGGCCAGCAGGAACTCCAGCCCCTGGAACTCGATGATCGGCTTGCCGAACTGGGTGCGCTGAGTGGCGTAGCGGACCGCCTCGTCCAGCGCCGCCTGCGCCAGCCCGACCGCGCAGGCGGCAATGCCCAGCCGGCCGGAGTTCAGCGCGTCCAGCGCGATCTTCAGTCCCTCGCCCTCCGCGCCGATCCGCCGGGACCGCGGTATCCGGGCCCGGTCCAGCAGCAGCTGTGCGGTGGGTGAGCCGGTCAGGCCCATCTTGTGTTCCGGCGGTGCGGCCGACAGGCCCGGGGTGTCGGCCTCGGCCAGCAGGCAGCTGATGCCGTGGCCGCCGTCGTCGCTGGTGCGCACCATCATGGTGTAGAAGTCGGCGACACCCGCGTGGGTGATCCACGCCTTGGTCCCGGTCACCAGGTAGTCGTCCCCGTCGGGCACCGCGCGCGCCGACAGGGCGGCCGCGTCGGAACCGGCGTCCGGCTCGGACAGCGCGTAGGCGCCGAGCCGGTCCCCGGCCAGCAGCGCGGGCAGCCACTGGTCGCGCTGCTCGTCGGAGCCGAAGCTGGCCAGCGGATAGCAGGACATCGTGTGCACGGACAGGCCGACGCCCACCGACATCCACGCTCCGGCGATCTCTTCCAGCGCCTGCAGGTACACCTCGTACGGCTGGCCGCCGCCACCCCAGCGTTCGGGGTAGGGCAGGCCGAGCAGCCCGCTGCGGCCAAGCAGACGGAACTGTTCGCGTGGGAATCGGGCGGCGGCTTCGTACTCACTGGCGATCGGCGCGAGTTCATGGGTGGCGATCTCGTGGACCAGCTTGAGCAGGTCCTCGGCCTCGTCAGTGGGCATCATCCGTTCGGCCGGCATGGGTTCCTCCACGGTGGCGGACGGCGCGACATTGGTAGGTCAACAGATTGTCGGACGTCCAATCTTAGCTCCGCGCACCTGCCACTGAGGGTGTTCCGGCACACTCGCTTCGACGTGACCTCGAACGGGTGGGGTCACGCCGTTCGGCCCGAACGGGTGGCGCGCGCGGACGCGGCGCCGTTGGTTGGTGTGCGACGGGCGGCGCGCGGGCGTCGCCGGCGGTCGGCACGCGAGTGAGTGAGGTGGACGTTGATCGTTGTCGGTGGCGAGGCCCTGGTCGACCTGGTGCCGGATCCGTCCACCCGAAGGGGTGAGCTCGGCCCGTTGCTGCCACGGCTGGGTGGCGGGCCCTACAACACCGCGGTCGCGCTCGGGCGGCTTGGCGCGCCGGTGGCATTCCTGTCCCGGGTGTCGCGGGACGCGTTCGGCGACGCGCTGGTGGAACGGCTGGTCGGGGCCGGCGTGGACATCCGGTTCGTGCAACGCGGGCCGGAGCCGACCACGCTCGCGGTGGTCACCCTGGCCGCGGACGGTTCGGCCCGCTACACCTTCCACGTGGCCGGCACGGCCGACCGGCTGGTGGCCGACCCCGGCGCGTTGCCGGATGAGCTGACAACGTTGTCAGTGGGCACGCTCGGGATGGTGCTGGAGCCCGGGGCGAGCGTGTACGAGGCGATGCTGCGCCGCGAGTCCGAGCGCGGGCGGCTGGTCGTGGTTGACCCGAACGTGCGCACCGGACTGATCGAGGACGCCGACGCCTATCGGGCGAGGTTCCGGTCCTGGCTGTCGCACATCACGGTGCTGAAGGCGTCCGTGGAGGATGCCTGCTGGCTGGCTGAACTGCCTGCTGAGAGCCCAATCGAGCAGGTCGAAGCGGTGGTCCGGGAGTGGCTGGACGCCGGCGTGAGCGCGGTCGTTCTCACTCGCGGGGGCGATGGGCTGTCCTCCTTCACCGCATCGGGCGACAAGATCGAGGTACCGGCGGTCCGGGCCACGGTCGCGGACACCATCGGCGCGGGCGACACGGTGCACGCGGCGCTGCTGGCCTGGCTGTCTCAGCATGGCGTCGAATCCGCTGGTCAGGTGCGGAAGCTGGAGGCCAAGGACTGGTCTGAGGCGCTCGGCTTCGCGGCCCGGGCGGCAGCCATCACGGTAAGCCGGGTCGGGGCCGAACCGCCGTTCGCGGCGGAGCTGGCGTAAGGCTTTCGGGTGGCCGAGGCGGGCGTTGACCGGATTGGGCGACGCCCGCGGCCGGCCGGGCTGGAGGCTCTGGTCGGGTTGGGCTGAGCGTCGCGCGGCTAGCATCCGGGCGTGGACGGGGTGGAGGTCTCAGCGGTGATCGACGGTCTGCGGGACGCGCAGGCCGAGCGGTGGCGAAAGCTGGATCCGTTGCTGCCCGCGGGACTTCCGCCGAGCCCGGCGCTGGCCGGGGATGTGGTGCTGGCCGTGCCGGACGGGCCGGCCGCCGGGGTGGCGCGGCGGTTCCAGGTCGATCCGGCATCGCTGGACGCCTGCTGGGGGACGCTGGAGCGGCATCGGCTGGCGGACGTGCTGGTGGGCGGGGACCGGGCTGCGGAGGCGATGGACGCCCTACTGGGCCGGTGGCGGGCGCACCTGGCCGCGGTCGGCGAATCGGGCACGGCGGCAAGCGATCCTGCGGCTGCCGGTGCCGGAGTCGCCGGGCCGTGGCTGGCTGGTCGGGCCGAGAGTTCGGCGGTGCTGACCTGGCCCAGCCGGGACACCGCGATGGTTGCCGCGTTCCTGCGGCACGGACTGGTGGCGCGGACGGTACTGGCGGTGCGCCCGGCGGGCCGGGCGACGCCATCGCGGGCCGGCGAAGGCGGACTGGCCGACGCGGCTGCGTCGGGCCGCCTGGCTTCGAACGCCGCCGGAGCGGCTGGCAGTAGTGCGCCTGCCACTAATGCCGCCGCAGGCGCGGCCGAGGTTGCCTGCGGCGCCGAACCTGTTGTGGTCCGAGAGATCCAGGCGGCGGACTTCGACGCGGTTGTCGATCTCTGGCTGGCCGAAATCCGCTGGGACGCTCAATTCGGCGGCGTCTTCGAGCGCGCGGGCACAGTCGATCGGCTGCGGGAGCGAGTGCGCAACATCGTGTCGTTCGGGCAGTCCTGGGCCTGGGTGGCCGAACGGGGCGGCGAACTTCTCGGGATGATCGTGGTCGAGCGGCCGCCGGGGGCGGACTGGATGTTGCCTCGGGTGCGCGCCGAGTCCGTCGGGTACATCAGCTGTTTGTCCGTGCGGGCCGGGGAACGCGGGTCCGGAGTGGGGACTTCGCTTGCGGCGCAAGCACATCTCGCCCTGGACCAAGCGGGCGTAGCCGCCACCCTGCTCGACTACGCCACGCTCAATCCGTTGTCCGGTCCGTTCTGGCACCGGCTCGGCTACCGTCCATTGTGGACTGCCTGGGAGCTCCTGCCGCGGAGCGGACGTTACTGAGAAATCAGCCCGCCACGGTCCAGGTGTCCTTGCCGTTCAACAACTTCTGCAGGTCCGGCTGCTTGGCCTCCTTGGCCTTGCTCACCTGATCCCGGGCCAGGTCGTCGTAGGTCGGCCGGGACACGTTGCGGAACACGCCGGTCACCGTGTGGGCCAGGTCGCTGCCGGTCAGCCGGGACAGCGCGAACGCGGTGGACGGGTCGGTCTGCGCCGCGTCGTGCACCAGGATCTTCTCCTTGCCGACCTCGGCCACCTCGCGCACCACCAGCGAACCGGTCCGCTCGTCGCGCACCACGCCGAACTCGCCGTCGGCACCGAACACGATCGGCTCGCCGTGCCGCAGCGGCACGATTCGCCGGTCCTTCTCGCCCTGGTCCTTCAGCACCTCGAACGCGCCGTCGTTGAAGATCGGGCAGTTCTGGTAGATCTCCACCAGCGCCGTGCCCCGGTGCTCGGCCGCCGCGCGCAGCACCTCGGTCAGGCCCGCACGATCGGAATCCAGCGCCCGGCCGACGAAAGTGGCCTCCGCGCCCAGCGCCAGCGACACCGGGTTGAACGGGTGGTCCAGCGAGCCCATCGGGGTGGACTTGGTGACCTTGCCCTCTTCCGACGTCGGCGAGTACTGCCCCTTGGTCAACCCGTAGATCCGGTTGTTGAACAGCAGGATCTTCAGATTCACGTTGCGCCGCAACGTGTGCATCAGGTGGTTGCCGCCGATGGACAGCGCGTCGCCGTCCCCGGTCACCACCCACACCGACAGGTCGGGCCGGGTCACCGCGAGGCCGGTCGCGATCGCCGGCGCGCGCCCGTGGATCGAGTGCACGCCATAGGTGTTCATGTAGTACGGGAACCGCGACGAACACCCGATGCCCGAGACGAACACGATGTTCTCGCGCTTGAGCCCGAGCGAGGGCATGAAGCCCTGCACCGCCGCCAGCACCGCGTAGTCACCGCAACCCGGGCACCAGCGCACTTCCTGGTCGGACTTGTAGTCCCGCGCGGACTGCTTCTCGTCCGTCGTCGGCACCCCGTCAAGGCCGCCGAGGCCCGGCAGGCCGAGATCGATCGCCGTCACGCCTGCACCCCCTTGATCATGTCCAGGAACACGTCCTGCAATTCCTCCGCCTTGAACGGCAGACCCGCCACCTTCGTGTAGCTGATGGCGTCCACCAGATATTTCGCGCGCAGCAACAGCGCCAGCTGCCCCAGGTTCATCTCCGGCACGACCACCCGGTCGTAGCGGGCCAGGATCTCGCCCAGGTTCGCCGGCAGCGGGTTGAGGTGGCGTAGATGCACGGTGGCGATCTGCTGTCCCCGGCCGCGCACCCGGCGCGCCGCGGCGCCGATCGGGCCGAACGTGGAACCCCAGCCGACCACCAGTGTGCGGGCCTGCCCGGACGGGTCGTCGACCGTCACGTCCGGCACCGAGATGCCGTCGATCTTGGCCTGACGCAACCGGACCATCTTGTCGTGGTTGTCCGGATCGTAGGAGATGTTGCCCGTCCCGTCGGCCTTTTCCAGGCCGCCGATGCGGTGCTGCAAGCCGGGCGTGCCGGGCACCGCCCACGGCCGGGCCAGCGTCTCCGGGTCGCGCAGGTACGGCCAGAACGAGTCGGAGCCGTCCGGGGCGTTGGGCTCGGTGGCGAAGCTGACCGACAGGTCCGGCAGCGTGCCAACGTCCGGGATCAGCCACGGCTCGGAACCGTTGGCGTTGTAGCCATCCGAGAGCAGCATCACCGGCGTCCGGTAGGTGGTCGCGATGCGCACCGCGTCCAGCAGCGCGTCGAAGCAGTCCGCGGGCGACTGCGGCGCGATGATCGGCACCGGCGCCTCGCCGTTGCGGCCGAACATCGCCTGCAGCAGGTCGGCCTGCTCGGTCTTGGTGGGCAGCCCGGTGGACGGACCGCCGCGCTGCACGTCGATGACCACCAGCGGCAGTTCGGTCATCACGGCCAGGCCGATGGTCTCCGACTTCAGCGCCACGCCCGGCCCGGAGGTCGTGGTCATGCCCAGCGACCCGCCGTAGGACGCGCCAAGCGCCGCGCCGATGCCGGCGATCTCGTCCTCGGCCTGGAACGTGGTCACATTGAAGTTCTTGTGCTTGGACAGCTCGTGCAGGATGTCCGAGGCCGGGGTGATCGGGTAGGTGCCCAGCAGCACCGGGAGCCCCGTGCACTGGGTCGCGGCCACGATCCCGTAGGCCAGCGCGACGTTCCCGGTGATCTGCCGGTAGGTGCCCGCGGCCAGCTGGGCCGGGGCCACGCTGTAGGTGACCGCGAACGCCTCGGTGGTCTCGCCATAGTTCCAGCCCGCGCGGAAGGCCAGGACGTTGGCCTCGGCGATGTCGGGCTTGCCGCTGAACTTCTCCCGCAGGAACCGCTCGGTGCCCTCGGTCGGCCGGTGGTACATCCAGGACAGCAGGCCCAGCGCGAACATGTTCTTCGCGCGCTCCGCGTCCTTCTTGCCCAGTCCGGTCTCGGCCAGCGCGCCCTGGGTCAGCGTGGCCATCGCGACCTGGTGCACCTGGAAGTCACCAAGCGAGCCGTCCTCCAACGGGTTGCTCGGGTAGCCGACCTTGGTCAGGTTCCGTTTGGTGAACTCGTCGGTGTTGACGATCAGGATCCCGCCCGCGGGCAGGTCGGCGACGTTCGTCTTCAGCGCGGCCGGGTTCATCGCGACCAGCACGTCCGGGCGATCACCCGGGGTGAGGATGTCGTAGTCGGCGAAGTGCAGCTGAAAGCTGGACACGCCGGGCAGAGTGCCCTGTGGCGCGCGGATCTCCGCCGGGAAGTTGGGCAGGGTGGCCAGGTCGTTGCCGAACGCCGCCGCCTCCGAGGTGAACCTGTCTCCGGTGAGCTGCATGCCGTCACCGGAGTCGCCGGCGAAACGGATCACCACCCGGTCCAGCTGCCGGACCTCGGTGTCCCCCGGCGAGGCTCCGTTACCCATATCGACGCTCATGGGTTAGCCGATCCCTCTTTTCGTCAGTACCAGGCACGGGTCGCGGTCACGCCCATCCGCGAGGGTAGTCGTTTCCATCGGACTCCGACCGAACCCGTCCCACCCCTGTCACGCTGTGGGAAACCGCAGGTCATCGGCCATAACCTCGGATGTTGTGTCGGTCACATCGTCGATCCCAACCTAACATTAACTTGAGGTTTTCGGTGTTTACCGTGGTGACGGTCACCCGTGGTCGGCTCCGGTGTCCGCCGCCTTGGGCACCAGGGGTCGTTCCAGAAGGGTGGACAACACCACCGTCGATACCGTCCGGTCCACGATGTCCATGGCACGCAACCGTTCCAGTGCCGATTCCAGATGGTGGATGTCGGCCGCGCGCAGGTGCACGATCGCGTCCGGGGCGCCGGACACGGTGTAGGCCGCGACCACCTCGGGCATCGGCTCCAGGCGGGCGCTGATCCGCGCGGGCGGCACGTTGCCCCGGCAGTGCACCTCCACGAACGCCTCGGTGCCCCAGCCCAGAGCCTCCGGATCGACCACCGCGGTGAACCCGCGCAGCACCCCGGTGTCCAGCAGCCGGTCCACCCGGCGTTTCACCGCGGGCGCGGACAGGCCGACCACGGAGCCGATCTCCGCGTAACTCGATCGGGCGGCGGACACGAGGCACGAAACGATTCGCTGGTCGATGGCGTCCATACGCAACATTCTGCCTGGAAGGAAGCAACAAGACATTATTGATCGCTCGTCTGGCAGGCACATACATTTCGATCCATGACCACGGTGCCTCTCGACCGCCCCGCGATGGCCGTTCCGGATCGGCTGCCGACCACCCGCCGGTACCTGATGTGCCGGCCCGAGCACTTCGACGTGCGCTACGCGATCAACCCGTGGATGGACCCGGCCGTGCCGGTGAACCCGGCCCGCGCGGTGGCGCAGTGGACCGAGTTGAAGACCGCCTACGAGCGGCTCGGGCACCGGGTGGACACCATCGAGCCGGTGGCCGGGCTGCCGGACATGGTGTTCGCCGCGAACAGTGCGACCGTGGTCGGCGGGCGGGTGCTCGGTGCGCGGTTCCGGGCGGCCGAGCGGGCCGCGGAGGCCGACTTCTACCGGCAGTGGTTCCTGGCCAACGGGTTCCGGGACGTGCGGATGCCGGCGGCGATCAACGAGGCGGAGGGCGACTTCGCCTGGACCGGGCGGCTGCTGCTGGCCGGGACCGGATTCCGCACCGACCCGGCGGCGCACGCCGAGGCCCAGGAGGCGCTCGGCGTGCCGGTGGTCGGGCTGACCCTGGTCGACCCGCGCTACTACCACCTGGACACCGCGCTGTTCGTGCTGGCCGAGAGCCCGGAACGGCCGCAGCTGGCCTACTACCCGGGGGCGTTCTCGCCGGGTTCGCGGGAGGTGCTGCGCACCCTGTTCCCGGACGCGGTGCTGGCCGAGGAGACGGACGCGGCCTGGCTCGGGCTCAACGGGGTGTCCGACGGGCGCAACGTGGTGCTGCCGGCCGAGGCGGTGGGCCTGGCCGACCGGCTGGCCGACCGGGGCTACACGCCGGTGCTGGTGGACATCTCGGAACTGCGCAAGGCCGGCGGCGGGCCGAAGTGCTGCACGCTGGAGATTCGCGCCTGACCGTTGACCAGATCGGGTGGCCAGGCCGACTGGACACGGTCGGGTGATGGCGGCTTGAGCTGCGCGAGTAGATACCGGTAGCCGGTCGAGGCGATCGAGTAACGGGGTCGGCTCGCGCTGTCGGGTGAGGAGATCCCACGGCGGCCCCGACTGGGTGAGGAAGGCCGCTCGCCACGATCGGGTGGGAGGGCCCGCTCGTCGTCCGCTCGGCACGATTGGGTGACGAGGGCTGCTCGCCACGGCCGGGTGAGTTGCCCGGGTGAGTTGCTCCGTACGGGAGTGAACCGGCGAGGCCGGGGCTGCGTCGAATCAGGCGTGGGAGTCAGCTTCGCGGGACGTCGGCGCGGTCGCCGGGGCCGGTTGCGCCACCGGGGCGTTGCCGGACACCAGGTGCGCTCCTCGGCGCGCCAGGATGGCGATGCCGGCCACGATCACCGCGGCCGAGATCAGCTCACCGGCCAGTACCGCGGCCCCCGTGCTGGCCGACTCGTCCATCCACCACACCCCGATGGCCACGCCGACCAACGGGTCCACCGTGGTGATCACGGCCAGCGACAACGACACCAGCTTGCCCTGCTGGAACGTGTTCTGGGACAACAGGAAGCCGATCGGGCCGATCACGCACACCGCGTACAGCGTCCAATGGGTGAACGGCTGCAGCAGGCCGGTCCGCAGCTCACCGGCCACCACCTTCATCAGCGCCGCGGTCACCCCGTAGAACACGCCGGTGGCCAGCGCCAGGCCGAGGATCCGGGTCGGGCCGGGCACCATCGAGGACGCGGCCAGCCCGCCGATGGCCACCACGCCCAGCGCGACCGCGAGCGGGATCAGGTTGCCCACCCCGACCAACTCGTCCGATCCGCCACTGGGCTGGGCGAGTACCAGGAAGGCGGCCAGCCCGGCGACGCAGGTGAAGGCGCCCAGCACCACCACCCGGTCGGCCCGGCGATGGCCCAGCCACGCGGAGAATCCGCTGGCGAACGGCAGTGCGGTCACCAGCAGTGGCTGCACCAGCAGCAGCGGGCCGAAACCCAGCGCCACGATCTGCAGACCCAGCCCGGCGATGGTGGCGCCGATCCCGATCAGCCACAGCGGCCTGTGGGCCAGGCTCACCAAGAGTCCTGGGTGCAACGTCTTGCTCGCGGGCACCTGATGGGTTGCCTTGGCCTGCGCGGCGCTGGCCAGGCCCATACAGGCCGCGCCGGCTATGGCGGCGGGCACCGCCACCACCAGGCTCACGCCATCCGGGGTCATCGACACCCCCTCATCTTCGTCGAGCCGCACCGCCGGGGCTCACCAACCGGACCAACGTCACTCGACCCCGACAGTCTTCCCGAATCGGCTAATTGGCCCGAAGAAAGTCTAGCGTCGCGAGATTTCCCAAACCGGATTGCTTGGGATCGCGTTTCCGGAGGGGGAGGCAACCTTGAGTTCACAGAGGCGTCCAGTACATTGACTCCACTCTTGCCGAGGATGCATCCACGCACCGCCCAGTCCATGCTCGAGGGATGAGAGAGACAGCCAGGTAGATGCCGTCCCACATGACCGTTCACCTGCCCGCTTTCGGCTCCCTGCTCCGGCAGGGCGCCAAGCACCTGCTTGAGTCGACGATCGTGCCGCTCGGGCTGTTCTATCTGCTGCTGATGCTGGTCGGCCTGGACGGCGGGCTGATCGCCGCGCTGTCCTGGTCGGTGCTGGCGCTGGCGCGCCGTGCCGTGCTGCGCAAGCCGATCCCGGCGGTTCTGCTGCTCACCACCGGTCTGCTGATCGCGCGCACCGTTCTCGGTCTGGTTACCGGGAGTATTTTCCTCTACTTTCTGCAACCGACGTTGCAGAATTTCTTGATCGCTTTCGTGTTGATCGCGACTGTGCCGTTCGGCCGCCCGTTCATCGCCAAACTGGCCGATGATTTCTGCGCATTTCCCACGTCGTTCACCGAGCACCCCAGGGTGATGCAGTTCTTCCGCCGGGTGTCGCTGCTGTGGGCGCTGGTGTTCCTCACCAACGGCATCACCACGCTGTGGATCCTGGCCAAGGAGACGGTCGGCGACTTCCTGATGGTGTCCACCGCCGGCTCGTGGAGCGTGGTGGCCGTGGCCATCATCGTGTCGCTGGTGTGGTTCCGCCGGGCGCTGCGCGGCGAGGGCATCGTGCTGCGCATGGGTGGGCAGGCCGCCGCCACGCCCGCGCCGGTCCCCGCCGCTGCCTGACCCCGAGTCACTCGATCGGGTACACCAGCGCCCACCGCCCCCTGACCAGGCTGGCCATGACGGCGGCGGGCACCAGACAGAACGTGCGGTCACAGCCCTGCCACGGCGGGGATGACCTCCTTGCCGAACCGCTCGATCGGGGAGATCTCACCCGCGCCGACCAGCTTGCCGGTGGCCACGGTGAAACCCAGCTCGGCCAGCCGGCCCAGGGTGTCTACCAGTTCGCCGACCTTCTCGCCGTTGGGGCCCATGTCGAACACCGTGGCCGCGGTCTTCTCGATCGTGTCGAAGTCGCGGCCCTCGCGTTCGCAGTGCTCGCGCAGCACGTCCAGCTTGTGTTCGAGGTCGGTGCCGAACGCCAGCAGGTTGCACGAGTCGGCGTATTTGGCCACGAACCGCAGCGTCTTCTTCTCGCCCGCGCCCCCGATCAGGATCGGCGGGTGCGGCCGGGACAGCGGCTGCGGCACGTTCATCGGCCGCTCCAGCTGGAAATGCGTGGTGGACAGCGCGCTGTCGTCGTCGGAGAACATGCGCTTTGCGATCACCAGTGCGTCCTCCAGCTGCTCGAACCGCTCCTTCAACGGCGGGAACGGGATGCCAAGGCCGCGGCTTTCCTCCTCGTTCCAGCCCGCGCCGATGCCCAGCATGGCCCGGCCGCCGGACAGCACGTCCAGCGTGCTGACCGCCTTGACCAGGATGCTCGGGTTCCGGTAGATCACGCCCGCGACCAGCGTGTACAGCTTCACCCGTTCGGTGTGGGCGGCGAGGTAGCCCAGCGTGGTGTACGCCTCGAGCATCTCGTGGTCGGCCGGACCGTGCACCGGGATCTGGAAGAAGTGATCCATCACGCTGATCCGGTCGAACCCGACGTCCTCGGCCGTCCTGGCCACCGCGGCCAGCTTGGTACGCAGCTCCGGCGCTCCGCCGGGCCAGGTGAAATCCGAGATGTGCAGACCCAGTTTCACAGCAGGAACTCCTTCTAGAACTCGGCCACGGCGGGGATGACCCGCTCGGCGATGGCCTGCACCGGACTGATCTTCCAGACATCGCGGACCTGCCCGATCGCGGTGTCCACGCCGAGGTCGGCGAGGCCCTTCAGGTCGTCGATCACCTTGTCGGCCTGTTCGCCCTGGTCACCAGGGTCGAAGATGTAGTAGACGGTCTTCTCGATGTCGTTGTAGTCGCGACCCTCGCGTTCGCAGTGCTCGCGCAGCACGTCCAGCTTGCGGGCCAGGTCCGGGCCGGCGAACAGGTTGCAGGCCTGGGCGTAGCGGGCCACGAACCGCAGGGTCTTCTGCTCGCCGCCGCCGCCGATCATGATCGGCGGATGCGGGCGGGTCAGCGACTGCGGCACGTTGAGCGGGCGCTCGGCGTGCACGTGCGTGCCCTCGAACGCACTCGCATCGCCCTGCCACATCCGCAGCGCCAGCTTGAGCGCGTCCTCCAGCTCCTCGAACCGCTGTCTGGTGGACGCGAACGGGATGCCAAGGCCGCGGCTTTCCTCCTCGTTCCAGCCCGCGCCGACGCCCAGCATCGCCCGTCCGCCGGACAGCACGTCCAGCGTGGTGATGATCTTGGCGAGGATGCCCGGGTGCCGGTAGATCACGCCGGTGACCAGGGTGAGCAGCGTGGCCCGTTCGGTGTGCGCGGCGATGTAGCCCAGCGCGGTGTACGCCTCGAGCATGTCGTTCTCGATCGGGCCGACCGGGCCGATCTGGAAGAAGTGGTCCATCAGGGCGATGTATTCGAAGCCACCCTGATCGGCGGCGCGGACGATGTCCGTCAGCCGGGGTCCCAACTCGGCCGCACCGCCGGGCCAGGTGAAGTCGGGGATCTGCAGTCCAATCTTCATCAAATACCTCCACGGAAAATCCTCGCAGCGCCCCGGGCGGCCCGCCATCCGTCGAGTGGGCTCCAGGATGGGGTTGGCAACTTCATGCCAACTTGTCCACGGGTGGCCAGGCGGACGAAGATGCGCAGCGATGACTGCGATGACCAGATCAACCGCGGGCGGCTCGGCCGGACCGCGCCGGGCGCCCCGGCACCCACCGGAACTGTGGCGGGTCCCGGTGCTGCGCACCGAGCGGATCACTCCCCGGATGGTGCGAGTGACCGTTGGCGGGCCCGAGCTGGCCAACTTCCCGGGCGGCGGCGGGGACCAGCACCTGGTGCTCTACTTCTACCCCGATGGGGTGACTCTGCCCGAGCCGCTGACCCTGACCTCGGCGCGGGTGGCGTTCAACACCGCGCGGCCGAACATGCGCAGCTACACGGTGCGCAGGCACGATCCGCGGACCAACGAGATCGACATCGACTTCGTGCTGCACGGCGGCGAGGGCGCGGCCGGCCACGACGAACCGGCGGGCGCGGGCGAACCCGACGGTGGTGCGGGCTCCGCTGGCCACGATCGGGTGGTGAGCTCGGCTGGCCACGATGGTGCGACGGACTCGGCCGGAACCGATGGTGTGACGGACTCGGCCGGAACCGATCGGGTGGCGGAAGCCGTTGGCCACGATCGGGGGACGGCGGCGAGCGGGGTCGACGGCGGGCCGGGGTCGGCCTGGGCCGCGACCGCCCGTCCGGGTGATCAACTGATTCTGGTCGGCCCGTCGCCGGCGCACGAGCTGGACCCCGAGGTGCGCGAACACCTGCTGATCGGCGACGAAACCGCGCTGCCCGCGATCGCCGCGTTGCTGGAGCAACTGCCCGACGGGGTGCGGGCCCGCGTGCTGGTCGAGGTGGCCGACGCGGCCGAGCGGCAGCCGCTGCCCGGCGCGGCCGAGGTGGACGTGC
Source organism: Pseudonocardiaceae bacterium (assembly GCA_035551355.1). Taxonomy (GTDB): domain Bacteria; phylum Actinomycetota; class Actinomycetes; order Mycobacteriales; family Pseudonocardiaceae; genus DATATV01. The sequence continues at coordinate 4,047 of DASZNF010000052.1, read as the reverse complement.
GCTGGCTGACCCGGGACGGCGCGCCCGCCGGGCAGCCGGACCGGTTGCTGGCCGCCGCGAGCGAGCTGGACCTGGATCCGGATACCCACGTGTGGGGGGCCGGGGAGCGGGCGGTGATGCTCGCGCTGCGTGGTCAACTGCTGGGTGCCGGCGGCCTGCCCCGGCGTCAGGTACGGACCACCGCGTACTGGCGTCTCGGCCATGTGGGGACCGCTACCTGAAAGATTTTCGGGAACTGATTCGCGCTGCTCAGCGTTGCTGTGGGTGACGGAGTCGGCCGGGCCGACCGGCCGGGGACGAGGGGCCGGAAAGCTCACTGGGGTGGAGGGAGAAGCGCGGTGCACCGGCATTTCAACGGCCTGAAAACGGCGCTGCTGCTGGGCGCCCTGAGTTCGCTGATCATCCTGGTCAGCTCGTTCTTCGGGCGGGGCGCGCTGGTCATCGGACTGCTCATCGCGCTGGCCATGAACGGCTACGCGTACTTCGCCTCGGACAAGCTGGCGCTGCGCGCCATGCGGGCCCGGCCGGTGTCGGAGATCGAGCAGCCCGCTATGTACCGGATCGTGCGGGAGCTGGCCACCAGCGCTCGCCAGCCCATGCCCCGGCTCTACATCAGCCCCACCGCGGCGCCCAACGCGTTCGCCACCGGCCGCAATCCGCGCAACGCCGCCGTGTGCGCCACCGCGGGCATCCTGGACCTGCTCGACGAGCGGGAACTGCGCGCGGTGCTCGGCCACGAGCTCTCCCACGTGTACAACCGGGACATCCTGGTGTCCTGCGTGGCCGGGGCGCTGGCCAGCGCGGTGAGCGTGCTGGCCAACCTGGCCCTGTTCGCCGGGCTGTTCGCCGGTGGCGACCGGGACGACCGGTCCAACCCGCTGGCGCTGCTGATGATCGCCATCCTGGGGCCGGTCGCGGCCGGGATCGTGCAGATGGCGGTCAGCCGGTCCCGGGAGTACCAGGCCGACCAGTCGGGCGCGGAGCTCACCGGTGACCCGCTGGCGCTGGCCTCGGCGCTGCGCAAGATCGAGTACGGCACCCGGGCCGCGCCGCTGGCCCCGGAACCGGCGGTGATGAGCCAGTCGCACCTGATGATCGCCAACCCGTTCCGGCCTGGCGAGCAGCTGTCCCGGCTGTTCTCCACGCACCCGCCGATCGAGGACCGGATTCGCCGGCTGGAGGACATGGCCGGGCGCCGCCTGCCCTGATCGAGCTGTCCTGGTCGGGCTCAGACCAGATCGGGTTCAGGCATGATCGGGCTCAGGCGGTCGCCCCCGCGGAGGTGGCGACCGCCATGACGTACTCGCCGTAGCCGGACTTGGCCAGCTTCGCGCCCAGGGCGTGGCACTCCTGCGCGGTGATGTAACCCATGCGTAGCGCGATCTCCTCCAGACAGGCGATCCGCACCCCCTGCCGGTGTTCCAGCACCTGCACGAACTGGCCCGCCTCCAGCAGCGAGTCGTGCGTGCCGGTGTCCAGCCAGGCGAAGCCGCGGCCCAGATCGACCAGGTTGGCCCGGCCTTCGCGCAGGTAGGCCATGTTGACGTCGGTGATCTCCAGTTCGCCGCGCGCCGACGGGGTCAGCGATCCGGCGATGTCCACGACCTGGTTGTCGTAGAAGTACAGGCCGGTGATCGCCTTGTTGGAGCGCGGCCGGGCCGGTTTCTCCTCGATGGACACCAGTTTCCCGGTGCCGTCGACCTCGCCGACGCCGTAGCGGGAGGCGTCCTTGACCGGGTAGCCGAACAGCACACAGCCCTCCAGCCCGGCCACCTGGCGTTGCAGCGTGGTGGAGAAACCCTGGCCGTAGAAGATGTTGTCGCCCAGCACCAGCGCCACCGGGTCGTCGCCGACGAAGTCCGCGCCGATCACGAACGCCTCGGCCAGTCCGTTGGGCTGGGGCTGTTCGGCGTAACTGAGCTGCACGCCGAACTGGCTGCCATCGCCCAGCAGGTTGCGGAACTGCGGCAGGTCGGCGGGGGTGGAGATGAGCAGGATGTCCCGGATGCCGGCCAGCAGCAGCACGGACAGCGGATAGTAGATCATCGGCTTGTCGTAGACGGGCAGCAGCTGCTTGGACACCGTCAGGGTGATCGGGTGCAGCCGGGTCCCGCTGCCGCCGGCCAGCACTATGCCCTTCATGTCGTCAGTCTCCCGCGTCTCGTTCGTCGGTCGCGGCGACCTCGCCGCAACCCCGCCACGGTAGCCGAGCCCGGCCGACTCATAGTTAGAACACGTATCACTTCTGGCGGCAAAAGCCTTACTATAAAAGACATTTGTTCGCTGCAACGCGATCTAATTGTGTGTGAAGGAGTGGCGACATGACGTCTGGAGCACGAGGACACAACCGGCGGAAGTTCCTGGGTGTGGCCGGTGGCCTGGCCGGGGCCGCGCTGACCGGGTGGACACCGGCGTTTCAGTTGCCCGCCGAGGCGGCCACCCTGCCGACGCCCCCGAATTTTCCGGGTTCGATTCCGCTGGGCCAACAGGCGTATCAGAACTGGTCCGAACAGATCGATTTCGACGCGGTGTGGACCGCGACCCCGGCGACCGCGGCCGACGTGGTGACCCTGGCCAACTGGGCCCACGGCAACGGTTACCGATTACGCGCCAAGGGAATGCAGCACAACTGGTCGCCGATCCTGTTGCCCGAGGGCGCCGACGCGAGCCGGGTGATCCTGGTGGACACCACGGCGAAACTGACCGGGCTGAGCGTGACCGCGGGCTCGCCGGCCACGGCCACCGTGCAGAGCGGGACCAGCATCGACGACCTACAGGCCGGGCTGGAGCAGGCCGGATACGGGCTGCTGGAGTGCACCGCGCCGGGTGATCTGACCGTGGGCGGGGTGCTGGCCATCGGCGGCCACGGCAGCGGAGTCCCCGCTACCGGCGAGACCCGGCCGGCCGGTGGCGCCTACGGTTCGCTGGCCAACCTGGTGCACTCGCTGACCGCGGTGGTGTGGAACGGCAGCGCGTACGTGCTCAAGACGTTCAGCCGGACGAACAGTGACATCGGCGCGTTCCTGGTGCATCTGGGGCGCGCGTTCGTCACCGAGGTGACCCTGCAGGTCATCCCGAATCAGCGATTGCGTTGCCAGAACTGGTGCGACGTGTCCGCCACCGACCTGTTCGGCCCGCCCGGCGATACGTCCACATTGGACAATTATCTGACCGCGGCCGGCCGGGTCGAGGCGATCTGGTTCCCGTTCACCGGGCCGCCGTGGCTGAAGGTGTGGAGTGTCAGCCCGGCAAAGCCGGCGCTGTCAAGGGAAATCGACGCGCCGTATCCGTACACGTTCGCCAACTTCCTCACCCAGCAGGAGGCGGATTTCCTGAAGGAGGTCGAGGAAGGCGACACCTCGGGCACCCCGGCGTTCACCAACGCGGAGATGGCGCTGGTCGGGTCCGGGCTGATCACGACCGGTACCTGGGACGTGTGGGGCTGGTCGAAGAACACGTTGTTGTACGTACAGCCGACCACGCTGCGGATCGTCGAGGGCGGCTGGGCGGTGCTCACCCGAAGGGCCGACGTGCAGCAGGTCCTGCACGAGTTCTTCCATCAGTACCAATCGGTGTTGAGCACTTTCCAGGCGGCCGGTGAGTTCCCGATGAACGGCCCGATCGAAATCCGCATCACCGGCATCGACACCACTGCCGAGGTCGCCGTGACCGGCGCGGTCGAGCCGTTGCTGTCCCCGGTGCGGCCGCGCCCGGACCATCCGGAGTGGGACACGTGCGTGTGGCTGGACATGGGCACCCTGCCGGGTACGCCGACCGCGCTGGAGTTCTACACGGAAATGGAAACCTGGATCTGGCAGCACTATTCCGGCGATTACGCGGCGGTGCGGCCGGAATGGTCCAAGGCCTGGGCGCACGCCGCGGCCGGCGCGTGGACCGACCAGTCGGTGATCACCGGCACAATCCCGGCCGCTTTCCGCGCGGGGCAACCGGATTCGGCCGACTGGGACACCGCGAGGACGATCCTGAATGCCTACGATCCGGCAAGGGTGTTCAGCAACCCATTCCTGGATGTGCTCCTGCCATAAC
>DASZNF010000051.1:0-59155 GCA_035551355.1 Pseudonocardiaceae bacterium | reverse complement strand
AGCGCTGGATGTTGAAGTTGTAGGTGGCGTAGCGCGGCTTCTCGCTGCCCGCGTCTTCCCAGCTGTAGTTGTGTTTGCCCACGTGGTCCAGCCGGACGCGGGTGTCGGCCATGATCGGGAAACCGGAGCGCTTGGCCCGCTCGCAGAACGCGAAGTCCTCACCCAGGTACCACTGCTGGCCTTCCTCGCCGTGCGGGATCACCATCGGCAGGAAGTACGGCACGATCAGATGGTTGAACTGCTGGTTGCACACCGGAAGCTGTTCGTGCACCGCCATCTTCTCGTACACCTCGCGGTGGGTGAGCAGGAAACCCGTTGCCGCGTACAGGATCTCCATCAGGCCGCCGCCGTCCCCGAACACGATGCGGTCGGTCTCCGGCAGCACGTGGCAGGCCAGCGCCCGCACGCCCTTCTTGGGATAGATCCCGCACACCAGCGGCAACTCGTGCTCGCGCAGCATCTCCACCGAGTCGGCCTCGAACGCGATGTCCGAGTCGATCCACATCAGCTCGTCGAATCCGTCGGCCAGCGCGTCCGTGGCCATCTGGCTGCGGCCCTGGTCGATCGCGGCGTAGCCGGACACCCGGCGCACCTCGTAGCCGCGGGCCTCGAGTTGGGCCAGGCCGCGGGCGCAGGCCGGCTCGACGTAACTGCCGACCGGCACCAGTACGACGCAACGGGACGGGTCCATGCGGGCGATCCCTTTTCTCCTAGGCGGTCAGTCAGTAGGTGATCAGCGGGAAATCGGATTTGGCCTGCTCGTATTGTACCGACCATTCGTCCGGCCACCCGAAGGCTCGGGTCGCCATCGATCGTAGATCGGCGCCGGCCGCGCCACTGGTGAAATGGATGAACTCGCCCCAGTTCATGCCCCGCCGGTAGCGCACGCCGCCGTGGGTCGGGAAGTGCATGGCCAGCAGCCGGAAGAAGCCGGCCATCACCCGCGCGTGCCCGCCGTCGCTCCACAATGGATAGAACCAGTCGCGGAACCAGTGCGTCCCGGCTCGTGGGAAATCGTCGGCGCCGTCGGTGAACTTGAAATACAGCCGGCGCGCCTCCCGGCGCATGTCCAGCGCGACATACAGGTCGTGCTGGAAGAATTCGGCCCATTTCGAGTCGCCCCAGATGTTGAACGCGGGGGAGCCGTGGATGCCGTTGTTGACGCTCTCCACCACGTGCGCGATCTCGTGACTGGGCAGGTCGTAGGACCCGGCCTCGCCCTCGTACCACGGGCCCGGCCCGCAGTCGCTGACATTGCGGTGATCGTGCGAGGCATCGCTGTGGTAGCCCGGATGTCCGCCGGCGTGCTGCGGTCCATGGTGGATGGAGTACAGCCGCTCGTCGGCGCCGAACGCGTCGCCGTAGACGGTTTTGGAGTAACGCCAGACATTGCTGACATAGCGCAGCAACCAGCGGGTGGCGCCGCGGTCGACGTCCTCGTCGAGGTAGATCGCGGCGTGCTCGTCGTGCTGGGTCAGGGTGAGCAGTTGGTCGTGGTCGTGCCAGTGCTCTCGCCACCGCGCGGGTGGAGTCAGCGAGCCGGCCGGCCCGTTCGGTGCCTCGATCGGGCCCCCGAAGGCGGGCCGGGTGACCCGGCCCAACGGGGAGCCCACGACCTGCCAGTCCGAAGACCGCTGGTCGAACGGGTTGCTTGTGGTGCTCACCTAGGGAAAAATACGGCTCGGCACTCTTGTTGCGGTGCCGCACAGCCATTCACGGCTCCGCTTGGGGGCATCCCCTCACCGACGCGAATTTTTCTCGCTTTTCCTGTGTGTTCGGTGTCAAGCCCGGTACTCGCCGGTGAGCATCGCGGTGGCCAGTTCCACTCGGGACCGGTAACCGGTGCGCTGGAACAGCCGGGACAACCGGCCCTCCACGCTTTTCTCGCTGCCACCGAGCACAATGGCCAGTTCCCGGTTGGTCAGCCCCTCGGTCACCAGCGCGGCCAGCAGCCGCTCGTTCTCGGCCACCGTGGCGCTGCGGCCGGGCACCGCGATGTCCCGCTCCCGCATCACATGGCGCAGCCGGGCCCGGGGCAGCAGCGCGTCCAGTTCGCCGTAGAGCTCGTAGGCCTCGCGCAGCAGCTTGCCCTCGATCAGCCCCCGCCCGGCCAGCAGGCTCAGCGTGTTGGCCAGCTCGAAGGGCTGGCTGCGCTGCCGGGCCAGGCCCACCGCCTCGGCCGCGGCCGCGCCGTCCTCCTCGGTGATCGCGGTGGCCAGCAGACCGTGCAGCCGGGCCCGGCCGGTCTCGATCAGCTCGGCCACCCGGGCCACCTCGGCCGCGGCCCGGCGTGCCTGCTCCGGCTCGCCGGCGGCCAGGTGCCATTCGGTCATCCGCAGCCACAGCTCGTCGGTGCCCACCACCAGGCCGTGCTCGGCGGCCAGCGCCAGACCGTCGGTCAGCAGCTGTTTGGCCCGGTCGTCGGCGCCCAGCGTGCGTTCCAGCTCCGCCTCCGGGGCGGCCAGCAGGTGGGTCAGCACCGGCTGGTCGGTGTACACGTTCTCGATCACCGTGCGGGCCTGGGCCAGTCGCCCGCGCGCGGTCAGGATGATGCTCATCTCCCGGCACATCACCGTGTGCGCGGGCACGTAGCCCAGCGAGGACCCGGTGGCCAGGCTGACCCGGGCCAGGTCCAGCGCGGTGTTCCACCGGCCGCCCAGCGCCGCCACCACCACCCGGTCGGGCACCGGGCGCTGCTCGATGGGCACGTCGTGCGCGCCAAGCAGCGCGTTGGCCCGGTCCAGTTCGCCGAAGCTCATCAGGATCCGGCCCAGCTCGGACAGCTGCTCGAACCGGTGCCGCTCCACGTCCCACAGCGGCCGCTGCGACGGATCGGCCACGAAGCCGTTGAACTCGGCCATCCGGCCGAGGAACGCGGCCGTGCCCGGGGCGAAGATCAGCCCGAACGCGGCCACCGCGGCGTTGTCGTTGCGCCAGATCTCCCGGTTGGACTCGAACTGCTCGTCCGCCTCCAGCCAGCGGTCAAGGTGACACAGCGCGGCGCACCGGGTGACCACCCGGTGGCCCTCGCCGCCGGGCAGCGTGCGCCAGCCCTCCTCGGCGATGTTGGTCAGCGCCTCGGTGTCGAACGTGCCGGACAGGGCGACGACGTAGATCATCTCCAGTTCCAGCACGGCCTCGGGGGTGAGCAGGTCGGCATAGCCGGACAACACGGTCCAGGCGCTGTCCACCGCGTCCGGGAACTGCAGGTGGATGCAGCAGGTCGCGGCGTGCAGGAACAACGCCCAGGCCCGCTGGCCCGGCTCGGTGATCAGGTCCACCGCGGCCCGCAGCCAGCGCTCGGCGAAGTACCCGTTGTCCAGCATCGCGCCCGCGCCCCGGGCCAGCAGCTCGTTGGCCGCCCGCTCCGGATCGACCAGCTTGCCCGCGGTGACCAGCTGTTCGGCCAGGTAGTGGTCGTCGGAGGAGACTCCGCCCTCCCAGATCGCGGTCACCGCCAACTGGGACAGCCGCCGCCGCTCGTACGGTCCGAGACACGCGGTCAGCGAGTCGGCCAGCAGCGGCAGCCGGAACCGCCAGAACCCCGGTTTCGGGCCGTGCCGCAGCACGCCCTCCTCGCGCAGCCCGGCCAGCACCTCGGTCACCTCGGACTCGTGCAGCCCCACCGCCTCGGCGATCAGGCGGGCCGCCACGTCGCCCAGCGGGTGCAGCACGGCGAGCGCCTTGACCACCGGCCAGGCCGGCGCGCCCAACTGCCGCAGGTGCTCGAACATGGGCAGATCGGTGGCCAGCTCCGGCGGCCGGCTGGGCCAGGCCAGGTAGGCGTGCCGGTCCACGATGCGCATCGAGTCGGTGCGTCGGTGCCCCTCCAGCGCGGCCAGCACCGCGGCCGGCACGCCCCGGCAGGACCGTTGCAGCGACTCGGACAACGTGCTGGACGGCTTGGCCTCCAGTTCGGCGGTGACCAGCGCGTCCACCTCGGCCCGGTGCAGCGGGCGCAACGTGATCAGCTCGGCCAGCCCGGCCTCGCGCAGCCCGGCCAGCGCGGCCCGGCCCGCCGCCGAGTCGGCCAGCGGAGAGCGCAGCGTGCACACGAAGGTGATCGAGGTGCCCACCAGGGTGCGCACCAGCGGGACCAGCGCGGTCAGCGAACCGGCGTCGATCCACTGCAGGTCGTCCAGGAACACCGCCAGCCGCCGGTGCGTGGTCATCGCCGCGGACAACGCGCCGGCCAGCCGCCCCGCGGTGGCCGAATGGGTCTCCAACGAGGTCGTGCCGACCGCGCGCCGCCCTTCCGCCGAATCGGCCCGGGGGAGGGCGCCCAGCTCGGCCGAGAGCCGGGAGGCCACCGCGTAGGGGCGGTTGCGCTCGTTGCGGGCGACCCGGAAGGCCAGCGTGGACACGCCGAGATCGGCCAGCCGGTCGCGCGCGAGGGCCAGCACGCTGCTGCGGCCGATGCCGATCGGGCCGGCGATCACGATCAGCGGCGCTGCCGACCCACGCGTGGCGACCTCGGTGATCCGGCTGAGCGCGGCCTCCCTGCCGACGAGGGCGGAACGCGACCGGGGGTTGGCGGAGTCCATGTCAGTGGTGCACGTTCCCCGGGTGGCGGCGGTTCAATCCGGCGGTCGGGCTCATGACGGTGCGTCCTCGGGCGGTCACCGCGACAGTATTGCCCAGCCGGTCAACCCTGCCGAGGGATGTCCCCTGTTTGTAAGCATTGAGGCAGCACCCCGTCACGTTGCGGTTCCGTGATCGGATAAGAATAGCGGCATCCGGCGGCGATCGCCGCCCGCGCGGGCCATGGTTTCGGCCGTGATGACAAGGGGTGACTGGAGGATGGGCGGGCATGGCTCGGGATCACACCGGAGTGCGCGGTAGAGACCAGGAGCTGACCGCGTTGCGCGCGGCGCTCTCGGCCGACACCGGCCGCCTGCTCGTGGTCCGTGGTCCGGCCGGAGTCGGCCGGTCGGCGCTGTTGGACGCGGCGCCCCGGGGATTACCGGCCGGTGCGCCCCGGGTGGTGGCGGTGAAGTACGGCAGCCAGCCCGAGGACCGGGACGACCTGTTCGGTATCGCGCCGGTGCTGCGGGCCCTGCGCGACCGGTTCGAGCAGTTCGGCGACCTGCGTTTGGCGGACTCGCTCAACGCGGTGGCCCGATTGCGCGACCTGGCCGGGCAGAACCCCGACTGGTGGGTGCCCCGGATGATCACCGAGCTGGGCATCATGTTCGACCGCATCGGCCACGCCCGGCGCACCGCGCTGGTGGTTGACGACGTGCACACCGTCGCCGAACCCGCGCTGCTGCTGGCCTCGGCCCGCCGGTCGGGCTGCCGGGTGCTGGTGTCCTGCCGCGACGACGCCGAGCGCACCCCCGGCCTGGCCGAGCTGTTCACCATGGCCGACGAGGTGATCAGGCTCGGGCCGCTGACCGACGAGGACGCCGAGGCGCTGGTCGGCCGGGCCGCGGGCACGCAGCTGGACGAGTCGGTGGTGACCGCGCTGCGCACCGCTCTTGGCCCGCTTTTCGGCAACCCCGGCACGACCCTGGCCACCCTGGCCGATCTGCGCAACCGGGACCGGTTGATCGCCTCCCGGGACCGGCTGTGCCTGCGCATCCCGTCCGCGGCGATCGCGCTGCCGGCCAACCACCACCTGCTGGCCCGGGCCGAACGCCTCGGCGAACCGGGCCCGGCGCTGCTGTCCGCGGTCGCGGTGCTGGAGCAGATCGGCGTGGACGAGCTGCCGCTGCTGGCCGGCGCCATCGAGGCCGATCTGACCACCTGTGGCCGGGTGCTGGACCAGTTGATCGCGGCCGAGGTGCTGGCGGTCGACGAGGCGGGCCGGGTGTCGGCCCGGTGCCCGGCGCTGGCCGCGGCCGCGGCGGGCATGGCGGGCACCTCGGCCCGAAGCCGGTTGCACGCCCGGATCGCCGAGCAGCTGCTGGACCGGCGCAACCGGGGCGCCTCGGTCGACCCGGCCGCGCTGGCCGACCACATCGCGCGCAGCGGCGTGGCCCTGGTGCTGGATGAGAGCGTGCTGGCCTGGCTGCTGGAGCTGGCCGGGGCGATCGAGGCCGACCGGCCCGAACGTGCGGCCCGCTGGTACGCAGCGGCGCTGCGCCGGATGACCCCGCAGGAACCCGAGCACGCCCGGGTGCTGGCCATCCTGCTCGGCCTGGTCATGCGCACCGGCCAGTACGAGCTGCTCTACGAGGTGCTCTCCCGGTACGGCGCGATGGGCGCCGGGCCGGCTTCCCTGCCCGACCTGCGCGCCGCCGCCGTGCTGGTGGCCATGCACACCGCCGTCCCGATGCCCGAGGCGACGGTGCGCGCGCTGCTGGACGAGCCCGCGGTCGACGGCGAGCAGGTCGGCTTCTCGCACTGGTGGTTCGGGCATCGCATCGCCGCAGGCGTGGAGGGAAACCTCTCCGACGGGCAGGCGATGCGCCGGATCGGCACCCGGGAACTGTTGTCGGCCAACCAGATCCTGCTGCTGCGGGCCGCGCTGTCCGGCGACCCGGACGCCTGCGGCCGGTCCTGGCGGCGAATGGGCCGCCCGACCACCTCGCCCGACCTGGACCGGCTGCGCGAGGCCGCCTCGCTGGTGGACATGGCCACCGTGTTCGAGATCGTGTTCGGCGACCGCTACCGGGTGCCCGACACCGGGGTGCTCTCGGCCTACCAGCGGGTGGTCCGTGGCTACGCCGAGGCCGACTGGTCCAAGGCCATGTCCGCGGTGCGCGAGCTGGAACTGTCCGGCTCCCGGGACACCCTGGTGCACCACGCGGCCCGGCTGATCGCCGCCGAGATCTGCTCGGCCCGCGGCCAGTACCCGAGGGCGGCGGAGTGGCTGGCCGACGCGGCCAACGCCCCCGCACTGGCCGCTCTGCGGGCCTGGGTGGAGGCCGGTCTGCTGGCCGGCACCGGGCAGGCCCACCAGGCGGTGCCGCTGGCCCGGCAGACCTACCTGCGGCTGCACGAGGCCGGGGTACGCGGCGGGCTGGAGCGGCTGCTCATCCGCGCCGTGCACATCGCCATCTCCGCCGACGACCAGGAGATCGCCGCGGAACTGCTGGGCGAGATCGAGGACCTGCACCGGCAGGGCGCCTGCGGCACCACCATGGAGATCATGTTCCTGGCCCGGGGCATGGTGCACCACGACCTGGTCTACACCCAGGTGGGCACCGACCTGGTGCGCAACCGCGGCGACAAGCCGGCCGTGCTGGAGGCCTGTCTCGCGGTCGCCCAGTTCGCCGACGACCCGCAGGCCTGGCTGCACGAGGCGTACGAGATCGCCGGTCAGTGCGGGTCGCCCTCGCTGCGCGAGCACGTGCGCGGGCTGATCCGCGAGCGCGGAGTCGCCGCGCCGCGCGCCCGCGGCCGCCGCGACACGCTGTCGGCCACCGAGCAGCGCATCATCGAACTGATCCGGGACGGCCTGACCAATCGGCAGATCGCGCTGGACATCCGGGTCAGCGAGAAGACCGTGGAGAACCATCTCACCCGGCTGTTCGCCCGGACCGGTTGCCGGTCCCGGGTCGAACTGGCCGCGGCGAGTCTGGAGGGCAGGTTGTTGGAGGTCGCGTCGTGAGCACGATGAACGGCAACGTGGTCACGGTGACCCAGGCAGCCGGGCCGGGTCACCGCTCCATCACCGACGCCGTGGAGGCGGCCGGCGAGGGTGCGGTGATCGTCGTGCGGCCCGGGCACTATCGGGAGAACGTGGTGCTCACCAAGATGGTGACCATCACCGCCGAGGACGGCCCCGGCACGGTGCGGGTGACCGCGCCCTCCGGGTGCGCGATCATCATGGCGGCCAAGGCCGCGTCCATCTCCGGGCTGATCATCGAGTCGCGGGACGACAAGAGCCCCGCGGTCTTCCTGGCCGACGGGCAGTTGTCGGTCAGCGAGTGCGAGATCACCTCGGCCGGCTGGACCACGGTGTTCGCCAAGGACCGGGGATCGCTTCTGATGCGCGGATGCACGGTGCGCAACGCCACCGGCGCCGGCGTGGTGATCACCTCCAGCGCGGACAGCACGTTGGCCGACTGCCGGTTCGTGGATCTGGGCACCTCCGCGGTGGTGGTGGCCGAGCAGGGCGTGCTGACGGTGCGCTCGTGCGCGGTGGCCGGCGCGGGCGGCAACGGCGTGTGCCTCAACGGGCACGGCCGGATCATCGTGCAGGACACCCGGATCAGCGGCACCCTCAAGCCCGCGGTCGCGGTCGAGCAGGAGGCCACCGCGGAAGCCCTTCGACTGTCCGTTGTGGACACCAAGGGAGTCGGCTTCTACTTGGCCAGCCAGCGTTCGGTGACGCTGGACGAGTGCACGGTGGAACGCAGCGGCGCGGACGGGGTGTTCGTGGAGGGCTCGTGCGCGCCGTCGTTGCGCGGGTGCCGGGTGACCGGCTCGCAGCGCGGCGGGTTCCACTTCGCCGGCCAGTCCGGCGGCACGGTGGCCAACTGTTCGGCCACCGGGATCGTCGGCAACGGGGTGAGCGTGAGCGATCGCGCCACCCCGGAGTTCGACCGGATGTCGGTGACCGACTGCACTGGTGACGGGGTCACCCTGAGCCAGTCCGCGGACCCGTTCTTCCAGCGGCTGCGCGTGGTCGGCTGCGACGGTGCGGCCCTGGTCGTCGAGGACGGCGCGCGGGGCCGGTTCGAGTACTCCGAGATCGACCGCTGCGGGGGCGGCGGGGTGCAGATCAGCGGCGGGGCCCGGCCGAACGTGGCCGGGTTGAGCATGCGCGGGGTGACCGGCATCGGGGTGTCGGTGGAGGACGCCTCGGCCACTCTCACCGACTGCGACATCGCCGAGTCCGGCGGGGACGGGGTGTCCGCCGGGTCCGGTGGGGAGATCTCGCTGACCCGTTGCCGGGTAAGGGATTCCGGGGCCAGCGGGCTGAAGTTCGCCGCCGGTTCCTCGGGCACGGCGGCCGAGTGCGAGTTCTCCGGCAACGGCGCGGACGGCATCCACCTGGACACCATGGAACCGGTGCGCATCACCGGGTGCGTGGTGCGGCACAACGTGGGTTCGGGACTGCGTCAGGTGGCGGCCACCACCGCCGCGGTGATCGAGGATCTGGACAGCACCAACAACTCCATGCCCGACGCGCACGGCACCGCGTCCGCGGCCGGCGCCACCGCCACGCCGGTGCGCCCGGCGCAAGCGCAACCCGCGCAGTCCACGCCGCCGGAGTCCACGCCGCTGGCCGAGCTCAACGCGCTGGTCGGTCTGGACGGGGTGAAGCAGGACGTCACCTCGCTGGTGAACCTGAACAAGATGGCGCAGCGACGCAAGGACGCCGGACTGTCGGTGCCGCCGATGGCGCGGCACCTGGTGTTCGCGGGCGCACCCGGCACCGGCAAGACCACCGTGGCCCGGCTCTACGGCGCGATCCTGACCGAACTGGGCGTGCTGCGGTCGGGCCATCTGATCGAGGTGGCCCGGGCCGATCTGGTGGCGCAGGTGATCGGTGGTACCGCGATCAAGACCACCGAGGCGTTCAACACCGCGCTGGGCGGGGTGTTCTTCATCGACGAGGCGTACACGCTGTCCTCCAGCAAGGGCGGGTCCGGTCCGGACTTCGGCCGGGAGGCGATCGACACGCTGGTGAAGCTGATGGAGGACCACCGCGACGACGTGGTGGTGATCGCCGCCGGGTACTCGGCCAACATGCGCGAGTTCATGGAATCCAACCCTGGCTTGGAATCCCGGTTCAGCCGCACCATCGAGTTCACCAACTACACGCCGGCCGAGCTGGTCACCATCGTGCGTTCGCAGTGCGCCCGGCACGACTACCGGCTCGACGAGGACGCCTCGGACGCGCTGTTCGACTACTTCGAGCGGATTCCCAAGGATGGCACGTTCGGCAACGGCCGCACCGCGCGCAAGGTGTTCGAGAGCATGACCGACCGGCAGGCCTCCCGCCTGGCCACCGCGGTCAACGTGAGCACGGCCGACCTGACGCTGCTCACCGCGGAGGACCTCCGCATCACCTTCTGACGTTGCTTTTGTTGCTGCACAAAGGAAACCATGCCCACGCCCGGCTTTCCCCCGGGCCCGCTGGACGAGGAGGGCCAGCCGGTCCCGCGCTACCGGTGCGGCGAAACCTTGATCTCCGGCAGCGCGCTCTCCTCGAACCAGGCGGCCGCGCGCAGCGCGGTCAGCCACCGCTCCTGCTGCTGCCGCGTCTGCCGGTCGATGAACAGCACTCCGTCCAGGTGATCGGTCTCGTGCTGGATGCAGCGGGCCAGCAGACCGCCGCCGACGACCTGCACCGGGTCGCCCTGCCGGGTGAAACCCTTGGCCACCACGTGCATCCGGCGCCTGGTGTCCAGGTGAATTCCGGGAATGGACAGGCAGCCCTCGGGCCCGTCCTGCTCTTCCTCGTCCGGGAAGTCGAGCACCGGGTTGACCAGATGGTCCACCCCGTTCTCGGCCAGCTTCGGGCTCCACGCGAACACCCGCAGCCCGACGCCGAGTTGCGGCGCCGCCAGTCCCGCGCCCTGGCTGTCGGCCAGGGTTTCGCGCAGGTCGCCGACCAGCACGCCCAGTTCGGCATCGAAGTCGGTCACCGGTTTGGCCTGCTCGCGCAGCACCGGGTCACCGAGTTTCCTGATCGCGAGAACCGTCATGTGAACCTCGAAGTGTGCAGCGATAGCGATGTGCTCCTCCGGAGCCGCATCGCTCCACTGTGATCATATAGCGGCCGGCGCGGGGGCGAGGCCGGCCGCATCCGGGCGGTAGAAATCCGACCGGGCCGGCCGGATGTCGGCGAAGTCGGGCCGGATGACCTCGGCGCCGTAGGCCATGCCGTGCACCGCCAGCACGGCGAGATAGTCCGCGTGCGCGATCAGGAATTCCGGGTCGACCACCCGGCGCAGCGCCCCGGGCGCCAACGTCCGCAACGCCCGGGCGAACACCGGATCGGCCAGCCGGTAGGGCAGCGCGGCGGCTGAACCGGGCCACAGCGTCGCCTGGATCGCGCCCATCGCCGCCGCGGTCACCCACACCAGGAACCGGTGTTTCTCGTCGATCCGGTCGAGAATCGGCTGGGCGGCGGGAAGATCGGCCAGTGCGGCCCGGGACGCGTCCCACAGCTCGTCCTCGCCCGCGCCCCAGTCGCCAAGCACACTGACCGTGTCCCGCCGGTCCCCGTCGCCATAGGGATGGACGTCCAACGTGACCGCCGCGTTGTGGGCCATCTCCACGAACGGCACCATGGCCGGCACGTCGAGCACCCGGGTGCGCTCGTTCACCATCGGTTCCGGCAGCACGCACACCGAGCGCCGGGCCCCCTTCCAGCCGTTGCCCACCAGGCTGGCCGCGTCGGTGTGCTCGACCAGGTTGGGCACCAGAATCAGCGTGGGCGCGCCCACCTCCCGGGCGAATCGCAGCAGTGCGTTGTCGTCCTCCCAACCACGGAAATCGTCGGCGCCCAGGTAATCGGCGAACGCCAGGGACAACTGGCCGGGCAGCAGCACGGCCTGGGTCGGCACGTAGGTTTCGATCACCGGCACCGCGGCCGCCCGGGTCAGTGCGGCCCACCGGGCCAGCGTGCTGTTGGCCGCGCTCCAGTTGACGAAGAAGCTGACCACCGCGTCCGGATACAACCGCGCGGCCCACCGCGCGGCGTCGGCGAATCCGTCGGCGATCGACACATCGTCCTGCAGCACAACGTGATGAGTGTGCTCGGTGCTCGCCGTGGCGAAGGCCAGCCGCGCGCTGCGATTGGCCGTGCGGGGCCCGTCCGGCTCGGGATCGACGGCCAGGCGCGCGTCGAACGGGGCCAGCCGGGCCCGCAGGTCCCGCGCCTGGGCCAGCCGCGCGGGATGCGTCTGGATCGCGAAACTGACCGACGCCGATCTCATGGCGGTGACGCTAACCAGGGACGCACAGCCGAACCGGACAATCTGTGTGTCCGCTGTGCGCCAAGGGAAACCCCTCGGTAATCGCGCGGGTTGACGCTCGACCTACCTGAGATGCCATGGCGGCCGAAATGGCCGCACCCGACCCCACCAGTGAATCCCGGCGGCGGCCAAGGCGTGGCCACCATCGGTGGTGCGGTAGACCAGTGCGAATCGACGTAGTCCCATAAGAACCAAGACGCGGAACCGCCCGTTTGGTTGGCTCGTCTGGACTGTTTTGTCGAATGGGACCCGAATTCGAGTCCCCCCAATGGAGTAATAGGATCATCACGCCCAGCTACTGGGCATGCCAGGGGGTTCTTCTCGACGATCGCCAAAGGAGTCATGCCATGCCAGACCGTGGCCCCGGCCGTGCGTTACGCGCGGGCCTGCCCACTGTCGTGCTGCTTGCCCTCGTGTTGGCCGGGTGTTCGGCCGCGACCTCGCCGGACACCACCAGATCGTCCGGGGTGAGCGGCGATTTCGCCGCGGCGGCCAAGGAATTCAACGTCCCGCAGAACGTGCTGCTCGCGGTGTCCTACAACATGACGAACTGGCAGTTCAGCGGTTCGGCGCCGAACGAGATGGGTGGCTACGGCCCGATGGGCCTGATCGCGGGCACCCCGTCGGCCGACTCGGGTGCCAAGGACGACCAGGCCCAGACCGCGAACGCGGTCGCCGCCGGCTCGCAGCTGGCCGTGGCCGCCAAGGCCGCCGGAGTGGCCACCGACACAGTGCGCGCCGATCCGGCCCAGAACATCCGCGCCGCCGCCGCGTTGCTGGCCGCGAACGCGAAGAACGCCTCCGGCACGCTGCCCACCGCGGTCAGCGGTTGGTACGCAAGCGTTGCCAAATACTCACTTTCCCCGTCCACGGCCGGGGCCGACGCGTTCGCCGACGATGTGTTCGGCACGCTGCGCAAGGGCGTCACGGCGCGCGCGGGCGACGGCGAAACCCTCACCGTCCCCGCCGACGCGAGCCTGCCGATGCCCGCGCACACCGCGAGCATCCGGCACGCCGACGGCGGCACCGCGCAGTCCGCGGACTGCCCGAGCACGCTGGACTGCCGGTTCGTGCCCGCCGCCTACGACTGGTCCTCCTCGGATCACAGCAATCCCAACAACTACGGGAACTATGATCCGGCCAACCGGCCCGCCGACGGCGACGACATCCAGTACATCATCATCCACGACACCGAGTCCTCCTACGACGCGGCGATCACCGCGTTCCAGAACTCGGCCCACGAGGCCAGCGCGAACTACGTGATCCGCTCCTCGGACGGCCAGGTGACCCAGATGGTGCCCAACGGCGACCTGAGCTGGGACGTGGCCAACTGGACGACCAATCAGCACTCGATCAGCATCGAGCACGAGGGCTACGCCACCCAGGGCAGCCAGTGGTACACCTCGGCGATGTACCAGTCCTCGGCCGCGCTGGTGCGGTATCTGGCCAACGAGTACCACATTCCGTTGGACCGCAAGCACATCATCGCGCACGAGGACGTGTCCGGTGAGCTGACCAGCAACCAGGCCGGGCAGCACTGGGACCCGGGTCCGTTCTGGGACTGGCAGACCTACATGGGCCTGCTGGGCCAGCCGATCCGCGCCACCGGCCCGGCCGGCTCGGACGTGGTCACCATCGACCCGAAGTTCGCCACCAACCAGCCGACGGTGACCAGCTGCACCAGTTCCAGCTCGTGCAGCACGCTGCCCGCGCAGGGCGCCAACTTCGTGTACCTGCGCACCGGCCCGAGCGCGACCGCCCCGCTGATCAACGATCCGCTGATCCATCCGGACGGTTCGGCGGGCACCACGCAGGCCAGTGACTGGTCGGACAAGGCGGTCACCGGGCACCAGTACGCGGTGGCCGGGCAGCAGGGCGACTGGACCGCGATCTGGTTCGACGGCCAGAAGGCCTGGTTCGACAACCCGCACGGGTCCAACACCCTGGGCACATCGGGTCAGACGGCCGGCGTGCCGTCCGGCTCGAAGTCGGTGCCGCTGTACGGCCGGGCCTTCCCGGAGCTGTCGGAGTACCCCTCGGACATCACCGTGGACAGCTCCTGGGCGCCGACCCCGCTGACCGGCTGGACCTTCTCGGCCGGCCAGTCCTATGCGGTCGTCGGTGAGCTCACCGCGAGCAACTACTTCGCCCGGTTCGATCCGGCGAATGTGTCCGGCAACCACACGCTGGTCACCGGGAACGCCAAGTACCTGGTGATCGACTACAACCACCGGTATCTGTTCGTGAAAGCGTCGGACGTCACCCTGTCCCGCGCCTGAACGTGTTGTCCGGAAAGTCCGGCCGCGGCGGCGACCCCGCCCGGCCGGGCTTTCCGTTTGTCCGGCGACGAATTCAGGTGACGGTGATCCGCACCTGGCCCGAGCCCAGCGTGTCGTGCGTGGCGCGCAGCACGGCGACCCCGCGCTGCCCGGCCCGGCCGCGCACCCAGACCGCGCCGGCCCCGCCGGTGTCCGCGAACGGGAACGGGTTGTCGCCCACCAGATCCGTCGGTCCGGACAGCGAGAACGTGACCGTGCCGGTGGTGTACGGCCGCGGTGCGCCGTAGACGTCCACGGCCTGGAACTGCACCCGGGTCGCGTCCGAACCGTCCGCGGTCAGCCCGGTGTCGTCGGCCGACACCGCCAGCCGGTCCCGGGCCCGATCGGCGGAGAACGTCCGCGAGCCGATCCGATGGCCGTCGACATAGGCGTCGATGCGCAGGTCTTCCGGACCGGCCTGGGTGAAATCGGCTCGGAACGGGGGATGAGGCAGATTGGGATAGGTCGCGGTGTCCGGGGTGAGCGAGGCGAAGTGCGCGCCGTCCAGATACAGCTCCAGCCGTTGCGCGTTGGCGCAGATCAGCGCGCCGCCGGTCAAACTGGTCACCGCCCAGGGTTCCTGGAAATCCCAGTAGAACGCGGGTTCGATCACCACCGCGGTACGCGGATCGACCTGCGATCGGTAGATCGCCGCGCCCGGCTTGGGCACCCGGAACACGTCGACCACCCCGGGCCACTTGACGCCCTCGGAAATGTTGCCGTTGCCGGAGGGATAGTCGAACCCGCACCAGGCCAGCACCCCGGCGTAGCGCGGATCGGCCCCGCCGAGGCTGTGCACCCGGGCGTGCGCGAGAGCCTGACCCTGTTGCACCGCAACGGAATCCGTGCGCCGGTAGTACTTGGCCGGGCCGGACAAGGTCCCGATGGTCTCGCTGACCAGGTAGGGCCGGTCGGTGCGCGGCGGCAGCAGTTCGGGCTGGGTCGTGCCGTCCGGCGCGCTGCTCGCGCTGTAATCGTTGTAGCCGAACACATCCTGCTGGAAATCGGTGTCGTCGTGCAGCCCGCCGACCATGCCACCGGTGGTCGGCCGGGAGTCGTCCAGCGAACGCGCGATGGCCTGGGTCCGGGTGTAGAACGCGGTGTCGTCCGGGGTTTCGTTGAGCCGCACACCCCAGGTGACGATGCTGGGATGGTTGCGATCGCGGATGATCATGTCTCCGACGTCCCGGGCCGAGTTGTCCAGCCAGGCCGCGTCCCCGAGATAACCCCAGCCCGGCGCCTCCTCCCAGACCAGCAGGCCCAGTTCGTCGCAGGCGTCCAGGAACGCCTCGTGCTGCGGATAGTGTGAGAGCCGGACCATGTTGCAGCGCAACACCTCCCGCAGGATCGTCACGTCCCGGCGTTGCACCCGGGCCGGCGCCGCGCCGCCGAGGAACGGAAAGAACTGGTGCCGGTTCAGCCCGAACAGCTGCACCCGGTTGCCGTTGAGGAAGAAGCCGCCATCGGTGAACTCGGCCTGCCGGAAACCGATCCGCACCTGGTGGTCGTGCACCGGCACGCCACCCACCCGCAGCGTGGCCACCAGCTGGTACAACGTCGGCGAATCCAGTTCCCACAACGAGATCCGGCCCAGCCCGCCGATGCTCCCGGACACGGTACCGGCACCGGTCGCGCCGATGTTCGCCGCCACCGAGGTGCTGCCGATCCGCTGATTGCCCTGCCACAGTGTGAAATCCACCGTGATCGGGCCGGCAACGATCGCACTGTCCACAGTGGCCTGCACGTCCAGCCGCCGCGCGCCCGAATCGAGCACATCGACCGGCTTGCCGAACACGTCGGCCAGAAACGTGGTCGGCACCGCGTCCAGGCTCACCTCCCGGTACAGTCCTGCCGGTTGCCAGTAGTCCACCGAGGAACTGGCCTGCCCGGGCCGGTCCGGCGGCACGTCGAAGCCGAATCCGCCGTCCAGCGCGATGTCCAGCTGGTTGGTCCCGGCGTGCAGGTAGGGCGTGAGTTCGTAGTCGAACGGCAGGTAGCCGCCCAGGTGCTGGGGCAGGGCGTGGCCGTTGATGCTCGGCGTGGTCGCGGTCAGCGAGCCAGCGCAGCGCAGGAAGTAGCGCAGGCCGGAGTCGTCGGCGGGCAACGTGATGTCCCGCCGGTAGCGCCATTGTCGTTCCCAGTCCGCCGGCGACCAGTTCCGCCAGGACAGGGGGGTCACCGTGTGCGGCAGGGTCACGGTGGTCCAGGTGGTGGCGTCGGCGGCGGCAAAGGACCAACCGGTGTCCAGGGGAATGGTCCGCACTGCTGGTCCGGTTGCCGGTGCGGTCCCGGCGGTGCCCGGCCTGGACAGCACCGCGGTGATGCCGAGAGACGTGGCCGCGACCAGCCCGAGCCGGGCGAACAGGCGGCGGGATAACACGGTTTGCATGTGAGCGATGACAGCATGTGATTACCGCGCGGCCAATGGATGTCGCTCGTTCGCCAGCATCCGGAACGACGCTTGACTCGGACTCCGAGTCAGTTCGCGGCAGCGCGGGCCGCCGCGAAGATACCCGGATCGTGCGCGCACAGAATGGTGAGGTCGGGCTCGGCTCGCTCGCGCAGTTCCGGTTCGTGTTCCATCACGGTCGGCCGGTGGGCCCAATGCCGGGGCCGGAACCGCACCTTCTCCAGCCCGTGCGGGTCGTGCATCGCGCCCCGCGCCTCGGCCGCCGTGGTGTGCACGATCGCGTGCGGGAAATCGGCCAGCCCGCCGATGTGGTCGAGATCGAAATGGGTGACCACGATGTGCCGCACGTCGTCCCGGGCGAATCCGAGGCATTCGACTTGCCGCGCGGCGGTTTCCGCCGGATCGAGCAACGGCCGGATGACCTGCCGGTACGGCCCGAGCCGCCCCGGATCGGCGATGTCTTCCAGTCCGAAACCGGTGTCCACCAGAACCAGCCCGGCATCGGTCTCCAGCAGCAGCACATGACACACCAGGCGCAGGCCGGGCGCACGCATGGTGCCGCAGTTGAGATGATGCACCCGCACGGTCGCCGCTCCTACTGGTTCTCGGTCAGCGCACCGTTGGCGGCCAGCGCCAGCAGTTCGCCCCGGCCGATCTGGGTGACCAGGCTGGCCGAGTCGAAGTAGACCCGCTCGTTGACGATCTTCTCGCCCTCGAAGAAGAACACCGCGATCACCGGCACGCGGAACGCCTTCCCGGTCGGCGGCATACCGTAGAACTCGCCGAGATTCGTGCCCAGCAGATCGAATTCCACGATCACCGTGTCGTCGGCCACATGCGTGCGGACGTTGTCGTGCCGCTGGTCGGGGAACGCGGTGCGGGTCATCGTGTAGTAGCCCATGACCTGCTCGCCGCCGTCGAACACCTGGCCGGTGGGCATGATCTCGTAGTGCGGGTGCCCGTCGAAGGTGTCCAGGGTGCGGTCGAACTCCTGGGTCACCTCGGTGTCCATGTGCTCGCGGATGGTCGCCAGGCGGCGCTGCCGCAGGTCCTCGTCGATCACGGTTCCTCCGGGATGATCCAGTGGGTGGCGGGGGCAGAGTAGCCGATCACCAACGATCACCCGTCGCCACACCCGAACATCGCGCCGGGCACCACGCTCGGTCGGCGCCGTCACGCTCGGCCCCTCGGACGGCCCCTCGGATCGGTCAGGTGAGCATCGGTCGCACGATACCGTCCGGGTCGGCGGAGTCGGCGAAATCCTCCCAGTCCATGTTGGCGATGGACAGGTTGTTCTCGATCTCCTGCACCGCGGGCGGGGTCGCGCGGAAGGTCCGGCCCAGGAGTTCCTCGTGCAGATCCACCACCAGCACGTGGTGTTCGGGTGAGGTCATGGTGGCCTCGTCGGCCACCAGCAGCAGCGACCAGTGCGTGTCCTCGGGCACCAGCTGCGCCAGCTGACCCGCGCTCAACCCGGCGAACCGGTTGTCGTCCAACGGTTCCACGTTCGCGCTGAACACCTCGCCGAACGACATCTCGCGGTCGGCGGTCACCGCGCCGTGCGCTGCGGCCCAGGCTTCGTCGTCGGAGAAATCGGTGCGCACCAACGGAACCGACCGCAGTGCGGGCAGTTCCGGCGTGCCATCCGGCACCTCGGGCAACGGCTCGGGCTCGCCGGGCTCCTCGACGATCGTCGGTGCGGCCGGAGCGGCATTGCCCCAGATTCCCCGGAAAACCGCGGGCACCTCACCACCGGGTTGGCGGTAACCGGCGAACACGCTGGCCTTCTTCAACGTCATCCCGGCGACCTTGAACTGATCCGACTCGCCCGACCAACTCGGCGACCACAGCCCGAGGGAACAGGCCAGGCCGGACCGGTCGCGCCAGGAGACCCAGCGGGGCGGGGCCTCCCGGCCGTCGTCCACCAGCAATCGCAGCGGCCCGGCCTTATGCCACTGCACGTCCAGGAATTCCGTGTCGAACTCGTAGGCCGGCAATTCGGCCGCGTCCTGCCGGGCGCTGCCGGTTTCGTCGAGTTCGCCGCGAATGGCCACGACGTGGGCCTCGGCGTCCCGGCGATGCCCGGCGCAGGTGCTCATGCCCGGCGCGAAGGCCAGCGCGCACTCGGTGCCGTCTTCTGTCGTCCAGGAGAGGTGTTCCAGCTCCGGGCTGCCGCCCGCGGCCACGTGCACCAGCAGGCGAGGGCCGGGCGCCCAGCCCTCCACCGTGTTCGTGTTGTCCCACATGCGGAACACGAACACGTCGAGCGAATCCGCCCCCATGAAGATCTCCTCCCCAGCCGATACGAAGAAACCAGCGAAACGATCCCACACGTATTCAGTCGGCGGGCGCGGTGGTGAGCATCCAGTGGCTGAACGCGTGCGCACCCACCCACTACCGTTGCCCCCACCCGAGATCCCAGCCGTGACGGCCTGGCACACCCGGCACGATCGGGACAGCGCCCATCGCTGGCTGCGCGGCCTGGTCCGCGACACCCTCGCCGAGATCAGCGGCGCGGACACCAACCGGAGGACACATGACGATCACCGCCGATGACCTGGACGCGGCCCTGGCCGGCCTGCTGGCCACCGTGGGCGTCGCGACCGACCGGGACTGGAAAACCGTTGCGGGGACAGGTGAGTGGGACTGCCGGCACACCGCCGAGCATCTCGGCGACTGCCTGCTGTCCTATGCGGCGCAACTCGTGGCCCGGCCCGCCGATCGGTACGTCCGGTTCCAGGCCGCCGCGGAAAAGGACGCCTCCGCTGCCGAGGTGCTGGAGTTCGCCGTGACCGGCGGCGGAATCCTCGCGGCGGCCGTGCGGTCCGCAGCGGCTGATGTCCGGGCGTATCACCCGATGGGCAATGCCGATCCGGAAGGGTTCGCGGCCATGGGCTGCGCCGAGGCCCTCCTGCACGGCGAGGACATGGCGCGCGGACTCGGCCTGCATCTCGAGCCATCCCGCGATCTCTGCACCCGGGTCCTGGCTCGGCTGTTTCCACATGTCGATCCCGGCTCCGCCGACACCGATTCCTGGTCGGTGCTTCAGTGGGCCACCGGCCGACTGGATCTGCCGGATCGGGAACGGCCGACGCGCTGGCGCTGGTACGGCGCGCCCCGCCAGGAGTCCTGACGGGTACAAACTGGCCCAGGCCGTATCCCCCCGGGGCCCGTTACGGTGGACGCGACCTACAGGCAAAAGGGAGAACACGATGGCAGCTTCCGTGGTGGACCGGCTGGTCGCGGCGATCAACACACATGATCTCGATGCGCTCGTGAGCTGTTTCGCGCCGGACTACGCGGTGGATTTTCCCGCCCATCCCGGCCGCGGTTTCACCGGGCCGGACCACGTGCGGCGCAACTGGGAGGCGCTTTTCGCCAAATATCCCGGAATGCGGGCCACGGTGACCGCGCGGGTCGAGTCCGGGAACGAGATCTGGGGCGAGTGGGAGTTCCGCGGTGACGACGGGGCCGCGCCGGAGTTCTGGCAGCGCGGCGTCATCGTCGTGGTGGCGGAGGGTGATGCGATCGGGCAGGCCCGGTTCTACATGGAACCGGTGGGGAGAACGCTTCCTGACGATCCGGCGGGTCGGCCGGAACGGTGAACACGACGACCCGGAGATCGCCCGGCTCGATCCGCAGCACGTCCTTGTCCAGCCGGATCGGGCCCAGTTCGGGATCCTCGACGATCAGCTGATCCGGGTGGTATTCGGCGGTGTCCGCGCGGTCCCAGCGGTCGGCGAACTCGGGGCTGGTCGCGCGGAGACTGGCGACCAGCTCGTGCAGCGCGGTGTCGGTGGGATAGCGGCGCAGCGCGAGGCGGAGGTCGGCGACCGCGGCTGCTTTGACCCCGGCCAGATGTTCGGGCGAGCGCAGCACATTCGTCGGTGCGCCGGTGAACAGCCGCCACGCCATGTTGCGCCCGTGCCGGCCCACATCGCCCGAGGCCGCGCGGCAGCCGAACGCCCGCCAGGCGCGGTTGCCCGCCAGCACCGTCCAGGCCGCGTCACACACGCAGGCGGGCACCTCCGGCAGCCGCTCCAGCATGCGGCGGGCCGGCTCGGTGATCTCGTGCGGCACACCGGCGGAAGGCCGGGATCCGGGCTGGGGCGCGGCGAATCCGGCCAGCAGGCGGAGCCGCTCGTGCTCGTCGTGGCTCAGGCGTAGTGCCCCGGCCAGCGCGTCGACCGTGCTCGGCGACGGGTGGCGGCGGCCCTGTTCCAGCCGGGTGAGGTGCTCGGTCGACACCCCGGACAACCGCGCCAACTCGTCGCGGCGCAGGCCGGGCACCCGGCGGACGGCCGGCGGCGCAGGCCGGATACCGGCCGCGTCCGGCCGCAGCCGGGACCGGAACGTCCGCAACAGGGCACCGAAGTCGTCATCGCGTCCCACCCCGCCAGTGTGCCCGCTGGGGCGAGGACCGGTGTCGCCCGCCGCCAGGACGGCGCGGGACCGGTCCCGCGCCGTTCCCGGCGAAAAGCCGGTCAGGGCACCAGAATGGCCCGGCCGCGAACTCGGCCCGCGTCCAGATCGTCGATGGCGTCCTGGAACTTCTCCAGCGGGTAGGTCCTGGTGTGCAGCTTCACCAGGCCCCGCGCGGCCAGTTCCATCAGGTCGCACAGGTCGTTGTAGCTGCCCACCAGGTTGCCGATCACGTTGATCTCGGCCGAGATCACGTCGATCGTGGGCACCGTGAGGTTCTCGCCGTAGCCCACCACGTGGTAGTCGCCCGCCTCGTGCAGCACCCGCAACCCCTCGGCGGTGCTGCCGCCCTCGCCGACGAAGTCGACCACCACCTGCGCGCCCGCGCCGCCGGTCAGCGCCAGCACCGCGTCCACGTGGCCGCCGTCGGCCAGGACACCGTGGTCGGCGCCGATGGATTCGGCCAGTGCCAACGCATCCTTGTTGCGGTCCAGCACGATCAGCTTGGCCGCGGTGAGCGCCTTGAGCACCTGAATACCGATGTGGCCGAGGCCGCCCGCGCCGATCACCACGCAGGTGTCCCGCGGCCCCAACCGGCTCGCCGCCTTGGCCGCCGCGTGATAGGCGGTCAGGCCGGCATCGGCCAGCGCGGCCACGTCGGCCGGGGCCAGCGAATCGTCCAGTTTCACCACGCTGCGGGCCGAGGTGCGCAGGTAGTCGGCGTAGCCGCCGGCGGTGTCGATGCCGGGGAATTTGCTCTGCTCGCAGTGGACATCGTCACCGGACCGGCAGGCCCGGCACAGGCCACAGGTGACCAGCGGGTGCACGATCACCTTGTCGCCCTCGGCGACATTGCTGACCGCGCTGCCCACCGCGTGCACCCAGCCCGCGTTCTCGTGCCCGATCGTGTAAGGCAGCGCCACCCCGGACTTCTCCGCCCACTGCCCTTCCAGGATGTGCAGATCGGTCCGGCACACCCCGGCACCGCCGATGCGCACGATCACGTCGTAGGGCTCGACCGGGGTCGGCTCGGGAATCTCGGTCAACCGCAACGGCTGGTGGTATCCGGTGACCTGGACTGCCCTCATGATGCTCGCTCCTTCGGGTTCGGTTTCACGGTGTCGGGGTAGCGGGTGCGCAGCAGACCCCGGCAGAAGTGCGCGTTGCCCTCGATGGAGATCCGGGTCGATCGGGCCATCCGCAGCCGCAGCGGCACCTGCTCGGCCGGGTACCCGGCACCGGTGTGATCAACCAGCACCGGGGAGCCGGGCGTGTCCGGCAGGCCGACCGCGGCGCGGCGGCGCAGCAACGCCTCGGTCACCTCGTCCGCGGGCAGTTCGCCGAGGGTGATGCCGCCCAGCTCTGACTCGCGCAGCTCCGGACGGGCCCGCAACAGGCGGGTCAGGGCGCGTTCCATCGCGGCCGTGTGGGCTTTGCGCTGGAAGGTGATCCGCAGCTCGTCCAGGCTTTCCAGGGCCTCGTGGGCGAACGTGCCGCGATAGCCCGCGGCCGCGGCCAGTCCGGCGTTGATCAGCTCCGAATCGTGGTGATCGTCGAGTTCGACCACCACCTCGCCGGTCCAGGGCAGCGCGTCCAGCGCGTCCTTGGCGTCGGCGGCCATCAGGTAGGCGAAGTTGGGCGCGCAGAAACTGGTGGGCAGCCGCAGATGCACCTCGACCCGGTCCCCGGCGACCTCGACCGAGCGGACGAAGTCCAGGTCGGTGATCGGCTCGTCCAGTTCCGGGTCGACCACCGCGTCCAGCGCGCGCACCGCGCTCGTGCGCCGGTCGGTCATCCGGCCACCGCCACGTCCTGCGGCTCCTCGATGGGCAGCCGCAGTTCCGCGGGCACCGGGATGTCGTACATCGCGGCGGCGTTCAGGCCGAGGATCTTCTTCTTCTGGTCCACCGTCAGCGGGGCGTACTCGGTGAGCTCCTCGGGGATCTGGAAGTTCGCGAACGCCTCGACCAGCCAGCGCGGCGTCCAGATCGCGTAGTCGCTGGAGAACTGGATGCGGTTCTCGTCCAGCCAGTACAACAACTCGCCGATGATCTGGCCGAAGTACTTGGGCCGGGTGTGGATGAACGGCATCGCCACGGCCAGCCCGGCGTGCACGTTCGGCTCCTGGGTGGCGATCCAGCAGAAGTCCTCCAGCCGGGGCAGGCCGCAGTGCTCGATCACGAAATTCAGGTCCGGGAAGTCGGTGGCCACCTTGTCCACGTCGGCCACGTCGAACGCGTCCCGGTCCAGCGGCCGGATGGTCGGGCCCTTGTGGATGTGGATGTTGCGGATGCCCTCCTCCTGCGCGGCCTCCAGGTACCGGTAGGACCACGGGTCGTCCAGTTTGTAGCCGCGCGAGTCGCCGTGCCACTCGGCGGTGTAGAGCTTGGCGCCCTTGAGACCGAAGCGTTTGGCGTCCTCGCGCAGCTGCCTGAGCCCCTGTTCACCGTTGCGCGGGTCCCAGTTGTGGTTGTAGGTCAGCTTGTCCGGGTGGGCCTTGGCCAGCGCGAACGCCTCCTCGGTCTGGCCGAACCCGGTGTTGTAGAACTCGCCGAGGTGGGCCGGCTGGAAGATGGCGTGGTCGACGTACCCGTTGTCGAACAGGTCCCGCATCAGCCGCTCGCCGCCCTGGTAGAGGTACTCCTCGTAGGGCCAGACCTCGGACTCCGGGGACAGGTTGCGGTGGTAGTCGTAGAAGCAGTCGATGAACTGCTTGCCGTGGATGTTGCGTTGGTTGTCCGGGCGGGCGTCCCACAGCGCGACGTGCGCGTCGACGATGAAGTAGTCATCACCGTTGTGCGAGTACATCGTTGTGCTCCCTTTTTCCGCTTTCTCCGGTTTCGACGCCGGAGGGTGGCCGCGTATGGGGCGGAACGTTAGGCAGCCGGTCTCGCCCAAAGGGGTGATCGGCGTCTCAACCTGAGACGCCGAGAGTGGAGATCGATCTCATCGGTGTGCGAGGGTCGCAGTGGCGACTACGCGTCCAAGGAGGTGCGCCGATGTCCATCGAGCGTCGCGACCTGCCCTCGACCGGCGCGGATTCCGGCTCGCTGGCCGCGCCCCGGCTGTCCGCCTCGTGGCTGCGCAGCGAGACCTACGGGGTGGCGCTGGACGCGGTGAACCCGGCCTTCATCGGCTCGGTGGACGAGGAGTCGCTGTTCTTCCGGTGCGGCCACGAGGTGCTGGAGGATCTGCGGGACGGACTGTCCGACGAGCCGGTCAGCCTGATGCTCACCGACGCCGACGGCATCGTGCTCAGCCGGATCTGCGACGAAGGCACCCTCACCCGGGCACTGGACCGCACCTACCTCGCCCCCGGATTCGCCTTCTCCGAACGGGAAGCCGGCACGAATGGACTGGGGTTGGCGCTGGCCGACCGCGTTCCCTCGCTGGTACGCGGCGCCGAGCACTACTGCCTCGGACTACGCGGCTACACCTGCGCCGCCGCGCCGGTACTGCACCCGGTGGACGGCACCCTGCTCGGCAGCATCAACCTGACCACCTGGTCGCAACAGTCGGCCGGGCTGCTGCTGGCCCTGGCCCGCACCGCGGCCAGCCACACCGCGACGCTCATGCTGGCCCGGGGGAGGGGCGCGGTGAAACGCCCCGCGCCGCGCGGCGAGGTGTTCCGGGTGTACGACGCACCGACCCCGGCGAAACCGCTGTCCGATGCCTGGCGGGGCGCACTGTCCCAGGTCGAGGCGGCACTGGCCGATGGCTCGTGCGTCGGGGTGGTGGGCGAGCCGGGCGCGGGCAAGACCGCGTTGCTGGCCACCGCGCTGCGGAGGATTCGGCCGCGTCATCGCATCCTGCACGCGCGGCCGCCGTCGGCCCGGGACGCCGAGGCGTGGTTGCGGTTGTGGTCACCGGAGCTGGGCAAGGATGCCACCGCGGTGATTGCCGCGCGGGCGCACGAGCTGCCGTTGCGGATCGCGGCCGAGTTGGCTGGAATCGTCGGCAGCGCGGGGAAACAGTCGCTGTGCCTGACCGCGAGCGAGCCGGCCGCGTTGCCGGAACCGTTGGCGCGGTTGGTGGATCTGGTGGTGGAGTTGCCGCCGCTGCGGCATCGGGGCGCGGACATCCTGCCGCTGGCCGAGCATTTCGCTTTCCGGGCGCACCGCCGGGCGGTGCGGTTCACCCCGGCGGCGGCCCGGGCGCTGTGCGGATATCCGTGGCCGGGGAATGCCGAGCAGTTGTTCCGGGCGGTGCGGGAGGCGGCCAGCCGGAGCACCGTGGTCGATGTGCAGCACCTGCCGCCGGAGGTGCTGTCGTCCGCGCCGAGCACGCTGACCCGGATCGAGGCCGTGGAGCGGGACGAGATCGTGCGGTGCCTGACCGAACACGGGATGAGCGTCACGAAGGCGGCGGATGCGTTGGGGATCAGCCGGGCGACCGCTTATCGACGGGTGGCCCGGTACGGGATCCGGGTTTCCCGGGGCTGAGCTTCCGTACCGGTTGCGATTTGCTTGCCGGGGCTCAGGTTTCGGCCAGGAGCCTCTTCTGGACCTTGCCCATTTCGTTGCGGGGCAACGCATCCACGAAGCGGATCTGGCGGGGGCGCTTGTGGTGGGACAGCTGCCCGGACACGAACTCGATCAGCTCACGCTCGGCCACTTCGCCCGCCACCACGTAAGCGACCACGCGCTGGCCCAGGTCCGGATCGGGCAGGCCGACGACCGCCGCCTCCCGCACCGCCGGGTGACCCAGCAGCACATTCTCCACCTCACCCGCCCCGATGCGGTAACCACCGGACTTGATCAGATCGGTGCTGGCCCGGCCGACGATGCGGTGCCAGCCGTCGGCGTCGATGGTGGCCACGTCACCGGTACGGAACCAGCCGCCCTCAGCCCAGCTGGCCGCGGTCGCTTCCGGGCGGTTGAGGTAGCCGTCGAACAGGCTGGCGCCGCGGATGCGGAGTTCGCCGATGGCGTTGCCGTCCTGCGGCACTGCCGCGCCGTCCTCGCCGACGAGCGTGGTTTCCATACCGCGCAACGGAAGTCCGACGTAGCCGGGGCGCCGATCACCCTCGGCGCGGGTGCTGACGGTGATCAGGGTCTCGGTCATGCCGTAGCGCTCCACCGGCGATTGGCCGGTGAGTTCGGCCAGGCGGGCGAAGACCGGCGCGGGGAGTGGGGCGCTGCCGGAGACCAGCAGTCGCGCGGCGGACAGCGCCCGTGCGGACGCCGGATCCTGGCACACCCTCGACCACACCGTCGGCACGCCGAAGTACATCGAAGCGCCTGCTGCCGCATAGGCTTCCGGTTTCGCGCTGCCGGTGTGCACCAGTTTGCTGCCGGTGCGCAGCGCGCCGAGCACGCCCAGCACCAGGCCGTGCACGTGGAACAGCGGAAGTCCGTGGGCCAGCGTGTCATCCGGGGTCCACGCCCACGCCTCGGCCAGCCCGTCCAGGCTGGCGGCGATGGCGCGCCTGGAAATCAGGGCGCCCTTGGGCTTGCCGGTGGTGCCGCTGGTGTACAGGATCAGCGCGGTCGCCGAGTCGTCCGGCTCGGGCCGGCTGGTGGCCGAGTGCTGGTCGAGGTCGACCGGGAGGACCTCGACGCCGGCCTCGTCCAGCGGCTGCGCGGTCAGCAGCACGGCGGCGCCGGAATCGTGCAGGATGTGCTGGCGCTCAAGGGTTCCGGAGTCGGGCGGCAGCGGGACCACGGGCACTCCGGCGAGCAGACCGCCGACCACCGCGACCACCGTGTGCAGCGTCGGCTTGGCCAGCACGGCCACGGCGGGGAGTCCGGCGATGCGGTCGGCCACCGCGGATGCCTTGCCCAGCAACGCTTCCCGCGAACAGTCGACCCCGGCCACCCGCAGCGCGTCCGCCGAGTCCGCTCCGAGATCACCGGACAGTGCGGTCAACAAGGGCATCGCTACGGCTCCTCGCCATCGGTCGGCGTCCACTCCAACAGTTTCACCCGACCCACGCTGGACACGTGGGTGTGCATGGCCGCGGCGGCCGCGTCCGGGTCGCCGCGGCGGATGGCTTCGGCGATCGCCCGGTGCTGGGCCAGCGACTGCTCGGGCCGGCCGGGCTGGCGCAGTGATTCGGTCCGGCTCTCCGCGATCCGCTCGGACAGCCTCGCCATGGCGTCGGTGATCAACGGATTGCCCGCGGCCTTGGTGATCGCGCCGTGGAACCGGCGGTCGGCCCGCTCGCCCAGGTCGCCGTTCTTGATGGCCAGCGCCATGTCCTCCAGCGCCGCGTCGAGCTCGGCCAGGTCGGCTTCGGTGCGTCGTTGCGCGGCCAACGCGGCGGTCTTGGTCTCCAGCGCGTCCCGGGCCTCCAGCACATCGGGCAGCCTTCGCCGCCGGTCGAGCATCCGGGCGAACGGCTCCGGGCTCCAGTGCTCGCGCAGCAGGAAGATCCCGCCGCCGTGGCGGACCTCGACCAGGCCCTGCACTTCCAGCGCGACCACGGCCTGCCGGATCGACGTGCGGCTGACCCCCAGCCGCCCGGCCAGATCCCGCTCGGCCGGCAGTCGGTCGCCCACGTGCAGGCCGTTGGTGCGCACGTACTCGCGCAATCGCTCGACGACCTGCTCGTAGAGCTTGGGGCGGGGCAGCGGGCGCAGGCTCTGCCCCTCGTCCGGGTTCCCCATCGGCCCACTCCCGCGCACTTGACACTGCCTGGCGATCGTCCCCACACTCTAGCCCATTGGATGACTGGTCCAGTGGACTAGCCACTTCGCGGAGGGCAGTAGATGAGCGCCGAGTCCAAGGTCACGGTGCGCCGCACCGGTGCGGTGGCCGAGACCGTGCTGGGCTCCGGCGGCAGCCGCAACGCCCTGGGCCGGGAGGACTGGCAGGCGGTCGAACAGACCTTCCGCGACCTGGCCCGGGACGCCGACATCCACGCCATCGTGGTGCGCGGCAGCGGGTCCACCTTCAGTGCCGGATCCGATCTGCGGGAATGGGTGCACGCCAGCCCGGACGACGTCGAAGAGAGCTTCGCCCGGATGGAGGCCGCCTGCACCGCCATCGAGGAGGCCCCGGTCCCGGTGATCGCTCAGGTCAGCGGGGTGGCCGCGGGTGCGGGCTGTCAGCTGGCGCTGGCCTGCGACCTGCGCGTGCTGGCCGACACCGCCCGCCTGGGCATGCCCATCGCCCGGCTGGGCATCCTGGTCAGCCCCAGTTTCGCCGCCCGGCTGTCCGTACTGGTCGGGCACGGCCTGGCCCGCGAGCTGCTCTACACCGGACGGCTGCTCGGCGCGGCCGAGGCGGTCTCGCTGGGTCTGGCCAATCGCAGCGTGCCCGAGGAGAAGCTGGCCGAGGTGACCGGTGCGCTGGTGGATTCCATTGTGGCGCAACCACGTTCGGCACTGGTCGCGGCCAAGCAGGCGGTCAGCGTGTCACTGTCCCCGGTGCGCGCCGCGGTCCGCAGTTTCGCGGCCGGACCGGCAGTGTCCTATGCGGACTTTCAACACGGGGTCACGGAGTTCCTGAGCAGCCGCAAGCAAACCTGACGCGAGATTCTCCACGAGAGTGAGGTCGACGATGACCGTGCACGATCAGGCGCTCGCCAGCCGGTCCGCCGGGCGGATGGGCAAACCCCAGCGCGCGGCGTTCTGGGGCTCGTTCGGCGGCTGGGCCATGGACGGCTACAACTGGACCATCTTCGGGTTGGTGCTCGCGCCGTCGATGGCCACCCTGTTACCAGCCAGCGGTTACGCCGACAACGCGGCCAACGTGGGCTGGTTCGGTCAGATCAGCTCGGCGATCTTCCTTGTCGGCTGGGGATGTTCGGTGATCTGGGGGCCGATCGCCGACCGGTTCGGCCGCCGCCCGGCGATGATCGGCAGCATCCTGACCTACGCCGTGTTCACCGCACTGGCCGGCGTGGCCACCAACGTGTGGGAGTGGAACGCCTTCCGTTTCCTGTGCGCGATCGGCGTCGGCGGGGAGTGGGCCATGGCCGGCACCCTGGTCGCGGAGACCGTGCCGGAACGCATCCGGGCCCGGTTCGGCGGATTCCTGCATTCGGCCGCCTATGTCGGTGTGCTCGCCGCGTCGCTGATCTATTTGCTGGCCGGCCAGCATCTCGGCTGGCGCGGCATGTTCTTCCTCGGTCTGCTGCCCGCGCTGCTGATCTTCGTGATCCGGCGCAAGACGGTGGAACCCGAGCGCTGGCAGGAAAACGCCACCACCTCGGTGTGGCAACCGGTGCGGGAAATCCTGCGCCCGCCCTATCTCGGCCGCACGATCGCCAACCTGATGCTGCTGGTCATCTGCGTGCTCGGCCTGTGGGCGGGCACGACGTACGTGCCCACCGCCATGACCACCCTCGCCGAGAACGACGGCCACACCGGCGCGTCGGTGATCCGGCTGGCCAGCCTGGCCACCGGAATCGTCGCAGTGTGCACCATTCTCGGCTGCCTGCTGGTGCCCTGGCTGGCCGCTTGGCTGGGTCGTCGCGGTGCGCTGATCCTGTTGTTCGCCTTGATGATCGCCGGGATCGTGGGCGCGTACGGCTGGGCCTACGCGGTGCAGAACAGCGGGCTGTTCTTCGCCTTCCTGCCGATACTCGGACTGGGCGGGGCGAACTTCGCGGTGTTCACCGTGTGGCTGCCCGAGCAGTACCCGACCCGGGTCCGGGCCACCGCGTTCGCGTTCACCACCACGCTGTCCCGGTGGGTGGCCGCGGTCGGCACGTTCGCCATCGGCTACGGCATCCACGCGTCCGGCTCACTGGCCTTGCCGTTGGCCACCACCGCGATTCCGTTCCTGATCGGGATCGGGCTGGTCCGGCTGGCCCCGGAAACCCGGCACGAAACCCTGCCGGAGTGAGGCTCAGCCCAGGGCGCGGCGCATGGACCACAGGTTGACCGCCAGCACCAGGGCGACCACCAACCCCATGACCAGCACGGCAACCGGCAGGCTGGCCGCCGCCAGGAACGCGGCGGCCAGCACCAGCACCGTGCCCAGCACCAGCGGTTCGAGCCGGACGCCGGGCCGCTGCGACATCCAGCCGTGCAACCAGCCGCCCAGCAACAGGAACACCGCGACCGGCACGGCGACCATGAAGCCCGCCGCCAGCGAGCCCACATGATCGTCGTGGCCCAGGGTGTCCGCGGCGACCTCGAGGCCCGCGCCCAGCGCCGCCACCGCGGCGAAGATGCCGTAATGCCCGTAGGCCCACAGGAAGGTGGCGACCAGCGAGCGCCGCAGGTTCGCGGTCACCTCGTGCTTGAAGTACGACCACCACATGCCGAAGATCAACAACAGCCCGCCGGACGCGAGCACCAGTAGCGGCGCGGACAGGCCGCGATCGGAAAGCGCGGACTGTACGGCGGTGCTGGCCGCGGCCACCGCCTCACCCAGCACGATCAGGGTGAACAGCCCATAGCGCTCGTTGATGTGACCGGGGTGCCACGAGGTGGCCGAACCGCCGAACTCGGCCCACGCGGGCACCGCCAGTTCGGCCAGCGCCAGCACCGCGAAACTGATGTTCGACCACAAGCCCGGCGGAATCGCCAGCCGGGCCACCCAGCACACCTGCACGACTCCGATACCCGCCGCGTAGCGCAGCGCGGCCGGGCGCCCGGCCCGGTGGCCGCTGGCGGCGCGCAGCCACTGGCCGATCATGGCCACCCGCATCAGCACGTACCCGGCCACCATGGTGCGGAAGTCCTCGTGCTCGGCCGCGGCGGGCACCCCGGCGGCCAGCACCAGCACTCCGGCGATCTGCACCAGCGTGAGCAGTCGGTAGGGCACGTCATCGGTGTCGTAGGCCGAGGCGAACCAGGTGAAGTTCACCCACGCCCACCAGATCGCGAAGAACACGATGGCATAGCCGAGCAGCCCGCTGCCCACGTGCCCGGCGGCCAGGCTGTGGTGCAGCTGGGTCGCGGCCTGCGACACCGCGACCACGAAACACAGGTCGAACAACAGTTCCAGCGGGGTGGAGGCGCGGTGCGGCTCGCTTGGGTCGCGGCCGGTCATCCGGCGCAGCATGGCGAGTTCGGTCATGATGCCGGGGATTCTGCCAGGTCATCGGGATAATCGCTGGTGAGCATGGCGGTGGCCAGCTCCACCCTGGACCGGTAGCCGGTGCGGGAGAACAGCCGGGAGAGCCTGCCCTCCACGCTGCGTTCGCTGGTGCCCAGCACCACCGCCAGCTGCCGGTTGGACAGTCCCTCGGTGACCAGTTCGGCCAGCAGCCGCTCGTTCTCCGCGGTCGCCGCCCGCCGCCCCGGCACCGCGACGTCGTGCTCGCGCATCAGGGTGCGCAGCCAGGTCCGGTGCAGCAGCGCGCCCAGCCGGCCCAGCAACCGGTAGGCGGTGAGCAGGTGTTCGGCCGCGCCGACGCCGTGGCGCACCAGCACGTCGATGGTGCGGGCCTGTTCGAACGGCTGGCCGCGGCGGGCGGCCAGGCGGATCGCGCGCTCGGCGGTGTCGGCGTCCTGCTCCAGCACCGCGCGGATGATCATGCTGTGCAGCGCGGGCCGGGTTCCGCCGACCGCGTCGGCCACCCGGTCCAGTTCGGTCAGGTGCACCCGGGCCCGCTCCGGGCGAACGGCCAGCAACTCCAACTCGGCCAGTTCGAACCACAACAGGTCGGTACCCATCACGAAACCCTTGTCCGCGGCCAGTTCCAGCCCGTCCCGCAACCTTCGTGCGGCCCGGTCCGGGAAGCCGAACGCCCGCTCCACCGCAGCGGCCGGGCCGGCCAACAGGTGCGGCAGCACCGGATCGGCGGCCAGCGCGGCGTCCAGCAGGGCGCGGGCCCGGTTGGGCTGGCCGGAGGCGAGCAGGATGGTCGCGGCC
Source organism: Pseudonocardiaceae bacterium (assembly GCA_035551355.1). Taxonomy (GTDB): domain Bacteria; phylum Actinomycetota; class Actinomycetes; order Mycobacteriales; family Pseudonocardiaceae; genus DATATV01. Next base: position 27,353 of record DASZNF010000051.1, on the reverse strand, counting down.
AGCTGGTGCATGGCCACGTGCCCGGGTTCGTAGCCCGGCGCGTTTCCGGTGGCGATGCTCAGCCGGGCCAGATTCAGGGCCGCCCGCCAGTCCCCGGTCGCCCCGGCCAGCAGCGAACGGTCCGTTGTGGACATTCGTTGCGCCGGAACCCTTTCGGCGGCAAGGAGTTCCTCGGCTCGGTGCAGCTCGCCCTGGGCCAGCAGCAGTCGTGCCTGGGACTGCACCCGCTCCAGATGGTGGCGGCCCACCCCGTTGAGGCGCCAGCGGGTCGGGTCGGACAGGTTGCGCTCGAAGCGTTCCGGTCGGCCCAGCCAGAATGCCGCACCGGCCCGGAAGATCTCCGCGAGATCCGCGGATGCCGGCCCGGCGGCCTTGTGGTCCACAGCGGACTCAAGGAGATCCGCCGCTTCCCGCCAGCGATCGAGCAGGGACAGCGCGGCCGCGGTGGTCACCACCCGGCGGGCCGGCGTGTGCTCGCCCACCTCGACCAGCCGGTTGAGCCCCGCGGTGTCGCCGAGGCCGCGCAGCGAGGTGACGTGGATGAGATCCAGTTCCTGCAACGCATCCTCGTCGAACCGCCCGGCGTGCTCGGCCAGCAGCACCGTGCTGCTGGCCATGCAGCTGCGGTAGTCGCCGTGAATACAACTGGTGGCCGCATGGAGATACAGGATGTGGGCCCGGCGCACCGGATCGACGGTCAGCCCGGCCGCCGCCTGCAACCAGCCCTCGGCCCGGCCGCCGCTTTCCAGCATCAGCGCCCCGGCCCGCTCCAGCAGTTCCTCCCGGGCCCGGTCCGGATCGACCAGCCGGCCCGCGTCGGCCAGCCGGTCGGCCCGGTAGTTCGGGTCGGCGCAGGTGGCCCGGCCCGACCACAGCGCGGTCACCGCGACCTGGGCCAGCCGCCGCCGTTCGAACGGCCGCAGGCAACCCAGCAGTGCGTCGGCCAGCAGTGGCACCCGGAATCGCAGACCGGCCGCGCCCGTGTTCGGGCCCAGCACCCCGGCCGTGCGCAGCCGGTCCAGGGCGGGCCCGGGGTCGTCGATCTCCAGCGCCTCGGCCACCAGGTCGAGCACCGGACCGGTGAGCGGGCGCAGCACGGCCAGCGCCTTGGCCACCGCCCACGCCTGGTCACCGAGCCGGGCGATCGGCGCGAACAGCGGGTGCTCCTCGGGCAGCGCGGGCGGCTGGTGCGGGCGCAGCAGGTAGGCGTGCCGGTCGGCGATCCGGATGGCCGCGGTGCCGCGGTGCCCGGCCAGCGCGGCCAGCAGCGCGCCCGGCCGGCCGCGGGCGGCCCGGGTCAGCGCGGCGACCAGCGCGGATTGCGGTGTGGCCTGCAGGGTGTCGGCGATCAGCGCGGCCGACTCCGCGCGGTTCAGCGGCCGCAGCGCCAGCACCCGGGCCAGACCGTCCACTCGCAGCTTGGCCAGCACGTCCGGTTCGGCCACCGGCTGCCCGTCGATGGCGCCGACACAGGTCACCCCGGTGCCGGCCAGCGCCCGGACCAGCGGCTCGGTGAGCACCAGCGACTGCCGGTCCAGCCACTGCAGATCGTCGACCACCAGCACCAGCGGCCCGGCCTCGGCCAGCATGCCGGCCAGCACGGCCGCGGCCCGTTCGGCCGAGGCGGGCAGGTGCGCGGCCCCGGCGATCAGCCCGGCCAGGCTGCGCCGCCGGTGGGTGGCCTCGGTCAGGCCCGGTTCGTCGGCCGGGCGGGCCGCGTCGGCCAGGGCCAGCGCCTCGCCGGCCAGCCGGACCAGCCCGGCGAAGGGAATGCTGTGATCACTGAGCGTGAACCGAATTCGGCAGACCCGGCCGCCGCGCTGCGCCACCGCGCGGCTCAGTTCGTCGAGCAGCGCACTTCGGCCGATGCCCGAGGGACCCGCCACCAGCGTCAACGGCGGCTCGGTGGCCGAACCCGCTGCGCGCAGGAGTGATTCCAGCGCCGCCGCACGCCCGAACAGCATCAGACTCCGATACGATCAGTGATACGAGTGATCCGTTCGGTGAACAGAATCTAGTTTATGTCGTAGGCGATCACCGGCCGGACGGGGGAGCCAGGGTCAACCGGGAGGACCATCGCAGCATGGCGCGCGGTCGGGGGATGATCGTCGGGAGGGACGCCGAGCTGGCCGCCGTGGATGCGGTCTGCCGCGACCACGAAGACGGCGCCCGGCGGGGCGCACCCGTCCCAGGCCGGCTGGTGCTGGTGCGCGGTCCGGCCGGGATCGGTCGCAGCGCGCTGCTGGACACCGTGGCCGCGAACTGGCCCGCCGGGGACGCCCAGGTGCTCACCCTCCGAATGGCCGAGGCCGGCCGGTTCGGGGTGCCTGCGCTGCTGACCGAGGTGCGCGACCACTACGAGCGGGTCGGTGAGTTGCGGCTGGCCGAGTCGATCAACCTGGTCGCCCAGCTCTCCGGTGCGCCGGAGGATGCGGGCGCCGCGCGGCTGCCCTACCTGGTCACCGAGCTGACCATCCTGTTCACCCGGCTGCGAGCCGGGCGGCGCACCCTGCTGCTGGTCGACGACGTGCACCTGGTGGCCGGGCCGGAGCTGCTGCTGCATGCCGCCCGGCAGGCCGGTTGTCTTGTGGTGGCCACGGTGTCCAGCACGGCGGCCGAATCGGCCGCGCTGGATCGGCTGCTGGCCCGGACCGACCGGGTGATCGACCTGGCGCCGCTGGCCGGACCGGACATCGAGACCGTGCTCGGGCAGACCGTCGGCGAGCCGGTCGACGAGGCGGTGCTGCCCGCGCTGTGCGCCGCGCTCGGGCCGCTGTGCGGGAACCCGGCCGCCCTGCTGTCCACAGTGGACGATCTGCGGATGAACGGCCGGTTGTGCTTCGTGCGGGACCGGATCTGTTTGCGGGAACCCGAAGCGCCGATCGTGCTGCCGGTCACGCATGACCTCGTGCGGCGCTACGCCGAGTCCGGCGAACCGGCGCGTAGCGTTCTCGGCGTGATCGCGAACGCCCCGGCCGTCCGGTTCACCGTGGACGACCTGCCTGCGTTCGCGGCGGCCACCGGTGGCTCGCTGACCGAGTACGGCCGCGCGGTCGACCGGCTGATCGGCGCGCGGCTGCTGAGCGAACGCGCGGACGGCGCGCTGGCCTTCCCCGCCCCGGCCGTGGCGGCCGCGGTGGCAAATCTGTTCGGCGCGAAGGAGTTGCGAGCCACAGCTGACCGATTGGCCCGGTACCTGCTGGACCGCCCGGAAGCCGACCCCACGCTGGTGGCCGACCTGCTCGCCGCGGCCGGACCCGGTGCGCCCTCGGCGGCGGCCGCGGAGTTGCTGCGCGGCCAGGCCACCACCTGCCCCACTCCCGACCGCGCGGCGCGCTGGTACGCCGCGGCGCGGTGGCACACCGACGATCCCGCGCTGGTCCGGGTGCTGCTGCGCGAACTGCCCGCCTGCGGGCGGTACGCCGAACTCGGCGACCTGGTGGCCGAACTGGCGCGTCACGGCGAGTTCGACCCCGCGGGCTGGCGGGAGCTCGCCGCGGCCGCCGCGCAGGCCGCGCTGCACACCGGGATCCCGGTCGGCCCCGACCTCATCGCCCAGTTCGACCGACACGGCATGGCCGGCCACCCGGACCTGGACCGGGCCGCGCTGTGGTTCGCCGGGCAACTGGCCGAACTGCCCGACGGGGAACCGGTGGCGGGAATGCTGGCCATCACCCGGCGCGTTCTGGACGGATATGCACAGGGCCACTGGGACGACGCACTGTCCCAGGCGCGCGCCCTGGAACTGTGCGGCAGCGTGCCCACCCCCGCCCACCAGCTGGGCCGGGTGCACGCCGCCGAGATCTGCGCCGAGCGCGGCGAGGCCAAGCGCGCCGCCGCCTGGCTGGCCGGCGTGACCGGCGACCGGCAGTTCGCCGCCGCGCGCGGCTGGGTGGCCAGCGGGCTGGCCTTCCAGTCCGGGCGCGCTCAGGACGCGTTGCGCACCGGCTGGCAGGCCTACCAGGACACGGCCGGCTCGCTGGCGGTGGACCGGCTGCTCATCCGGCTGCTGGGCATCTCCGTGCACGCCGAGCGCACCCGCTGGACCCGCCGGGTGCTCACCGAACTGGAAGAGCGGCTGGACCGGGTGGGCGGCCCGGAACTGGAGCGGATCACCGCCCAGGCCCGCGGCCTGGCCCTCGGCGACCGGGAGGCCGCGCTGACCGGGGTGAAACTGGCCCGGACGCATGGCCACCAGCCCGACCTGCTGCGGGGGCTGCTGATCGCGGCCAAACACCCCGATGCCCCGGCCGCGCTGCTGGACGAGGCGCACCGGCTGGCCGACCGGATCGGCGCGCCCTGGCAGCGGGCCCGCACCCGGGACCTGATGCGCCAGGGCGGGCTGACCCCGCCGCGCAACCGGTCGGCCCGGGAGTCGTTCTCCCGCACCGAACTGCGGGTCATCGAACTCATCCGGGACGGGCGCACCAACCGGCAGATCGCCGCCGAGCTGCGGGTCAGCGAGAAGACCGTGGAGAACCAGCTGACCCGGCTGTTCGCCCGCACCGGGTGCAAGTCCAGACTGGAACTGGCCGCGGCCAGCCTGGACGGTCGATTCGAGGTGGCCGGATGAACCGGGTTGAACCGCTATCGGCATTCGTGCGTGTTTTCCCTAGACGCAGTGCCGGGCACGCCGGAGCTTCACCGTGCCCCAGCATGCTGGGAAAGCCGCTGGCCGTCCCGGAAACACGCGTGGCTCGGGCCTGCCCGGCGCAGGCCACGGGGCATGAACCGAACTGGTCGAACGAGTGAATTGGGAGAGGCGAGATGGGGGATCAGACGGACCCCGGCACGACCGAGGCGACGACGTCCGCGGCGCCCCTGGAGCGGTCGCTGGCGACCGTGGTGACCGGGGTGCGGCAGATGGTGTCCGCCGTGCAGTCCGGTGACCTGGTCATCGATCCGGCGACGGGGCAGCAGCTGATCAACGCCATCGGCGATCACATCGACAAGGTCGGCACCTGGCAGCGAACCGCGGGCGATCTGGCCACGCCGATGCCGCTGGGCCAGAACTGGGTCGGGCAGGGCATGTCGGACAAGTTCGCCGGGCGGGCCGGCGGCACGGACAACTCCCTGTCCAACGTGCTCGACCAGTACCACGCGGTGCTCACCGACGCGCACCACGCGGTGTCCCAGTCGATGGCCAACTACCGCAGCACCGACCACGACATCCGCGGCGAGGTTCGCAAGCTGGACCACGGTGAGAAGGGAGCCCGGCTGTCATGAGCGGGGACAACGAATTCGGTCAGTACAACGCGTTCGACGTCACCCTCGGCGGGGACCGGGCACTGAACGGGAACAGCAACTGGGCCGCGTACTCCCACCAGGAGCTCTACGACGCGGTGCACGTCAACGCCGATCCGGCCACGGCGTACCAGGCCGGGTCGACCTGGATGAACCTCGGCGACACCATGGGCACCGACTCGACCACGCTGAGCCAGAAGGTGGCCGCCTCGGCCGAGGGCTGGCGCGGGGAGGCCGCGGACAACGCGCGCGAGGCGCTGACCAAGCTGTCCAACTGGGGCCAGCTGGCCGGGGTGACCTCCAACGTGATCGGCCAGGTCGCCCAGCACCAGGCCGGCATCGTCAGCACCGCGCAGAACGCCATGCCCGAGCCGCTGAACGTCAATCCCGACCAGATCATGCAGCAGGCGTTCACCAACGGGGGCCTGCCCGGCCTGATCACCGGGCTCAACGACGTCAAGCAGCAGGTCGACCAGGCCAACTCGGCGCACGCCTCGGCGGTCGACGTGATGAACAAGATGGAGACCGACTCCAAGGCGGTGGACCAGGGCCTGGCCGTGTTCGAGGCGCCGCCCCAGGTGGTCGCCCAGGCCACGCCGCGGCTCGCGGGCATCTCTCCGCGGCAGGCAGGCACCCCGGTGACCACGCCGGCCGGCGCCACCCAGCCGAACACGACCACTCCCTCTGGGGCCACGGTGCCCTCCTCGGCCTCGCCCAACGGCCAGCCGGCCACCCTGCCCAACGGGCAGACCCAGCCGGCCGGCCAGGTCCAGCAGCCCACCGGCCAGACCCAGCCGCAGTCGTACGGCTACAGCCCGGCGGCGACCACCGGCGGCCCGTACGGCACGACCTCCGGCAACGGCGGCCACACCACGTCCGGCGGCAACAGCGGCGACCAGCAGGCCCAGCTGCGGAGTGGGTCCACCACCACGTCCGGCGCGACCTACCCCGGCTCGACCACCACCGGCGGCAACTCCGGCGACAACTCGGCCACCCAGCAGATCACCAGCCAGCAGCAGCAGGCCCGGCAGGCCGCGCAGCAGGAGCTCAACCAACTGCGCGACGGCAATCCGTACCCGGGTCCCGGTGCGGAAATGCCCGGTGGCTCCAGCCCGTTCGGCGGCGACAACAGCCGGACGACGGCCCTGCGGTCGCCGTTCACCACCGGCGGCTCCGACACCGGCGGTGCCAACAGCGCGATCAACAAGGCCCGCCAGGCCGCGCAGCAGGAACTGAACCAGCTGCGCAACGGCGGTGGCGGTGGCGGCGAGAACGAGAAGCTGTTCCAGTCCAAGTCCGGCTCGCTGCTGGGTGAGGGCTCGGGCAACTCCTCGGCGATCGGCGCGGCCGAGAAGGAACTCAGCGCGCTCAAGGGCGGCGGTGGCGCCGGTGGCGGGGCCGGCGGCATCGGCGGTGAGGGCGAGAGCGCCGGTCTGAAGGGCAGTGGCGCCTCGGCTCCGGGCGAGGGCGGCTCCGGCGGCTCGGCCGGCGCGCGCGAGGGCGCCGCCGGTGGCGCTCCGGTCGAGGAGGGCGCGCCCGGCGCGCCGGGCACCCAGCAGGGTTCGGGCTCCTCGGGCATGGGCGGCGGTCGTGGCGGTGGCCGCGGCGGCCAGGACCAGGAGCGCAAGAGCGCCGCCTACCTCAAGGGTGACGAGGACCTGTTCAAGAACCCGGAGGCGGACCAGCTGGCGCCCTCGGTGATCGGCCAGAAGAAGCAACCGCCCAAGTCGAAGTCCTGATCCGGCGCTCACACAACGGGAAATCACCATGAATGTCCACACCGGATATGTGTTGTCCCCGGTGGAGTACGACCTGATCTGGCAGCAGTTGGGGCTGGGTCGGATGTGCTACCCGCTGGACGTGCCCAGTAACGGGCGCACCATGGAGGAACGGGCCGAGATCCGCGCGAAGGCCGTGCCCGGCATGGTCGACGGCGGACTGATGGTCGACGGGGAGATAAGCCCGGAACTGGCCGACATGCTGCGCGTACTGGCCGAGCCGCAGCGGTTGGTGGACCTGATCGGCTTCGTGCGTGGTCCGCTGCGCGCGGTGGCCGCGCTGGGCGCCACCGGCGCGGTGCTGGCCACCGTCGACGAGGGCGGCCTCGAGGTGCGGCCGATCCGGGACACCGCCCTGGTCTCCTCGATCGTCGGCCTGCTGCCGCAGGTGCCTGCCGGGACCGGGCAGAGCATGTCGGTTCCGTTGGAGGTGCTGAAAACCGCGTCGGTCGCGCCGGACCCGGAGGATTTCTCGGCCGACCCGTTCGGCAACGACGAGGAAATGACCGAGACCGATCTGCTGGTGCGCGAGGGAGTGTCCTATTCGGACGCCGCGGCGCTGACCGAGCTGGCGACCACCCGCACCGGCGGCGGCCAGTTCGGCGTGTCGGTGGCGTCCCGGCCGGGGGCCCGGCTGACCCGGGCCCAGTCCATGGTCACCTGGTTCGACACCCCGCGCGGCCGCTACCTGATGTTCAGCGACGGCGCGTGGGTCAGCTTGGCCCCGGGTGGCCCGGACCGGATCGCCTGGCGCATCGAGGAATCCTTCAAGGGCCTGGACTAGGTCCAAAACTGACAGACGTTGTTGACAGTCTGGGTCCCTGGTCAAAGGAGGCCCATGGCTGAGCGGGTATGGAGTGGGAAAGACCTGGTCAGGCGGGCGAACCGGAAGGCTGATCAGGCGTACCCGGTCAGCCGCTGCGCCAGCGCGCGGACGCCCGCGCGCAGCTCGTCCGGCTGGTCGATGACGAACGGGCGGTCCAGCCCGGCCAGCACGCTGGGCAGCCAGTCCAGCCGCTGCACCCGCAGCCGGACCCGCAACCACCCGTCCGGCAGCTGCTCGGCGGTGGCCACGCTCGCGGACAGCCGGGTGCGCAGATGCTCGGCGGTGCACCGCACGCGCAGCGAAACCTCGTGCTGGTAAGGAACTTCGGCCAATCCGGTGAGCACCTGCCCGGCCGGGTCGAAGTCCGCGGGCACCTCGAACGAACCGGGCAGCTCGGTCGCGGCGGTGATCCGGTCCAGCCGGAAGGTGCGCACCTCGCCGCTGGCCGAGTCGGCGCCGGTCACGTACCAGCGGCCGGAGTGCGCGACGATGCCGTACGGGTGCAGGGTGCGTTCGCTGCGCTTGCCGTCCCACCCGGTGTAGGCCATCGCGACCGGGGCGCGTTCCCGCGCGGCATCCGCCAGGCGCAACAGCACCTCGGTCTCGGCGGTGATCACCGGGCGGATCGCGGCGGTGAACTCAGCGGTGTCCAGCAGTGCGTCCAGCCGCCGGCCCAGCTTTTCCGGCAGCACCCGGCGCACCTTGGCCGCGGCACTCTCCATGGCCGCGACCGAGGTGGTCACCCACCCGGCCCGGCGGCCCACGACCAGCCCGAGCAGCACGGCCAGGGCCTCCTCGTCGGTGAGCATCAGCGGCGGCATCCGGAAACCGGGGGCCAGCCGGTAGCCGCCGTAGCGGCCGCGCACCGACCGGACCGGCACGTCCAGGTCGATCAGGTGGCCGACGTAGCGGCGCACGGTGCGCTCGTCCACGCCCAGTCGCCGGGCCAGTTCGGCGACGGTGCGGGTGCCGCCGGACTGAAGGATTTCCAGCAGAGCCAGCACCCGGGCGGTCGGTCGCGTCATGTCCGGAATTCTTCCTTGGATACCGGGCGGATGCTGTCCGGTATCCGCTCTAGCGTCGAGCACATGACGAACCGACACACCGCCCTGATCACCGGCGCCACCAGCGGAATCGGCCGCGCCACCGCCCACATCCTGGCCGAGCGCGGCACCCGCGTGCTGATCTCGGGCCGGGACACGACCCGGGGCGACGCGGTGGTGCGGGCCATCCGCGCCAACGGCGGCAAGGCCGACTTCCTCGCTGCCGACCTGGCCGGCGCCGACGCGGTCCATGACCTGGCCGCCCGGGCCGTCGAGCTCGGCGGGGGAGTGGACATCCTGGTCAACAACGCCGCGATCTACCCGGTCAGCAGTCTCACCCCGCAGGCGGGAGCCGAGGAGATCGATCTGGTGCACGCGGTCAACGTGCGCGCGCCGTTCCTGCTGGTCGGCCTGCTCGCCCCGGCGATGGCCGCGCGCGGGCAGGGCGCGATCGTGAACGTGCTGAGCATGGCCGCCCGGATCGGGATGCCCGGGATGGCCCTCTACGGCGCGGGCAAGGCCGCGCTGACCCTGCTGACCAAGGCGTGGGCGGCAGAGTTCGGGCCGAGCGGGGTGCGGGTCAACGCGGTCAGCCCGGGACCCACCCGCACCGAGGGCACCCAGCGGTTCGGCGAGAACCTCGACCGACTGGCCGCGCCCGCGCCGGCCGGCCGCACCGCCGCGCCGGAGGAGATCGCGGCCGCGATCGCCTACCTGGCCGGCGATGCGGCCAGCTTCGTGCAGGGCGCCGTTCTGGACGTGGACGGCGGCCGCACCGCCGTCTGACCGGCTGCTTCAATAAGGGCCATGACCATCTCGTCGAGGGGTGTCGCGGCCGTGACCGGCGCCGGTTCGGGCGTCGGCCGGGCCGCCGCACTCGCGTTGGCCGACGCGGGATTCGCGGTGGTGCTCTCCGGGCGGCGGCCCGAACCGCTGGCCGAGACCGCGGCGCAGGCGATTTCCCGGGGCGCGGCCGAGGAATCGGTGATCGCCGTTCCGGCCGACGTGACCGACGAGAATTCGGTGGCCGCGCTGTTCGCCGAGATCGACCGCGGATTCGGCCGGGTGGACGTGCTGTTCAACAACGCGGGCACCGGCGCCCCGGCGCGCTCCCCAGCCGACCTGCCGGTCGACATCTGGCGCAAGGTGGTCGATACCAACCTGACCGGTTCGTTCCTGTGCGCGCAGGCCGCGTTCCGGATGATGCGCGACCAGGACCCGCAGGGCGGCCGGATCATCAACAACGGCTCGATCTCCGCGCACGTGCCCCGGCCGGGCAGCATCGCCTACACCGCGACCAAGCACGCGATCACCGGACTGACCAAGTCGCTGTCCCTGGACGGGCGGCCCTACCGGATCGCCTGCGGCCAGATCGACATCGGCAACGCGGCCACCGAGATGACCGCGCGGATGAGCCGCGGCGTGCCGCAGGCCGACGGATCCACCGCGGTGGAACCGACCATGGCCGCGACCGACGTCGCGGCCACCGTGGTACACATGGCCACGCTGCCGCTGGAGGCGAACGTCCAGTTCGTCACCGTGATGGCCACCGCGATGCCCTACATCGGCCGAGGATGACGGGGGGAGTCCACAATGGACCTGTCCTACTGGCTCGACCACGCCGCGAAGTCAGTGCGGGACTGGCAGGACAGCTTCGGTCCGGTGTCCCCGCACACCGCGCTGGAGGTGTCCGACGAGCGGTTCGCCGCGGTGTTCGGTGAGTTCACCGAGCGGCTGGCCACCAACTATCCGTACTTCCATCCGCGCTACGCCGGGCAGATGCTCAAGCCGCCGCACCCGGCCGCGGTGATCGGCTACCTGGCCGCGATGCTGATCAACCCGAACAACCACGCGCTGGACGGCGGCCCGGCCACCTCGGTGATGGAACGCGAGGTGGTTGACCAGCTGGCCGCGATGTTCGGCTACCCCACCCACCTCGGGCACCTGACCAGCAGCGGCACCATCGCCAACCTGGAGGCGCTTTTCGTTGCCCGGCAAGAACATCCGGGCAAGGGAGTGGCCTACAGCACCGAAGCCCACTACACGCACGGCCGGATGTGCGGGGTGCTCGGGGTGACCGGGCACAAGGTGCCGGTGGACGATCGGGGCCGGATGGATTCCGACGCGCTGGCGGAACTGTTGCGCACCAACCGGATCGGCACCGTGGTGCTCACCGCCGGAAGCACCGCGCTGGGCGCGGTCGACCCGATCGACACCGCGCTCGCGCTGTGCCGGGAGCACGGCGTGCGGGTGCACGTGGACGCCGCCTACGGCGGGTTTTTCGCGCTGCTGGCCGGAAGTGACGATCCGGCCGGGCTGCCCGCCGGGCCGTGGCGGGCCATCGCCGAATGCGATTCGGTGGTGGTGGACCCGCACAAGCACGGCCTGCAACCGTACGGCTGTGGCGCGGTGCTGTTCCGCGACCCGGCCGTGGGCCGCCACTACGTGCACGATTCCCCGTACACCTACTTCACGTCCGAGGAGCTGCACCTGGGCGAGATCAGCCTGGAGTGCTCCCGGGCCGGTGCCGCGGCCGCCGCGCTGTGGCTGACTTTGCGGCTGCTGCCGCTGAACCGCGAGGGGCTGGGGGAGGTGCTGGCCGCCGGTCGACGGGCCGCGCTCGGCCTGGCCACCCGGATCGTCGACTCCGACCGGCTGGATCTGTACCAGTCGCCGGAACTGGACATCGTGACCTACTTCCCCACCGGCGAGCCGCTGTCGCTGGCCGGGGTGGACGCGCTCAGCGCGGGCATGCTGCACGAGGGCATGACCGACCCGCACGACCCGGTCTACCTGTCCACCCTGCGGGTCGAGGCCGAAGCGTTCGCCGCGCGGCACCCCCGTGCGGTCGCCGACACCGACGGCGCGCGGATTCTGCGCAGTGTGCTGATGAAGCCGGAATCCGAGTCCTACCTACCGGAACTGGCCGACCGGCTGATCCGCCTGGCCCGCTGAAACCCGACCGGTTCCGGCGGCGAAGCCGGGTCCGCCGGGCGCGTCGGTCTGTTCCGGTGGATAGTCGGTCAGCCGGGAGCGTGTCGGTCCGCTCCGGCGGCGAAGCCCGGGCGCGTCGGCTGCCGGTCCCGGCGGCTGAGCCTGGTCGCGCCGGTTGCGTTCCCGGCGGGCGGGCCGGTCAGGCGTTCGCCTCGGGCGCCTCGGGTGCGTCCGGCGGCTGGTCGGTCTCGTCCTCGATCTGGCCGCGCAGGAACTTGTCCAGGCCCTTGGTGCCGGACTTCCAGGCGATCTCCTCCAGGCCGTCCTTGGCGTAGGCGGTATTGGCGAACTTTCCGTTCACCGCGCCCCGCACCGAACCGCCGGCCGCGCCCAGCAGCACGTCCTTCCAGATGTCGTGCGGGTTGGTCCTGCCATCGGCGACGCCGATCCCGTCGGTCCCGGCCGAGCTGATCGCGCCCTTGATGCCGTCCTTCACCGGGTCGTAGATCAGGTATTCCGGCCAGTCCCTGGGACTGCCCACACCCAAGGCACGCTTGGTGTTCCGGTTCTCGGCCGCCTTTCGGGCGGCGGCCGCACGGGTGGCCCGGGCGTCGTCCAGCGCGGCGGCCGCGGCCGCGTGGCCGGCGTGGGCCGCGGTGTGTTCCCCGTCGGCGGCGGCCAGTTCCCGCGCGGTGTCCTGGCGCCAGCCCTCGTCGCCCGACATCCGGGCCAGCTCGTGGTTGGTGTGGGCCGACCACAGCCCGCTGCGGGTGTCGGCCAGCCGGGACTGCGCGGCCGCGAGCTCGCCCGCCCGCGCCCGCACCGGATCGGTCACCGGCTCTGCCCGCGGTGTGCCACTCAACTTGCCGGCCAGATCTTTCGCTTGCGTGCCAAGGGAAACGAACTCCGGCTTTCCGGCGGCGTCGCGGGCGATATCGCCGGATCCGTTGCGCAGTCGCTTCAGTCCGCTGGTCTCCAGCGAGCCCACCACGCCGCCGACGCCGAAACTGACCGCGGCCGAGGTGAACAGCTGCGCCGGATCCAGTTTCTTGTGCTCGATGGCGCTGGTGGTGGTGTTGGCCAGCTGGTCGATGGTGAAGTCCCGGGCGCCGTCGGCCAGGAACCGGCCGTAGCCAAGGGAAACGCGGCCGGTGTTCCAGGTCAGCTTGCCCAGCTCGGTCATCCAGCCCCGGGCCGCGGACAGCGCCCGGGTCAGCAGGGACAGTGCCTGGGCCAGCAACTCGACGGCCCGGCCGCCCTGGACGGCCAGCGCCACCAACTGCGCCTCGGCGGCGGCCAGCAGCCAGGGGAAAATGCAGGCCAGCGCGATGAAGGCCAGGGTCACCGCGATCTGGATCGCCACTTCCCTGACGATTTCCAGGACCTTGGCGTGTTTGTCGGCGTGTTCCTGTTGGTGGCTGCCCACATCGGCGGCCACCTGCGACAGCTGCTGGGCGTTGGCGGCCAGTTCCCGGACCCGCTGCCGCACCGCATCCGAACCCGCGCCGTCCCACCGTTGGGGCGCCTGCGCGAACAGTGTGCCCAGCCGATCCTGTTGGTCCTGCAGGAAAGCGCTCAGTTCCTGCCAACCCCGCGCGCTGTCGCCAAGCGCCCGCGGATCGCCGCCGGGATTGGCCAGTCCGACCCGGCCGAGGGCCTGATCCTCATCCATGCCGGGGGTCCACCCGCCGCGCGTCGTCGGTGTCCTGATCGCGGTAGAGCCGGGCCGACTGCTCCAACCGGTCGGCGTGGCCGGCCAGTTCGTCCCGCATGGCGCACAGGTGGTTCACCATGTCCTCGAGATTGCCCTGGTAATGGCTGGCCGCGGTGCCGGAAGCGGACAATGTGCCGTATTCTTTTCCGCTGATACCGGAACGATTGGTGAATTGCTCGATTCGGGTATTCAGCTCCTGCTGAGTGGTCCGCAACTCGGCGGCCAGCTTGTCAAGATACTCGTAGTCGACGCTGGTCACGTTCGCCATCGTTCGCGCCCCACCCCGAAGTCCCGTTGAATCGGCAACGTCGCCGACCCTACCTGCGGCAACCCCGGAAACCGGGGTGTGGCCGGGGTTTCCGGGGTTTGTTCAGGATCTATTCGCCTGCGGTATGCCGGCCGTGTGGGCAAAGATTCACGTGGGGATGAGCTGATTCACAGCCGGAGAGTATTGCGTCAGCGCACGATCAGCGACCGGCCGGTGTGCGGAACGAGTTCGCCGATCACCGGCGCGCCCGGGATCTCCCCGGCCAGCAGCAGCCCGCCGGAGGTCTGGGCGTCGGCCAGCAACAGCGCCTCGTCCTCGCCGACCGCGGACAGGTCGGCGTGTGGGCGGACCCAGTCCAGGTTGCGCCGGGTGCCCCCGCTGACGAACCCGTCGCGCAGCGCCTCCCGGGCCCCGTCCAGGTAGGGCACGGCGGCCGCGTCGATGACAGCGGTGACCTTGCTGGCCCGGGCCAGTTTGTGGGCGTGCCCGAGCAGGCCGAATCCGGTGACGTCGGTGGCGCACCGGATGCCCGCGGCCAGCGCGGCCTGGGACGCCTCCCAGTTCAGCGCGGTCATCGTCGCGATGGCCTGCGCGAACACCTCGCCGGTGGCCTTGTGCCGGGTGTTGAGCACGCCGATGCCCAACGGCTTGGTCAGCGACAGCGGCACCCCGGACCGGCCGGAGTCGTTGCGCAGCAACCGATACGGATCGCCGATCCCGGTCACCGCAAGGCCGTACTTGGGTTCCGGGTCGTCCACGCTGTGCCCGCCGGCCAGGTGGCAGCCCGCAGCCGAGGTGACGGCCATCCCACCGCGCAACGTCTCGGACGCCAGCTCGAACGGCAGCACGTCCCGAGGCCAGGACAGCAGATTCACCGCGAGCACCGGCCGCCCACCCATCGCGTACACGTCGGACAGCGCGTTGGCCGCCGCGATCCGGCCCCAGTCATAGGGATCGTCCACCACCGGGGTGAAGAAGTCCGTGGTGGCGATCATCGCGAACTCGCCGTCCATGCGCACCACGGCCGCGTCGTCGCCGTCGTCCAGGCCGACGATCAGCTCGCCCACCGCGTCGGTCGGCCGCGCGCCGACCAGGCCGGACACGATCTGCTCCAGCTCGCCGGGCGGGATCTTGCAGGCACAGCCGCCGCCGTGCGCGTACTGGGTGAGCCGGATGTCCGCGTGCGTGGAGGTCATGGGTCCATGTTTCTCCGCCGGGGCTGGATTCGCATCACTGCCCCCCACTTGCCATGATGACCACATGGTTGACCCGGCAGCGGATCCGCGCAGGCGGATCGCGGGCACCGACGTGCTGCTGGCCGATCCGCGCGTGGTCGCGGCCATCGAGTTCGCCGGCCGGCCGGTGGTGAAGGCGGAGATCGTGGCGGCCCAGCAGCGCGCCCGGGACGGCCGGATCGCCCCGGAGGACGTGCTGGACTCGGCGCTGGCCGCGCTGCCCGCGCCCGGCCCGACCCCGGTGATCAACGCCACCGGCGTGCTGGTGCACACCAACCTCGGCCGCGCCCCGCTGTCCGAACGGGCCCGGGCCGCCGTGCTGGCCGCGGCCGGCTGCACCGACGTGGAGTTCGACCTGGCCACCGGTCGGCGGTCGGCCCGGGGTGCGGCGGCGATGGCCGCGCTGGCCCGGGCGGTGCCCGACGCCGGTGGGGTGCATGTGGTGAACAACAACGCCGCCGCGCTGCTGCTGTGCGCGCTGGCTCTGGCGCCGGGCAGGGAGATCGTGCTGTCCCGGGGCGAACTGGTGGAGATCGGCGACGGCTTCCGCATCCCGGACCTGCTGACCGGGGCGGGCGCGCGGCTGCGCGAGGTGGGCACCACCAACCGCACCCACCTGCGCGACTACGCCGAGGCGATCGGGCCGGACACGGCGTTCGTGCTCAAGGTGCATCCGTCCAACTTCCAGGTCAGCGGGTTCACCGCCGGGGTCGGGGTGGCCGAACTGGCCGGGCTGGGCGTGCCGGTGGTGGCCGACATCGGCTCCGGCCTGCTGGCCCCGCATCCGCTGCTGCCCGACGAACCGGACGCGGCCACCGCGCTGCGCGCGGGCGCGGCCCTGGTCACCGCCAGCGGGGACAAACTGCTGGGCGGCCCGCAGGCCGGATTGCTGCTCGGCGAGGCCGAACTGGTGCGCACGCTGCGCAGGCACCCGACCGCGCGGGCGCTGCGGGTGGACAAGCTGACCCTGGCCGCGCTGGCCGCCACCCTGCGCGACGAGGACCCGCCGGTGCACGCCGCGCTGAACGCCGACCTGGCCGATCTCCGTGCCAGGGCAGGGAAACTGGCCGAAGCGCTGGCGGCCGAGGGCGTGCCGGCCGAGGTGGTGGACAGCACCGCGGTGATCGGCGGGGGCGGTGCGCCGGGGGTGGAACTGACCAGCGCCGCGGTGCGCCTGCCCGAGTCCTACGCAGTGCGGCTGCGCACCGGGCGGCCTGCCGTGGTCGGCCGGGTCGAGCACGGCGGCTGCCTGCTGGATCTGCGCGCCGTCGAACCGGCGCGGGACGCGGACCTGACCGACGCGGTCCTCGCGGCTCATCGGGCGGCCGCCTGATGCGGGTGATCGCCACCGCCGGCCACGTCGATCACGGCAAGTCGACCCTGGTGCGGGCGCTGACCGGGATGGAACCCGACCGGTGGGCGGAGGAGCGGCGGCGCGGCCTGACCATCGGGCTTGGCTTCGTGTGGACCGACCTGCCCGGAGCCGGTCCGGTCGCGTTCGTGGACGTGCCCGGCCACGAACGGTTCGTGCCGACCATGCTGGCCGGAATCGGGCCGGTGCCCGCGGTGCTGTTCGTGGTGGCCGCCGACGGCGGCTGGATGCCGCAGTCCACCGAACACCTGGCCGCGCTGGACGCGCTGGGCGTGCGGCACGGCGTGCTCGCGGTGACCCGGGCCGACCTGGCCGATCCCGCGCCGGTGCTGGCGCAAGCCCGGGAACGCCTGGCGCACACCGGTTTGGGTGAGGTGCCCGCGGTCGCGGTGAGCGCCCGCACCGGCGACGGACTGGACGAGCTGCGGGCCGAGCTGGTCGGCCTGGCCGCGCGGATCGGCGAGGCGGACACCGGCGCCGATGTGCGGCTGTGGGTGGACCGGGTGTTCAGCGTGTCCGGCGCGGGCACCGTGGTGACCGGGACGCTGCCCGCGGGCACCCTGCGCACCGGGGACGAACTGGAGTTGTCCGGCGGCGGGCGGGCGCGGGTGCGCGGCCTGCAGTCGCTCGGCCGGGACACCCCGGAGGCGGCCGCGGTGGCCCGGGTCGCGGTGAACCTGCGCGGCACCGAACGGTCCCGTATCGCGCGTGGCGACGCGCTGCTGACGCCGGACGCCTGGCCGTCCACCGCCGAGGTGGACGTGGTGCTGCGCGGCGACCCGGCCGAGGAGTTGCCGTCGGAACTGGTGCTGCACATCGGATCGGCCGCGATCCCGGTGCGGCTGCGCCCGTTGGACGACCGCACCGCGCGGCTGCGCCTGGCCGGTCCGCTGCCGCTGCGGGTGGGCGATCGCGCGCTGCTGCGCGACCCCGGCCGGCACCGGGTGGCCGCGCGAGCCGACGTGCTCGACATCCAGCCGCCCGAACTGCGGATGCGCGGCGCGGCCCGGCGACGCGCCGCCGAACTGACCGAACTGGCCCGGGCCGAACCGGCCCGGCGAGCCGAGATGTTGTTGCACCGCTTGGGTTTCGCCGACGAGGACATGTTCCGCCGGGCCGGCCTGCCCGCGGCGGGGGAGCGGCTGGCCGGTGGGGTGTGTGCCGATCCGAGTGTCTGGCAGGCGGCCCGGGAACAGGCGCCGAAGGTGCTCGCTGACTGGTCGAACCGCAACCCGCTCAGCGCGGGCCTGCCGGTCGAGGTGTTGCGCAAGTCGTTGGGGCTGCCCCGGCTTTCCTTGGCCGAGCAACTGATCGCGGGCACCGAACTGGCCGTTGTGGACGGACTGGTGGTGGCCGAACGGGGACCGGAACTGCCCCCGAAGGTGGCTCGGGGCGTGGCCGCGGTGACCAGGGACCTGGCCGGCGCGCCGTTCGCGGCGCCGGACGCCGACCGCCTGGCCCGCCTTGGCCTCGGTCCCCGCGAGCTGGCCGCCGCCGAGCGGGCCGGGCGGCTGCTGCGGCTCACCGAGGGTGTGGTGCTGCTGCCCGACGCCCTCGAACGCGCGGCCGAGTTGCTGGCCGGGTTGCCCGTGCCGTTCACGGTCAGTCAGGCGCGGCAGGCGCTGGGCACCAGTCGGCGGATCGCGGTGCCGTTGCTGGAATTGCTGGACCGGCGGGGGATTACCGAGTCGGTCGGGGAGAACGGGCGACGGCTGCGAGGGCAGTAGCGGTCGTCACGAGATCAGCAAAGCCTTCGCCCATCTCGCACGATCACGTGCTGCCCGTGGCGTGCGCCGGCAGGGACCGACCCGCTATTCGTCGACGAGCACGCCGTCCTGCAGGTGCAGCACGCCGTCGGCCAGGTCGAGCAGCGTGTTGTCGTGGGTCGCCACCAGCGCCGAGATGCCCTCCGAGCGCACCACGGTGCGCAGCAGTCGCATGATCTGCCGGGCGGTTTCCGAGTCGAGCTGGCCGGTCGGCTCGTCGGCGATCAGCAGCCGGGGCGCGCCGGCCAGTGCCCGCGCGATGGCCACCCGCTGCTGCTGGCCGCCGGACAACTCCCCGGGGCGCTGGGCCGCGTGGTCGCCGAGACCGGTGATGTCCAGCATCAGCTGGACCCGCTCCTCGCGCTCGGATCGCGGCATTCCGGCGATGCGCAGGGGCACGCCCACGTTCTCGGCCGCGGACAGGATCGGCAGCAGACCGAAGGCCTGGAAGACGAACGCCACCGTGGTCCGGCGCAGGTCGCGCCGTTGTGGCTCGGTCATCGCGGTCACCTCGGCGCCGTCGACGCGCACCGTGCCCGCGGTCGGCTGGTCGAGTCCGCCGACGATGTTGAGCAGCGTCGTCTTGCCCGAGCCGGAGCGGCCGCGCACCGCGATCAGCCGACCACGCGGCACATCGAGCGAGACCCCACGCAGGGCGTGCACCGCGGCCGGTCCGGTGCCGAAGATCCGCTCGACGCCGCGCACCTCGACCGCGTTCCCCGACGTGTCGTCGTGCGGTGCGGCGGCGACCGCTTCCGCCCCGGTCATGTCCGCTCCGTCCGTTCGGTGTCCGCACCGTCGCCGGGCCGGACCGCGATGTGGTCGGTCTGCTCGTCCAACCGCACCCGGTCGCGCATCCCCAGGCGCTCGGTCATCCGCTCCGGCAGCTGGAGCCGGCCGTTGCGGTCGAGCACGGCGTACTCCACCTCTCGCCGGTCCGAGCCCGTGGCCTGCACGGCCTCGCGCAGAGTTTCCGTGCTGGTGCGGCCGTTGCGAATGGCGACCGTCCGGTCCACCTGCCCGGCGACCTCGATGTCGTGCGTGACAATCAGGATCGTGGTGCCCAGGTCCCGGTTCACCGCGCGCAGCGCGCCGAACACGTCCGCGGCGGTGTGCGAGTCGAGCTCGCCGGTCGGCTCGTCGGCCAGCAGCAGCCGGGGATTGTTGGCGCAGGCGGTGGCGATCGCGACGCGCTGCTGCTCGCCGCCGGACAGCTGCCGCGGACAGCGATCCCGGCAGTAGCCGACGCCGACGGTCTCCAGCAGCTGGATCGCACGGTCGCGCCGGGCTTTCCGGCGTACTCCGGCGAACCGCATCGGCAGCCGCACATTCTGCTCGGCGGTCAGGTACGGCACGAGGTTGCGGGCGGTCTGCTGCCAGATGAAGCCGACCGTGTGGCGGCGATAGTCGAGCCAGTCGCGCGGGCCCAGCTCGGCCAGCTCGCGCCCGGCGACGCGCACCGTGCCGGCCGTCGGCTTGTCCAGTCCGGCCAGAATGCCCAGCAGCGTCGATTTGCCGCTGCCCGAGGCGCCGACCAACGCGGTCAGCTCGCCTGCGGACACCAGCAGGTCCAGGCCCTGCAACGCCTGTACCTCGACGCCCTCGGCGGAGAAGATCCGCACCAGCTGGTCGCACACGACCAAGGCATCGGTGCCGTAGTCGGTGCGTCCCGAGCGGGCCAGCGCGCCGAGCTCGGCCAGACCGGCCGCCGGGGCGGTGGCCGCGCGCAGCCCGGTCCGCGGGTCGTTCGGTGAAGGTGCGTCCGCCGTCATCGCGACCTCCTCATCTACTCACCGTTCCCGAGTCGCAGGGCCGCGGTCACCCCGCGCCGATGAGCCGCCGCGGTGTGCCCGGCCAGGGTCACCGCGGCGGTCAGCGCGATGGCCGCGCCGGCCAGCGTGAGAATCCAGGGATCGACCCGCAGCGGCACCGACTGCGCGGCGCCGGTGAACACTCCCAGGTCGATGCCCGGACCGAGCAGCACCCCGATCGCCACCGTGCACACCACCCCGCCGAGCAGCGCCGCGACCACCGTGGGCAGATTTTCCAGCAGCACCAGCCGGTTGGCCTGCCTGCGGCTCAGCCCCATGGTGGCCAGCCGGGCCAGTGCCTGCTCGCGCGAGCGCGCGCCCATGGTCAGGCCGGCCAGCAGCGCGACCACCGCGAGCAGTGCCGCCGCGAGCATCGACAGGTCGAGCGTGCCGAAGGTGTCGGATTGGAAGGGCCCGTGGGTCAGCGCGGACAGCGCGGTGGCGCGCTGGGCCAGGCGCGCGCCGGGGGCGACCCGATCCAGCGTCGTGGTGAGCGTCGTGGCGTCGATTCCGCCGTCGAGCATCAGCACGGATGGCGCGGGCGCGGCGATGCCGTACCGGCCCAGCGCCCAGGACGGCAGGATCACGTAGTCGGCGGCGCCCGGCAGTGCGGCAGTCGCGGTGGCGATGCCGGCTTGCGCGATCGGGAAGGAGACCCCGCCGATCGCCATCGAGCCGCCGGGGGAGAAGTCCATGGCGAGCTGGGCCGAGACGACGATCGGGACCGTTGCCCGCGGCTCGGCCAGGTCGGCGGGCAACCGGGCGGCCGGGGTGCCCGCGGTCAGGGCGTTGTAGCGCGCCGGGTCCACGACGACCACGACGGTGTCGGCCGGGAGGTTGTCGGCGAGCGGCGTGACCGCGAACTCGCCGAAGCCCAGCACCCCGGCGGTGGCACTGCGGGCCACTCCGGGCAACGTGGCCAGCGTCGGCACGGCGGCCGGGCCGAATCCGCCCGGACCCGGGGCGGTGATCACCTCGTCCGCGCCGACCGACGCCCACGAGCCGGCCACCTCGCCGGAGGCGATCGTGTCGTGCACCATCGAGCCGACCGCGACGACGGCCAGCGTGAGGACCAGCGCGAGCGAGGGCAGCCAGGCGATCGTCGAACCGCGGGAGGCCCGGGCCATCGCGAGGAACGGCACCGCGTCGCGCCGGCGCGCGGCCGCGCGGGTCAGGGCCCGGACGACCGGCGGGGTCAGGTAGTAGAGGCCGATGGCGATCGGCACCGCGATCAGGGCCGGAGCCAGCGCGGCCAGCAGGCCCGATCCGCTGCCGTAGGAGCGCAGCACCGCGACCGCGCCTGCGCACAGCACCACCGCCGCGACGCTGCCCACAACTCGGCGGATCCGGTCGCGCCGCGGCGCCCGGACGCCGACCGTCGCCGAGCGGTTCGTGGTTTTCGCGGCTCGTGCCCGGTAGCGGATCGCCGCCGCCACACCGGGACCGGCCAGCACGACCAGGGCGATGAGCGCGGGCGCCCACCAGTCGGCGAACATCGGCAGCGGGCTGGGCACGAGCGCGACGCCGAGCAGCAGGCCCGCGGCGGCCGGAATCAGGCTGATCGCACCGGCTCGCGCGGCCAGCAGTGCGAGTTGCCGGCCGGAGGCGCCGCGAGCGCGCAGCAGGGTGAACTCGGCCGAGCGCCGTTCGGCCAGCAGCAGGACGCACAGCACCAGCACCGCCAGGCCGACCGCCGCGAGCGAGCCGACCACCATGGACAGCACCGCGTCCACGGCCCGGCGCTGACTCAGGAACCCACTCAGCGCCTGCGCCGGTCCGCCGGCCAGATCGACCGGCAGCGTGGCCCCGGCGTTGCCGGGCAGCGGGAGTTCGGCCGCGTAGGAGGTGGCGATGACGATCGCGTCGGCCAGGGGTTGGGCCTGGGCGCCGGCCAGGTGGGACAGGTCCAGCGGCAGGGCGTAGGCCAGCCGGATGCCCCGGCCGCCGCTGAAGGCGTCCTCGAGCGCGCCGACCTCGCCTTGACCCACGAACAGGTCGGACAGCCAGTACGCCGGGCCGTTGAACGGCACGATGAAATCGGGCGCGGCGGCCAGCGGGTCGTGACCCCAGAACTCGTCGGCCGGGTCGCGGACCGTGAGGATCCCGGTGATCTGCAGCTGGATTGGCGTCAGGGCGGTGGCCGCCAGCGTCAGGGTCGTGCCGACGCTCAGGTGGAAGGTGGCCGCGGTCTGCTCGGTGACCGCGACCTGAAAGAAGCCGGCCCGGTCCGCCCCGGCCGGGCTGGTCGCGCGGTCCGGCATGGCGCCCTGGACCAGGACGGCGTGATCGGCCAGGTCGGAGCGGTAGTTCAGCGCCGTGCGGATCTGCGGCAGCGCGGTCTGCGCCGGCGTCCCGTCGGCGAACTCGACCTGGTACTGGCTCGTGTTCACGCCCTGCCAGTAGTCGGCCCGATTCGTGGACACCGGCACGCCGAGCGCGGCCATTTCGTTGCGCAGCGCCGTTTCCGGCGCGGCCAGCTGATCGGTGGAGATCCGGCTGTCGGGAGCGGCCGGGTCGAGGCTGTCCTGCAGGCCGCTCAGCACGGACGAGCCGAACAGTGCGGACGTGCCCGGGCCGGACGCGGCCAGTTCGGTGTGCAGCGCGGCGCTCTGGGCCTGGGCGTTCTCGCGGGGCACCACGGTGGCGGCGAAGGCCCCGGCTCCGGCCAGCAGCGCCAACACGAGGGCCGCGCCAAGTCCGCTCCCGGCCACGGTGCCGACGACAGTGGTGCGGAGGCTGGTCACGCGACCTCCAGCGAGCGCAGCCGGTCAGCGGCGTCGGCCCGGCTCGCCACCCCGGCCAATGCGGCGGCCAGGGCCGGGGCCGCGACCATCGCCGCGGCCAGCGCCAGCGAGGGCAGCCAGGACACCACGATCACGACGGCGGGCACCGGAGGCGTCCCGGCGCCGGTCAGCGTGAGGTAGGGCAGCAGCAGCCGGGACAGCAGGACGCCGATGGCCAGACCGGCGACGGCGGCCGGACCGGCGACGCCGAGGATCTCCGCGGCCTGCAGCAGCGCCTGTCGGCGTCCGGAGAGGCCGAGCGCGATGAGGACGGCCTCCTGGTCGGCGCGTTCACGCCGGGCCGCGGCCACGGCCGCCCACAGCGCCGCGACGGCCAGAATGCCCGCGGTGACCGCGAGCGCGATCAGGCTCTGCTGGATCAGCTGGGTGGTCGGGTCCGTCGCCAGCGCCGACCGGGTCGCGGCCAGGGTCGTGACCGTCACCCCGCCCTCCGGCAAACCGGCCGGCACCGCCCCGCCGACGGTGTCCAGCCAGTACGAGGTCGCGGTCAGCGGGGGCAGGCCCTGGTCGAGCAGCCGGTACTGCAGCGCGTCGGCGTCCACGACCAGACCGCTGCCGTCGATGGTCGGAAAGGCGGCGACGCTACCGACGATCCGGGCCGGGATGGCCGGGCCGACTGCGGTGATCTGGGTCAGCGAACCGACGGTGAGCCCGGTCGAGGCGAGGAACGCGCCGGTGGCCAGCACGGGCAGCGCGGCCGGGGCGGTGGGCGCGAGGGTCAGCCGCACCTGGGCCGGAGCGCCGCTGGCCGGTACCACGCCGTAGCCCGGGGCGAAGCCGAGCGACCAACCGCCCGATCCGCTGCTCGTCGGCGATCCGGTCGGCTGGGCGTCCGCGGCCGGCTGACTGGTGGCGCCGGACCGCAGCGCGGCGACCGCCTGCCGCAGGTCGGTGGACTGGAGCTGCTCGGTCCAGCCGCCCAGCGGCAGCGCGGTCGAACCGGCCGA
Organism: Pseudonocardiaceae bacterium; assembly: GCA_035551355.1. Classification (GTDB taxonomy): domain Bacteria; phylum Actinomycetota; class Actinomycetes; order Mycobacteriales; family Pseudonocardiaceae; genus DATATV01. The sequence continues at coordinate 3,611 of DASZNF010000051.1, read as the reverse complement.
CGAGCGCAGCGCGCTCACGGTCAGGGTCTCGTTCGCAGTCGGTGTCTGCGGGGCCGAATACGTCAGGGCGAGCTGGGCGACGCGCAGCGGGTTTTCGGTGCCGGGCGGGACCGGGAAGATCAGCGGGTGCGGCGCCCCGTCGTCGGGCAGCGGCTGAGCGGTGAGCTGGGTGAACCGGTCGAGCGAGTCCTCGACGGTGAGCACGACCTGCGCGCCGATTCCGGTCGCCGGACCCGGATGGGACAGCGTCGCGGTGAGGCCGATGGTCGTGGGGCGTCCGGGCAGGACCGGGTCGTTCGGCGCGTCCGCGCGAAGATCCGCCCACAGCGTCTGCGGCGCGGCCGAGAACTGGTCGGGGCGGGTCAGCACGGTCTGCGGGGCGGTGCGGCTGTCCATGGCCAGCAGCGCGCTGGCGTTGTAGCCGGTGGTCTGGATGACCGGGGTGACGGCCCGGGCCGACCGGTCGGCGGCGACCGCCCGGGAGACCGCCGGGGCGAAGTACGACCCCTCGACGTCGAGCCGAACCTGGGCGCCCGCGGTGTGGTCGCTCTGGTCGCCGATCGAGTGCTGCCGGGTGGCGTGCTGGCCAAGCGCGAAGGTGCCGCTGGCGACGGTGAGGACGATCAGCAGCGCCGGACCGGCGTGCTGCCGGGGGCGGCGACTGATCTGCCAGACCGCCAGCGCGGACCCCATCCGGCGGCCGCGCGCGGCGAACCGGTCGCCAAGACCGGCCAGCAGGGGCAGCAGGCGCAGGCAGAGCAGGGCGCAGGCGAGCAACGCCAGAGCCGGCGCGAGCACGAGCAACGCGTCGTCCGGTGGGCCGGTGGACAGGCTGCGGAGCTGCCAGTAGGCCGCCGCGGCGAGGGCGAGCACGGCCAGGTCGATACCGGCCCGCGCGGTGCCGGCCAGGCGGGAGGAACGACCATTCGAGGCGTGCGTGCGGGCGGTGGCGGAGATCAGGATGGCGGCCGCGAACAGCGCGACCCCCAGCACCGCGAGCCAGGCCGCACCCGGCGGCAGCGCGGGGTCGAGGGCAGGCCCGACGCCATTGCCGAGAGGTCCGTCGCGGCCGAGGAAGACGGCCAGCAGCGTGCCGGCCGGGGTGGCCGCCAGCAGGGTGACCACCCCGAGCGTGACCGCCTCGCCGACGTTGGCCAGCGCGGCCTGCCGGCGGCTGCGGCCGCGGAGGGCGAGCAACGTGGTCTCGGCCGCGCGCTGGGTGACCAGCGGCCGGGCCGTGATGATCAGCGCGGCGATGGTCAGGGCGAGCAGGATGAGGGCGACCCCGGCCAGTTCGGTGCGGGCGGTGTTCCGCGCGGCGGTCAACGCGGACAGCTGCGTGGGCAGCGTCGTGGAGATCTGGGGCGAGCCAGGAGACGCGGAGTTCTGCAGCGCCGAGGTCAGGGCGTTGACCGCGGCGGCGGCGTCCGGGCGGTCGGTGAGGGCCAGCGGCGAGGGCTGGATGTCCCAGCTTGTCTGTTCCGGGGTCACCGGGCCGGTGGCGAATCCGGCCGGATCGATGTCGAAGGGCCCGTAGGTGAAGAACGGCGACGCGGACCGGACACCGGTGCCGGGGATCTGGTCCAGCACCGCGTAGGCGCTGTTGGCGCCCAGCGGCCGGTAGATCCCGACGATCCGGATCCGGAGGCTGCCGTTGCTGACGCTGTCCGTGACGTTGAGGGTCGATCCGACGGTCAGTCGCAACGCGACCGCGACCGCCTCCGGAACAGCCGCCGGAACGGTGCCGTTGGCCTGCGCGGCGGCGGGCCACTGCCCGGTCAGCAGCTTCGCGGAGTCGTCCAGGGAGCCGAACCCGGCCAGCAGCGCCTGGTCCCTGTCGGCCGGTCCCGCGCCCGGGACGGTGCCGGCCGGCAGGTTCTCGGAGTCCGACCACGGCACCGCGGTCACGGTGCCCGCGCCGCCCAACGCTGCTGTCGTCTCGGCGCGCACGGCCGAGGTCTGCGCGGCGGACTGCGCGGCCGAGGAACTCATGGCCGTGACGGTGATCGCGGTGTCCGCGCCGGCGAGGCGCTCGAAACCGGCCTCGCGCAGCGCCCGTTCGCCGTAGCCGGCCAGGGCGGCGAGCACCGCCGCGACCATGAGCGTGATGACCAGAACGGTCACCAGGACCGTGCGATAGGCGGCCATCCGGGCGAACAGGAAAGGCGGACGGAAATGTGACAAGTAGCCCGCCCTCCCCCCGTTCTCCGGCCCGCTCCGGCGGATCACCGTATTCATACGATATCCGCGGGCCCAGGTCCAGTACTCGGAGCCTGGGCCCTGTTCATACTGACCAACAGCTCGACCTCGGGTGCGACATTGAGCGGGCATGCGGATATCCCTTTGCCGAATTCCCGAATGGTGCCCGGCAAGTCGACAGTGGAATCGGGATCCGTTTCACGTGTGTTCTCGTCAATCGACGAGCTACCGAGAATCAGTTGGCTGCATCTGCCGAGGTCGCGTGGATTCCCCGGGTAGGCTGTGCCGAGTAGCGCACGGTCAGCGGGTCAGGCCCGCGATGAACTCGGTCAGCAGGGCGGCGAACTGCTGCGGCGCCTCCTGGTGCGGAGCGTGGCCGGTACCCGGAATCACCTGAACCTCATCGCGCCACAGTGTGGGAACGTCCAGCTTGCCCAGGTAGTCCAGGCTGACCAGCTGTTCGTCGGCGCCCTGCACGATGGCCAGCGGCGCACGGAGCGCCGAGACGATCGCGAGCTCATCGGCGAACCGGCCCGCCCCCGCGCTGGCCCCCAGCCCGGTGCGCGCCGCGCCGTCGGTGGCCAGTATGTCGGACACGAACTCACCGAGGTCCAGCGGCGAGCCCGGCGCGGTGAAGCTCGCCGCCGCCAGCTGGGCCTCGGACTCGCTGACCTGCGCCTGGAACAGCACGCCGGCCGCCGGGTTGGGCAGGAACGCCTCGGCCATCTCCGCGGGCGACGCGACCGGCGGCGCACCGAAAATCACGAAGCCACGCGCGTCCGGCAGCGCGGGCGCGGCCTCCAGCACGATCTGCCCGCCCATGCTCCAGCCGACGACGACCGCGTCGGTGGCGCCGAGTTCCCTGGCGAAACCGGTGAGTGCGGCCGCGTGCCCCGGCAGCGAATAGTCGGCCTCGTCCCGGGCCGGCTCGGACTGCCCGTGACCGGGTAGATCCAGTGCGAGACAACGGAACCGCCGGCCGAAGTCACCGGTCAACAGCGGACGCCACGTCCTGGCCGAAGACGAGTGGCCGTGCACGAAGATGACCGCGGGGTCATCGTGACCGCCGCGGTCGGCCCGGCTCTCCAGGTAAGCCATCCGCTGCCCATCGATCTTGACGCTCAGCTGCTTCACGCGACGCCTCTCGTTGCACTGGTTGCCTTCCGGCTATTTCTACTCCAGCCGAGGTGCGCCCTGGATCTCCCATCCGGACGTGCACGACGCACCAAGCATTGCCTGGTGCGTCGTCGGGGAGTCGGGTCGCTAGTAGGGTGTCGCCGCTAATTTTCTGGGTAGAGGTGTTTCAGTTTGGTGCGGGCGTCCTTGGTGGTGAATTGCCAGTTGACCTGTCGTTGGTGGGCGTTGACCGTGTTCTGCCATGCGGCGAGTTCGGTGTTGAGGGTGTCGAGGTC
>DASZNF010000050.1:0-58430 GCA_035551355.1 Pseudonocardiaceae bacterium | reverse complement strand
AGGTCCGCGGTCATCCGGAACACCGGCGCGGGCAGCAGGTGCACCTCGTCGTAGACGATCAGGCCCCAGTCCCGGGAGTCGAACAGGTCCAGGTGCCGGTACTCGCCCTTGGTCCGCCGGGTGATCACCTGGTAGGTGGCGATGGTGACCGGGCGGATCTCCTTCTTCTCCCCGGAGTACTCGCCGATCTCCTCCTCGGTCAGCGAGGTGCGCGCCACCAGCTCGCGCTTCCACTGCCGGCCAGCCACCGTGTTGGTCACCAGGATCAGCGTGGTCGCCTTGGCCTGGGCCATGGCCGCCGCGCCGACCAGCGTCTTGCCCGCGCCACAGGGCAGCACCACCACGCCGGAACCGCCGGCCCAGAACGTGTCCGCGGCCTGCCGCTGGTACTCGCGCAGCTGCCAGTCCTTCTCGTCCAGCGAGATCTCGTGGGCCTCACCGTCGACGTACCCGGCCAGGTCCTCGGCGGGCCAGCCGACCTTGAGCAGCGCCTGCTTGAGCCGGCCGCGCTCGCTGGGGTGCACGACGACGTTGTCCTCGTCCAGCCGGGCGCCCAGCATCGGGTTGATCTTCTTGTTGCGCAGCACCTCTTCCAGCACCGCGCGATCGGTGCTGGTCATCACCAGGCCGTGCGCCGGGTGGTTGGACAGGGTCAGCCGGCCGAACCGGGCCATGGTGTCCACCACGTCCACCAGCAGCGGCTGCGGCACCGGATAGCGCGAATAGCGCACCAGGGCGTCCACCACCTGCTCGGCGTCGTGACCGGCGGCCCGGGCGTTCCACAGGGCCAGCGGCGTCACCCGATAGGTGTGCACGTGCTCGGGCGCGCGCTCCAACTCGGCGAACGGCGCGATGGCCGTCCGCGTCTCGTTGGCCTGCGGGTGGTCGACCTCCAGCAGCAGCGTCTTGTCGGACTGCACGATCAACGGTCCGTCGGGCACGAAGTCCTCCCCTGTGGGTTGGCTACCACCCTCCCAACGTACTCACCGTCGCAGCTCTTCCCGGAGGTCCTCCGCGGGTGACAGGGTGTTGACCATGTCGGCTGATGAACACGAACGGGTGGCCACCGCCTGCCGGATCCTGGCCAGCGAAGGGCTCGTCGAGGACATCCTCGGGCACATCAGCCTGCGGGTGGACGAGCGGACGATGCTGATCCGCGGCCGGGGGCCGTACGAGCGCGGACTGATGTTCACCACGGCCGAGGACGTCCGCCAGGTGGGCCTGGACGGCGCGGGGGAGCCGCCGGACTCCGGGTACGCGCTGCCCAACGAGCTGCCCATCCACGGTGCCCTGCTGGCCGCGCGGCCCGGGGTGAACGCGGTGGTGCACGCCCATCCGCGCTCGGTGCTGCTGGCCGGGCTGGCCGGGTTGGCGCTGCGACCGGTGTACGGGGCCTACGACATGGTGGCCATGCGGCTGGCGCTGGCCGGGGTCCCGGTCTATCCGCGTTCGGTGCTGATCCGCACGCCGGAACTGGCCGCGGAGATGCTGGCCGCGATGGGCCCCGCGGACGTGTGCGTGCTGCGCGGGCACGGGGTGACGGTGGCCGGGGCGAGCCTGGAACAGGCCGTGGTGCGCGCGGTGTCCCTGCACCGGCTGGCCGAGGTGACCGTGCAACTGGCCCAGCTGGGCGCCACGCCGGAGGCGGTGTCCGCGGAGGACCTGGCCGAACTGCCCGATCTGGGCTCGGGCTTCAACGACGCCACGATGTGGCGGCACCTCACCGCGAAACTGGCGGTGGCGGAGGGCCGGTAGCGGTGGCGGTGGCCTGGTAGCGGCGGGAGCGTTGCGCGCCCGGAGGCCGGTGCGCTCGGAGGCCGGTCCCTCGCGGGGCCGGCCTCCGGGTCAGGCGAAGGAACTAGTTGGTGGCGTCCAGCGACTGACCGGACAGCGCCAGCGAGACGTGCGTTTCCTTGCGCAGCAGGCGGGCGACCTCGCTGCGCAGCGTCACGAAACCCTCCGAGGCGCGGGTGGTGATCTGGTCGCGGTCACGGCCCAGGTTCACCGTCAGGGTGTCCAGCACCACGGTGGGCGGCTGGGACAGCACCAGCACCCGGTCGCCCAGGTAGACACTCTCGTCGATGTCGTGCGTGACCAGCAGCACCGTGGTGCCGAACCGCTCGCGCACCTGCAACACCAGGTCTTCCAGCTCGCCCCGGGTCTGCGCGTCCACCGAGGCGAACGGCTCGTCCATCAGCATCAGGCTGGGCTGGTAGGCCAGCGCGCGGGCGATGGCCACCCGCTGCTGCATGCCGCCGGAGAGCTGCCACGGGTACTTGCGCCGGGCGCCGACCAGCCCGACCGCGGACAACGCCTCTTCGGCGCGCTGCCGGCGCTGGGCCCGGGACAGCGAGCGGCCGCGCAGCGGGAACTCCACGTTGCGCTGCACGCTCAGCCACGGGAACAGCGAGCGGCTGTAATCCTGGAACACCACGGCCAGTTCGTCGGGCACCCCGTCGATCTTCTGGCCGTGCAGTCGTGCTTCACCCTTGGTCGGCCGCAGCAGGCCCGCGATGGCCCGCAGCATGGTCGACTTGCCACAACCGGAGGGGCCGACGAGGCAGACGATCTCACCCTCGTCGACGCTGACCGAGATGTCCTTCAGGGCGGCGTGCGCGGTCTTCCCCGACCCGTAGGTGTGTCCGAGGCCGATGACGTCCAACACTGCTCTGATCCATCCTTCCAGCTCAGCGACTTGTGAGACTACGCGAAGGAAACGGATGAGACAACAAAACGCGATTTACTTTGCTCTCTCCGCCTGGATATGGCAAGGAAAAGCAGAGAACGCACAGACTCGCTAACTGCCTGTCGTCACCCGGTTGCTCTCCGCATCACCAAACGAGCTGGCATACTTCCCGACCGTCTTGTTCCGGAGATTCCGGATGTACTCCAGAATTTCCTTGTTCGTCAAAAACTTGTCCTGCTCGAAGCGGTCGTGGTGGACCAGGTCGTCGAGCGGGCGCCGGACGCCGGGTCGCGGTTCCACGGCGGGCAGCCCGATTGGGATGATCGTGAACAATGTGTACAGATCGGGCACGCCCAGCACCCGCTTGAACGGCTCCTCGATGTGGATGGTCACCCACTGAGTGCCCAGGCCAAGGGCGGCCGCGGACAGGTGGATCAGGAAGCTGGTGTTGGTCAGCCCGTCGGTGAGATGGGTCTGGTGCAGACCGAGGGTGTGCGCGCCCTGCACGGTGCCCCACTGCTTGCGGCCGTCGCCGATGACCACGATCAGCGCGGGCGCGGTGTTCCAGCCCTGCTTCTTGCGCACCTCATCCAGGGCCTCTTCCGGGTCCCCGTCCAGGATGTAGGCCGGGTGCCGGTATTCCATCGCCCGCTGTTGTTCCATCCAGAAAATGAACTCGTTGTTGATCTCGTAGTACGTGTCGTACAGCTTCTGTTTCATATCGGGGTCGGTGACCACGATGTATTCCCACGGCTGGGAGTTCGCGCCGGACATGGCCCAGCGGGCGTTCTCCAGCACCCGGTCGATCGTGCCCTCGGGGAGTGGATCGGTTTTCAGTTTTCGCACGCTCATGCGGCCGGCAATCAGTTCGTTGAGGATCTTGTAATTGGTGTGATCGTCCAGATCGAATTCCTGGCTCTGCGGACTGGACATACCGTCCAATCCCTCCTTCCGACTCTGTCTCCAGTCAACCCGTGAAACCGTGATACCTGGGAGAAACCCAGTTCGGGCGGCGTCCCGCCCGCGTACCGCTGACGGTGGTCTATCCGGCGGCGTTCTGCCGGGCTCCGTTGTGCCAGCCCAGTGCGCGCTTTTCGATGGCCAACAGTGCGCGGTTCGCCAGGTAACCGAGCACGCCGAGGAGGAGAATACAGGCCCACATCCCGGGAAGGTCGAAACTTTCCTGGGAGAATTGAAGTTCGAAACCGATTCCATTGGTGCTGCCGAACAGTTCCGACAGCACCATCATGATCAGCGCCATGGACAGGCTGACCCGGAGTCCGGCAAAGATCTTGGGCAGGGCGGCGGGAATGATCACGCCGAATATCCACTGCGGGCGGGAGATGTGGAAGGCGCGGACCATCTCCACCTTCACCTGGTCGACCGAGCGGGCGCCGTCGATGGTGTTGAGCAGCACCGGCCAGATCACCCCGATGACGATCACCGTCAGCTGCATCATGGTGCCGATGTCCAGCAGCACCAGGAACACCGGGACCAGGGTGGGCGGCGGGATGGAGCGCAGGAAGTTCAGCACCGGACTGGCGTAGTCCAGCGCGACCTGGGAGCGGCCGAGGCCGATGCCGATGGCCACGCCGACGATCACCGCGAGCAGCCAGCCGCCCAGCATGCGCGCGATGCTGGGCAGCACGTTGGCCACGAAGGCATCGGAGACGAACAGGTGGCCGGCCGGGCCGGAGAACCACATCTTCCCGGCCGCGCCCACGATGGTCAGCGGCGTCGGGAAGAACGGGCTCTGGATGCGCGCGGTCAGCAGTTGCCAGACGAGCACCAGCAGCACGAAGACCAGCCAGCGGGACAGCACGGAACGCAGCACGCGGCGCCCGAGGGACGCCGCGCCCGCGGCCGGCGCTTCGCCGGTGTCCTCCACGGGGCCGGCCGGGGTGGCGGTGGTCATGCGTCCTTCGCCTCCGACCAGCCGAAGAAGCGGTTCTGCACCCGCTCGAGGATGACATTGACCAGGTAGGCCAGGATGCCGGCCATGGCGACCCCGGCCAGCACCTGCGACATCTGGTTGCCGCCGGCGCGGGCCGACTCGATGAAGGTGCCGAGCCCGCCGGCCGCGCTGGCCAGCAGCTCGGTGGAGATCGTGGTGATCAGCACGATGCCCGACGCCACCCGGATGCCGGTCATGATGAACGGCGCGGCGCTGGGCAGCCGCACCTTCAGGGAGATGGACAGGCCGCCCATGCCGAAGGACTTGGCGGTGTCCACCAGCTGCGGGTCCATCTCGTGCAGCCCGTAGGTGGTGTTGAACAGGATCGGCCACACCGAGGCGAACGTGGCCAGGGCGATCTTGGTGTCCGGACCGGTGCCCAGCAGGAGCACGACCAGCGGGATCAGCGCCACCGACGGGATCGGGCGAATGAACTCCACGATCGCGTCGGTGGCGGTCCGCAACACCGGGATGCTGCCGAGCAGCAGCCCGAGGGGCACCGCGATCAGCGTCGCGATGCCCAACGCGATCGCCCAGGCGAGCAGGGTGGCGATCACGTCCCGGAGGAATGTCTGGTCCACCAGCAGGTGGCCGAGCGCGGTCAGCACCGCTGAGGTCGGCGGCAGGTAGCGCTGACTGATCAGACCGAGCCGGCCGACGATCTCGCCGATGGCGAGGAAGCAGACCAGTCCGATCAGTCCCCGTACGAACCTGCTCACGGTGTGACCATCATGGGGCGATCATTCCTGTCGGGTCGAGCTGCGGGTGGAGCGCTGGTCCGTCGATCAGTTGGACGGGATGGGCGTCACCAACGGCGTGACGTCCAGCTTGTCGGTCAACACGCCGAACGAGGTGAGCAGGTCGGCCACCCGCTGCAGCCGGGCCGCACTGACGCTGGTGAACCAGCTGCCGATGTGCACGATGTCCGCGGTCTGCTGGTCCATCTTGAGGTGCTTGACCATCTCCTGCTGCACCTCGGTCGGGTTGTTGTTGGCCTCTTCCTGCGCCTTGATCATCGCCCGCTGGAAGGCGGCGATGGTCTTCGGGTCCTGCTGGACCGTCTTGGCCAGGGTCATGTAACCCGCGATCGGCATGTTCAGGGTCGGTCCGGGCCCGAACAGGTCGGACACCGGGACGGCCCCGTTGGAGCGTTCGACCTCACTGAGGTAGGGCTCCAGCAGAATGGACGCGACCACCTGGTGATTGGCCAGCGCGGCGGGTACGTCCGAATAGCCCAATGTGGTGATCTTCACCGAGTTCGGATCAACATTGTTGGACTTCAGCAGTTCTTTGAACGCAATGGTCGCCGTACCGGTGAGGTTGTTGGCGGAGATCGTCTTGCCCACCAGATCCTTGACCGACTTAATTCCGGAACCGGGCAGTGTCACAAGGACGTTCTGCTCCTGGCTCTGGTATGCGTCCACGATCGCGCGGAAATCTCCGAGCTTCTTTTCTTGGGCCGAGAACATCGAGCCCCAGTTGGAAAATGCGATATCGAGGGACCCGCCCACCAGTGCGGGAATCGACTGGCTGCCGCCGGACACGGTCTGCAGCGTGACGTTCAGGCCCTGCTGCGCGAAATAGCCTTTGTCCTGCGCGATGTACGCCGGCACCACGTCGATCGCGGACAGCATGCCCACGGTGAGGTGCGTCTTTTCCAGCCCGGCCGAGCTCGCGGTGCTACTACTGGAAGAGCTGCTGGACCCGCCGAGTAGACTACATCCGGTGACCATGGCAGCGACTGCCAGTGACACCGAGGCCAGGGACGTGAGCCTGACCACCGCCGTCCGTCGGGCGATTCGTACCATTTCGGGAAGACTCCGTTTCTGAAGAGCCGCAGCTCACAAGGTAAATATCCGGTTACCAAGCACCCACATCAACAAGTCGCCCGCTGCGCGCCCCGACTGCTCGCTCCGGGATGTGCCGGATGGTAGCCGGTTCCGTCACCCGATGGGCTGACACGGTAGAGCTTTTCCGCTAACTTGTCGGTTCGGATAGCCCGCAGTTTGGTCAGTGGACGTATCGGATCGTCCACGGTGGCACCCAGAAGGAGTAGAGGTGTTAGCTCCGTCGGCCGCGTTGAGTGCGAAACGCGCCAATGGGAGTCAGTGGTATGTCACTGACCAATTTTTGACAGTGATGCAGGGCATGGCGATCGCTGCAGTCCAGGCGGCGCGGGTGGTCCGCAACTCGACTACGACATCCGTCATACGGCGGCCGGCCCGGATTTTGCCCGGGAAAACGGCGCAGTGTGTCCAGGATCACACCAGTGAGGTAGTGTACGGAAAGCGTGCGTGGTGTGACAGATAACTCTGAGCGTGCTGGCGAGCCGCGTGTGCCGCGGCCGGGCGAACACCAAGCTCAGCAGGGCGGCACGTGGCGACTGCGCAACTGGCGACTACGGCGCAAGCTCGCCGTGGTGATCCTGGTGCCCGCGGTGGCCGCTGCCGTCTTCGGTGGGCTGCGAGTGTGGAACTCGCTGCAACAGGCGAACGGCTTCCAGCAGACGCAACAACAAGTCCAGTTGGTCGGCGCCATCGACAAGGTGACCAGCCAACTCCAAACCGAGCGCAACGCGGTGATCGGCTGGGCGGTGGCCGGCCGGACCGGTGACCGCACCCAGATGGATCAGGCGATTTCCGCCACCGACGCGGCCGTCGCCGACCTGCGCGCCGACAACAACCTGACCGGTTCGCTGTCCGACTCGGCCAAGGCGCAGTTCCAGCGCGCCCTGGACGCGTTGAACGGCCTGAGTGCCCTGCGCAACACCGCCACGACCACCGATTACCCGGGCGGCGCGCTGTTGCGTTCCTACGAGAACATCAACACGGCGCTGTTGAACACGGCGACCCTGGCCACCCAGGTGACCGGCAGCACAACGGTCGCCCAGGAGGTGAGCGCGCTCAACGCGGTCAGCCAGGCCAAGGACCAGGCTGCCCTGCAGGACGCGTTCATGTACTCCAGCGTGCTGGCCGGCGGCTTCGTGGACTTCGACCTGCAGTCCTTCCGGGACGCCCAGGGTGCGTTCAACGCGGCCGTGACCCAGTTCAACACCGCGGCATCGCCTGCGTTGCAGAGCGCCTTCATCGACACCGTGACCGGTCCTCAGGTCGACGACCGGGAACTGCTGCAGCAGATCGCGGTCAGCAACGCCAACATCGGGCAGCCGCTGTCGGTGTCGCCCGACCAGCTGGCCGGGGACGACGCCACCACCGAGAAGCTGCTGGCCCAGGTGGAGAACTCGGCCACCCAGGAGACCGCGACCACCGCGTCCGAGCTGGCCGCCACCGCGCGGTCCTCGGCCATCCGCGACGGTCTGCTGATCCTGATCATCCTGCTGGTCGCGCTGGCCATCATGCTGGTGGTCACCCGCGCCCTGCTGGTCTCGCTGCGTCAGCTGCGGCTGGGCGCCCTCGAGGTCGCCCGGGACCGGCTGCCCGCGACGATCACCCGGATCCTGGCGGCGGAGAACCCGATCGAGGCGTCCAGGCAGGCGGTCGATCCGGTCCCGCCGTTCTCCTTCGACGAGGTCGGCGAGGTCGCCCGGTCGTTCGACGTGGTGCACGGGCAGGCGGTCAGGCTGGCCGCCGAGCAGGCCGTGCTGCGCGACAACGTCAACGCGATCTTCGTCAACCTGTCCCGGCGCTCGCAGGCCCTGGTGGAACGCCAGCTGGGCCTGATCGACCGGCTGGAACGCGACGAGCAGGACCCGGACAACCTGGCCAACCTGTTCGAACTGGACCACCTGGCCACCCGTATGCGGCGCAACAGCGAAAGCCTGCTGGTGCTCTCCGGGTCCGGCCTGGCCAAGCGGATGAGCCGTCCGGTGCCGATCGGCGAACTGGTCGGCGCGGCCGTGTCCGAGGTGGAGCAGTACGCCCGCATCGAGGTCGGCTCCCCGCCGGATGCCTCGGTGCTGGGCCGCGTGGTCAACGACCTGATCCACCTGATCGCCGAGCTGCTGGACAACGCCACCTCCTACTCCGAGCCCAACACCAAGGTCAGCGTGCGCATCGCGCGGACCAAGTCGCGGGAACTGGCCATCCAGATCACCGACCGCGGTGTGGGGATGAGCGAGGACGACGTGCGGGGCGCCAACGAGAGCCTGGCCAACCCGCCGGACATCGACGTCGGCGTCACCCGCCGGATGGGCCTGTACGTGGTCGCCCGGCTGGCCAAGCGGCACGGCATCCGGGTCAAGCTGCGCACCAACGAGGACATCGACGGCGGCACCGTCGCCCTGGTGGTCATTCCGGAGAGCCTGGTGTACCGGCCGGGTGACGACGTGACGCCCTCGCCCAGCGTGGACACCGCGCTGCCGGCGCGGCGCGGCACCGAGCCGGGTGCGTCCAACCTGGACAAGGCGGCCTCCGCCGCGGCCGGGATCGCGGGCGCGTTCGGCATGGCCCGTACCGGTGAGGACTCCAGCGCGAACGTCCGTCCGGTGTCGCCACCGGCGCCGGAGCCCGGTTACGGCCGGGGCGAGGACTACTCCGGTCCGATCGGCGAACCGCTGACCCTGGACGGGTCCGGCCCGCTGCCCGCGATCACCAACTACTGGTCGCCCGAGCTGACCTCGGCCGGGGACACCGGCTCGACGCCGGCCGGCGACCAGTGGCAGCCGGAGGCCAGCAGCTCCGCGGTGTTATGGGAGCCGCACACCTCGGTCGAGAGCGGCTGGGACGCCGAGCCGGAGTCGACCACGTTCAACGGCACCATGAGCCTGGACGAGTACACCTCCGGCCCGCTGGGCGGCCCGTCTCATATAGAGGTGGACGCGCCGACCGAGCGGCTGCCGATCTACGAGGCCGTGCTGTCCCAGTGGTTCCGCGCCGACCGGCCCGCCGCCGACGCGGCAGGCGCGGTGGAGGAGCCGGAGCCGGCCGAGGCGGCGGCCAGCGTGCCGGAGCCGCCCATGGCGGCCTCCGCCGAGGCCGAGGAGTCGGTCCCCGGTGGCCTGCCCACCCGGGTGCCCGGCAAGGCCGGGGCCACGCTCGGCTTCGGTCAGTCCAGATCGTCGGAGGAGCCGGCCAACGGGCACGAGCCCGGCGGCCAGTCCGACGCCTGGCACAGCGCGGCCGACGAGGGCTGGCAGGCCGCGGAGGCACTGCTCACCCGGTCCGTGTCCGAGACCACGTCGGCCGGCCTGCCCAAGCGAACGCCCAAGGCCCAGCTCGTGCCGGGTTCGGCGGCGCCCCGGGGTGGTCCGGAGTCGTCTCACGGCTCGGACAGCACCCTGGTCACCGCTGGCGTGGGTGGTTCTACCGGCAGCCGAGGGACTTCGCGCCCGATGCTGCCGCCGCGATCCGCCGATGCGGTTCGTGGTCGTATGTCCAGTTTCCAGCAAGGTTTGCGTCGGGGCCGACACGCCCTGATCGAGGGATACTCTGACGAGGCTTCCGTTTCGTCCGAGCACCAGTCCGTTGAGGAGCAGGAGTGACAGCGTCCGTTCAGCATCAGCCGGGCAGTTTCGGCTGGCTCATCACCGACTTCGTTCGCCGGGTGCCCGGTGTCGCGCACTCCGTTGTGGTCTCCGCGGATGGCCTGTTGCTTGCCGGTTCCCAGGGGTTGCCCCGTGACCGCGCCGAGCAGCTGTCCGCGGTGGCCTCCGGCCTGATCAGCCTGACCCAGGGTGCGGCCCGGTGTTTCGAGGCCGGCGCCGTCAACCAGACCGTGGTCGAGATGGACCGGGGATACCTGTTCCTGATGTCGATCAGTGACGGATCGTGCCTGGCCGTGCTGGCCGCGCCGAACTGTGACATCGGTCTCGTCGCCTACGAGATGACTCTGTTGGTCGAGCGGGTGGGCCAGCAGATGACGCCCGAACTCCGGGCTCAGTTGCAGGGCGCGGTGCGCCGATGATGGGTTTACGGGTGACACTCGTTCGATGGCCGCGTGACTAGCGGCGATGAAAGAGCTGAACCCTGGTCAGTGGGGCCTGCGCGGTCCCACCGAATCCGGCGACGGCGCCGAGGGGTACCTGGCCTGGCAACGGGCCCGGCACCGGGACCAGGGTCGGCGCACAGCGGCAGATCAGTACCAACCACCGGACACGGGGGAGCGAGGGCGCGAAGCCATGGCGGACGGCGAGTTTTTCGAACCCGCTGACCATGCCGGTTCGGATGTTCCGAGTCGGTTCGACATCAGTGGCTACCGGAGCGGTTTGTTCGGTGGGCCAGGTGCCGACCTGTTCGGGGAGACGGGCGTTCCGATGGACCGCGCGTCCGGCAACCGCGGTGGCGGCCGCCAAGGGGGCTTCGGCCGCTCCGGCGGTGGTTCCGGCGGTGGTACGGGCAGTTGGCAGCGCCCTCCCTCGGCCTCGGTCTGGGAGCCGCGCGTACCCGTGCCGCACCAGCCGCACCAGCCGCCCGCCGAGGAGGACGGCACGCCGATGGACCCGGTCACCGAGACCGGTTCACTCGTTCGGCCGTACACCCGGACGGGTGGTCGGACGCGTCCCGATTATGATCTTGCCATCGAGGCCCTGGTTTCGACCAGCGATCGTGGTTGGGAGATGGAGGACGCCCTCCTGTCCGAACACCGGTCGATCTGCGATCTGTGCGTGGAGACCAGGTCCGTGGCCGAGGTAGCCGCCCATCTCAGGTTGCCGCTGGGCGTTGTACGTGTGTTGATCGGTGATATGGCGGGCATGGGGCTGGTCGTCATTCACTCCAGCGGCATGGTCGTCGGGGACCGGCCATCCATGGACTTCCTGGAAAGGGTGCTCAGTGGTCTTCGGAGGCTCTAGTTCCCGCGGCACACCGCCGCCATCCGGGCGCAAAGCGACGACCTCGGCGAAGATCGTGGTCGCCGGCGGGTTCGGTGTCGGCAAGACGACTCTGGTCGGTTCGGTATCGGAGATCGTCCCGCTGACGACCGAGGCCGTGATGACCGACGCCAGCGTCGGCCACGACGACCTGTCGGCCACGCCGAACAAGACCACCACCACGGTGGCCATGGACTTCGGCCGGTTGTCGCTGGACTCGGATCTGATCCTGTACCTGTTCGGCACCCCCGGGCAGCACCGGTTCTGGTTCATGTGGGACGACCTGGTGCGTGGCGCGATCGGCGCGGTCGTGCTGGTGGACACGCGGAGATTGGCCGACGCGTTCGCCGCGATCGACTTCTTCGACGACCGGCAGCTGCCCTACATCGTGGCCATCAACCGGTTCGAGGGCATGTTGCACCACCGGGTGGGCGATGTGCGCGACGCGCTGACCATCGACGACATCGTCCCGGTGGTCACCTGTGACGCGCGTAACCGCGAGTCCACCAAACAGGTGCTGATCACGCTGGTGGAGCACGCGATGCGCCAGCAGCGGATGGGCGCCCGAGTCTGACTCAGGGCTGCCAGCACTGCGGCGCCCGCGAGCCGGGCGGTTGCCGTGCTGGTAGCTCTTGGCCCGATCGGGAGGCTATTTCTCCTGGTCGGGCCGTTCGGTGTGGCCGTAACGCGGGTCGCCGCTGACCACCTCGACCGAGGTGATCCGGTGCAGCGGGAACCGCCGCACCTCGCCGAGGCCCTGGTCCAGGCCCTCCAGCACACCGCCGCCCACGCCGAGCGGGGCGACGAACCGGTGGCTGGCGGTGCCGTGCGAGTCGACGAAGCCGACCCACACGTTGCGCCGTTCCCGGATCGCGCCCTGCAGCGCGGCCAGCACCGCGCCGGTGTCGCTCATGCCCGAGTTGGGTGAGGCGGACACGCCGCCGCCCCGGCGGGTGGCCCCGGCCCGGTCGCCCACCCGCAACTGCCGCACGGCGGCGGAAAGCTGGGTGTCGCTGGGCGCGGGCGGCAGCACCGCCCGGCGGTCCGGCCGCGGTCGCGCGGTCACCCGGCGGCCGCTGGGCCGCAGATCCAGCACCTGCCCGTCCGGGCCTTCGGCCGCCGGGGTGAATCCGGCCGCGCGCAGCCCGTCCATGACCTCGATCAACGGCAGCGGGCTGACCAGCACGGTGGTCGCGATCCGGCGCAGCTCCAGCCGGGCGGCCTCGGCGTTGGCCAGCACCTCGGCCAGCAGCGCCTCGTCGTCGCAGCGCAGGAACGATCCGGCCGCGCCGCCGCGCAGCCGGCCGTGCCGCCGCGCCACGTCGTCGATCAGGTAGTCCAGGCCCTGCGGCACCGGGGTGCGCGAGCGGGTGCGGAACAGCTCGTGCAGTTCGGTCGCGGTGCGCCCGGCGTCCAGCGCGCGGCGCACCGAGGCCTCGCTCACCCGGTACACGGTGGCCGCCCCGGCCGACTCCACATCGGCCACCAGGGCGATCTGCTCGGCCAGTTCCCGCTGCAACGGCCCGGGCGCGACCACGGTCAGGTCGGCCTGCACCAGCACGTGGTCCAGCGGCTCGGGCAGCGCCGCGGCCATTCGCTTGGCCGCCGCGGCCGGACCCTCGGCCAGCAGCGTGCGCCCGGCCGAGGTGAGCGCGCCCAGCGCCACGATGCCCAGCGCGGTGGCCTCGGCCAGGGTCCAGCGGATCAGCTCGTCGCGCAGCCGCCCGCCGCGCCGGGGCGCCCGCCAGGCCAGCACCGCGCCCAGCGCGGCCGGGTCCGCCGGCGCGGTGCCCGCGGGAAGTTCGGCCAGCGCGTCCAGCACCCGCCGCCGGTCGCGCGGGGCCAGCGGCCGGCGCAGCTCGTCCGACAGCGGGGCGAGCAGCCGGTCCCGGTCGTCGCGCAGCCCGGCCAGGCCGGGCAGCCGGGGCAGGTCCAGCCAGGCCGTGGCCAGGGTGGCCCAGCGCTGTTCCGGGCTGGCCACCCGGAACGCGTCGGACTGGGTGGTGGGCACCCATTCCGGCGCGGTGGTCTCGGTGTCGGCGACCAGCTCGCCGGCCACGGTCAGCTCGGCCAGCAGGGTGGCCCGGGCCTCGTCGGCGACCAGCTCCCGGGCCAGCTTGCGCAGCTCGCGCACGCCCAGCCCGCCCGAGCGCAGCACCGGCGGCGGCTCGCCCGACCACACCCGCAGCAGGGTTTCGGTGTGCCGCAACAGTTCCAGCAGTTCCCCGGCCCCGGTGGCGTCCACTCGCTCGGCCCCGGGCGCGGCGCTGGTCAGCGCAGGCTCGGCCGGGCGCACCGGGCCGAGCGGGTGCTCGCCGCGCAGGTGCAGGCCGACCTGCCGGGGCAGTTCCACCCGGCCGGAATCCTTGCGCACCAGCAGTCCCAGCGCGAGCAGCCGCTGCACCGGGGTGGTCGCCCTGGCCAGCGGCACCACCGCGGCCGCGTCCTTGGTCGCCCCGACCGGCGGCCCGGCGGCCAGCGTGTCGAGCAGTTTGCGTTCGGGCTCGCCGGTCCGCGCCAGCAGCGCGTCCAGATCGACCCCGGCCAGCTCGGCGGCGGGCGCGCCAAGTCCGCCGGGATAGGTCCCGGTGACTTCCCGGGCGGCGGGCACCACCCAGTAGCCATCGGGGACGTCCCACACGATGGCCAGCCGGGACAGGCCGTTCAGCGCCTCCTGGACGCGCCGCCGCGGCACGTCCGGGCCGATCATCCGGCTCACCTCGGCCAGCGGCGCCGGATGCAGATCGGCGTCCAGCAGCACCAGGGCGTCCAGTACGGACAGGGTGAACTCGTCCAGGTCCTCCGCGGCTCTGGCCACCGAGGCCCGGGTGCCGGCGCGAGTGGCCAGCACGGAGGTGTCGGCGGGCGGCGGGGTGGCCAGATCGGGCCGGGCGCGCAGCAGCCCGATCAGCTCGTCATCCGGGCGGGCGCGCAGCCAGTCCAGCAGTGCGGGCGTCGACACCCCCACCACGCTATACGGGCCGGGTCGCGGGTACGGCACACTAGGGACAACACGGCGCGGCCGCGCGCCGGATAATGCAGTCAGTAGTCGTCGAGGTGTTTGGAGGAGGAGCCGTGGCCAAGGGGGACACCAAGTCGTCCAGGCGGGTCGATCCGGACTGGCCGGGTGGCGACCACCCGGTGACCGAGCTCGCCTCGGACCGCCAGGGATCGCTTTCCCCGTTCGGCGAGCTGAGCTTCCCGCTGCCGCCCGACCAGGTGCCCTACGTGCACCCGGAGACGGTCATCAACAAGTAGCTCCGCCGACGGACACAGAACGGCTCCGGTCAATTCGACCGGAGCCGTTCTGCTGTGGGGGCGTAACCGAAATCAGCTGTTGTCGCTGCCGCCACCGACGCGGCCGGCGCGACGGCGGGTGTACAGGAACAGGCCGGTGCCCACCGCGATCAGCACCACGGCGCCGATGATCATCGGGGCGATGCCCGCGACACCGGTGAACGGCAGGTTCTTGTTGTCCGAGGCGTTGGCCACGGCCGGGGTGCTGGACGGCGCGCTGCCACCGGTCGAGGTGGAGGTCGGCGCGGTCGTCTGCGTGCTGGTCGGCGTGGCGCTGGTCGGCGTCGGGGTGCCGGTCGGCCCGGTGGGCACGGTGCCGCCGCCGGGCACCTCACCCAGGCTGCAGACGGCCTGGCTGACGATGATGTCCGACTTGGCCAGCGCGGGCAGGCCCAGGATCGCGGTGTCGATGTGCACGTGCAGGGCGTTCACGGTCAGCACGTTGCCGGCGCGCACGTGCTCGTCGAAGGTCACCGTGACCGCGTTGCCCACCAACGGGTTGAGCAGGTTGGTCAGCAGGCTGTTCAGCGGCACCGGGTTGTTGGCGGTGATCTTCGCGTCCAGCACGTCCTTGCTGATCGGCTTGCCGCCGATCTTCACGCCGACGATGTCACTGGCGCCGGTGACGCCGTTGGTGTTGGAGGTGCAGTCGGCCTTGAGCACGTCGACATGGATCAGGCCGAGCAGGTCGAGGTTGACCACATCGGACTCGGACTTCAGTGAGCCGTGGTCCGCCTTGGAGTAGGCGTCGATCAGGCTCAGCTTGGCCAGCTTGGGGTCGGCGCCCAGGGTCAGGCTGGCCAGCGAGTCCTTGCCACCCGCCGGGTAGGTCACCTTGGGCGTGGACAGGTCCAGCTTCAGGGCGCCAAGTGCCTCGGCGTTGGCGTTGATCACCTGGGCCGAGCCGCACGCCGCGGTGGCCGCCGCGCCCGGCGCGGCCGCGAGGAGCGTCAGGGCGGCGATGCCGACGAGCCCGCCCGTCACGGTGAACATGCGATTCAAACGCACAGCGTGTCTCTCTTTTCAATTAAAGAGGGGTGGGTGTTGGGGAAAGCCGATTCGACGGCACGACACCCTCGCGCCCCCGCCACGAGGAGGTCATGATCCAACCGGGGATGCCGAACACTATCGGGTGATGGAGACCCGACAGGGTGTGTCGTAGATCACTCCCTAACTGCGCCGAACGGTGTAATGGAGACCGTTCGGCGCAGCCCCGCGCGAATGGCCGATGCTCGGCGAGATATTCGCTGATCAGCACCGTTGTCTTGGAGTCCGGTGTGGAGTCTCGGCGGCTCGGGCGGGGCCGCGGCGGCCGGGAGTCGCCGATCCCCCTAATCCCCTAATTTGTTCGGTGCGCAGTGCGCGAGGTCCACTAGGGAGTGATCCCCTAGCGTGATCATCACGCTCCGATCACGGCCCATAGGGGCATGATCGTCTTCGCTTGACCTCATTCGGTCGGTGTGCCAGCGGTCACCCGATACCCCAGGACTAGGGTCCTGAATCGACGTAGCAAGGTGAATCAGGAGGCGTTCCGGTGCCCGTTCCAGGTCCTGGGTATTCGATCACCGTCCGGGTCGAGGCGCCGCCGTCGGCGAGCGCCGCGGGTGACCTCACCTCGGCCGTCGGCCGGGTCGGCGGGGTGATCACCGCCTTCGACGTGGTCGACTCGCACACCGACCGGGTCGTCGTGGACATCACCTGCAACGCCACCTCGGCCGACCACGCCAAGGTCATCACCGACGCGCTGACCGACCTGCCCGGCGTCGAGGTGCGCAAGGTCTCCGACCGCACCTTCCTGATCCACCTCGGCGGCAAGGTCGAGGTCTCCTCCAAGGTCGCGCTGCGCAACCGCGACGACCTCTCCCGCGCCTACACCCCCGGCGTGGCCCGGGTGTGCCTGGCCATCGCGGCCAATCCGGCCGACGCCCGCAGGCTCACCATCAAGCGCAACACCATCGCCGTGGTCACCGACGGCTCGGCCGTGCTGGGCCTCGGCAACATCGGCCCGGCCGCCGCATTGCCGGTGATGGAAGGAAAAGCCGCGCTGTTCAAGCGATTCGGCGGGGTGGACGCCTGGCCGGTGTGCCTCGACTCGCAGGACACCGAGGAGATCATCCGCACCGTCGAACTGATCGCGCCGGTGTACGCCGGGATCAACCTGGAGGACATCGCCGCGCCGCGCTGCTTCGAGATCGAGGCCCGGCTGCGCGAGAAGCTGGACATCCCGGTGTTCCACGACGACCAGCACGGCACTGCGATCGTCGTGGTCGGCGCGCTGCGCAACGCGCTTCGCGTGGTGGACAAGGACATCCGGGACTGCCGCATCGTGGTGTGCGGGGCCGGCGCGGCCGGTTCGGCGATCATCCGGCTGCTGCTGAACAAGGAGCCCAAGGACATCCTGGCCGTGGACGTCAACGGCATCGTGCACGCCGGCCGCGACGGGGACGACGACAACCTGCGCTGGCTGGCCGAGCACACCAACGCGGAAGGAAGGTCCGGCACCGTGCACGACGCGCTGGCCGGCGCCGACGTGTTCATCGGCGTGTCCGCGCCCAATCTGTTCGGCGCCGAGCAGGTGGCGACCATGAACTCCGACGCGATCGTGTTCGCGCTGGCCAACCCGGACCCGGAGATCGATCCGCTGGAGGCGCAGAAGCACGCCGCCGTGGTGGCCACCGGGCGCAGCGACTACCCGAACCAGATCAACAACGTGCTGGCCTTCCCCGGGGTGTTCCGCGGTCTGCTGGACGCCCAGGCGCACACCATCACCGACGTCATGCTGCTGGCCGCGGCCGACGCGGTGGCCGACGTGGTGGACGAGAGCCGGATCAACGCCTCGTTCATCGTGCCCAGCGTGTTCGACCCGGCGGTGGCCCCGGCGGTGGCCGAGGCGGTGCGCCGGGCGGCCGAGGGGCAGCGTGCCGAGGAGCCCGCCGTCGGCGTCTGACTACGCTCACTCCATGAGTGAGTTCACCCATCTTGACGCCGCGGGCGCGGCCAGGATGGTCGACGTTTCGGAGAAGCAGGCGACCGCGCGCACCGCGGTGGCCACCGGTGTGATGCGCACCACGCCCGAGGTCATCGGCCTGCTGCGGTCGGATGGACTGCCCAAGGGCGACGCACTGGCCACGGCCCGGATCGCCGGGATCATGGCGGCCAAGCGCACGCCCGACCTGGTGCCGTTGTGTCACCCGATCGCGCTCACCGGCGTGACTGTCGACCTAACATTGGGCAGTGATGAGGTGCGGATCAGCGCCACCGTGCGCACCACCGACCGGACCGGCGTGGAGATGGAGGCGCTGACCGCCGTCGCCGGCGCCGGCCTGGCGCTGCACGACATGATCAAGGCGGTCGACCCCGCCGCCGTGCTGGACGCGGTGCGGGTGGAGCGCAAGGACGGCGGCAAGACCGGCACCTGGACCCGCCCGGAAGGACGCTGACCATGGCCCACCCCTCGGACACCCAGCGGCCGCCCGCCGAGCACCCGGACGAACCCGCCCCCGGCTCGGCGCCCGAGCCCGGCGGTCACCAGGCGCACCCGCACGAGCACCGGCACGACGACCAGCACCACCACGAACACGCTCAGTCATCACCGGGATCACCCTCCGAAACCGCAGCCGCGGATTCACCCGTCCGCACCGCCCGGGTGATCGCCGCGTCCAACCGGGCCGCCGCCGGGGTGTACGCCGACCGGACCGGGCCGGTGATCGTGGCCTGGCTGCGCGAGCGCGGCTACCGGGTGGCCGACCCGGTCGTGGTGCCCGACGGCGACCCGGTGGCCGAGGCGCTGGGCGCGGCCGTGCGGGCCGGGGTGGACCTGGCGCTCACCACCGGCGGCACCGGCATCAACCCCACCGACCGCACCCCGGAGGCCACCCGCGCCGTGCTGGACCGGGAGATCCCGGGCCTGGCCGACGCGATACGCACCGCGGGCCTGCCGAAGGTGCCGACCTCCGTGCTCTCCCGCGGCCTGGCCGGGGTGGCCGGCCGCACCCTGGTGGTCAATCTGCCCGGTTCGCCGGGTGGGGTGCGCGACGGGCTGGGCGTGCTGGACGGGGTGCTGGCCCATGCGCTGGACCAGATCGCCGGCGGCGACCATCCGGCGTCGGCCGCGCACACCGCCGCAATGACGGCTGCGCGCGCCGCTGCGCGCCCCGCGTCCGCGCCGGACGGTCCGGTGCCCGCCCGGGTGGTCCGTGCGACCGTCACCGCGGAGCCGGTGACCGAGGCCGAGCACACCGAACTGGTGGCCGACGCGGCCGCGGGCGCGGTAGTCGGGTTCGCCGGGGTGGTGCGCAACCACGACGGCGGCAAGGGCGTGCGAGAACTGGAGTACGTGGGGCACCCCAGCGCGGCCGACGTGGTGGCCGAGGTGGCCCGGGACGTGGCCGCGCGCTGGCCGGGGGTGCGGGCGGTGGCGGTGAGCCACCGGGTCGGCCTGCTGGCCGTCGGGGACGTGGCGATGGCGGCCGCGGTGGCCGCGGAACACCGGCGGGAGGCGTTCGGCGCCTGCGCCGAGCTGGTGGACGAGGTCAAGCGCAGGCTCCCGGTGTGGAAGCGGCAGACCTTCTCCGACGGCGCCGAGGAATGGGTCAACTGCCCCTGAGCGCGCACGCGCGCGGAAGACAGACCAGGACCCCACCGCCTGGGGGTGGCGATGGGGTCCTGGCGTCCGGATCGCACTGGGGGAATGCGATCACGCTTTATTACTTGGTGACCAGCTGCTGGCCCGGGAAGATCACGTTCGGGTTGCTCACCACGGACTTGTTCTTGTCCCAGACGGCCTGCCAGCCACCGGCCACACCGGCCTTGGCCGCGATCGAGGACAGGGTGTCCCCGGCGGCCACGGTGTAGTCACCGTTGGGCGCGCTCTGCGGCGCGACCGGAGCGGACTGGGTCTGCTCGGTCTTCGGAGCCGTGTGGGTCGAGTGGGTGGTGTAGTGGTGCGTCGAGCTGCCGCTGGAGGAGCTCGTCGCACCGCCCTCAAGACCGCGCTTGCCGCACACCGGCCACGCGCCGATGCCCTGGCTGGACAGAATCCGCTCGGCCACCGAGATCTGGGTCTCCCGGGACGCTTCGTTGGGCATACCGGAGCCGCCGTTGGCGTGCCAGGTGCTCAGGGTGAACTGCAGGCCGCCGTAGTAGCCGTTGCCGGTGTCGGTAGCCCAGTTGCCGCCGCTCTCGCACTGCGCGACCGCATCCCAGTTGACACCAGAAGCCGCGTTGGCCGGAGCTGCCGCCATGGCGATCGGGGCACCGATGATGGCGCCGGCGACCACGACCTTGGCGACGCCAGTGACGACGCTGGACTGCTTGCGGTGCTTGCCTCGGATGGAAGCCATTTCCCTCTCTGCCCCCCTGCGCCTGCCTCGACTGCTCACGGGTGACGGGGCCCGGCTCGCACCGGGCACACCGGTGTTGCCACCGGTGTCGATATCCGTCCCGCCCTACCGGCGGCGGTAACCGCGGATTCAGACGTTCCTCGCCCCTGTCCGGAAGTTTTTCTATCTCGGGGTATGTCCGGGTCCCCGTTGGACAGGGTTCGGCGCATGGAGACCCGGGGTTATTCGCGGCTGGTTCGGGGCCAGCCGAGAAGCGACACTAGGTAATGGATTTCGAGATCGGAAATTAATCAACGTGTGACGGTGGTCACAGTAACGCATCGGAGACGATTACGATCCGTATAGCTTTTGCTGGTCGAGGGACCGTTATCGTTCCGTTTTCTTTGACAAAAGGATCACCCGATTTCCCCGCCGAATATGGCGTGCCTCACCAGGTTCGGCTCTTGTTCACCCAGTCGGCCCGTGTGTCGCGGTCATCCGACGATGAGACATAACGGACATATGTGACAAGAAAAGGCCCCCTCCGAAGAGGGGGCCATGGCCTCGCGGGCGGCGTGTCAGCCGCCCGCGAACGGAGGCAGCACGTCCAGTTCGGCCGGCTGGGCCGCCACGGGCAGCGGGGCCGTTCCATCGTGCACGGCGACCCCGTTGAGCAGGAAACTGCAGCTGGAGAGCACTCGGTGCAGGGCAGGGGCGTGCCTGCCGCGCACCGCGTCCAGCACCGCGCCCACCGTGGCCGGGTGGGCGGTGAGCGCCACTTCTTCCTCGGCCACCCCGGCCGCCGCCCGGGCCCCGGCGAAGTAGCGCACCAGCACCACGGTCGCCTGCGTTCCGTCGGTCGTGGTCAGCGTGGTTTTCCCGCTGTTCATCTCGGCTACGGTCTCCCGCACCTGGTCAGCCTCCGATCGCGCTCATGGGCCGGATCGGCTGGGCGAAGCCCGCCTCGTTGATCCGGTGCCCGGCCAGTTTGCCCCACATCCCGGCCCGCCAGAGATCGGCCAGTTCCGCATCGTCCGCGCCGTCCCGCAGCGGCCCGCGCAGATCGGTCTCCACCTGGCTGAACAGGCAGTTGCGCATCTGTCCGTCGGCGGTCAGCCGGGTGCGGTCGCAGTCCTCGCAGAACGGCCGGGTGACCGAGCCGATCACGCCGACCGTGCCCAGTGCGGGCCCGCCGTGCTGGTCGTGCACCCGCCACTGCTCGGCCGGCGCCGATCCGCGCGGCTCGGCGCTTTCGACCAGGCGAAACCGGTGGCCCAGCAGGTCGAGGATCTCCTCGGCGGTGACCAGCTCGGCCCGGTTCCAGCCGTGCTGCGGATCCAGCGGCATCTGCTCGATGAACCGCAGGTGGTAGCCGTGCCGCAGGCAGAAATCCAGCAGGTCGACGGCTTCGTCGTCGTTGGTGTCGCGCAACAGCACGGAGTTGACCTTCACCGGGGCCAGTCCGGCCGCCGCCGCGGCGGCCAGTCCGGCCAGCACGTCGGCCAGCCGGTCCCGGCGGGCCAGCTCGGCGAACCGGTCGGCGCGCAGCGTGTCCAACGACACATTCACCCGGTCCAGGCCCGCGTCCGCGAGGGCCTTGGCCGTCCGCGCCAGGCCGATTCCGTTGGTGGTCATGGACATTCGGGGCCGGGGACGCAGCGCGGCGGTGGCCGCGATGATCTCGGCCAGGCCCCGGCGCAGCAGTGGTTCGCCACCGGTGAACCGGATGTTGGTGATGCCCAGCCGGGTCACCGCGATCCGGATCAGCCGGGTCAGTTCGGCGTCGCTGAGCAGTTCGTGTTTGGGCAGCCAGTCCAGACCCTCGGCCGGCATACAGTAGGTGCATCGCAGATTGCACCGGTCGGTGAGGGAAACCCGCAGGTCACGGGCCACTCGGCCGAACGTGTCGATGAGGTCTGGGGAGGGCGGCCGGTCAGCCGTGCTCGCCGCGCCGGGCGCGCCGGGCACGGTCGGAATGCCGAGGTAGACCCCGTCCAGTGCGGTCACCCCTGCGACTGTAATCGCCGATCGGGGGCGGTTGCCGGTCCGTGCGGGGGGTAAAAAATTCTTGCCTGCCAACGACTTCCGCGCCTGCGAGGGAGATCGGCTACATCGCGCCGAATCTGCGGGTTTCCTTGATCGGCGAGTTTCCGGTGGTCGGCGGCTATCATGTCTCCATGGGCAAGTGAACCAGCAAGTAAGTTTCTTAAGCCCCAAGAGACTTGCTGATCAAGGAGCGGATGCCAGATGGCAGGGTCGGAAGAAGGCGCCGGGGTCCCGGAGGACGTGCGGGCCCGGTTCGTCACCCTCAGCCGGGAACTGAGCGCGGCCACCGTGATGTTCCACTCGCAGGTGGCCGGGCGGGTCGGATTGTCGGCCACCGACCACAAATGCCTTGATCTCGCGGTGCGCGCGGACGGTCCGCTGACCGCCGGGCAGATCGCCGAGCGCTCCGGGTTGTCCACCGGCGCGGTCACCGGCGTGATCGATCGGTTGGAGCGCGCGGGATACGTGCGCCGGGTGCGCGATCCCGATGATCGGCGCAAGGTGCTGGTCGAGGTGTCCCGGGCCAATCTCGCGAAATACGGGGACGCGTTCGAAGGAGTTTCGGCCGCGCTCGGAAAAGTCCTCGACGGATTTACTTCCGACGAACTCACCGTCATTGAGCGTTATCTGACCGAGATCATCGCGACGACTCGGGCCGAGGCGCTCAAACTCGCGAACTGAGCCGCGCCGGGTACCCCATTCCGGATAACCGAAACGCGCACAGGGCAAGAACCTTAGCTGCCAACGGCTTCGGCGATCCGGATCAGTTCGGCCACCGCCGGGCGCGGAGCGGAGAACACCGGAACGGACAGCCGGCGTTCCTCCGCCGCGCCCGCCATCGACGCCTGGGCCAACACGAACACATCGACGGCGGGTTCGACCCGGAGGAGATGGTCGGCGACCGCGGTGCGATACCCGTCGAAGTCCCCGCGCCCGAACAACTCCCAGGCCCCCGCGCACAGCGACATCCGCACCCGTACCACCGGCGCCCCGGAGTCCACGCCGGCCCCGGGTCCGCCCAGCGCGCCCGGCCGCGCCTCGATCGGCTCTCCGCCTTCGGCCGGCTCCGCGATCATCCGCACCCCGGCCGCCGTCGCCACCTCGCGCAGCAGCGCCTCGGTCGGCCCGAGCGTGCTGCGGGCCGTGGCCACCACCCCGATCACCCCGCCACCCCGCCCGGCCGCGGCCCGCACCGCGGCCGCCGCCATCGGCCGGTCCGCCCGCAGCACCGGCACACCTACCCGGTCGGACAGTTCTTCGGCCACCGCGCCGATCGTCGAACAGGTGCACAGCACCGCCGTCGCGCCGGCCGCCGCCTCGGCCAGCCGCCCGGCGATCCGGGCCCGCAACGCCGGCCCCACCCCGCCCGCCGCGCCCGCCTCGGCCAGCAGAGCTTCGTCCACCACGTGCCGGGCCGCCACCGCCGCACCCGATCGCCGCAGCAGCGCCTCGAACGTGGGCACGTGCGCGGCCGAGGTATGTAACAACCCGACTGTGATCACCGTCCGATGCTGGCACGCTCCGATGACATTGCCGCAGCTTCGGATATATGGTCCTGCGCGTGCCGCAATTTCGACTGTCCGAGGCGGCGAGACTCCTCGGCGTGAGCGATGACAGCGTCCGTCGGTGGGTGGACGCCGGTCTGCTGTCCTCCGGGCTGGACGGCTCCGGCCGCAAGATCGTCGAAGGGGCCGACCTGGCCAAGTTCGCCAAGGCCCAGGCGGTCGAGGTCGCCGACCCGTCGGAGGTCGGCCGGTCCGCCCGCAACCGGTTCGTCGGACTGGTCACCGAGGTCATCGAGGACAAGGTGATGGCCCAGGTGGAACTGCAGTGCGGCCCGCACCGGGTGGTCTCGCTGATGAGCAGCGAAGCCGTGCACGAACTCGGCCTGCGTCCCGGAGTACTGGCCGTGGCGGTTGTGAAGTCCACGCATGTGGTTGTCGAGACCCCAGGAGGTCGACCATGAGGAAGCTGGCGCTGGCCGCTGTCGCCGGAGCCTTGTTCCTTGCCGGCTGCGGCTCGGGCTCGACCGGCTCGACCTCGACGACCAGCAGCGGGGCGCCCAGCGGGGGCGGCAAGGTGCAGGTGCTCTACGCCGCCTCGCTGGCCAACCTGATGGAGCACGACCTCGGCCCGGCCTTCGACAAGTCCAGCGGCGACACCTTCAACGGCACCGCCGCCGGGTCGACCCAGCTGGTCAGCGAGATCAAGGGCAAGGTCAAGGTGGCCGACGTGTTCGTCAGCGCCTCGACCGACGCCAACAACGGCCTGATGGGCGCGGCCAACGGCAACTGGGAGTCCTGGTACGCCACGTTCGGCTCCTCGCCCCTGGTGATCGGCTACAACCCGAAGAGCAAGTTCGCCAACGACCTCAAGACCAAGCCGTGGCAGCAGGTCATCACCGAGAGCGGCTTCCGGATGGGCACCACCGACCCGAAGCTGGACCCGAAGGGCAAGCTGGCCGCGCAGGCGCTGAGCAAGGAGAACGTCCCCTCCAGCGCGGCCCAGGTGTTCCCGGAGGAGCAGCTGGTCGGCCGGTTGCAGGCGGGCCAGCTGGACGCGGGCTTCTTCTACTCCAGCGAGGCCGCCGACCTGAACATCCCGACCATCAGGCTGAGCAGCCTCAACCTCAAGGCCACCTACACGGTCTCGGTGCTCGACAACGCGCCCGACCAGTCCCAGGCGATCGCCTTCGTGCAGTACCTGCTCGGCTCGGACGGCCAGGGGTTGATGAAGAAGCACGGTCTGCAGCTGCAGCCGGTCAAGGTCACCGGCGACACCACCAAGGTGCCCAGCCAGCTGGACTCGGTGCTCGGCGTCAAATGACCGGCCGCGGCCCCTCTCACCGGGTGGACGGTGTCCATCCGGTGAGTGACCCGGCCGTGTCCCGGTGAGCCGGGGCGCGGGCCGGGGCTCGCTGCTGCGCACCCCGCTGCCCTGGCTGGCCGCCCTGCTGGTGGCCTACCTGCTGGTGCCGCTGATCGCGTTCCTGGTGCGGATCCCGGGCACCGACCCGGCGAGCATGGCCGCCCCCGGGGTGGGTGACGCGCTGTGGGTGTCGGTGATCACCGCGTCGATCAGCACCTGCGTGGTCACCGTGCTCGGCGTGCCGCTGGGCTACCTGCTGGCCCGGGCCCGCGGCCGGTGGGCGGCGTTGCTCGGCGTGTGCGTCCAGCTGCCGCTGGCCCTGCCCCCGCTGATCAGCGGCATCCTGCTGATCTTCCTGGTCGGCCCGTACACCCCGCTGGGACAGCTGTTCGGCGGCGAGCTGACCGACACCATGACCGGCATCGTGTTGGCCCAGGTGTTCGTGTCCGCGCCGTTCCTGGTGGTGGCCGCGCGCACCGCGTTCGCCGCGGTCAACCCGGCTCTGTCCGATGTGGCCGCCACCCTCGGGCACGGCCCGCTGGTGCGGGCGCTGCGGGTGGTGCTGCCGGTCGCCGCGAGCGGCATCCGGGCCGGCATGCTGCTGGCCTGGCTGCGCGCGTTCGGCGAGTTCGGCGCCACCGTGGTGCTGGCCTACCACCCGTACTCCCTGCCGGTGTTCGTCTACGTGCAGTTCTCCAGCACCGGCCTGGACGCGACCACCATCCCGGTCGCGGTCACCCTGGGCGCCGCCCTGCTGGTGCTGCTGCTGGCCGACCGCTGGCCGGAGCGCCGTTCCCACCGCCGGGCCCCGGTCACCCTGCCCACCCCGGCTCCGCCGAAGACCGCCACCAGCCCCCGGCTGGAGTTCGAGCTGGCCACCCGGCTGGGGGACTTCCGGGTCGACGTGTCGCACGCCGCGACCGGGCGGCATCTGGCCATCCTCGGCCCGTCCGGCGCGGGCAAGTCGGCCACCCTGCGCATGCTGGCCGGGCTGATCCGGGCCGAGTCCGGGCACCTGCGGTTGGACGACCGGGACGTGTCCGGCCTGCCGGCCGAGCGGCGCGGGGTGGGCTACCTGCCTCAGGACTCCACCCTGCTGCCGCACCTGCGGGTATGGCAGCAGGTCACGTTCGGCGTCGGCGCCCGGCCGGAGCTGGGCGCGTACTGGCTGGACCGGCTGCGGCTGGACGGGCTGGCCGACCGCTACCCCGACCAGCTCTCCGGCGGCCAGGCCCGCCGGGTGGCGATGGCCAGGGCGCTGGTCCGGGAGCCGGAGGTGCTGCTGCTGGACGAGCCGTTCACCGGCCTGGACACCCCGGTACGCGACGAGCTGCGCCGCACGCTGCGCGCGATGTTCCGGGAGACCGCGCTGACCACCGTGCTGGTCACCCACGATCCGGCCGAGGCGGCGCTGCTGGCCGACGAGGTGCTGGTGATGGTCGACGGCCGGGTGATACAGGCCGGGCCGACCGAGCAGGTGCTGGCCCATCCGGCGTCCGCGGCGGCCGCGGCGATCCTGGGCATGCGCAACATCGGCCGCGCGACTCTTGATTCCGGTAACGCGATTCGCGTTGGTGGCATCGTGCTCGAAGCGGGTGCGAATCTCGGTTCGCCGGGCACCGAGGTGTCCTGGTGCATCCGCCCGGAGGACGTCCGGCTGGACGTGAGAACGGACACAGCGCAGGGGCATCCGGCCACCGTGGTCGACGTGGTGGCCATCGGCCCGGTGGTGGAGGTGACGGTGCGGCTGCCCGGCGGCGCGGAGCTGGCCGCCGCGCTGCCCGCGGCCACGCCCCGGCCCGAACTCGGCGCGGCCTGCCGGGTGACGTTGCCCGCCGCGGCCCTGACGGTGTGGCCTGAGAAGGAAGCACCAGGAATCATGGTGTCGTGACTGTGACGTCCTGGAACTACCTGATGGACATGGACGGGGTGCTGGTGCACGAGGAGCACCTGATCCCGGGTGCCGACAAGTTCCTCGCCGAACTGCGCGAGCACGGCATCCCGTTTCTGGTGCTGACCAACAACTCCATCTACACCGCGCGGGACCTGCGAGCCCGGCTGCTCAAGACCGGCCTGGACATCCCGGAGTCCTCGATCTGGACCTCGGCGCTGGCCACCGCGCAGTTCCTGGAGAGCCAGCGGCCCGGCGGCTCGGCCTACGTGATCGGCGAGGCCGGCCTGACCACCGCGCTGCACAACATCGGCTACGTGCTGACCGACCGCGAACCGGACTACGTGGTGCTCGGCGAGACCCGCACCTACAGCTTCGAGTCGATCACCCGGGCCATCCGACTGGTCGAGGGCGGCGCCCGGTTCATCGCGACCAACCCGGACGCGACCGGGCCGAGCCGGGAGGGCGCGCTGCCCGCGACCGGCGCGGTGGCCGCGCTGATCGAGCGGGCCACCGGCCACAAGCCGTACTTCGTGGGCAAGCCGAATCCGTTGATGATGCGTTCGGCGTTGCGGGCGCTGGGCGCGCACTCGGAGAGCACGCTGATGATCGGCGACCGGATGGACACCGATGTCCGTTCCGGCCTTGAGGCCGGGTTGCGCACCATCCTGGTGCTGTCGGGCATCTCGGACATGACCACCGCCGACCGGTACCCGTACAAGCCGTCCGAGGTGATCGACTCGATCGCCGATCTGGTCGGCCACACCCACGAGCCGTTCCAGTCCACCAGGTGACGGGCAGTTCGTGCACACCGTAGCTGGTCGCGTCGTCCTTGTCGGGCAACCGATCGGCGGACGCGGCCAGCCGCAGCGAGGGAAGTGAAAGTCACTTTCAAAATAGTCTGACTGTCCACCGGGGAACCAGGTGCGACGGCCGCACGTGAGGCCCGCGTGTGCGCGCACGTGCGGGCCGCCTATCGTCAAGGGCGTGGAATCGGTGGGGAGGCGGGAAGCCGAGCCGAGCGCCTGCTATGTGGTCGGTGACGTGCACGGTCACCGCAAGGAACTGGTCGACGCCCTGCACGCGGTCGAGCTGGTGGATGCCGACGGCGGCTGGACGGGCGGCAACGCACGCCTGTGGTTCCTCGGGGACTTCTTCGACCGCGGCCCGGACGGCATCGGCGTTGTCGAGCTGGTGATGAGCCTCGGCGAACAGGCCAAGGCGGCCGGCGGCGAGGTACAGGCGTTGCTGGGCAACCACGAAATCCTTGCCCTTGGCACGTATCTGTTCGGCGACACCGAGGTGCCCTCGGACTTCGGCCCGCGCAGCTTCGGCCGCAGCTGGCGGCTCAACGGCGGCCAGGACGCCGATCAGGAGGGCCTGACCGGGGAGCAGGTCACCTGGTTACGCGGCCTGCCGGTGATCGCCCTGGTCGACGAGCACCTGCTGATGCACTCCGACACCATCGAGTACTTCGGCTGGGGCGAGAGCATCGAGGAGATCAACACCAACCTCGGTGGCGTGCTGGCCGGCGAGGACATCGAGGAGTGGTGGGAGTGCTGGCGGCGGATGACCACCCGCTACGCCTTCCGCGGCACCCGCGGCGGTTCGGTGGCCGACGAGGTGCTGTCCATGTTGGGCGGCAAGCAGATCGTGCACGGGCACAGCGTCATCGCCGACCAGCTCGGCATCGACCCGTCCGACGTGGAGGGTCCCTACCTGTACGCCGATGACAAGGTGCTCGGCGTCGACGGCGGGGTTTTCGTCGGCGGGCCGTGTCTGGTCGTCCCGCTCCCGTGGACCGGAGACAGCGAAGACACCTAGAGTCGGGAGGTCCCGGTCGCGAAGGTGCGACCGGATCGCGCCGGAGGTGTTGCCGCCATGCCCACTCCCGCTCTCCCGAGCTACGCCTCGGGGACCTCCACCGTGCCGCTGCTGGGCGACACCATCGGCGGCAACCTGGACCGGGTGGTGGCCGCGGGTCCGGACACCCCGGCCATGATCGAGGCCGCCACCGGTAAGCGCTGGACCTACGCGGAACTGGCCGCCGACGTGAACGCGGTCGCGCTCGGGCTGCTGGAGCTGGGCGTCGGCAAGGGCGACCGGGTCGGCATCTGGGCGCCCAACCGGTCGGAATGGACACTGGTCCAGTACGCCACGGCGAAGATCGGCGCGATCCTGGTCAACATCAACCCCTCCTACCGGGTGCACGAACTGGAGTACGTGCTGCGCCAGGCCGGCATCCGCACCCTGGTGTCCGCCACCGAGTTCAAGACCTCCGACTACGCGGGCATGATCGAGCAGGTGCGCGGCAACTGCCCGGACCTGATCGACGTCATCCTGCTCGAAGGTCCGGAGTGGACGGACCTGATCACCGCGGGCCGGGCCGACGATCCGGCCAAAGTCGTTGCCGCGCAAGTGGAACTGTCCCCGGATGACCCGATCAACATCCAGTACACCTCGGGCACGACCGGCTTCCCCAAGGGCGCGACCCTCTCGCACCACAACATCCTCAACAACGGTTACTTCGTCGGCGAACTGTGCAACTACACCGCGGCGGACCGGATCTGCATCCCGGTGCCCTTCTACCACTGCTTCGGCATGGTGATGGGCAATCTGGCCGCGACAAGTCACGGCGCCTGCATGGTGATCCCGGCGCCCGGCTTCGACCCGGTGGCCACGCTGGCCGCGGTGGCCGAGCACCGGTGCACCTCGCTGTACGGGGTGCCGACCATGTTCATCGCCGAGCTCAACCACCCCACCTTCGCCGACTACGACCTGTCCAGCCTGCGCACCGGGATCATGGCCGGATCGCCGTGCCCGGTCGAGGTGATGAAGCAGGTCATCGACCGGATGGGCATGGCCGAGGTGTCCATCTGCTACGGCATGACCGAGACCTCGCCGGTGTCCACCCAGACCCGGGCCGACGACTCGCTGGAGCGCCGGGTGTCCACCGTCGGCCAGGTCGGCCCGCACCTTGAGGTGAAGGTGGTCGACCCGGAGACCGGGCTGACCGTGCCGCGCGGCGACACCGGCGAGCTGTGCACCCGCGGCTACTCGGTGATGCTGGGCTACTGGGAGGAGCCGGAGAAGACGGCCGAGGCGATCGACGCGGCCCGCTGGATGCACACCGGGGACCTGGCCGTGATGGACGGCGAGGGCTACGTCAACATCACCGGCCGGATCAAGGACATGGTGATCCGCGGCGGGGAGAACGTGTACCCGCGGGAGATCGAGGAGTTCCTCTACACCCACCCGGACATCCTGGACGCCCAGGTGATCGGCGTGCCGGACGCCAAGTACGGCGAGGAACTGATGGCCTGGGTGCGGTTGCGGGAGGGCGCCGGACCGCTGACCGCCGAGGCACTGCGCGAGTTCTGCACCGGAAAGCTGGCCCACTACAAGATTCCGCGCTACGTGCACGTGGTGGACGAGTTCCCGATGACCGTCACCGGGAAGATCCGCAAGGTGGAGATGCGGGCCAAGGCGGTGGACATCCTCGGGTTGCAGTCCGAGGCCGCCACCGAAACCGCCTAGTGTCGGCTAATCCTGCTTGCCTCACCACTGCGGCGCGGGCACGATCTCGTGGCCCAGCGGCGCGATGGAAACCGGGATCAGCTTGAAGCTGGCCACGCCCAGCGGGATGCCGATGATGCTGACGCACAACAGGAATCCGGTCACCAGGTGCCCCAGCGCCAGCCACCAGCCGGCGAAGACGAACCAGATCACGTTGCCGAGGAACGAGGCCATCCCGGCGTCCGGGCGCGGCACCACGCTGCGGCCGAACGGCCACAGCGCGTAGTTCGCCATCCGGAAGGAGGCGATGCCGAACGGGATGGTGACGATCAGGATGCAGCACACCAGCCCGGCGATCGCGTAGCCGACCGCCATCCAGAAGCCGCAGAGCACCAGCCATAACAGATTCAGAATCGTTCGCACGCCACCATTGTCCCTGCCGGGACGGCCGGGGGCCTCGGGGGAAAACCCCCATTCGCGGTGGGGTTTCGCCTAGTGCCGGGTGATCCGGGCAAGACGAGCAGGATCACCCGGCACCAGTGTTCCGGCGGTCCCCACCGCGAGCGGGTCGCGGCGCTCAGCGCGCCAGCAGTTCCCGGGTGAGCATGCGCTGCCGCAGCGCGCGCGGCAGCAGCCCGTGTTCCATCTGGCGGGTCAGACCGGAGGCGGGCACCGCGAGCACCTGGCAGCGGGCCCGGGCCAGGCAGTACCGGCCCACCGAGCGGGTCACCAGCCGGCGCAGCCGCCCCCGGCTGCCCGAGCCGACCACCAGCAGGTCGTCGTCGGAGTCGGCCAGTTCCACCAGCGCCTTGCCGGCCCGGCCGCGCACGGTGACCAGACTGATCGGCAGATCGTCCGGAACGCCACCGAGGGCTTCGTCCCAGGCCAGGCGAAGTCGTTGCTCGGCAACGGTTTTCCACACCTTCCGCAGGTTGGCGTGCGGTCCTCGCCGGTCCGCTCCGTCGCCACCGGGAGGAGTCCAGGCCAGCACCGCGCACACCGCGGCGTCATGCGCCCGCGCTTCGGTCACCGCGTGCCGCAGTGCCTGCAGGCTGCCCATCGAGCCATCCACGCCGACGATGACCCGCCGCACGTAGTCGCCCACTGTATCCGTCCTTTCTGGACTTTCGTCGTTTTCTCGCCTGGTCAGCGGATCCCGACCAGAACGTGATCGTCTCCGGACTGCCACACCGCTCCCGCGGCGGCGAAACCGGCTTCCCGCAACAGGTTCGCGTGCTCGTGCACGGACAGGCTGTTGCTCCCGTGGTGACTGATCGCGCGTTCCGATCGCGCGGAGATCAGGGGTGCCAGCGTGCGATCCGCACCGATCGCCGCCCACCAGGTCGCCCAGTCCTCGTTCTCGGTCACCCCGGCTCGTTCGGCCCGGCCCTGGCGGACCAACTTGGTCAGCGCGTCCAGTTCCGGTTCGCCGGAGGGGAGATGGTCTCCATTGCAGAACACCCCGCCGGGCCGTACCAGGTTGCCCAGGGTGCGGTACAACACAGCCAGCGCGTCCGGGTCGAGCCAGTGCAGCGCGGTGGTGGACACCACGGCGTCCACCCGGTCCGGCACGCGCGCAATCCAGTCCGAAGTGGACAGATCGGCGTCGACGAACTCGACCGCGCCGCGGTAGTGCGTGGCGGCCAGGGCGAGCAACAGCGGATCGGCGTCGACGCCGATGATCCGCGCCTCCGGCAGCCGCCGGGCCAGTCGGCCGGACAGGGAACCCGGTCCGCATCCCAGATCCAGCACCACCGGTGCCGCGGTGTCCGCGACCGCCTTGGCCACCACGTCGCCGATGACTGCGAAGCGTTCCTCCCGGTCGGCCACGTAGAGCTCCTGCTGGGCGTCCCAGCGGCGGATCCAGGTGTCTGCGAGGGCGGGTTCGAGGGTTGCCGTCATCACTACCTCCATCACCGACGTTATGCTGGACACCAGTTATGAAGCTACGTCAGGGGAGGGTGACCGGTCAAGTGGATTTCGACAGTCACACCAGCGGCATCGTGGCCGCCACCGCGGACGTGATCAACCTGCTCACCCCGGGTTGGGTCAGCGGCCGGGAATACCGGCCGCCGGCCGGCCCCGAGCTGGTCACCGCGCTCGGCGCCACGCTGCCCACGGACGACACGGCGGCCGCCGACACGGCGCAGATCGCGGAGTTCGCCGGTTACGTGCGCCGGCTGCGCCAGGTGTTCGAACTGGTCGCCGGTGGCGCCGGGGACGTGGACGCGGCGTGTGAGATCACCAACGGCCTGCTGCGCGATTCCGGCGCCATCCCGGTGCTGGCCCGGCACGAGGACAAGCCCTGGCACCTGCACTTCCACCCGCTGGACGCGGGCTGGGCCCGCAGCTGGGCCGGTCCGATGACGGTGGCCGTGGCCACCGTGCTGGGCAGCGCCGCCTGGGACCGGCTGGGCGTGTGCTCGGCGCCCGGCTGCGAGGCGGTCTACGTGGACACCTCGCGCAACGGGGCCAAGAAGTTCTGCGACACCGCCTGCCAGAACCGGGTCAAGGCCGCCGCCTTCCGGGAACGCCACCGCACCGCTGCCCCGTAGGGTGGCTCGGGTGCCGAGGACCGTGGGATTCGACCTGGATCTGACTCTGATCGACGCCCGGCCGGGCATGATCGCGCTGATCGACCAGCTCTCCGAGGAGACCGGCGTGCCGCTGGACGCCGCGTTCTTCGCCGCCAACCTGGGCCCGCCGGTGGAGGTGCTGCTGCGTGGCGCGGGGGCGCCCGAGGCGGCCATCCCGGCCCTGGCCGACCGCTACCGTGCGCTGTACCCGGCGATCGTGTTGCCGACCACCGTGCCGATGCCGGGCGCGCGCGAGGCGCTGGCCGCGGTGCGTGCCCGGGGCGCCCGGATCGTCGTGGTGACCGGCAAACACCAGCCCAACGCGGCCAAGCACCTGCGCGCCTTCGGCTGGGAGGTGGACGATCTGGTCGGCGGACTGTGGGCCGAGGGCAAGGCGATCGCGCTGCGCGAACACGACGCCGAGATCTATGTCGGCGATCACGTCGGGGACATGCACGGCGCGCGGGCGGCCGGCGCGATCGCGGTCGGGGTGGCCACCGGACCGTGCACCGAAGCGGAACTGCGCGCCGCGGGGGCCGAGTTCGTGCTGGCCGATCTGACCGGATTCGCCGACTGGCTCACGGTTTCCGCGCGCTAACCCGCAGCGGGGTGAGTCAGGAGCGGGCCTGGCGGCTGCCCTGCCGGGCCTCCCGCACCAGGCCGATCAACGCCAGCGCCAGGCCCATCGGCACCAGCACGCCGGCCGAGGTGTTCAGCCACAGCGGCAGGTCGTGTGCGCCAGTGACATAGAGCACGAAGACCGAGGCGACCGCGATCAGGCCGAGGACGAAGATCGCGACAGCCACGGCCACGAGCTTCGACGAGCGGGTCGCGGAGGTCATGTGAATCAGCGTAGTCGACTGGTCCGTTCCGTGGTTATCGGTTGTAGTCGGGTGCTTTTGTGACCTGGATTTCGCTACGCTGGGCGGTACGCGTCTCGGGTACGCCTGGGGCGCGTTCGTCGTGCCGGGGGTGCCGGTGGGATGGCAGCACGATGACAGGCGTCGAGGAAAGAACGGTGAGCGCGGTGCCAACCGGCAGGATCAAGTGGTACGACTCGGACAAGGGCTTCGGCTTCGTCACCCAGGAGGGTGGCGAGGACGTGTACGTCCGTGCCTCGGCACTGCCCCCGGGTGTGCAGACCTTGAAGGCCGGGCAGCGCATCGAGTTCGGCATGGCCGAGGGCCGGCGCGGCCCGCAGGCGCTGTCGGTGAAACTGCTCGACCCGCCGCCATCGGTGGCCGAGGCGCGCCGCCGCCCGGCCGAGGAACTGCACGGCCTGATCGAGGACATGATCAAGCTGCTGGAGGCCAAGGTCCAGCCCGATCTGCGGCGGGGTCGCTACCCGGACCGCAAGAACATCAAGCGGATCGCCGACGTGGTGCGCGCGGTCGCCAAGGAACTCGACCCGTAACCCGCGCGCCCGCGGACTCAGCCCGTCGCGCTCAGCGCCCAGACCTTCACGGCCTGGTAGCTGGGCGCGGTGTCGCTGGGCGCCATGGTGACCGCGCCGATCTCCTGCACCTGGGCCAGCACCAGCTGGTCGGACGGGGTGGGCATGGTCAGCGTGTAGGCGAACTGGCTGGACGACGGGAACACCGGGCTGCGGTCCTGCTGCACCGCGCCGTTGCCGTCCTTGTACTTGAACACCACCACCCAGACCGCGTCGGCCACATCGCTGGGCACCGAGATCTGCAGCGGCTTGCCCGCGGGCACGCGCAGCGTCGCCGCCTGGCCGTCGGCGGTGTAGCAGGCGGTCACCGCGGCGTTGCAGTACTGGATGGGCAGCGTGTTGATGGAGTGCCCGGCGGAGAAGAAACTGACCGACGGCTCCGGCTTGCTGCAGGCCACGACCGAGCCGGCGATGGCGACGAGTCCGAGCAGCATGAGGGCGATACGACGCACGGGCAAACCCTACGCGCCGGTCAGCCCGGGTGATTCAGGTGTTCGGTCGGCATCACCCGGGTGGCCGGCTTGGTGCCGGCCTCGGCCGGCGAGGGGCGGGGCTCGCCCACCGGTGCGGCCCGCCACGGGCGCCGGCCGGTGCCGAACACCTTCGGGATCATGGTCTGTCCGCG
Source organism: Pseudonocardiaceae bacterium (assembly GCA_035551355.1). Lineage (GTDB taxonomy): Bacteria > Actinomycetota > Actinomycetes > Mycobacteriales > Pseudonocardiaceae > DATATV01. The sequence continues at coordinate 23,431 of DASZNF010000050.1, read as the reverse complement.
CCGGGTCAGCACCGTCTGGGCCAGACCGACCGCGATCAGCGCGGCGGTGACCGCGAAGCCGAGCAGGAAATTGGTGGGCAGCAACACACCCAGCGCGCCACCGAACACCCAGGACAACTGCAGGATGGTTTCCGAGCGGCCGAACGCGGAGGCCCGGGAGGCCTCCGGCAGGTCGTTCTGGATGGTGGCGTCCAGGCTGATCTTGGCCAGGCCGCTGGCGGTGGCGGCGATCAGCGCGGCGACGGCCGCGGTGCCGATGCCCGGCATGATCGCGGCCAGCACGGCGCCGGCCAGTGCGGCGCTCAGACAGCCGACGATCACCTGATCGGGTTTGCCGAAGTGCAGGCGCGCGCCGATGGCGTTGCCCGCGAAGCTGCCCAGCCCGGCCGCGGCCCCGACCAGCCCGAGCAGCACCAGCTGGCGGCCGGGGGAGTGCTCGGTCAGCGTCTTGATCACGAACGCCGGGAACAGCATCAGGAAGCCGGTGAGCAGCCGGATGGTGCCGTTGCCCCACAGGCCGACCACTACGTGCCGGCCCATGGGCTGCCGTTTGGGTTTGTTCGGTTCGGCCCGAAGCGACGCGGGCACCTCGCCCTCGGTCACCTCGACCCAGGCCGGGATGCGCAGGCACAGCACGGCGTCGGCGATGCACAGCACGGCGGTGAACCAGAGTGCGCCGGGCGAGCCGAACAGCTTGGCCGCGCCGGAGCCGAACGCGCCGAACACCGCGCCCGCGGCCAGGCCGAACACGGTCAGCCGGGCGTTGGTCTTGGACAGCGTGCTGCTCGAGGGCAGCACGCGCGGGGTGACCGCGGCCTTGAGCACGTCGAAGGACTTGGACAGCACCATGGTGCCCAGTGCGGCCGGGTAGAGCAGCCAGTCGTTGAAGTGCAGCGCCATCACGACCGACAGCAGGCCCTGCCCGACGCAGGAGATGGCCAGCGCCAGCCGCCGCCCGCGCTGCACCCGGTCCAGGGCGGGCCCGATGACCGGCGCGATCAGCGCGAACGGCGCGACCGTGATGAGCAGGTAGAGCGCGACCTTGGTGCGGCTCTCCGCGGTGGCGGCGGAGAAGAACAGGGTGTTGGCCAGCCCGACGGCCATGGTCGCCGACGAGGCGTAGTTGATCATCACCGCGTAGGTCAGCGCGGACAGGCCCGACTCGTGGGCCCCGTCGGCGTGCGCGGCCCGTTTGAACGCGTTGACCGCCTGCTGGCCGATCTGCCGACCGCGGTAGCCGACGACCCGGGTGACGGTGATCTTCTTCGGGACGCGCGGATCGCTGCCCGGTTCCCGCGGCGGCGCGTCCGGGCCAGGCCCGTGCTCCCGCCGCGGCGGCGGCCCGGTGAACCGGTTGGCCGTGGTCCGCTCGGCCGCCTGAGGGCCGCTGTTGCGGTTGCGCGGGTTCTCGTTCGGCGGCTGCCCGTCCGGGTCGTAGGTCTCGTACGGGCGGGCGCGCTGGGTCGGCTGCTCGGAGCTGCGCTGTTCGGCCCGGTGCTGTTCGGCCCGGTGTGGTTCGGACCGCCACTCCTGCTCCGAACGCCACGGCGGCGCCGGGCGCGGTTGCGGCCGTTGCTGGGGTGGTACGGGCGGCTGCCCGTTGTGGGGGGCTCGCGGCCGCTGCTCAGGCCCGGACGGGGGATTCTGGGGCTGGTTCTGCGCCTGGTCCGGCGCGGCTCGCCAGGAGGGCGCGGGCGGCGTGACCCGTTTGCGGCCACCGGCGCTCCACCCGGCACGCCCAGATCGGGCGTCGTCGGGAGGGTCGGCCGAACCGCTACGGATCACGGGTTCCATCTTGCCGCACGGGCGCGGGTGCGGTGCGCGATTTCGCTGGCTCGTCTCGTCACACGACCGGATTCATACGGTAGGCCGAACTCACGCAGGGTAAGCGTCTGGCCGGAGTGAAATGGCTTAATCCGGCTGCGGCACAATCTAGGCCGTGACGCCCTCCGCCAACAGCCTTTTTCCCGGTTCGACCGGCCCGGAGCAGCCCGCTGAGCAGCGGCTGGACCCGGAGTTGGTGGCTGCCGACGAGCTGGCCAGGCAAGCGGCCGCCGAGGAGGCCGGGGAGGAGCACGTCGGCGAGCACGTCGGCGTGCAGCCCGAGCCGTCCCAGGATGCGGTGACGCACCTGTTCGACACGAACCTGCCTGGTTACCGCGGCTGGCGTTGGGCGGTGACCGTCGCGAACGCCGGGGGTGAGACCTCAGCTACCGTCAGTGAGGTCGTGCTGCTGCCCGGCCCGCAGGCCATGGTGGCGCCCGCATGGGTGCCGTGGCAGGAGCGGGTCCGGGCCGGTGACCTGGGCGTCGGCGACCTGATGCCGCCCCAGCAGGACGACCCGCGGCTGGTGCCCGCGTACGTCTACTCCGACGACCCCGCGGTCGAGGAGGTGGCGACCGAGATCGGCCTGGGCCGGGTGCACGTGCTGTCCCGGCTGGGTCGGCTGGAGTCGGCCCAGCGCTGGCAGGAGGGTGACTTCGGCCCGCACAGCGACATGGCCAAGAGCGCGCCCGACCACTGTGGGACATGCGGTTTCTACCTGCCGCTGGCCGGTTCCATGCGGGCCGCGTTCGGCGTGTGCGCCAACGAGATCGCGCCCGCGGACGGTCGGGTCGTGCACGTTGGCTACGGCTGCGGCGCCCACTCCGAGGTCGATGTCTCCCAGGGCTCGCCGGTGCCGGTGGCCGACCTGGTCTACGACGACACCGAGATGGACATCGAGCCGGTGGTCCCGGAACCGGCCCGGCCCGCCGACGAGGCCGTTGCCGCGGCGACCACAGGCGAGGTGGCCACCGAGCCTGGGGCCGAAGCCGACGCGGCGAGGCCCGACGCGACGGGCGAGGCCGATACGACGGGCGAGGCCGACACGGTTGCCCGGCCCGATACGACGGGCGAGGTCGTGGAGCCCGCCGCGGCGGCCGGAACCGGTGCGCTCGCCGAGCCCGGCACCGTTGCCGAACCCGAGACGTCCGAAGCTGAGACGTCCGAACCCGAGACATCCGAAGCCGAGACGCCCGAAGCCGAAACCGCGCAACCGGAATCCGCCGAAGCGACCGCGCCGAACGCGCCGACGGCCACCGAGCCGGAAGTCACCGAGCCGGAAGTCACCGCGGCCCCGATCGCGCAAGCCGTCCGGGCACCGGAGTCCGCGGCGGATTCAGTGGAGCCGGTGGCCGCCGAGCCGCAGAGCGCTGCCTGGCAAGCCTCCGCGCCGCAACCGAGTCCCGCGCCGGAAGCCGCCGAGCGGGCCACCGCGCCGGACACCCCGGCCGAAACGGACGCGGACCAACCCGAGGCCGCTGCACCGGAGGACTCGGCGCTGCAGGCCTCCGCCCCGCAGCCGAGCCCGGAAGCGGAAGTGCGACCCGCACCCGCGCTGGAAGCCACCGCCGAGCCGCTCGTCCCGGCCACCACGGCCGCCGTGGACGAGCCCGAGGCCGCTGTCGCGGAGCCGGAGCCCACCGGGCAGCGCGAGGCCGCTCCCGCGCCCGAAGCGGCCACCGTCGACCCCGAGGCAGAGGCCCGGCACGAGTCCGAGTCCAAGGCGGCCGCGCCGGAGCCGGAGCCCGAGGCCGAGGCGGCCGCGCCGGAGCCCGAGGCCACCGTCGAGCCCGACCCCGGGCCGGAGTCGGCCGCGCCGGAGCCGGAGCAGGCCGCCGAGCCGCAAACCCCCAGCTGGCAAGCGTTTGCGGCCCAACCCGCCGAAACCCCGGCACCGGCCGGAGAGCGGGCGACCAGCGAGTCCGTCGCTTCCGGCGAAACCCCGGACGGCGAAACCCCGGACAGCGAGGCGTCCGCGCCCGAGACATCCGCGCCCGAGACATCCGCGCATGACGATGGCCCTTCGGAGGACCGGTTCTGAACGACATGGATCCGTTCGGCACGGCCAGCCTGCGGGAGTCGGTGCTGGTCGCCTGGCGGGAGTCGCCGACTCGCTTTCGGGAGGACGCGAACACCGAGGAGGACCTGAAGCTCGGCGGTTACCGCGACCGCCTCCTGGTCGAGCTCGCGCAGAACGCCGCCGACGCGGCGATTCTCGCGCAACAGCCCGGCCGCCTGAAGATATCCCTTGTGGACAATGAGCTCCGCGCGGCCAACACCGGCGCGCCATTGGACGCGTCCGGTGTCGCGGGGCTGGCGTCGTTGCGCGCCTCGGCCAAGCGAGCGGGCGATCAGGTCGGCCGGTTCGGGGTCGGGTTCGCGGCCGTGCTCGCGGTCACCGACGCGCCGCGCGTCGTGTCGACCTCCGGCGGTGTCGCGTTCTCGGCCGAGCGGACCCGGGCCGAGGTGCCGGGCGAGACCCGGCCCGAGGTACCGGTGCTGCGCCTCATCTGGCCGGTCGACGACGCCGAACCGCCGGTCCCGCAAGGCTTTGACACCGAGGTGCGGCTGCCGCTGCGCGCGGACATCGACCAGGATCTGCTGCTCGCCGATCTCACCGGCCAGGCGGCCGATCTGTTGCTGGCCCTGCCCGGACTGCGGTCGATCTCGGTCGGGCAGCGGGAGTGGAGCCGCGGCGACGAGGCGGATGGGCGGGTCACGCTGCGCGGGCCGGACGGTGCGACCGAGTGGCTGACCCGGCGCTCCAGCGGCCGGCTGAGCGGCGCGGAGGTGGACGAGCTCGGGGTCGAGGCGCGGGAGCGGCCGGAGTGGTCGGTGTGCTGGGCGATTCCGCTCGACGCCGACGGCGCGCCGACCTCGTTGCCCGACCACGAGGTGCTCTGCGCGCCCACCCCCACCGACGAACGGCTTTCCCTGCCCGCCCGGTTGTTCGCCACCCTGCCGGTGGAGTCGACGCGGCGGAGGTTGTTGCCGGGTAAGGCTTCCGACTCGGTGCTGGCTGCGGCCGGGCGCGAGTTCGTCGAGTTGGTGCGGAGTCTGCCGATGCGGCAGCGGACCGCGCTGGTGCCCGAGCCGGGCTTCCCGCTGTCCGAGGTGGATGGTCGGTTGCGTGATGCCATCACCGCCGGGTTGACCGAGAACGCTTGGCTGCCAACGGAACTGGACGGCCGGGACCGCTCGCCGGCCGGGGCCGTGGTGCTGGACGTGCCGGACGAGGCCCTCGGCGAGTCCTTGGCCCAGGCCCAGGATGGGCTGCTGGCCTGGTGGCTGGCCGAGCCGGTGCACGCCCGCGCCCTGGCCACTCTCGGGGTCCGTCGGCTGCGGCCGGTGGATCTGGTCGAGGCGGTCGCCGGGCTGCGCCGGGAGCCGAGTTGGTGGGCCGGGTTGTATGCCGCGCTGGACCGGGTGGCCGCGGCCGATCCGGACGCCATCGGCGAGTTCGGCGCGCTGCCGGTGCCGCTGGTGGACGGCCGCACCGTGCTCGGGCCCAGGGATGTGCTGCTGCCCTCGGCTCATCTGGCCGATCAACTGTCCGAAGTGGACATCGTGGGCCTTCGGGTCGCGCACCCGGACGCGGTGCATCCGTTGCTGGAGCGGCTGGGCGCGCGCCCGGCCGACGCGGTGGACCTGCTGGCCGCACCGGCGATCCGCGAGGCGGTCGAGGCCAGTCTGGCCGACGCCCGGGCCGGGGCCGATCCGATCGAACTGGCCACCGCCGTGCTCAATCTCGTCGACGCCGCGCGGATCGACGCCGGGGAGCTGCCCTGGCTGGGCGCGCTGGCACTGCCCGGTCACACTGGCGAACCGCGCCGGGCCGACGAACTGGTGCTGCCCGACTCGCCACTGCGCGAGGTCTTGGCGGCGGAGGTGTTCGAGGCGGACGGCCCGCTGGGCATCCTGGACACCGACCTCGCCGCCGACTGGCCGGCCGAGGTGCTGGCCGCGGTCGGGGTGTTGCGCGGGTTTGTCGTTGTGCGCCAGGAGGATCCGTCCGGGCCGGACCACGAGCTGGCCGACGAGGCCGACTGGTGGGACTGGATCGAGGGCGATCTGCACCCGCCGGCGACGCTGGTCGGCGTGCGCGACCTGGACCTGGTCGACGACGACGCCTGGCCGGCCGCGATCCGGTTGCTGGCCGCCGATCCCGACGTGCGCCGGGCGCTGGCCGATCCGCGCGGCTATCCGGCCTGGTGGCTGGGCCGGTTCGCGGTGCTGGACGGCCGGCCCCCGGTGGACTGGCGGCTGGCCGGGGCCGAGGAGCTGACCGGGCTGTACGACCCGGTGCCCGAGCTCGGTCTGGACGCGGATCTGTTGCGGCTGCTGGGAGTCCGCACCGAACTGGCCGCCGACGACGCGCCGGACGCGACCGATCTGCTGGACCGGCTGGGCGATCCGGACCGGGAGATCCCCGGCGGGCTGGCCGTGCGGGTGCATGCCGAGCTGGCTGAAGCCGTTGCCACGCAACGGTTCTCCGCCGAGGACGTGGAACCGCCGGAGCGGGTGCGGGTGCTCACCGGGGCGACCGCGGCCGCCGAGGACGCGGTGATCCTGGACCGGCCGTGGCTGTTCGTGTTCGGCGAGGACCGGATCGTCGCGGCGGTGGACGGGGACGACAACCTGGCCGAGCTGCTGAACGTGTCGCTGGCCAGTGAGCTGATCACCGACGCGCCGGACCCGGGCGGAGACGCGGTGGCCTGGGCCGAACTGGGCGCGGTGCGGCTGGCCTGCGAGCTGCTGGACAGCCCGGCGCCCGAGGGCACCGTGGTGGTGCACGACGAGCTGACGGTGGGCCCGCACCGGGTCTCCTGGTGGGTCGAGCCGGACGCGGACGGCGAGGTCGTGCACGCCGAGGACACGCCCGACGGGCTGGCCCGGGCGCTGGCCTGGGTCGCCGACCGGTGGGCCGACCGGCACCTGTTCGCCGCGCTGCTGGAGGACCCGACCGCGGCCACCCTGCTGCGCTGAGCCGGAAGCCCGTCGGTAAGAGGATCAGAAGTCGATCTGCTGGGCCCCACGCGCGCCGCGACGCGCGGCCGAGCGCTGCCAGTGGATGACGCCGAACGCGACGAACCCGAGCAGCCAGCCGGCCAGACAGGTCCAGATCCATTCGGTCGGCGCCGTGCCGAACCCCAGATGGGCGATCAACAGGCCGCAGAACGCCAGGAACCAGGCCAGCGTGCCGATACCCACCAAGGGGCGCGCGTCCACCCAGCGGGCGGGCAGCGCGGGCGGGGTACGCAGGCCGGATTCCTCGGCTGAGTCGGGGCTCACCTGGACAGATTACCGAAAGCGATAGTTCGTGAGGTATGCTAAGTACATGCCGGAGTCCGCGCCTGAGGAACGGACCCTCGCCAGCCGGTTGCGGTTGTCGGTGGTTCGGCTCAATCGCAGGCTCCGAGCCCAGCGGACCGATTCGGCGGTGTCGCTGACCCAGCTCGCCGCGCTGTCCACGCTGTGGAAGTGCGGCCCGCTCACCCCGGGGGAGCTGGCGGCGAAGGAGGGCGTGCAGCCCCCGTCGATGACCAGGGTCATCGCCGCTCTCGAAGAAGCGGGCTACGTGACCAGGGGGCCTCACCCCACCGACGGACGGCAGGCGATCGTCGCGCTGACCGAAGCGGGCCGGGCCTTCCACGACGCGCAGGTCACCGTGCGCGAGGCGTGGCTGGATCGGCGGTTGGCCGAATTGGACGCGGAAGAACGGGAGCTGCTCGACCGAGCGGCCGGGATCATCGACAGGATGGCGGGGCAGTAACACCAGTGCGGAGCACGGCGGAGCGAAACGCGACACGGGCCGATAACACCTACTCGAATCCGCCGCCCGAGCCGCTCCGCCCAGCCGCACCATCCGCACCATCCATTGTGGACACAGGTGTGGTCGCGGAGGTCGACGAGGCCGCTGCCGCCGGCGAAGCCGCCAACTTCGTCGAGTCCACTGTGGACAAGAAGAAGCCTGCGCGGTTCGCCGCCATGTTCTCCTCGCTGTCCGAGCGCAACTACCGGTTGTTCGCCGGTGGTCAGGTGATCTCCAACGTGGGCACCTGGATGCAGCGGGTGGCCCAGGACTGGCTGGTGTTGCAGCTGTCCGGGCACAGCCCGATGGCGCTGGGCATCGCGGCCGCGTTGCAGTTCGCGCCGACGCTGTTGCTGTCCATGTGGGCCGGCATGCTGGCCGACCGGATGGACAAGCGGAAGCTGGAGATCGCGGTGCAGGCCGGGATGGGCGTGACCGCCCTGGCGCTGGGGCTGCTGGACGTCACCGGGACCGCGGTGTTGTGGCAGGTGTACCTGCTGTGCCTGGTGCTGGGCTGTTTCTCCGCGATGGACTCGCCGATCCGGCAGTCGTTCGTGATGGAGATGGTGGGGCGCAGGCAACTGCCCAACGCGGTCGCGCTGAACTCCATGACCTTCAACCTGGCCCGCATCGTCGGACCGGCGGTGGCCGGACTGATGATCAACTGGGTGGGCACCGGCTGGGTGTTCCTGATCAACGCGGCCAGTTTCGCCGCGGTGATCGCGGGTCTGGTCGCGATGGACCCCAAACGGCTCTACACCAGCGCGAAACTGCCGCGGCAGCGCGGGCAGCTGATGGACGCGGCCCGGTACGTGCGCGGCCGCACGGACATCCTTGTGCTGCTGGTGCTGGTGTTCTGCGTGTCCACCTTCGGCATCGTCTTCTTCACCACGCTGGCCAACGTCGCGGTCAACGTGTTCCACCGCAGTGCCACCGGATACGGCCTGCTGTCCACCATGCTCGCGGTGGGCACCCTGGCCGGGGCCACGCTGGCCGCCCGCCGGTCGGCCTCGGCGCGCAGCGGCCCGCCCCGGCTGCGGGTGCTGATCACCAGCGGGCTGGTGTTCGGGCTGCTGGAGATCCTGCTGGCCGCGATGCCCACCTACACCCTGTTCGGCCTGCTGCTGATCCCGGTCGGCGGGGCCGTGCTCACCTTCTCCACCACCGCGAACAGCGTGGTGCAGTTGTCGGTCAGCCCGGAGATGCGGGGCCGGGTGATGGGTCTGTACATGCTGGTGTTCCTGGGCGGCAACCCGATCGCCGGGCCGTTGACCGGCTGGCTGGCCGAGGAGTTCGGCGGCCGCTCGCCGTTCCTGTTCGGCGGGCTGGTGTCCGCGGTGGCCGCACTGCTGTGTGGCTGGGTGCTGGCCCGGCGGGGCGGGATCACCGTTTCCGGCCTGGTCGGTTCGCTGCGACCGGCGTCACGTTTGCGTGTTGGCTGAAGTTAGCCTAACCTAACTCCCGTCCGCTTCGTGGTGGGAGCGGTTGTCAGTTCGGGATCGGAAGTGGGTGGCCCGGCCAGGTGGCCGGCTGGGCCACCCGCTTCGCACGTTTCCCCGTTGCGCCGAAAGATGCTGGGGCGTAAAGGAACTCGTCAGTCGACCGGCCAGGTGTGCACCGGTTCACCGGTGTGCGCGTTGGCCAGGTAGGCCCGCAACATGTCCACCAGTGCGCTGTCCCGGTCCGCGCCGGCGGTTTCCAGGTGGGCCACCATGTCCCGCTGCCAGATGGATCCGGTGCGTCTGGACAGACAGCGTTGCTCGATCACCCCGAGGTAGCGTTCCCGGGCCGCGTCGGACATACCGAACTCGCGCAGTCCGTCGTGCGCGGCCGGCAACAGCTTGCGCAGCACCAGTTCGTCCGGGGGCACCCAGCCGACACCCGGCCAGTACAGCCGCGCGGCCAGCCCGTCCTTGGCCGCCGCGCGCAGGTTGACCTCGGCCGCCTCGAACGACATGTCGGTCCACAGTGGATTCTTCTCGGTGGCCAGCACCCGTTGCGCGCCGTAGAAGAACGCCGCGTTGGCCATCATGTCCAGCACGGTCGGTCCGGCCGGCAGCACCCGGTTCTCCACCCGCAGATGGGCCACCCCGTCCACCACGTCGTACACCGGCCGGTTCCACCGCCACACCGTGCCGTTGTGCCTGCGCAACTCGGTCAGCTTCGGCGCCCGGCCCTCGGCGATCACCTGCAGCGGGTCCTCGCTGTCGGTTTCCTGGAGCAGGCCGGAAAAGTAGCGGACGTTCTCCTCGAACAGGTCGAAGATCGAGTCGATCCACCGCTCGCCGAACCACACCCTCGGCCGCACGCCCTGGTTGCGCAGCTCCTCCGGCCGGGTGTCGGTCGCCTGCTGGAACAACGGTATCCGGGTCTCGTGCCAGAGTGTCTTGGACAACAGATAGGGCGAGTTGGCCGCCAGCGCGACCTGCACCCCGGCCAGGGCCTGGGCCGCGTTCCAATAGGACGGAAAGTCCTGCGGTGTGACCTGTAGGTGCAGTTGCATAGACGTGCACGCCGCTTCGGCCAGGATGGACGGAGCGTGGGTGGTCAATCGTTCAACCGTTCCGTCCGACAGCGGCGAACCCTCGATGTCCAGCGCCATGTCCTCGCCCCGCGCGGCGAAGATCTGGTCGTTGAGTGTGGTGTACCGCTCACCGGCGGACAGCCATTTGGCGTCGAAGTGCTCGGCCCGCAGGGTGGGCAGCATGCCGATAAGGGCCACCCCGATGCCGGAGCCCAAAGCCTTGTCACCGGCCAGCTTCAGCGAATCGTTGAGCTCACGTTCCAGCACCAGCGGGTGATCCCCGGCCAACGGTCTGGGTGGGACGTTGATCTCCAGATTCTGTTGCCCCAGCTCGGTGGTGAATCGCGGATCGTTGATCTTCTCCAGCACCAGCGTGTTGGCCATCGCCGGTTTGAGGCAACCGTCCACCAGGTTCAGTTCCACCTCCATGCCCATCTGCCGTTGGGAGAACGAGAAAGCCTGCTGCTCCAGCATCACCGACAGCGCCTCGAGACAGCGTCGCATCTTGCGTCTGTACAGTTGCCGCTCCAATCGGCTGAAGGCGTGTGCTGTCGTATCGCGGTTCATCGCCGTCTCCGTGCGGGGTCTTGGCAGCCAAGCGGCCTCCCACCGTGACACGGGGTTTGCCTGGTGGGCTAGGGGCCAATCCGGTGCTATCCGTGTGCGCATCGTGCGCGATTCGTGCCCATTTCTGGCCGGAAACCGCTGACATGGCAGACTTCGCGGGTGTCACTGGTGATCGAGATCGATGACCCCGGTGATCCACGAGTCGACGACTTCCGTGATCTGTCCGCCGCCGATCGGCGACCGGACCGGCCCGGCGGCCGCGGACTGGTGATCGCCGAGGGCGTGGTCGTGGTGCAGCGGTTGCTGGCCTCGGCCTACCCGGTGCGCGCGTTGCTGGGCGTGGCCCGCCGGATCGAGTCGCTGCACGAGGAACTGGCCGCCCTGGACGCGCCGGTCTACGTGGCTACCGCGGAGGTGATGGCGCAGGTCGTCGGCTTCCATCTGAACCGGGGCGTGCTGGCTGTCGCCGATCGCGCGCCGCGCCCGCGACCGGCCGAGCTGGCCGCCGCCGGCCGGCTGCTCGCGGTGCTGGAAGGCGTTGGCGACCACGAGAATCTCGGATCGATCTTCCGCAATGCCGCCGCGCTGGGCGTTTCCGGGGTGCTGCTCGGGCCGGGCTGTTCGGATCCGCTGTACCGGCGCAGTGTGCGGGTGTCGATGGGGCATGTGCTGCGGGTGCCCTTCACCGAGCTGCCGGATCTGCACGATGGGTTGGACCTGCTGCGGGACAACGGGTTTCGGGTGCTGGCGTTGACTCCGAGGCCGACTGCGACGCCGCTGCGGAAGATCCCGCCGGGCGGGAAGTCCGCGGTGCTGCTCGGTTCGGAGGGCCACGGGCTGACCGAGCGGGCGCTGGCCGCGGCCGACGAACTGGTGCGCATTCCGATGACCACCGGGGTGGACTCCCTCAATGTCGCCACCGCCGCGGCCGTCGCGTTCCACGCACTTGGCGAGGGTGAGTAATTTCGACAGCGGAGATTGCCACAGGGATTGTCCACAAGGCGCCGGGGGTGCCGCGAGGAAAGGGGGCCAGCGTGTGGCTGCACGCCCGGGATGGCCGTGCGGTGCTGGCGGGCGAACCGGCCGACGACCAGGCGCCCGACGCCCGGCCGGAGGTCGACCCGCGCAGCCTGGCACTGGGCGGTGAACTGACCGACGCGCTGCACGAATGGGCGCGGGTGGCCGGCGCGGTGGTCGCGGCCGGGATGGATTCCGCCGCGCCCGCGGGTGACCTGGTGTCCCGCCGGGGCAGGCAGCTGGCCGGGCGGCTGGCCGCGGTCATGCGCACCTCGGTGTACTACACCGACCCGCTGACCGGCCAGGTCAGCGAGATCACCGTGCCCGAGGTCGAAGCGGCCGACGAGCGGCCGGCCGCGCCGCCCCGCCCGGCCGAACCGACCCCGTGGGCCACCGGCCTGACCGTCACCGTGTTCGTCACCGTGCTGATCGGGATCGTGGTGGTTGCGCTGTCGCTGGCCCTTGGCCAGGCCAGCGACTGGCTGGCGTTGGCGGCCAACCTGGTGATCGGCATCGGGCTGGCGCCCTCGGTGTGGCTGGCCCGGCACGCCCTGGTGTGGCGCTGGGTGGCCTACGGCGTGGTGGCCGGCCTGCTCGGCGCCTGGCTGGTGCTGCTGTGCGCCCTTATCTGAGCCCCGGACCAGGTTTTCCCTGATCCGGGGCTCAGACCAGCGAGTCGACCCAGGCCTGGTGCAGCGCGGCGAACCGGCCGTCCGCGCCGATCAGCTGCTCGGGGCTGCCGTCCTCGACCACCCGGCCGTCGTCGATGACCAGCACCCGGTCGGCGATCAGCACGGTGGACAGCCGGTGGGCGATGATCAGCGCGGTCCGCTGGGCCAGCACCGTCTCCAGCGCGTCCTGCACCGCCCGCTCGGTGGGCACGTCCAGGCTGGAGGTGGCCTCGTCCAGCACCAGCACCGCCGGATCGGCCAGGAACGCCCGGGCGAACGCGACCATCTGCCGCTGGCCGGCGGACAACCGGCCGCCGCGTTTGCGCACGTCGGTGTCGTAGCCCTCGGGTAGCGCGGCGATGAACTCCTGCGCGCCGACCGCGGTGGCCGCGGCCACCACCTCGGCCCGGCTCGCGCCCGGCCGGCCCAGCGCGATGTTGTCCGCCACCGACCCGCCGAACAGGAAGTTCTCCTGGGTGACCATGGCCACCACGGTGCGCAGCCGCACGTCGGCCAGGTCCCGGGCGTCCACCCCGTCCAGCCGCACCGCGCCCGCGCTCGGGTCGTAGAACCGGGCCACCAGCTTGGCCACCGTGGACTTGCCTGCCCCGGTCGGCCCGACCAGCGCCACCGTCTGACCGGCCGGAATACGCAGGTCCAGCGCGGGCAGCACCACCGGGGTGCCGGCCGAGTAGCGGAACTGCACGTGCTCGAAGGTGATCTCGCCGCGCGGTGCGTCCAGTTCTGCCGGCGCATCGGGCTCGGGCACCCCGGGCCGCTCCTCCAGCACGCCGGACACCTTCTCCAGCCCGGCGCTGGCCGCGGTGTAGGCGTTGGCGAACATGGCCACGTCGTCCAGCGGGTCGTAGAACCGGCGCAGGTACAGCGCGAACGCGGCCAGCACGCCGATGTCCAGGCCGCCGTGCGCCACCCGCAGCGCGCCGATGCCGATCACCAGGGCCAGCGAGACGTTGCCGATCAGCCGCACGGTCGAGGTGAACAGCGCGACCACGGTCAGCGCGTCCCGGTTGGCCTCGCGAAACCGGTCGTTGAGCCCGGCCATGATCTGCTCGTTGCGCGGTTCCCGGCGGAACGCCTGCACCGCGCGCACGCCGTTCATGGTCTCCACGAAGTGCACGATGATGGTCGCGATCGCGCCCCGGGTGTTGCGGTAGGCCCGCTGCGAGCGCCGGTAGAACCAGCGGGTCACGACCAGCACCGGGACCAGCCCGGCCAGCACCAGCAGGGCCAGCGGCACGTCCAGCCACAGCATGGTCACGCCGATGCCGACGATGGTGAAGATGGCCGAGAGCAGCCCGTCCAGGCTCTGGTCCAGCAGGTCCTCGATGGAGTCCAGGTCGCTGGTCAGCCGGGACACGATCTTGCCCGAGGTGTAGGACTCGTGGAAGGACAGCGACAGCCGCTGGGCGTGGGTGAACAGCCGCTGCCGCAGGTCCAGCAGCACGTCCTGGCCGATCCGGCCGGACACCTTCATGAATCCGAACCGCAGCCCCGCGCCGGTCGTCCCGGCGGCCAGATAACCGGCCACGCACCAGATCAGTACCGCAGGCCGGCCGTGCACCGCGTCGGGCACGCCGGTGTCCAGCGCGGCCGCGATCAGCAACGGGCCCAGCAGCCCGGCCAGATTCTCGGCGATGACCAGCAGCAGGGCCAGCCCGGCCGCGCGCCGGTGCGGGCGCAGCAGCGAGCGCAGCAGCCGCCGGGACCGGGCCTGCAACTTCAGCCCGGTGGCCCGGTCCAGTTCCTCGATGTCCTCGGTGGCCACGCCCCGCCAGGACTCGTCCGGCTCGGCGGCCGGCGGCGCGGACCGTGCTTCGGTGCTCATGCGCTCACCTCGTCCCGGCTATCCATTGTGGACAGAAGTGCTCGGTATTCCTCGTTGTCGGCCAACAGTTGCGAGTGCGTGCCGGTCGCGGTGATCCGGCCGCCGGCCAGCAGTGCCACCCGGTCGGCCAGCTGCACCGTGCTCGGCCGGTGCGCCACCACCAGCGCGGTCACTCCGTGCAGCACGGTGCGCAGCGCGTGCTCCACCTCGGCCTCGGTGTGCACGTCCAGCGCGGAGAGCGGGTCGTCCAGCACCAGCACCGGCGGGCCGCCCAGCACCGCGCGGGCCAGGGCCAGCCGCTGCCGCTGGCCGCCGGACAGGGACAGGCCCTGCTCGCCGATGCGGGTGTCCAGACCCCAGGGCAGCGCGGCCACGAAGTCCTTGGCCTGGGCCACGCCCAGCGCCTCCCACACCTGCTCGTCGGTGGCCGAGGCCACGCCCAGCGCCACGTTCTCCCGCACGCTGGCCGAGAACAGCACCGGCTCCTCGAACGCGGTGGCCGCCGCCCGGCGCAGCTCCACCAGCGTCAGGTCGCGCACGTCCACCCCGTCCAGGGTGATGGCGCCGCCGGTGACGTCGGCCAGCCGGGCGACCAGCGCGGTCAGCGTGGACTTGCCCGAACCGGTGGCCCCGACCAGCGCGACCGTCTCGCCCGGCCGCACCTCCAGGTCCACCCCGCGCAGCACCTCCTCGGCCGTGCCCGGGTAGCCGAAGCGCACCCCGGCGATCCGCAGGTGCCCGCTGGGCCGCTCGGGCAGCCGGCGCGGGTGGGCCGGATCGGTGATGGTGATGGCCGCGTCGCGCACCTCCCAGTACCGCTCGGCGGCCGAGGCGGCCTGGTCGGTCTCGGCCAGCAGCCACCCGATGGAGTCGGTGGGCCAGCGCAGGTAGGTGGCCACGGTGACCCCGGCGACCAGGGTGCCCACGGTCATGCTGCCGTGTGCGATGCCGAAGCCGCCGACCGCGAGCTGCACGCCGATCCCGGTCTCGGGCAGCGCGATGATCACCGCCCACAGGATGCCCAGGATGTGCACCTTGCGCAGCTCGGTGCCGCGCAGCGCCCGGGCCTGGACCAGGAACCGGCGGGTCAGCTCGGGGCCGCGGCCGAACGCCTTGAGCACCCGGATGCCCAGCACCGACTCCTCGGCCGTGGTGGCCAGGTCGCCGGCCTGGTCCTGGGCCAGCCGGGAGACCACCTTGTACTTGGACTCGAACACCGTGGACACCGCGATCAGCGGCAGGCTGGCGCACAGCGTGACCAGCCCCAGCACCGGGGACAGCACGAACAGCACGACCAGGCCGATCACCAGGGTCAGCGTGTTGACCACCAGGAAGATCCCGGCGAAGGCCAGGAACCGGCGCAGCGTGGACAGGTCGGACACCGCGCGGGTGAGCAACTGGCCGGACTGCCAGCCGTCGTGGAAGGAGGTGGGCAGCCGCTGCAGGTGCCGGTACAGATCGGCGCGGAGCTCCGCCTCGATCCGGGTGGTGGGCCGGGCGACCAGCTTGCGGCGGGCGAAGTAGGCCAGCGCCTCCAGCACGCCCAGCGCCACCACCAGACCGATCAGCCAGGGCAGCGCGCGCAGGTTGTGGCTGGCCACCGGTCCGTCCAGAATCGGTTGCAGCACAAGGGGAATCGCCAGCCCGCACAGGGTGGCGAGCATGGTCGAGGCGGCGGCCCCGAGCAGCGGTCGGCGCACCGGCCGCACATAGGGCGCAAGCCTGCGCAGGGTGGCCAGAGTCGAAGTGGATTTGGGCGGGTGGTCGGCTTGGTCGCGCACGAAGGTCCCCAATCGCATCCAGACGCGAGGTTCGACGTTACGGAACGTCCCCTTCGCCGGCATCCGATTTTCCGCGCTGACCTCAAGTTAACTGGAGGGATGGCGAACGGTTACCGGTTTGCGATTGTTGGCGCGGCCGGGCGTTGCCATGATGTGCGCATGACCCGTCCGGAGCCGGTGCGGTTCCTGCGCACCGAGGCGACCATGGCGTTCCCCGAGGGCCGGCTGCTGGCCCTGCGCGAGGGCCTGCTGCACGTGCTGGCCCCCGATGGCTGGGCCCGGCTGGACCGGGAACGGCCGCCCGGCGCCCAGGTGCTGTCCCGGCAGGACGCCGAGGACTGGTGCGAGAGCCAGGGCTGGGACCTGGAGCTACTCAACCTCGTCCCGCACGGCGAGGGCTTCGTCCGGCCCGGCGAGGGCTGATTCCCGGCCGGCCCGCAGCCGGCGGGCCACCGCGGGGAGCACGGGCACGGCCAGCGCCACCAGCAGCACCAGCAGGGCCACGACGAAGCCGCTGGCCTTGAGCTGCTGGGTCAGGGTGCGCACGTAGCCGCCGTCGTCGACGTAGAAGAACGGTGGCACCCACACCACGATGCCCAGCCCGAGCGCGGCCACCAGCCAGCCCGGCCTGCGCCGCTGGAGCCCGACGGCCACCATCGCGGCCACCGCCGGGATCTCGTAGATGTAGTAGTGGCCCCAGGACACCGGCGAGGCCAGCAGCCCGAACGCGGCGATCACCGACAGGGCCAGCACGTCCGAGCCCATGCGCTGGGCCCGCAGCACGCCCAGCACGGTCAGCGCCCCGCACACCACCACCAGGGTCAGCCACAGCATGCTCTGCTCGTGCTGGGCGAAGCCCAGCCGGGCCAGGCCGCCGTCCAGGGACTGGTTGCCGATGAACCCGGTGCCGCTGATGCCGCGCGCCCCGCCGGTCGAGGAGAACCAGTAGGTCAGCGAGCCCGGCCAGGACGCCACGAACCCGATCGCGGTGGCCGCCACGCCGGAGATCACGATGGTCACGCTGGTGCGGAAGTCCTTGCGCAGCAAGAAGTACAGCAGGAACACGGCGGGCGTCAGCTTGATCGCGGCGGCGATGCCGATCAGCGAGCCACGCGGCCACTTCGGACTGATCACCAGGCAGTCCAGGACGACCAGCAGCATCAGCAACAGGTTGATCTGGCCGAACCACAGGGTGTCGTAGACCGGTTCGGTGGACAGCGACAACGGCACCAGCACCGCGCTGGCCAGCAGCGCCCCGCGGATGCCCCCGCCCGGCCAGGCGCGGCGCACACACACGTAGCTGATCACGCCGAGGCAGGCCAGGGATGCCACCAGCATGGTGATGACCATCGCGGGCCAGGCCAGCAGGGCCAGCGGGCTGAACACCAGCGCGGCGAACGGCGGGTACAGGAACGGCAGCTCGATGCGGGTGTCCACCAGCGGCAGGTGGCCGTACATGTCCTGGCCGTGCCACCAGGCCTGCACGCCGAGGCGGTAGGCGTCCAGATCCTCGAAGCCGCGTGGGTTGGTCTGGTAGGCGTTTCGCGACCAGAGCACGATGTAGATCAGCGAGCCGAGGCACACCACGGCCAGCAGCGGCAGGTTGCGGTACCAGCGTGCGGCCGCGCCCAGGTCGAACCGGCGGACCGCGGCGCGCTCGCCCTGGCGGGTGTCGAGTGTCGTGGTCACTTTCCGGATCTCACCTCTCGCAGGGGACAGGGCTGGGGTGGCGTCCGAGTCTGACACGTGCCGCGCGCCAGGCCACCGGCACGTCCGGCAGCGCGAACCCGATCAGTAGGACCACGCCCGTGATGAGGAATGCGTTGCCCGGGATCTGCTGCAGCGGGGTCCAGCCGGTGGCGGGCAGCGGCAGGTAGAGGAACGGGGCGAGGCCGAACACCGCGCCCACCGCGACGCAGACCGGGCCCCAGAGCGGGCCGCGCTGCCGCCAGACGTGCCCGGCCAGCACGATCAGCGCCGGCGCCACGTACACCCAGTGGTTGCTCCACGAGGTGGGCGAGACGACCAGCCCGAAACCGGCGGTTATCACCACGGCCAGCGGCGTATCGCCCAGCCGCCCGGCCCGGTGCACGCCGAGCACGGTGGCGGCCAGCAGGACCAGCGCGCAGGCCAGCCAGATCGCGGTCTGCTGCGGACCGGCCAGGCCCCAGCGGGCGAGCAGTCCGTCGACGGTCTGGTTGGTGTAGAACGGCGAACCGCTGATCGACCGGGCGCCGCCGGACGCGCCGAACCAGTACTTCACCGAGCCGCCCCAGTTCACCGCGAACCCGGCCGCGGTGACCACCGCCGTGCTGATCACCAGCCGGCTCGCCGAGCGGAAGTCCTTGCGCAGCAGGAAGTACAGCAGGAACACGGCGGGCGTCAGCTTGATCGCGGCGGCGACGCCGATGAGCACGCCGCGCGGCCAGCGCTTGCTGGTGGCGAAGCAGTCGATCAGCACCATGGCGGCCAGCACGATGTTGATCTGGCCGTACCAGAGCGTGTCCCACACCGGTTCCAGGGACAGCGCCACCGGGGTGAGCGCGGCCGCGGCCAGCAGCGCCCCGCGCCGGCCCGCGCCGGGGAAGACGCGCAGGAAAGTCAGGTACACCACCACGATCAGCGCGAGCAGCGAGGCGACCAGGGTGGCGATGATCGCGCCGTCCCAGGTCAGCGCGTTGAGCGGGGCGAGAATGACCGCAGTGATCGGTGGGTACACATAGGGCAGGTGCCCGGCCACGGTCGCGGGCAGGTGCCCGTACAGGTCGCCGCCGTGCCACCAGGCGCGAATGCCGAACCGGTACACGGCCAGGTCGACGAAGCCGTGCGGCGCGGTCTGGTAGACCCAGACCGCGTAGCCGATCATGCCGGTCAGGCTGACGATCCAGGCCGGCACCGCCAGCCCGGGGGAGCGGTACCAGACCCAGGACCGTCTCAGTGGCGGCAGCGCCGCCCGCACCTCGGGCGGGGCGGCGACCAGGCCGTCCTCCGGTGGTTCGAGAGTGGCGGTGGCTGGGCTCACCGGCCCGGCTCGCCGGTGCCGGCCGGCTCGACCGACTCCGGCCGCTGGCCGAACTGCGCCCGCAGGGTCCGGTACACGGTGGGCGCGCCGAAGCCGATCAGCAGTGCCACGGCCAGGATGGTGTAGCTGTTGCCGGGCAGCTCCTGCCACCACCGCCAGGCCAGCTCGACGTTCCCGCCGCCGGGCAGGTAGTCGAACGGCGCGACGAAGAACATCGCGGTGGTGATCAGCAGGGCGGCGATCCAGCCGCGCCTGCGGGTGCGCACGGCGTGGGCGCCCATGACGATCAGCGCGGGCACCGCGTAGACGTAGTGGTGGCCCCAGGAGGTTGGCGAGGCGATCAGCCCGAAGCCCGCGGTGATCACCATGGCCAGCGGGGCGTCGTCGAGCAGGTGGGCGCGGTGGATGGCCACGAAGCTGAACACCGCGACGATGGCCACGCCGGTCAGCCACAGCAGCGTCAGGTGGTGGCCGGTGATGCCCAGCCGGGCCAGGCCGCCGTCGATGGTCTGGTTGGTGTAGTACAGCGAACCGCCGACCGAGCGGGCGCCGCCGGTGGAGCCGAAGAAGTACTGCGCCGAACCGGACCAGTCGACAAGGAAACCGATCGCGGTGGCGATCGCGCCGGCCACCGCGGCGTTGATCGCCGAGCGAAAGTCCTTGCGCAGCAAGAAATACAGCACGAACACGGCGGGCGTCAGCTTGATCGCGGCGGCGACGCCGATCAGCGCGCCCCGGGGCCAGCGCGGATTGACCACCAGCAGATCGGCCACGACCAGCAGCATCAGCACCAGGTTGATCTGGCCGAACCACAGCGTGTCGTAGACCGGCTCCAGCTTGAGCACGGCCGGGGCCAGCACGGCGGTGGCCACCAGCGCGCCCCGCCGGCCGCCGGCCGGCCAGGCCCTACGCACGGTGAGGTAGATCACCACGATCAGGCTGATCAGCGACAGCGCTTCCATCGCGACGGCCGCGGGCACCCAGGGCAGCGCGGCCAGCGGCGCGAAGATGATCGCGGCGAAGGGCGGGTAGATGAACGGCAGGTAGTTGCCCGCGATGGTCTTGGGCAGCGCGCCGTACATGTCCTT
The DNA here is from genome assembly GCA_035551355.1 of Pseudonocardiaceae bacterium. Classification (GTDB taxonomy): domain Bacteria; phylum Actinomycetota; class Actinomycetes; order Mycobacteriales; family Pseudonocardiaceae; genus DATATV01. Next base: position 3,279 of record DASZNF010000050.1, on the reverse strand, counting down.
GCCGTGCCACCAGGCCTGCACGCCCTTGCGATAGACGTCCAGGTCCATGAACGCGGGCGGGCTGAGCGTGTAGATGTACGCGGCGACCGCGCCGAGGATCGCCAGGCTCACCAGGCAGGCCGTGATCACCACCGGGGTGGAGGTGTACCTTCGGCGCCAGCGGTCCGAAATGACCGGCGTGGGCCTGGCTGGGCGGTTGGGGCGGAGGCTCGTTGCGGTCGGCATACGCTCACGTGGGTGCTAGACGGCAGTTACTTTCGGTGATCAACATCTACACGGATGGGTAACACGCTACCCGTCCTTATGACGCGCCCGATTTCACCCGGTTGCTGTGACCGATATCCCAATGTGGGCGACCCGATGGTCGTCTGACTGGGCGCGGAGCGTGTGGGCTACTAGCGTGGATGGTGACTTAGAAGACCCCAATGGGGCGGTGCCGCGGTCGGCCATCCCGACCGTGTGGTCGCGCGGGTCGCCAGCGTGAGTGTCGCATGCGGAGCTGGCGCACTCCTCGATCGGCCCGGGTGCTGTCCCGCCAAGCGTGAGAGGGATTCGAATGCCCGACGCGACCTCAGGAGCGAGCAGCACGACGCTGCGCTACCCAGGCGGCGAACTGGACCTGCCGATCAATCCGGCCACCGAGGGCGCGCCGGGCATCGGGGTGACCAAGCTGCTGTCGACGACCGGTCTGGTCACGCTCGATCCGGGATTCGTGAACACCGCGTCCTGCTCGTCGGAGATCACCTACATCGACGGCGACGCCGGAATTCTGCGCTACCGCGGTTACCCGATCGAACAGCTGGCTCAGAAATCGAACTTCATCGAGGTCAGCTACCTGCTGATCTACGGCGAGCTGCCCACCCAGACGCAGCTGGAAGAGTTCACCGACAAGATCAAGCGGCACACCCTGCTGCACGAGGACCTCAAGCGCTTCTTCGACGGCTTCCCGCGGGACGCGCACCCGATGCCGGTGCTGTCCTCCGCGGTGTCCGCGTTGTCCACTTTCTACCAGGACAGCCTCAACCCCTTCGACGAGCCGAACGTCGAGCTGTCCACGGTGCGGCTGCTGGCGAAGGTACCCACGCTGGCCGCCTACGCCTACAAGAAGTCGGTCGGCCAGCCGTTCCTGTACCCGGACAACTCGCTGGGCCTGGTGGAGAACTTCCTGCGGATGACCTTCGGGCTGCCCGCCGAGCCCTACGAGATCGACCCGGCGCTGGCTCGCGCGCTGGACCTGTTGTTCGTGCTGCACGCCGACCACGAGCAGAACTGCTCCACCTCCACGGTGCGCCTGGTCGGTTCCTCGGAGGCCAACCTGTTCGCCAGCGTGTCGGCCGGGATCAACGCGCTGTTCGGTCCGCTGCACGGCGGGGCGAACGCGGCGGTGCTGGAGATGCTGCAGGGCATCCGCGAGTCCGGCGGCGACGTGGATTCGTTCGTCAACAAGGTGAAGAACAAGGAAGCCGGCGTGAAGCTGATGGGCTTCGGGCACCGGGTGTACAAGAACTACGACCCGCGCGCGAAGATCATCAAGTCGGTGGCCGACGAGGTGCTTGGCAAGCTCGGCGGTGACGACCGCCTGCTGGACATCGCCAAGCAGCTGGAGGAGCGGGCGCTTTCGGATGATTACTTCATCGAGCGCAAGCTGTACCCGAACGTGGACTTCTACACCGGACTGATCTACCGCGCGATGGGCTTCCCGACCCGGATGTTCACCGTCCTGTTCGCCATCGGCCGGCTGCCCGGCTGGATCGCGCACTGGCGTGAGATGGTCAAGGACCCGGCCACCAAGATCGGCCGCCCCCGCCAGGTCTACACCGGACCGGGCGAGCGCGACTTCAAGCCGATCGAGAGCCGCTGAGCTCGTTTTCCTGGTGGTGCAGTAATTCCCGCAGCCGGACCGGGTCGCCCTCGCGCAGCAGCGCCGAGGGGTAGACCCGGCCGGCGAACCGGGCCAGCCCGGCGATCGCGGCCAGCATGAGCACCACGGCCAGCGCGACCTGCCAGCCCGGGACCGAGCCCAACGCCAGCCGGCCGGGCAGCAGCACCGGCGCGAACGGTGGCAATACGGAAAACGCGGCCACCGCGCCCTCGCCCTCCTGGGCACCGGCCAGCCCGAGCAGCGCGAACCCGGCCAGCACCGCCACCGACAACGCGGACGCGACCGGCGCGATCGCCCTCGGCAGCTGATCCCGGCGCGCGACCAACGCGCCCGCGACCGCGAATCCGGTGCCGTACAAGCAGAATCCCAGCGCGAACCAGAGCAGCCCGTAGCCAAGCGCGGCGCCGCTGCCGCCAACCGGCAGCCCGACCGCCGCGGCCACCGCGATGCCCAGCAGCCCGAGTACCAACAGCTGCACCAGCCCGAGTACACCGAGCCCGATGATCCGCCCGGCCAGCAACCGGCCCGGCGGCGTGACGGCCAGCAATCCCTCGGCGATGCCCGAGGACTTCTCCTCCGCCACTCCCCGCGCGGCCAACGTGCCGCACGACCCCAGCACGCTGGCCAGCAGCACGGCCATGGCCAGCCCCACCACCAGCCGCTGCCCGCGGCCCGGATCGCTGGGCAGTAACTGCACGACCTGCTTGACCCCGGCCTGGGCGAGCGCACTGTCCACATCGGAGGGTTTCAGTCCCGCCTCGGCCAGCTGCGCGTCCAGTGTCTGCGCGCGGACGAGTCCGTCCAGTGCGGTGCGCAACCGCGGATCCAACTCCCGGGCCACGGTTACCTGCAGGGCGTCGGTGGCCCCGGAAACCAGCACGTCCAGCCGACCGTGCCGGACCGCGTCGGTGCCCTCGGTGACCGTGGCGACCTGACTGATGTCGACGGAGAGCCCGAGCTGGGCCGCGCCGGCCTGCAGTCCCGATTCCAACCCGATGGCCTGACCCGCGAGCCCGACCCGGATGGTCTGCGACCGGTCGATGACCAGGCCCTGCAGGATCAGATAACCGGCGAGCAGTATGGCCAGCGCGGCGGTGCCGATCAGCAGTGGGGCGCCGGTGGCCCGGCTGCGGGCCTCGCGCCGGGCCAGCAGCCAGATTGCGCGGGCCGCGCCCGCGGCGGCGCCCATGGTGGCCGGGCCGGTGGCGGTGGCCGGAGTGGGGGCCGGGAATCGGGGCAGACCATAGGAAGCGGGTGCCGGGGCTGGCTCCCGCTCCGCGATTTCCGTTCCGGCATAGGGGAAATCGGCGGCTTCGCGGTATTCGGAAGCCGCAATCAGTTCTGGTGCCTTGAAATGCTCGCCCGGCTCGCCCGGCTCGATTGGCTCGGCGCTCTCG
>DASZNF010000049.1:0-21494 GCA_035551355.1 Pseudonocardiaceae bacterium | reverse complement strand
CAACGCCAGGTGTTCCGCCGCGACGGCATGTGGCTCACCTCCGGCCCCTGGGGCGGACCCCGCGAGGGAGAACACCCCCAGAACCTGACCGTGCGCTACCGCACCGTCGGCGACGGATCCTGCACCGGCGCGGTGGAATCCCACGCCACCACCGTGGCCGACATCATCACCGAGGTCGCCGCCAGCCGCCTGACCGAACGCGGCGCGACCCGCGCCGATGACCGCTTGTCCGAGGCCGCCATGGAAGACCGCAAACGGGAAGGCTACTTCTGATCCACCCGGTCCGGTCGCGTTATGGTCAGGGCGTGGTGAGTGTTGATCGCGTGGGAATCGGCCTGGCCGCCCTGGGTCGGCCGGCGTACATCAATCTGGGCCGGGACGGCGCCCTACCCGCAGACCGCGGCGTCGAGGAGTTGCGCGCGGCCAGCTGGGCCGTGCTGGACACCGCGTACGCCGCGGGCGTGCGCCGGGTCGACGTGGCCCGGTCTTATGGCCGGGCCGAGGAGTTCCTGTCCGGCTGGCTGTCCGACCGCCGCCACGGTGATGTGACGGTCTCCAGCAAATGGGGCTACGCCTACGTCGGCGACTGGCGCCTGGACGCCGAAGTCCACGAGGTCAAAGAACACTCGCTGGCCAGATTCCGCAGCCAGCTGGCCGAAACCCGCGACCTCCTGGGCGAACACCTGGCGCTCTACCAGGTCCATTCGCTCACGGTGGATTCTCCACTGTTCGACGACGTGGAACTCGTTGCCGCCCTTGGCGAACTGGCCGCCAGCGGGGTGAAAGTCGGCTTCTCCACCTCGGGTCCGGCGCAGGCCGACGCGATCGACCGGGCGCTGTCGCTGAACGACGTGTCCGGGCAGCCGGTGTTCACCGCGGTCCAGTCCACCTGGAACCCGCTGGAGTCCTCGGTCGCGCCCGCCCTGGCCCGAGCTCACGCGGCCGGTGCGCAGGTGCTGGTGAAGGAGCCATTGGCCAACGGAAGGCTCGCCGTCAACCCACCGGAACCGGTGGCCGGTATCGCTTCCCGAAGCGGCGTCGGCCCGGACGCGGTAGCGCTGGCCGCGGCCCTGGCCCAGCCCTGGGCCGACACGGTGCTGCTGGGCCCGGCCAGCGTGGCCCAGCTGACCGCGAACCTGGCCGCTCTCGACCTCGCCCTGACCCAGACGGAACTGGACTCCCTGGCCGAGTTGGCCGAGCCCGCGGAGCAGTACTGGGCCGAGCGCGGCGCCCTGGCCTGGAACTGATCAGCCGGGGCGCGTCGGCCTGCCCGGCTACCCTGGTGGCATCCTCCCCGCGAGGCAGACGGGGAGCGCACCTCGGCGAAGAAGGCGTGCCCGTGGACGGCGATCCGACCAACCTGAGCACCGGTGAGATCATCCGCCACCTTCGAGAACGGCGCGGGATGTCGCGGGCCGTCCTCGCCGGTCTGGTCGGCTACTCCACGGACTGGCTCAAGCGCATCGAGCGCGGCGAGCGCGGTGTCTCGCTTCCGGCGCTGCTGCGTATCGCCCGGGTGCTCCGTGTCGACGACCTGTCGGTGCTCGTCGACGGTGACCGGCCGATGCCGATCTCCGCGTGGGAAGGCTCCAGCCATCCGGCGGCCGTCACGGTGCGCGAGATCGTCGGCGATATGTCCTTCTCGCCGTCCACCAGAACCGGAACATCGCCGGATATCACGGATCTGGCCCGCAGCATCAGTACATTGTGGACCGTCTGGCACACCGTGCCGGACAACCGCTCGACCGTGGCCGATCGGCTCCCGGCGCTGATCGCCGAGTTGGAGCGGGCCACGATCGTGCTCGACGGTACGCAAGCCCGCCGTGCGCAGGCCGCGCTCGCGAGTGCCTACAGCCTTGCCCAGCACCTGGCCGTCGACATCACCGAGCCGGAGGTCGGGCGCGTGCTGGTCGACCGCGCGGCTCGCGCGGCCCGGGCCGCCGACGATCCGGTCAGTCTCGCGTTCGGCGCGTGGAGTTACGGGCACGTGCTGCGGGCCCTGGACCCCGACAACGCCCTGCGCACCGTCGCCGGTGCCGCCGCCGAGTTGGAGCAGCACCTCGACGGCACCACCGATTCGGCCGCGCTGCTGGGCAGCCTCAAACTGCACTGCGCCGTCTCCGCCGCCCACCAGGGCCAGGACGGTGTCGCCTGGCGCTTCTGGGATGCCGCGGAGAACATCGGCCGCACCGTGGACGTTCACTACTCACACCCGCAGACCGCTTTCGGCCGGGGAAACGTCGCTCTCCACGGCGTGAGCATCGCGGCTTTGTTGCGGCGCCACGGAGAAGCGGTCCAACGGGCCGAGGACATCGACGCCGAACAGGTGCCATCACGGGAGCGGCGCGGCCGACTTTATGGCGAGATAGCCGCAGGCCACCTGCAGCGACGTGAGTTCGAAGACGCGTTGCGCCTCCTCGAACAGTCCTTTGTGACCGCACCCGAGACGACGCCATTCTCTCCGCTCACCCGCGGGGCCGCGGTCGAGTTGGCCCGCTCGGCTCGCGGCGCAACCAAGTCCACTGCAGTCGAGCTGGCGGAGCGGATGGGCATCCTGCCCAGCGCGTGACCCGTTCGGGTAGGGGGACGGATCGTCCCCCTACCTCGCTGATCTTGTTTGTAGCGTCACCTTTTGCCGATCGGAGGTGACGCCGTGACCGAATTCGCCCCGGAGCAGACCATCTCGCTGCGCTTCAGCGCCCCAGCCGAAGCGGAGAACTGGATCGCCGGACTGCGCCGCGAGTACGACGTGGCCGGTGCGGAGATCGTGCCGGATGGCCGCTGGTTCGTGGCCACCGTCGCCATTCGCTGGGGCGCCAGCGGTCGGCTCGCCCCCGCCCCAGCACGGAACTGACCTGCCACCAAAGGATCGCGGTAGCGCTACCGCGGAAAGAGGAAGCATGTTCACCCATCGGGTATCGGCCTGGCCACCTGGGCATCCGTCGACGAGGACTGTTCGCTGTCCTGCGAGGTCATCGGCGACCAAGCCCAGTTCGACAGCGCGGCGCCCTGGCCTGGAACTGATCAGCCGGGGCACGTCGGCCTGCCCGGCTACCCTGGTGGCATCCTCCCCGCGAGGCAGACGGGGAGCGCACCTCGGCGGAGCGGAGCGATGACGAGCTCGGAGATCGGGCGTCGGTTGCGGCAGTTCAGGCACACTCGCGGGTGGAGCCTGCAGGTCGTCGCCGACCGCGCCGGGATATCCAAGAGCCACCTGGCCAATCTCGAAGCCGGTCGCCGCACGCTGGACAGCCGCGGCCTGGCCGCTGGTCTGGCGGGCGCACTGGAAGTGGCGCCGACCGACATCACCGGTGTGCCACGGGAGTTTCTGCGGCAACCGGTGGACGACCGCTCCCTGATCGAGGTCCGGCAGGCGCTACTGGCCATCAGCCTGGCCGAGCCACTCGGCGAGATCCAGCCAGCCGACCAGTTGCGGGCGCGCGTAGGCGAGCTGTTGGAGACTCAGAACGCCGCCGACTCGACCACGGTCGGCACGCGGCTGCCCGCGCTCATCCGTGACCTGCACACCACCCTGGCCGCGCACCGGGACGAGCGGGATGTGCTGCGGCTGCTGGCATTGACCCATATGCAAGGCACCCAGGCCTGGCTCGCGGCGATCGGCGCGCCCATCGACCTGTCCTGGCAGGCCGCGACGCTGGCCCGCCAAGCCGCCGAACAACTCGACGAACCGATCGCACTGGGGATCGGCGCCTACGGAACCGCCCTCGGTCTACTGGCCGCGGGCTCGTTCGACACCGCAGCCCGAGTCCTGGCCGGGGCACAACTCGCACCGACCACAGTTGAAGACACGCAACTGGCCGGTTCCCTTGCGCTGGCCGCTTCCCTCGTGTCGGCCGCCCGCAAGGACCAGGCGGGACGCGCCGCCGCTCTCGACTACGCCGCCGAACTGGCGGCACGCACCGGCGAAACCAACCTGATGGGCTTCGGCTTCGGGCCGTCGAATGTCTCTGTCTGGCGAGTGCAGGGCGCGCTGGAAACCGGCGAGTACGCCGAGGCCGCGCAGATCGCCGAAACGGTCAACCCAGCCGCGCTGACCGTGCGGGCCCGCGAAGCGGTGTACTGGCGGGAGTACGGCCGGTCGTTGGCCCACCTGCCGAAGCAGCGGGACGTGGCGGTGTGGATGCTCCGCCGGGCCGAGGAAATCTCGCCGGATCACGTGCACCGGCACCCGTTCACCCGGGACACCCTGAGCGAGTTGCTGGCGCGGGCCAAACGAGATACGGCCGGGCGCGAGCTTCGTGGCATGGCCTACCGGGCCGGTCTGCTCGTGTAACCCAGCCGGGGGGCGTTTTCCAGGAGAAAACGACCGGTTCCTGATCACGCATACCGTCCTCGGCGTGGACGGATCATCGTGTGAGTTCGCCCCGGAGCAGATCGTCTCGCTGCGCTTCAGCGCCCCAGCCGAAGCGGAGAACTGGATCACCGGACTGCGCCGCGAGTACGACGTGGCCGGTGCGGAGATCGTGCCGGATGGCCGCTGGTTCGTGGCCACCGTCGCCATTCGCTGGGGCGCCAACGGTCGGCTCGCCCCGGCACGGAACTGACCTGCCACCAAAGGAAAAGCGGTAGCGCTACCGCGGAAAGAGGAACAATGTTCACCCATCGGGGTATCGGCCTGGCCACCTGGGCATCCGTCGACGAGGACTGTTCGCTGTCCTGCGAGGTCATCGGCGACCAAGCCCAGTTCGACGTCGGCCACGCGACCGGAATGCTGCACCTGGTCGTCGACCAGGGCGCACTGGCGCGACTCGCGGAGATCACCGCCGAAGCGCTGTCCGCATGGCGCGCCACGCCGCACGGCGAAAAGGTGTGCGTCATCCTGCCGAGCGCACCCGCCCAAAGTCGGTAGGCATGCCGAAGGGCCCCGCGCTTGCCAACCCCGAAGCGCGGGGCCTCGCTGCCCCAGAAATCGAAGCGCGGACCTCGCCGCCCCAAAACCGATCACACTTCCTTCACCGCCTTGTGCGGAAACCTCCGCCGCGCATACTCCCCCGCCGCCGACCCCGCCTGCACGTACAACGTCTCCTTCTTCTCCTGCAACGGTTTCACCACCAGATCCAAAAAGACCCGCCGGTCCGCCAGGTACGGCTCGATCACATCTTCCCCCGCCGGGCACACCGCCATGCAGTACGCCGCCTTGTAGTTCGCCTTGAACGACAGGCTTTGCCACATGGACGCGTTCTCCGAGTCGGTCACCCGACCACGAAAATCCGCCCCGTCCCTGCTGTCGGCCACGGTCTCCACCCAGTCGGTGAACCCGCCCATGAACTCCCGGTAGTTGTGCGTGGAGCAGGCCCGGAAGTCGAACTCCCCGTTCTTGCCGATCGCCCCGACCGGACACGCCGCGACGCAGAGTTTGCATTCCAGGCAAGGGTTGTAGTCCAGTCTCTCCCCGTACGAGCCGACTTCGGCGTCCACCAACAGCGTGGCCAGCAGGATGAAATTGCCGAACCGGGGATGGATCACGTTGCGGTGGATGCCAATCGCGCCCATCCCAGCGGCAACGGCAACCGTCTTGTGCGCCACCACCCAGATCCGCCCGGGGTAGCGGTCCATCTCCATCGGGAACGTGGCCGATGGGTTGATCGCGCGATATCCCTTGTCCTGCAACGCTTGCACGATCGTGCGTGCGGCCTCGTTGATGATCTCGCCGGACCGGTGGAACTCCTGGTTGGCCACGCTGCGGGCCGGGGACCGCACGTTGTCCCGGTTCATCCGCACCACCAGGCTGATCAGGCTGCGCGCACCGGGCAGCGCGGCCAGCACATGCTCGCGTTCCCCGGCCAGATCAGGATGATCCAGCGACACCGCGGCGGTGTCCGACGCACCCGCGGACAGACACAGCTCCCGCAGCCAGGTCGCGTCGATGGTGCTCGGAGATTTTGTCCCGTCCGGGTGGCGTTCGCGCACCGCGCGCACGGTCGGATGCTCGGCGAGCCGGGCTACTTTTCCGCGACGTTCGGACACCGCGCGACCTCCATCAGCTGAGTTTGTTTTTCCAACTCACTATGACCGACACACCCTGATCGAGTCAATACCCGGGCAGCTGAGTTGGTTTTCCCAACTGGCGCCTAGTACCGTGAAAAGCCGGAGGTGACCATGGCGGCCCGGGGCCGGGAATGCTCGATCGCCAACGCGCTGAGCGTGGTGGGCGAGCGCTGGAGCCTGCTCGCGCTGCGCGAGATCATGCTCGGCGCCCGCCGGTTCGACCAGATCGCCCGCAACACCGGCGCCAGCCGCGACATCCTGGCCACTCGCCTGCGCACCCTGGTCGACGCGGGCGTGCTGGAGAAGCGCCAGTACGAATGGCAGCCACCGCGCTTCGAGTACGTGCCCACCGAGGCCGGCCGCGCGCTCAACCCGATCCTGCTGTCCCTGATGGAATGGGGCGACCGCTACGTCACCGACGGCCCGCCACCCACCGTGCTGCGCCACGACTGCGGGGCCGAACTGCACGCGGCCACCGTCTGCGGGCACTGCCACGAACCCATCGAGCCCAACAGCCTCGCCCCGGTGCGCATCGGCCAGGCGCCCGCCTGAGGGCCCCATCAGGTACGACGTGCTGAAAAAGCCCCATCCCGGCCCATCGGACGGCCTATCCTGAATGACGTTCGCCCGCACACCGTGGCCGGACGTCGGGGTCGGGGTCGGGGGAGAACATGGTCACCGCAGGGCCGAGCAGGGTGCATCGGCTGCCCTCGTTGACCAGTCTTCGGTTTCCCGCGGCCGTGCTCGTTTTTCTGTGCCACAGCACGGTGATCCACGTGTTCGCCGATCAACGGGTGAACGATCTGATGTCCACCCTGACGGTTCGCTCCGGCCTGTCCGCGGTGGAGTTCTTCTTCATCCTCAGCGGTTTCGTGCTCGCCTTCTCCCACCAGCCCGACGACACCACAGGCGCGTTCTGGCTGCGCCGCGCGGCCAAGATCTATCCGAACAACCTCGTCGGCTGCGCCCTGGCCGTGCTCGGCCTGGTGATCATCGGCCAGCCGGTGGACAAGCCCGTCCTGGCCGCCAACGCGCTGCTGGTGCACGCCTGGTGGCCGAGCGTGCCGCTGCTGGCCGGGGTCAACGTGCCCAGCTGGTCGCTGTCCGCCGAACTGTTGTTCTACCTGGCCTTCCCGGCGCTGCTGCCGCTGCTGCGCCGGATCCCCGAACGCCTGCTCTGGACCGCGTTCTGGGTGATCGTGGCGGTCATTTTCGTGATGCCCATCCTGGCCGACCTGCTGCCCGGGACCCCGCTGTTCGCCGAAGGCACCTCGCTGCCCCGGTACTGGCTGGTCTACTTCTGCCCGCCGGTGCGGATGCTGGAGTTCGTCATGGGCATCCTGCTGGCCCGGATCGTGCAGGCCGGCCGCTGGATCCGGATCGGCCAGGGCCCGGCGCTGCTGCTGGTGGCTCTCGCCCTGGTGATCCAGACCCAGGTCTCGCTGCTGTACGCGGCGGTCGCGGTGCTGATCGTGCCGCTGGCCCTGCTGGTCGGCGCGGCCGCGAGCGGCGATGTCCGGGAGACCCGCTCCCCGATGCGCACCCGGTCCGCGGTGCGGCTGGGCGAACTGGCCTTCGCCGTCTACATCGTGCACTACCAGGTGCTGATCTACGGCGACCGGCTGCTGGGCGGGCGGACCTGGGGCACCGCGGCCGGGTTCGGCGTGCTGGCCGGGATGTTCGCGGTCACCCTGGCGCTGGCCTGGCCGCTGTACCGATTCGTGGAACGGCCCGTCGTCCGGATAACCGCGGCGCGATCCCCGACACTGGTGGGATGACACCGCCGAACCCGCCGGAGCAACCACCGGAATCGGGCGAACCGCCCGCATACCGGCAATTCCGCCGTCCCGGCGAGCTCACCGGCCGGTTGTGGTGGCTGGGCCGGGAGGCGGAGCATCTGGAGGGCGAGGTCCCGGCCTGGCTGCGGCCCACCGGCCCGGAGAACCGATTGCCCGCGGCTGCGGCGATTCTGGTGGCGATCGGACTACAACTGAGCATCCCGCACAACTACGGCCTCGATCCGCGCTGGCTGGTGCCCGCGCTGGAGGTCGTGCTGCTGGCCGTGCTGCTGGCGATCAACCCGATCCGGCTCTCCCGCACCACCACGGTGGGCAAGTGGGCCAGCATGGCCGTGGTCGCCGCGATCACCCTGGACAACGGGATCTCCGCGGGCCTGCTGGACCACTCGATCCTGACCGGGCAGACCAGTGGCGACGCGCTGGGCCTGCTGGGCAGCGGCGCGGCCATCTACCTGACCAACATCATCGCGTTCGGCATCTGGTACTGGGAACTGGATCGCGGCGGCCCGTTCGCCCGGGCCAAGGCAACCACGCCCTACCCGGACTTCCTGTTCCCGCAGATGACCAGCCCCGAACTGGCGCCCCGGCACTGGGAGCCGCGGTTCATCGACTACCTCTACGTCAGCTTCACCAACGTGGTGGCCTTCTCCCCCACCGACACCATGCCCCTGTCCCGGTGGGCCAAGGCGCTGATGACCGCCCAGAGCATCATCGCCCTGTCCACCATCAGCCTGGTCATCGCGCGCGCGGTGAACGTGTTGAAGTAACGGGTGATCCGATGAAACTCAAGCTGGACCTGCACGACATCTACAACCGCGGCGGCGAGATCGACCGCGCGCTGCAGGCGATCATCGACGAGGCGGTGGCCAAGAAGGCGCCGCTGGTGGAAATCATCCCCGGCAAGGGGTCCGGCGCACTGAAGAAGCACGTGCTGCGCTTCCTGGACCGCAAGGACATCAAGGCCTTGTACCACCGGGTGGAGAAGGACAAGGACAACTTCGGCCGGGTGTTCGTCCATTTCAGATGGAAATGACCGTAGGTGGCCGCCCATTCTTGGAGATCCCTTGGCAGCAAGGGAAAGCGTGATTGTCCACTTGGGACAATCCCGCTTCGGGATCGTCTATGATGGCCAACCATGCGTGCCGTCGTTCACCCTGCCATCGAGTCGGTCACCCTCCCGATGCTGCTGCACGCGCTGGCCGATCCGGTGCGGTTGGCCATCGTCTGCCGGCTGGCCGCCGAGCAGGCCCTGACCTGCGGCGCCTTCGAGGTCGCGGTCAGCATGTCCACGCTGTCGCACCATCTGAAGGTGCTGCGGCTGGCCGGGCTGCTGCGGGTGGTGCAGGAGGGCAGCTACCGGCGCAACGAACTGCGCTTCACCGAGGTGGAACGCCAGTTCCCCGGCGTGCTCGGCGCGGTCCTCAGCGCGGCCGGACCAGCCTACGATTCGGTGCTTGGCGAGTCCGAAGCACCCGCAGGCTCGGCGTTCCGCGCGGCTGAAGCGCCCGGGAGCCCCGTGCCGCGCACCGCCGAAGCATCCGAGGGCACCGCGTTGCGCGCCGTCGGACCACCCGATCGGACCGCCACGATCGACTACCATCGAATCGGGTGAATCCTCGCGGAAAGGACCGGATGCCCGGTGCGGATCGTGAGCCATCCCGCGTGTGCGGACATCGAACTGACCGCCGTGTTCCACGCGCTGTCCGACCCGGCGCGGTTGGCCATCGTGTGCGACCTGGCCGCCGCGGGCAATGAGCTGTCCTGTGGCGCGCTACCGGTGGAGCTGTCCAAGTCCACGCTGTCGCACCATCTGAAGGTGTTGCGCGAGGCCGGTTTGACCGTCACCCGGGTATGGGGCACACGGCGCATGGTGTCGCTGCGCGCGGCCGATCTGGAGGAGCGGTTTCCCGGGCTGCTGAGCCAGGTGCTGGCCGCGGCGGGTCGGAAAACGGTGACGCGGAGCTGAGAGCCCGGTAGCTAACCGAAGATGAAGCCGAGCCGGTAGCTAACCGAAGGCGAAGCCGCCGTCGGCGCGGTCCTGCCAGGTGTGCCCGAACACCAGGAATGCCGGCACCATCAGGACAAGGCCGACGGTGAACACCGGGGCGCCGGTGACCGAGGCAACGACCAGCGAGGCCACCATGGCCCCGCCCAGCAGTACGGTCAGCGCGATCAGTCCGGCGGTGGCCCGCCTGGATCGGCGGCGCCGCGGCCATTCCCGGCTGTGGGTGGCGGGCAGCTCGTCGAACAGGGTGAGCACGCCGGCGATGCGTTCGTCGGCCAGCAGCTCCTCGGCGATCCGGCGAAGCCGTCTCTCGTGATTGAAGGTCATCCGTTTCCTCCGTGGGATGAAGCAATGACCGACCCTATCCGTTATCTAACGGTGACATACGCGGAAGTGGGCGGAACCACGGAAAATTCACCCGGGGGTCACCGGTCTCGTCCGATTGTCCGGATTGCGCCGGCAGCGAAACGGCCGCACGCGGCCCGCGCGCCGACGCACACTGGAATGCAAACGCTGTAACTCTGTAATCAGGCAAGGGGTGCCATGTCCGAGAACCAGGAGACCGGCACCAGCACCGAGTCCGCGGCGCTGGACGCCTATTCGCGCACGGTGATTTCCGTTGCGCAGGCGGTGACCCCGCATGTGGCCAGCGTGCGCAGGCAACGCGGCAGCGGCTCCGCGGTGGTGTTCACCGACGACGGGTTCCTGCTCACCAACGCGCACGTGGTCGGCGCCAGCGGCAGCGGTGCCATCACCTTCGCCGATGGCGCCGAGTCGCGGTTCGACGTGGTCGGCGCCGATCCGCTGTCCGATCTGGCCGTGCTGCGCGCCCGCGGCGACGCGCCCACCGCGGCCCGGCTCGGCGACGCCGACCAGCTCCAGGTGGGCCAGTTGGTGGTCGCCGTGGGCAATCCGCTCGGCCTGGCCGGTTCGGTCACCGCCGGGGTGGTCAGCGCGCTGGGCCGGGCGGTGCCGGTCGGCGCGGGCCGCGCGGCCCGGGTGATCGAGGACGTGATCCAGACCGACGCGGCGCTCAACCCGGGCAATTCCGGTGGTGCGCTGGCCGATTCGCGCGGTCGGGTGGTCGGGATCAACACCGCGGTCGCCGGGGTCGGGCTCGGCCTGGCCATCCCGATCAACGACACCACCCGGCGGATCATCAGCACGCTGCTGGTCGAGGGCCGGGTGCGCCGGGCCTACCTGGGCGTCGTCGGAGTGCCGGCGCCGCTGCCCGCCGCGGTGGCCGCCCGCACCGGACAGCAGGCCGGATTGCGCGTGGTGCAGGTGATCGCCGGTGGTCCGGCCGACCGGGCCGGGCTGCGCTCAGGTGATCTGGTGCTGTCCGTGGCCCGCTCGCCGGTGGCCGACGCGCAGGGCATCCAGAAGCAGCTGTTCGCCGAGGTGATCGGCACCCGGCTGCCGATCACCGTGTTGCGCAACGGCGCCATGGTCGACGTGTACGCGGTGCCCACCGAGCTCACCGCCGACTGAGCACCGCTGTCCTGGCCCGACGATTGGCGCTGGGCCAGGACGGGCGCCGGTCACCCGGTGATCTCGGTGCGCCCGGCCGGCACCCCGTCCACCAGGAACACGTTGCCGGACAAGCCGTTGCGCGTCCGGCCCGGCGCACGCACCGACAACCGGCGGCCGTCGACGCCCAACTCCGCCGTGTCCAGTTCGATCCGGCCCGCGCTGTTGGGCGGCAGATCCACGGTCAACGCGAAGCCCTGCCGTCGATCCAGCGCCACCGACACCGGCCCCCGGATGGTCGGCACCGTGCCCCGCATCCAGTGCAGCGGACCGGGATGCGGCCGCACCCGCACCTCCGCCGCCCCCGGCGCGGTGACCTGCACGCCCAGCACCTGCCCGGCCACCACGTTGGCCGGCGCGCTGCCCCAGGCGTGCGAGAACGTGGTGTTCGGCTTCACCGTGGGATTCCACGCCTCCATCACGATCGTGGCGTGCCACTGGTCCAGCATGGCCAGCCAGGACGTGTCGCCGGTCGCGGTGAGCAACGCGTGCGCCGCGTCGGCCTGTCCGGTGGCGAACAGCGCGTCCAGCAGGAACTGCGCGCCGTACACGCTGGTGCGCATCCCGCCGTCGGCCAGGAACTGGCCAAGCGCCGACAGCCGGTCGCCGGGCGCGATGCCAAGGGCCACCGGGAAAGCGGTGGCGTGCTGCGCGGTGTGCGTGGTGCCCGAACCATCCACATAGGATGACGCACCGGTGGGCAGCAACGTGGTGTTGATGGCCGAGCGCACCCGATCGGCCAGCTGGTTGTACTCGGCCACATCCGCGCTGCGGCCCAGTACCCCGGCGACCTGGGCCAGGGTGGCGTAGGCGGCGGCCTGGAAGGCGTTCACCACGGTGTTGACGTCGGTGAACACGTACCCGTCCCGGTCGGTCGCCGGCCAGTCGACCAGGTCCCCGTTGAACTGCCCCGACGAGCCGGGGGCCTTGTGCACCAGGTTGTCCGGACCCAGGTCGGCGTCGAAGTTCTTGGCCACGTAGTACTGGTAGTCGGCGGCCAGCCCGTCGGCGTCGCCGGTGGCCAGGTAGTCGGCCCAGGCCGACAGCACCGACATCAGGTGGTACTCGGTCGGCCAGCTGGGTCGCCGGCACAGCAACGAGTTCGAGTACCTCGCCAGGCCGAAACTTCGTTGCACCGCGTACTGCGACTTCTGGTTGATGAACGCGTCGCCCTCGTACGGGCCGCGTTCCCGGGTCGGGGTGTCCTGGTAGGTGTCCAGCGCGGTGGCCTTGATCGAGTACCGGGCGAACTCCCACACCCGGGTGAGGTCGGGATTGTCGCAGTCGAACGCGGAATCCTCGTCGTGCCAGGGAAGGTGCAGGGCCACGCCGGTCACCGCGTGGGACAGGTCCAGGCCCGGGTCGGTGGTCAGCTGGGCCCAGCGGAATCCGCGATAGCCCCAGTGCTCGATCTGCTGCCAGCCGTCCCGCAGCGTCCACACCTCGCGATACGTGTTGCCCGCCCGCAACTGGTAGCGCACGGTCACGTTGTCGCTGTTGAGTTCCTCGCCCAGCGACACGGTGACGGTGCTGCCCGCCTTGCCCGTGACCTGCAATCGCAGCCCACCGGCGATCTCCCGGCCCAGATCGACCAGCCAGTTCCCGGGCGAGGTCTGGGTCACCGCGGCCGGGACGATGGTCTCCTCGGCCAGGTTGACCGTGGCCGGAGCCAGTTCGGCCGGGGTTGTGCCTGTCCCGGGGGTCAGCCAGGTGCGGTCGTCGAAACCGGGCTCGGTCCAGCCGACCGGCTCGGCTCGGGCGTCCCAGAACTCCTGCGGATCGTTGAAGTAGCCGCCACCGGTGTAACCGTTGTACGGCAACAACTCGGCCCCGCGCAGTGCCCGCCAGCCCGGGCCGCTGCCCACCACCTGCCGGGTGCCATCGGCGAACACCACCACCAGCTGCGCCTGGAACACCTGGCCGCTCGCCGAGTAGCACAATGCGGCCAATGCGTTGCGGCCCGGGCGAAGCACCGAGGTCACGTCATGCGTGTGGTAGCGCGCCTCCCCGGCCATCGCGCGGACCGGACCGCGGCCGATCACCCTGCCGTTGGCCCACAACTTGTACACGTACTGCCGCGCCCCCTCCGGCGACTGCCCGGTGGCCTGCACGAACGCGCTCATCACCGGCTTGACCGGCAACGGGAACTCGGTGCGCAGCAACGCCCAGTCGTGGCTCTGCGCGAGCTGGGCGAGCAGCGTCTGGCTCTTGCCGAGTACCAGATCCCCGTTGTCGACCGTGCCACCGGCGAAAACTCCGGGCCCGGTGGTGAAATCCTCGGAAACCCGCACCGTGCCGTCCGGCTCGGTGAAGGTGATCCGTTGGTAGCGCTGGGATTCGGTGGAACCGTTGCGCAGGCCGATGGTGCCCGAGGCGTAGGTGGCGTCGGTGGTCTGGTCGACCCGCACCCCGTTGATCGAGGTGGTGATCACCGCACCGGCCAGCTGGATGGCGACGGTGATGGGCGTTCCCGTGGGCACGTCGACGGTCAGCGCGTGGTCGGCCAGCACGGTGTAGCCGCCGTTGCGGAACACGTGCGTGCGGATGCGCCCGGGGCTGCCCGCGAACACCTGCCACAGATAGTTGTCCGCCGAATCCTGGGCCCGCAACCAGAATCCGGCCGACACCGTCTCGATGGCGACCTCGGCGGTGAGGGTGCCGTCGGTCAGCGTGGTGGTGTCGGCCGGCGCCCAGATCGGCGTGCCGGTCCAGTTTCCGGCCGCGGTCACCACTCGCTGCGCGGCCGACCAGGCCGAGGCCGGTCCGCTGGCGTCCCAGGTGCGCACCCGCCACCAGTACGGCGTGGCCGGGGCCAGTTCCGGCCCGGTGTAGGCGACCGCGGTGGAGGCCGCACCGGCCACCCGCCCGCTGTCCCAGACCAGCCGGCCGGCCGGGGCGGCGCCCAGCTGGATCTGGTAGGCCACCTGGCGGGCCGAGCCGATCGCGGGCACCTGCCAGGACAGCTTCAGTCCGCTGGTGGCCACGCCCAGCGGGTCGTCCAGCAGCGCGGCGAGCAGCCCGCTCGGCACCCGCGCACCCGCCCCCTGCGCCACCGCCGGAGCGGCCGCTGCCGTCAGGGTGTTCGTGTCGACAAGTCCGATGCCCGCGGCCGCGACGGCCGATCCGCGCAGGAAGGTTCTCCGGTCCACGCGCGTAGCGTGTGCGACCGCGGACGCCAGGTCAACGCCGCTGACCGCTTCTGGCCGCAGACAGCCGCGCGCCGGTGACCGAAGGCCACCGGCGCACGATTCCGTTGTCAGGAGCCGATCTTGGTGAAGATCTTGGAGTAGGCGTAGCCGGTGGCCTTGTCGTAGCCGTCGACCTCCCAGAACGACAGCTCGCCGACGCCCTTGCCGGCCGCGAAGCTCTCCAGGGTGCTCGCGTTGGCCTGGGTGAAGTTCTCGTTGTCATCGTTCTTGCCGGCGATCGGGGTCAGGCCGATCAGGTTCCACAACGCACTGGACGAAAGTCCACTGTAGACACTCCCGAGCTGGCCGTGGGTGGCGTTGGCCGCGGCTTCCGCGTCGGACAACGCGTTCTGGCCGTCGCCGAAGTCCATGGTCATGATGTCGACCAGACTGACCTTGACGCCCTTGCTGTCGGCGTCCTTCAACAGGTTCAGCGCATCGGACTCCAGGCCGGTCGGGTCCACCGGCAGGGTGTAGTCGATCTGCACCGACGGATTGTTCTTCTGCAACTGGGCCAGCGCCTGGTCGCGCCGGGAGTTGGCCGCGGTGTCGTCCAGCACCGAGCCCTCGATGTCGAAGTCCAGCCGGGTCACCCCGTAGGTGCTGACCACCTTCTGGTAGGCCGATTCCAGGCTGGACACCGAGGTGCAGGTCTGCGCCAGCTCGCCGCCGGACGCGCCACCGAAGGAGATGATGACATCCCCACCCGCGGATTTCAGCGAGTTGATCTGACTGGTGAACGCGCCGACCGAATCGCCGCTGTCCTCCCATTCCGCGGTGCAACCGGACTTCGGAATGAGAAAGGCGAGCGTGTAGTACTTGTCGCCGGATGCGCTTTTGTCGGCCGCCATATCGCCGGCGTCCCCGCTCTCGATCTGCAGATAGGGCGCGGCGTAATGAGCAGGGAAACCGTGCGGGGTGGCGGCCGGCGCCGCAGCGACCGCGGTGCTCGCCAGCAGGGCCGACGGTAACAGGGCGATGGTCGCGGTCAGCAGAGCTTTGCCGAGTTCACGGGGCATGCGGGTCTCCAGTCGCAGGTGAACGGCTTTGGTAAGCCAGGCTGCCTTATACACTGGAGACCCGCGGCCACACGGTCAATGCCCGTTCGTCGGACAATACTTGTCAGGTCAGGAAAAAACCGTGAACGCGGCGGTCAGGCCTTTTCCCGGTGCCGCAGATCGAGTTCGATTTCCTCCAGACTGCGTCCCTTGGTTTCCGGCACCAGCCAGCGCACCAACCCGAACAACACCACGCTGACCGCGGCGAATATCCAGGCCGACTTGGCCAGTCCCAGTCCGTTGTCCATCACCGGGAAGACGAAGGTGATGGTGAAGGTGGCCGCCCACAGCACCACGCTGCTCACGCCCATGCCGACGCCGCGCACCTTGAGCGGGAAGATCTCGGCCATCATCACCCAGACCACCGCGCCCCAGCCGAGTTCGTAGCCGGCCAGGTAGACGATCAGCAGAATCAGCGTGACGATGCCGGCCGCGTTCTGGTTGTGGATGGTCAGAACCGCGACGCCGAGCAGCGCCAGGGTCACCGCCATGCACACGTTTCCCAGCAGCAGCAAGGGTTTGCGGCCCCACCGGTCCACCATGAAGATGACCCACGCGGTGAACGCGACCTTGACCGCGCCCAGCACCACCGAGGCCAGCAGCGAGGTGGAGTTGCCGAAGCCGAGGTTGGTGAACATGGTCGGGGCGTAGAGGTTGATCGCATTGACCCCGGAGAACTGCTGGCCGACGGCCAGGATCAAGGCCACCACCAGCGCCGGGCGCACCCACCTGGCGGCCAGGTCGCGCAGCCGGCCCTTCTGTTCCGAGTCCAGCCGCAGCACCTCCCGGATGCTGCTCACCTCGCCCTCGATGGCCTCCTCGGGGTGGGTGCGGGCCAGCACCGCGCGGGCTTCCTCCTCGCGACCGGCTTTCAGCAGCCAGCGCGGGGTTTCCGGCATGGCCAGCATGCCGAACAACAGCAGCAGCGCGGGAATCAGAGCGGCGGCGAACATGGCCCGCCAGTTGCCCGGACCGTTGAGCGCCCAGTCCACGATGTAGGCGATCAGGATGCCCGAGACGATCATCAGCTGGTTGAGGGTGGACAGCGCGCCGCGCGCCTTGGCCGGGGCCAGCTCGGACAGGTAGGTGGGCACGGTGGCCGAGGAGCAGCCGACCGCGATGCCCACCACGAACCGGAAGATCACCAGGGTGGTGAAGTTCGGGGCGAAGGCGCAGCCGAGCGTGCCGATGGAGAAGATCACCGCGGCCAGCATGATGGTGCGCCGTCTGCCAAGGCGGTCGGTGAGCCGCCCGGCCAGCGCGGCCCCGATCATCGCGCCCGCGGCCAGGCAGCCGCCCACCACGCCCTGGGCCACCGAGCCCAGGGACCAGACTTTCTTGATGAACAACAGGACGCCGGAGATGACGCCGAGGTCGTAGCCGAACAGGATGCCGCCGAGGGCGCCGAAGAAGTACAGGAACGTCACCGACGTTCTGCTCCACGGCTGCCGCACCGGCACCGTCGCCGATTGTGCCATGTGCCAACCGTCACATGGTCACAGTCGGACTACAATCAGTAGAACGGTAACAATTCGACAAAGCGACAGCCTTCACGTATGTGAACAAATAGGCCGGTTGACATGAGGCGCAGGTCACAGTAGCTTCACACTTCGCGAATGAGTTCTTCTACGTGACGATGTTCATGAGTGTGAACATGGAGGAGCGATGCAGCTCAGCCGACGCACCGCGCTGCGGGCCGGCGCGGTGGCCGCCCTGGCCGGGACCGCCGCCCTGACCATCGCCCCTACTGGGTTCGCGGCCGGACCGGGCGCCGCGGCTCCCGACCTCGACGCCGAGCGGATCATCGCCGCGTACCGCGAACTGCAGATCGGCGCCGGCCGCCCCTCCGCGCACCGCGACCAGGCCCTGGCCGCGCTGGACGAGATCGCGGTCGGCTACGACGCGGCCATGGACGTCAGCGGCGAACAACTCTGGCCGGACCTGCCCAGCGGCCCGGGCAGCACCTACTTCCCGCTGATGTACTACCGGCTGCGCACCATCGCGGTGGACTGGGCCACGCCCGGCTCCGCGCTGTCGGCCCGGGCCGATCAGCCCCGGCGCATCCTGACCGCGCTGGACACCTTGTACCGCAACCAATACAACGAGAACACCACGGAGATCGGCAACTGGTACGTCTACGAGATCGGCGTGCCGTACTGGCTGCTACAGATCATCGTGTCGCTCGGCGACGCCCTGCCCGCCGCCGACCTGGCCCGCTATCTCCGCCCGGTGCTCCGATTCGTGGCCGACCCCAACCAGCGCACCGCCACTCCCGGCCTGGTGGAGACCGGCGCGAACCGGGCCGACAAATCGCTGATCACCGTGCTGTCCGGCGCATTGGCGAATGATCCGCCGCGAATCGCCACCGGAATCGCGGCCGTCACCGACACCGCGGGCGGCGGCGCGGCCAGCCTGGTCACCCGGGTGACCAGCGGCGACGGCTACCACACCGACGGCTCGTTCATCCAGCACGGCGTGGTCCCCTACTCCGGCCACTACGGCCTGGTGCTGCTGTCCGCCCTGGCCAACCTGATCGCGGTCACCACCGGCACCTCGGTGGCGCTTTCCTCTGCGGTGCGCGACTTCTGCTATCGGACGGTGACCGATGTCTACGCCCCGTTCCTGATCGACGGCGCGATGGCCGAGCCGGTGCGCGGCCGGATGCTGTCCCGTCAGGGCGAAACCGGCCACGACGCCGGCCACCAGTTCATCGCGGCGACCGTGATCCTGGCCCGCACCGCGCCTGACCCGACCGCGGCCGAACTCGGCGGACTGGCCGCGAAGTGGATCGACCAGGGCACCTGGGCGCCCTATCTCGACGTGTCCGGCTTGGCCCGGTTTTCCGGTGGGCTGCAACCGGTCGGCGTGCCCGAGGTCGAGTACGCCGAAGAACTGCTGACCGGAAAGCCGGCACGGCCCCGGTTCACCGCGGTGCACCGGCCGTTCCCGCAGACGGACCGGATGGTGCACGTCACCGAGGGGTGGAGTGTCGCGCTGGGGCTGAGTTCGACCCGGATCTGCCGGTACGAGTCGATCAACGGCCAGAACCTGCACGGCTGGTATGTCGGCGATGGGGTGCTCTACACGTTCCTGCCCGGTCAGCAGGGCCACTACAGCGATGCCTACTGGCCCACCGTGGATGCGACGTTGCTGCCCGGCAGCACCGAGTCCGCGGCCACCCCGCCCGCGCTGGCCGCCGATCCCCCGCTCACCTCGACCGCGTTCGCCGGTGGCGCGAGCCTCGACGCCGGCCATGGGGCTTATGGCCTTGACTTCGTGTCCCAGGACGGCACGGTGTCCGCCCGCAAATCCTGGTTCTTCACCCCGGATGTGGTGGTGTGTCTGGGCGCGGGCGTCACCGGTTCCTCGGCCGCGCCGGTACGCACGACGATCGAGAACCGCAACCTGGGCTTCAACGGCGCCGCGCTGTTACTGGCCGACGACCGCCCCGCGCCCACCGAACTCGGAATTTCCACGGTCCTGCCCCATGCGCGGAACCTGCACCTGTCCGGAGTTGGCAGCTATGTGCTGTTGGAAGACGCCCCGGTGACGTTGCTGCGGACCGACCGCACCGGCACCTGGCTGGACATCGACACCGGCGCGAACACCCATGGCACCGCCGATCCGTACACCCGCCGATTTCAGCAGATCGTGCTGGATCACGGGGTGCGACCGGCGGGCGCGAGCTATGCCTACGCGGTGCTGCCCGGAGCGCCGGCGGGCTCCGGCGCGGCCGGCCACTGCCGGGTGTTGGCGAATTCCGTTACGAAGCAAGCGATTGCGCTGTCTCAGGATCTCGTCGCGGCCACCTTCTTCGCGGCGGGCACAGTGCGCGATCTGACCGTCTCCGGCCCGGCTTCCGTTGTGTGGGGCCGAGATCGGGACGGCTGGCACCTGGCCCTGGCCGACCCCGCCCAGACCCAGCAACACATCCGGGTAACCGTCACCGGGTTACGCGGCCGGGTGACCGCGTCAGATCCCCGGATCACCGTGGTGTCCGCGGGCTCCCGCCTGGTACTGGACATCGACGTCACCGGAGCCCTCGGCGCGACCCACCGAATCACCGTCCGCTGATCAGCCGGACCAGTGCGGCGACTGAGGGGGCACGGCACTCGGCGCTACGGGCATCGGCGCTACCGGATTCCGGCCCGCCGCAACCGCTGGCTCAGTTCCGCGGTCACCTCGGCCAGCAGTTCGGCCACCCGGCGCGCCTCGGCCTCGGTCACCCGCTCGGCGGGCATCGAGCAGCTCATCGCGTCGGTAGCCGGAATGCGGTAGGGCACCACGGCCGCCGCGCATGTCACTCCGGTGGTGCCTTCCTCGCGTTCGGTGGCGTAGCCGCGCTCGCGCACCACGGCCAACTCAGCGCGCAGCTTTTCCCGGTCGGCGACCGTGTTCGGGGTCAGTGCGGGCATCGCGGCCGGCAGGAGCTCGGTCAGTTCGTCGTCGGCCAGTTCGGCCAGCAACGCCTTGCCCAGCGCGGTGGCGTGCGCGGGCAGCGTGCGGCCGACCCGGGACACCAGGTGCACCGAGTGCCGCGATTCCCGGGTCTCCAGGTAGACCACCTCGGACCCGTTGAGCCGGGCGTAGTGCGCGGTGAACCCGGTCTGCTCGCGGACCCGTTCCAGCGCCTCGGCCGCGTACGGGATCGCCGGGTCCCGGTCCAGGTAGGCGGTGCCGCAGATCAGCGCGCGCACCCCGAGCCGGAACTTGGTGCCCGCGTCGTCGGCCTCGATCCAGCCGACATCGCGCAGGGTGCGCAGCAGCCCGTGCAGGCTGGAGCGCGGAAATCCGGTGCGGGTGTGCAGTTCGGCCAGGGAGATCCAGGCATGGTTCTCCGCGACCATCTCCAGCAACTCGACCGCGCGCCGGGCCGACTTCACCCCGCTGCCGGACTCCTCGCCTGCGGGCTCGCCCGCCTGGGTGGTCTCGTCGTGGATCGCGCGCACCTGCGCCCGCCGGGCCATGGCACTCCTCGGAAATGGACTCGCTGTTGTTCGAGGTTAACCCGTTCGCGCACCGGAAGCCGTGCCAGACTGGCCAACCATGGCGAGTGAACTTCCCGAGCTGGTGCTGGCCGCCGCGGCCGGCTGGCGGTCCTGGCTGGCGGACAACCATGCCGATCCGGCCGGGGTGTGGCTGGTGCTGGCCAAGAAGGGCACCACCGAGCCGACCTCGCTGACCTACGACGAGGCACTGCTGGAGGCGTTGCGGCACGGCTGGATCGACGGGCAGGTCGGCCGCCGGGACGAGCGCACCTACCGGCAGCGCTTCACCCCGCGCCGGGCGCGCAGCCCGTGGTCGCAACGCAATGTCGGAATCGTGACCGAATTGATCGAGCGGGGCGAGATGCATCCGGCCGGACTGGCCGAGGTGGACCGGGCCCGGGCCGACGGGCGCTGGGGCGCGGCCTACGCCGGTCCGGCGGCCAACGAGACGCCCGAGGATCTGCTGGCCGCGCTGGCCGGAAACCCTGGCGCACAGGCCATGTTCGATCGGCTGAGCAGCCGCAACCGGTTCGCGGTGTGCTATCGGGTCGGGCAGGCGAAGCGGGCCGAGACGCGGGCCAGGCGAATCGCCGGCTTCGTGGAGATGCTCGCCCGCGGCGAGACGATCTACCCCCAGAAATAGCCTCAGCGGGCGTTCTTCACGGCGATCTGCCGCAGTAGTTCGTCGTTGGTCTTGGTGCTGCGCAACTGATCCAGCAGCACCTCGATGGCCTGCTGGTGATCCAGCGTGTGCAGCACCCGGCGCAGCATGCGGTTGACCGCCAGCTCGTCCGGAGACAGCAGCAGCTCCTCCTTACGCGTGGAGGACTGGTCCACGTCCACCGCCGGGAAGACCCGCTTGTCGGCGATCTTGCGGTCCAGCTTCAGCTCCGCGTTACCGGTGCCCTTGAACTCCT
>DASZNF010000048.1:0-78661 GCA_035551355.1 Pseudonocardiaceae bacterium | reverse complement strand
CCCGGTCACAGCTCCTCGTTGCCCACCAGCGCCGCGTCCTCCGGCACCTTCCGGGTGTCCTTGCCCCGGCCCAGCAACAGCCCGGCCGCGATCACGCAGCACACCGCGGCCACCGCGAACGGCGCGTGGTCGAACCCGGCCCAGTCGGCGATGTGGCTGACCAGAATCGCCGCCGCGGCCCCGCCGAACCACCGGCAGAAGTTGTAGCCCGCGCTGGCCACCGGCCGAGGAGCGTCGCTGATGCTCATCGCGGTACCGGTGAACAGCGTGTTCAGCAGCCCCGACATGATCCCGCTGAGGATCACCATCAGCACCACCACGGTCTTGTCCGGCACGATCATGATCGCCATCAGCGCCGCGTACCCCAGCACCGCCAGCACCGTCGCGTGCCGCTCGCCCAACCAGGCGGCCAGCTTCGGCGCGCCGAACACGCCGGCGACCGCGACGCACACGCCCCAGCCGCAGAACACCAGCCCGACCTCGATGGCCGAGAAGTTCAGCACGAACGGTGTCCAGGCCAGCACCACGAAGAACGAGAACGTGTAGAACGCCGAGCCGATCGAGGTGCGCAGCAGCCCGCCGTGCTTGAGCGCGCGCAGCGGATCGGCCAGCCGGATCGGGGTGCGCTGCTGATCGGCGTCCTTACGCAGGAATCCCGCGCACAGCACCAGCCCGACCGCCATCAGCACGGCGGTCCCGGCGAACGGCCCCCGCCAGGAAATGCTGCCCAGCAAGGCGCCCAGCAACGGCCCGATCGCGAGCCCGACACCCAGCGCGGCCTCGTACAGCAGGATCGCGCCCTTCTGCCCGCCGGTGGCCGCACCCACGATCACCGACAGCGCCGTGGCGATGAAGAACGCGTTGCCCAGCCCCCACACCGCGCGCAGTGCGATCAGCTGCCCGATGGTCGCGGCCAGCGAACAGGCGACGGTCGCGACGACGATGAGGGCGAGCCCGGTGAGCACCGTGCGCTTGGGCCCGAACCGGGCCGACAGCGTCCCGGTGACCAGCATGGCGATCACCTGCACGCCCAGGTACGACGCGAACAGCAGGGTGACCTGCGAGGCCGACGCGTTGAGCCCATGGGCGATGGACAGCAGGATCGGATCGACCAGCCCGATGCCCATGAACGCGATGACCGCGGCGAAAGCGGTGATCCACACCTGTTTCGGCTGGCCGCGCAGGGCGTCGGTCAGTTTGGGGTGGTGGGCGTGCTCCGGTTGGGGTTGGTGGGCCTGGATTGTCGTGGCACTCACCGTGACCAGTTGCTCCCTTCCGCGCCGATGAGCCTGCTCAGTGCGGGCAGTGCGTCGGCGATGGCCCTGCGGTCGCGATCATCCATTTCGGACAGTCGGTGGCGCAGGAATTCCTCTCGTATGGCGGTGATTTCCGTGTAGAACCGCGCGCCGTCCTCGGTGACGTGCACCCGCATGGCCCGCTTGTCGTCGGGGTCGGGTTCGCGGCGGACCAGGCCCATCCGCGCCATGCGGGTGATCACGTTGGTCATCGAGGGCAGTTGCACGCCCTCGGCGTCGGCCAGCTCACCCATCCGCATCGGTCCGGCGGCCATCAGGTGCCGCAGCACGGAGGACTGCGTGATGGTCAGCGTGTGCGGCGGTGCGTGGCGCCGGGTGACGTAGTACAGCTGGAAGACCAGCGGCCGCAGTGCCGCTGCCAGCTCGGCGTCGGAGGTCGTCCCGGTAATCACTTAGCCAGTCTAAGTTATTTAGCTTAGGCTGGCTAAGTAATTTGGCACAGATCACACGGGTTCCGCAGGTCACCTGGGGTCAGCGGGTCACGCAGGGTCAGCGCCGCGAGCCGCGCAGGCCGTAGAGGATGGCCCCGCCCAGGAATAAAACGCTTGCGGCGATGGCGGCCGGGCGATTGTCCGCGGGCTGGGCGAGCCAGTTGAGCACGGCCTGGTCGTCGGGCATGACGGTGATGGCGCAGCAGGCCCAGCCCACCGGCGCCACCCAGGCCCGCTGCCCGCCCAGCGCGACCGAGCCGAGCCCGGCCAGCCCCGCCAACCCGGCGGCGTCCCGTACGACGAACCCCACCCCGGCCTCGGCTAACGAGGTGCCGGTCCACCTGGTCACCAGCAGCGCGGCCGCGACCAGGGCGGCGATGCCCAGCACATGCCCGGCCCGCCGCGGGAACCAGCGCAGCGCCGCCGTGCGATCCAGTTCCGGATCGCTGCCCGCCAGCCCGATCGCCCCCGCCCCCACACCGAGGGCGGCGACCAGGACCCCTAGCCGCAGACTCAGCCCAGGCGAGTCCACCGCGGCCGCGAGCGCCCAAGCGGCCGCCGCCCCGACCACCAGCGCCACGAGCGACGCGGGCACCTGCCGGGATTTGAGATACAGCGCGGCAAACGGCACCGCCCGCCGATCGACCGATGTCTGACTCATCGCGCACCACCGCTCGATACGCGGTCGGAATCTCCTTGGCCCGGCACGGAAACGTTTGCGGCGGGCAACCCGTGACCGGTTGCCGGGGTCATTGCGCACCGCCGGTCAGCACCGAGAGCAGATCTCCTTGGCAGGTAAGGGAGGCGTTCCGCAGTGCGATGATCCGGGTGCGTTGCTCCGCCGCCGGCAGCCGGGTGAGCCCCTGCCACGCGGATTGGGCGAACGGCGACTGCAGGTACGGATCGATGGACTGTTCGAACCGGCCCAGCAGCCAGGACGCGGCCACCGCGCGGGCCGCCAGCTCCCGCTGGTCCACCACCTGGTCGTAGTGCGTGCCCGAGCACGAGGGCGTGCCCGCCCCTTCCAGCAGCGCGAACTCGACCTGATCCGGCGCGCGCAGCGTGCCGTACCGGGCGACTTCCGGATCGGCGAAGTCGGCCAGCACCACGCCGGGCTGCCGGGCCGTTTGGACGGTCCACGACTGGTTCTGCTCCACCACCGTGGTGGGCGCGTTCGGCAGGATGGCCAGCTTGGCCAGCGCCTGCTGGGCAGGTGGGGTGAGCGCGGCCAGTTGGTCGCGATGAACCTGGCTGACGCACACGTTGGAGGCGCAGGTCAGCGCACTGGCCCCGTTGTCGGGCACGTAGATCTGGGTCAGGGTGGCGGGCACGATGGCCAGCGCGACCACCGCCGCGACCACCGCGGGCAGCAGTGCGACCAGCCGCGCCGACGCCCGGTTGACCACCAGCAGGGCCAGCCCGGTCGCGGCCAGCCCGGCGAACCAGACTGTCTGTCCGGCGTCGGCCCGCGCGGCCACCGTGGTGAACACGTCGGTGACGTTCTTCAGGCCGGGGGAGAGCAGTGCGCTGCGCTGGCTGGCCAGCGTGCCGGTCACGACGCCACTGTTCGGCGTGGACATCGCGACGATCACCCCGGCCAGCCCGGCGACCGCGAGCAGCGGCGGGGTCAGCACCGAAGGCAGCAACCGGCCCAGCCCCATGCCCAGCCAGCCGCACCCGACCAGCGCCAGCAACCCCACGCCCAGCACCGGCAGCCAGCCGAGGTGCTGGTAGGTGCTGGAGCCCGCGACCTGGATGGCGCCGGGCAGCAGGATCAGCAGAAAACCGCCCAGCAGAGCCAAACCGATGGCGAGCACGGTCGGAGTGAAGCGTTGCCAGCCCGGCCGGGGCACGGTGGTCAGCAGTTCGATCATCCGGGAGCGGTGATCCCGGCGACCCTGCCACGCGCCCAGCCCCAGCGCCACCGGGCACAGGAACATCAGCAGTTGGCGCGACCAGATCGCCAGCGAATCCCACTGGCGGGTCCACGCGGTCTGGTCGTGAGTCCACGGGCCGTGCGAGAGGTAGAGCAGGTAACCGGTCAGCAGTAGGACGAGCACGCCCAATACCGGCGCGGTCGAGCGGCGCAGCTCGATCCAGGTGATCCGCGGGATCATGCGGCAACCTCCTGGCGACACGAGGCGAGGACACCCGATTGGGTGCCGTTGTCGCCTGCCGCGTCCGGCAGCGGCGCGGTCGGCCGGCGTGATGTGGTTCGAGCGGTCATGCGGCGACCTCCGCGTGGTGCCGGGCCAGGATCGCGGTGTAGCCGCGTTCGCTGGCGCTGTCCCCGATGTCGGTGCTGCCACCGGCCGCGGCCAGTTCCGCGGGCGTGCCGGCGTACACGCCGCGACCGGCGTCCATGATCAGCACGTCGGTGCAGGCCACGGCCACGTCCTCGACCAGGTGCGTGGACACCAGGACACAGGTGTCCGACCCCAGGTCGCGCAACAGTTCGCGGAACTGCACGCGCTGCGTGGGGTCGAGGCCGACGGTGGGCTCGTCCAGCAGCAGGATGCGTGGATCGTGCACGATGGCCTGCGCGATGCCGGCCCGGCGCACCATGCCACCGGACAGCGTCTTCATCTTGGTGTCGGCCCGGGCGCCCAGGCCGACCCGGTCCAGTGCGCGCTGCACCGCGCCGGGGATCTCCTTGCCCGGCATTTCCTTCAGCCAGGCCAGGTAGGTGACGAACTCGCGCAGGGTGAACCGCCGGTAGTAGCCGAACTCCTGGGGCAGGTAGCCAAGCGCCCGGCGCACCTCGCGCAGTTCCGCACTGCCGGTTATCTTGTGGCCCAACAGGTTCAGCTCGCCACCGCTGGCCCGCAGCACCGTGGCCAGCGAGCGGATCAGCGTGGTCTTGCCCGCGCCGTTGGGGCCGAGCAGCCCGTGCACGCCCGGGCCGAGCGCCAGGTCCATGCCGTCGACGGCCATCCGCCGGCCGGCGCGGACCCGCAGCCCGCGGGCGTGGATCTCCCAGGGATAGTCCGCCGGAGCGGTTTCCGCCGTGCTCACCGCACGTGCCATCGTTCTTCCTTTTCCTTGTCGGGCAACGATTGTCTGCTCATCGATGGTCTGGTCAGCGTTGACTGCCAAGGCGGGCGAACACCCCCCGACGCAGCGCCACCACCGCCGCGCACACGCCGATCGCGATCGCCCAGTAGGGCAGCCCGACCGGTTGCAGCACAACGGGAATCCGCTGCGTGCTGAGACCGGGCGCGACCACCAACAGTCCCCACGCGGCGGCCAGCGCACCGGCCGCCCGGCCCACGCCGATCACCGTGCCCAGCGCGAGCGTGCCGAGCGCGAAGGCCAGCCCGGGCACCACCCACTCCACCGGGTGGGTGCCGGACAGCCAGCCGCCGACCGCGAGCACCGGGGCCAGCGCCAGCAGTGCGACCACGGTGCGCCGCAGCACCAGCGACAGTCCGGAGCGGGCGGCAGCGGCGACCAGTTCGCTGGCCGGGTCCAGGCCCGCCGACCAGGACGCGGCCACCACGCCGACCGGCAGCACGGGGGACAGCAGCAGCATCACCGAGGGCAGGCCGGTGGCCAGCCAGTCCAGCGCCACGGACACCGCGGTGAGCAGCACGGTCATGCCCAGCCACGGCACCATCGCCGGCCCGGCCCACGCCATCACCCGCAGCCGCGTTCCCGGCTCGGGCCACCACCGGCGCGCCCCTGGCCGCAGTGCGCCGCTCGCATCCGGCTGCGACCGGCCGGCCCTCAATCCGGGCCACCACCGGCGGCGCGCCTCCCCCGAGGTCAGGCGCGCCGCCGCGGCACCCCGCGCACGTTCCGTGCCGGGCCCCAAATCGGCACGGGACGCGACGGATTCCTTGTCCAGCAACTCATCCAGGTTCATCGCCACCTTCGCCACCAGGTCGGTGACCGACGGCTCCGCGGCCTCCGACAACAGGGCGCGGCAGGCGGCGCAGCTCTCCAGGTGCGACTCCAGCGCCCACACCGCGTCGGCCGGCAGCTCGCCGCCCTGGGCGTAGCGGGTGATCAGGTCCTGCGATGCATGTGTCATGACAGCGCCTCCCGCATGGCGATCCGCGCGCGACGGGCGCGGGTTTTCACGGTTCCCTCGGGCAGGCCGAGCAGCACGGCGGTTTCCCGCACGGACAAGCCGTCCAGCACCATGGCCTGCAACACCGAGCGCAGTTCCGGCGCGAGCGCGCGCAGCGCGGAACTCATCGGGTCGTCGAGAGTGGCGGCCAGCAACTCGGCGTCGGCCGGGGGAGCGGTGGGCGCGGGCAGCGCACCGGCCGCGGTCACCGGGAGCTCGACCTGCCGGGCCTGCCTGCGAAACGCGTCGACCAGCCGGTGCGCGGCGATCGTCCACAACCAGCCCACCGCGGAACCGGTGGCGATGGTGCCGAACGAATCAGCGGCGCGCCAGACCGCCAGATAGGTCTCCTGCATGACCTCGGCGACCAACTGGGCGTCGGAGCAGCGGCGGCGCAGCCGAATAGTCAGCCACGGCGCGGTACGCCGGTACAGCTCGTCGAAGGCACGCCGGTCGCCGTCGGCGATCCGGCGCACCAGCGACGCCTCGTCCTCGGTGGCTTCCATACCCGGATAGACGCCGGGGGAGGCCACCAGGTTTTCATCTGGCTGTGTTCTGGATCACAGTCCCGGGCAAACAGGGTCAGCTGACGGTCGCGGTGCCGCGGTCCAGCACCACATCGCCCTTGTCGTTGGTGGTCCGGAACAACACCGTGTTCCCGTCCCGCCAGGCGCTGACGGTCAGCTCGTCACCGGGCATCACGGGCTTGGTGAACCGTCCGTCGATACTGGACAGACGCGCCGCGTCCCCGTCGCAGAACTCGCCCAGCAGCAACCGGGCGGTGATGCCGTAGGTCGCCAGGCCGTGCAGGATCGGGCGGTCGAAACCGGCCGCCGCGGCGAACTTCGGGTCCGAGTGCAGCGGGTTACGGTCGCCGGTCAGCCGGTACAGCAGCGCCTGGTCCACCCGGGTCCGGTAGCTGGGCGCCGCGTCCGGTTCCCGGTCCGGGAAGGCGAAGTCCGACTTGGGGCCGCGGTCGCCGCCCCAGCCGCCCTCGCCCCGCACGAACACCGAGGACCGGGTGGTGAACACCGGGCTGCCGTCGGCCGGGTCGACCGCGTCCATGGTGGTCACCACCAGCGCGGCGGTGTCCTTGTCGAAGATGTCGGACACCGTGCTGGTCAGCTCCACCGACCCGGCCACCGGCAGCGGCTTGTGCAGGGTCAGCGACTGCTCGGCGTGCAGCAGCTTGGTGAAGTCCACTCCGGACAGATGCGCCTGCGGGCCGCCGAACTGGGCCAGCACGATGGCGTAGGTGGGCAGCACCTGCTGCTGGATCCCGTTGCTGTTCTCCGTGGTGAAGGGCAGCTCGGCGGTCGGGTCCTCGGCGCCCGCGCCCACCCCCAGCGCGTAGAGCAGCGCGTCGTCGGAGGTCCAGTTGCGGGTCCACGGACCCTGCTTCAAGCCGAGGATGCCGCGATCCAGTGCCATACGAAACGTTCCTCCCGGTGGTGACGAGCCAGTGGTGACGAGCCAGTGGTGACGAGGTCAGCCCAGCGAACCGCTGACGCTGGCGTGCCCCTTGAGCAGGTTGCGGGCGATGGTGCGGCGCTGGATCTCGTCGGTGCCCTCGTAGATGCGCAGCAGGCGCAGCTCCCGGTACCAGCGCTCCACCGGCAGTTCCCGGGTGTAGCCCATGCCGCCGTGGATCTGCAGCACCCGGTCGACGATCTCGTTGGCCTTCACCCCGCCGTAGAGCTTGGCCATGGACTGCGCCTGCCGGGAGTCAAGGCCGGCGTCGACCTCCCAGGCGGCGTGCAGCACCAGCCAGCGCAGCGCGTCGATCTCCACCGCGGAGTCGGCCAGCATCCACTGGATGGCCTGCCGGTCGGCGATCGGCGCGCCGAAGGTGACCCGGCTCTTGGCCTGCTCGATGGCCATTTCGACCAGCCGCTCGCAGGCGCCGATGGCCCGCGCGGGCAGCAGGTAGCGGCCCTGGCCGATCCACTGCATGGCCAGCGCGAAGCCCTGGCCGACCTCACCGAGGATGTTCTCCTCGGGCACCCGCACGTCCTCGAACACCAGCGCGGCCGGGCCCCATTCGCCCATGGTGTCGATCGGCTCGGACTTCCAGCCCATGTCCCGGTCGACCAGGAAGCAGGTGACGCCGCCGTTGGCGCCCTTCTCCTTGTCGTTGACCGCGAAGACCATGGTGAAGTCGGCCTCGTTGCCGCCGGTGATGAATGTCTTCTCGCCGTTGATCACCCACTCGTTCCCGTCCTTGCGGGCCGAGGTGCGGATGTTCTTGGCGTCCGAGCCGGCGCCCGGCTCGGTGATGGCGAAGCAGGACCGCCGCTCACCGGCGATGGTGGGCAGCAGGTAGCGCTGCTTCTGCTCGTCGTTGGCGTGGTAGAGGATGTTGTCCGCGGTGCCGCCGAAGCGGAACTGCACGAAGGTGCGGCCCAGTTCGGCCTCCAGTAGCGCGGCCATCACCGCGGGCAGGCCCATGCCGCCGTACTCGGTCGGGGTCAGCACGCCCCAGAACCCGGCCTCCTTGGCCTTGAGCTGCAGCGCGTGCAGCTCCTCGAAGGTGATGCCGGGCTGACCGGCGCGTTCGCGGCGCAACACCTCGGGTTCCAGCGGGATCAGCTCACGTTGGACGAACGTGCGCACCCAGTCCCGAACCTCTTTCTCCTCGGTGCTCAGGCTGAAATCCATGCTGTGACTCCTACTCGGCCCGCGTCGCCGGTCCCTCGAACCGAACACTGTTAGTTTGTAACCTAGACGCGCCGTTCGGCCCCTCGCAAGTGGGCGGGCGGAGCGGATTCGCCGGCCGGAAGGAGACGCCGTGGCCCGACCGCGAACGCCGGTGCTCAGCACCGCGCGCATCCACGCCGCCGCGCTGCGCATCATCGACACCGACGGCCTCGGCGGGCTGTCCATGCGCAAGCTCGCCGCCGAGCTGGGGGTGCAGGCCGCCTCGCTGTACGGGCACGTGTCCGGCAAGGACGACCTGGTGCACGAGGTGGTCAACACGATCATGCAGGGCGTGGACGTGAGCACGTTCGAACGTGGCGACTGGCGGGCGGGGCTGCGGTCCTGGGCCCGCTCCTACCGGTCGGTGCTCACCGAGCATCCCAACGTGGTCCCGTTCGTGGCGGCCGGCCCGGCCCGGCGGCCCGCCTCGCTGCGCGCGGCCGACGCGGTGCACGGCGCGCTGACCGGCGCGGGCTGGCCACCGCGCTACGCCACCATGATCGGCGCGTCCATCGCCTACCTGGTGATCGGCTCGGCCATGGGCTCGTTCTCCCGCGGCTTCGACGACGACGTGCGCACCTACACCGATCGCTTCCCGCATCTGGTCGATGCGCCTGCCCTGCGCGATCACGCCGAGGAAATCGACGCGGGCAGTTTCGAACTGGCGCTTGACGCGTTCCTGACCGGGCTGGAACCGCTTTACGCCAAGGTGGCTCGCGACTGATTTTCCGGCCTGCGGAAGGCCCGGACAGTGCCGTGAATTTGCCCTGTGCTGCCCCGTTTCGATTCTTTTCCAGGGGCGCACGGGCCGCATCGGGCCGCCCAGGCGTGTGCCCGGCCGGGAACATCGGCATACTTGGGCGTGTGAGTAACGACGACTGGCCTGTGGCCGACGCGTGGGCGGGTCTGGGTCTGCACTGGCACGGATACGTCGAACGAGTCGCGCTGGCGCACGCCGGAACCCGGGAAGAACGCCTCGCCGGCGAACCGGACGAGGTGATGTCGAATCCCGATGAGGTCGCCGCCTGGCTGGAGGGCACCATCAAGGCCGCGACCGGACCGGCGCCGATCAAGGGCGCCACCGTGGACGACCTGCGCGATTTCGGGGATTCCATGGTCGTGTGGCGATCGCTGGCCTCGCGCGGCGAATCGGTGTCCACCGGTGTGAACGGGCAGATCACGGTCACTGCGGACGCGGTCACCGAACGCGAATGCGACTGCCAGACCAGCGGTTCGGCCTCGGTTTCCCGGCTGAGCAAGGGCCGCAGGCGCTAATCGCCCCGCGCAGGCCCTCGACTGGAGTCGGACCGAGCGGGCAAGATCTACCGCGCGTATGTTCGATGCCCAGGAAGTGGTCCCCATGCCCTCGCCCGCGTCCCTGTCCGACCCCCAACTCGCCGAGATCCAACGGGAACTCGCCGAGGGCAGGCAGCCCACGGTGTGGTTCACCCCGGCCGCGGTCGGCGTGGACGCCGGTCGCTCGGCCAAGGTGCACGCGTTCACCGACCCGGCCGAAGGCGACTACATCCAGGTCAAGCCGGCCGGCTCGAAGGACGTGTTGTCCTTCTCGCCCAACGAGTTGACCCTGGACAAGCCGCCCCGCCGCAAACCGGCTCCGGCCGCCGAACCGGTGCCCGCGCCCGCGCCGCCGGCCGAGGAACTGCTCGTGGTGCGCGAGCGCCCGACCCGGAAGGCGACTCCCGCCGTGACCAAACCGACCGACGCGACCAAACCGGCTCGCCCGCCCGCCGAGGCCAAACCGGCCCGGTCCGCACGCGGCCGCACGCCCAGCCCGGTCACCGTCACGCTGTCCTCCACCGAGGAGGGGGAGTGGACGGTCGAGGTGGTGACCGGCAAGAAGCGCACCGTGCGGCCGACTCCGCTGGCCGCCTCCGCGGTCGCGCAGGCCGCCCGCGCGCTCGGCTCGGACGTGGCCGAGGCGATCGAAGGGGTGCTCAACGCCGCACGGGATCAGCAGCGGGCCCGGGTGGCGGTCTTGCAGGAAGAGCTGGAGGCTGCCCGCAAGGCATTGGCCGACCTGTCCGAGTGACCGGGACGACACCCGGTCGAGTAGACCTTATCGCTCGGGTGGCGGTGTGCGGCCGGACTTCTCATGCACATATTGGAAGAGCCTTATTCGATTCACGCATGAGGAGGCCGTGATGGAACAGACAACGGAAAACGCCCCGCAGACGGCCGGCGGATGCAGCTGCTGCTCGAATTGCACCGGGCCCGGTTGCGGTTGTTGCTCCAGCTGTAGCTGAACGCATTTTCCTACGCCGAGAAGGGCGATCCCGCCGGGAAAAGCAGGGTCACGGCGGGCAGCTGGTGGGGTTCTGCGGCACCGTGGCGTTGGCCAGGAATCCGGTCGCGGCGGTGGTCGCGCACGCGGAGACGCCCAGTGCGCCGTGCCCCGAACCCTGCCAGCTCACCAGCACCCCGCCGGCCAGCTCGCTGGCCACCTTCTGGGTGCCCGCCTGCGGGGTCACCGGGTCGTTCGCGGTGGACAGCACCAGGATCGGCGGGGCGCCGACGGCGGCTGGGGCGGGCACCTTCTGATCGGGCACCGGCCAGGCCGCGCACCACAGCATCTGCTGCGCGTACGCCGCGCCGAACAACGGATCCTTCTTGCCCCACGCGGTGATCGCCGCGGACACCTGGGCCGGGGCCAGCCGGTCGGTCTCGTCGTTGCAGCCGGACACCAGTTCGGCGTCCAGTCGCGGCGGGTCGAAATCGCTGCCCAGCACCACGGGCGCGACCAGTGCGGCCAGTCCCGAGGCGTCGCCGGTGCGGGCCGCGGCGATCGCACTGGCCAGCGCGGGCCACTCGGAGTGGTCGGCCAGTCCGGTGCGCACCGCCTGCAATGCCTCCCCGACATCCACCTGACTTCCGTCCGAAGTGGACAGAGGAGTCTGCCGGATCTGGCTCACCAGCGCGGTGAGCGCGCCGCGGGCGTTCGTGCCCAGCGGGCAGTTGCCGCGGTTGACGCAGTCCTGCGCGAACGCGTTGAAGGTGGCCTCGGCCGAATCGGCCTGGGCCTGCGCGGTGTCGCTGGTGTTCA
The DNA here is from genome assembly GCA_035551355.1 of Pseudonocardiaceae bacterium. Lineage (GTDB taxonomy): Bacteria > Actinomycetota > Actinomycetes > Mycobacteriales > Pseudonocardiaceae > DATATV01. Next base: position 67,084 of record DASZNF010000048.1, on the reverse strand, counting down.
GCTGCGGATCGGGCGCGCCGTCCAGCACGAACCGGCCGACCTTGCCCGGGTAGGCGTCGGAGTAGGTGGTCAGCACCCGGGAGCCCTCGCCGTGCCCGATGGCGTCCAGCCGGGTCAGGCCCAGCTGCCCGCGCAGCAGTTCCAGATCGGCGGCGCTGTTGATCGTGTTCAGCGCGGCCGAGCGGGTGTCCATGTCCAGCACGCACTGCTGGCTGGCGTCCCGGCTGGCGGTGAGCAGATCGTCGAGGTTGGTGTCGGCCGGGTCGTAGCCGGCGATCTGGTCCCGGTCGGCCTGCGGCACGCAGTGCACGCCGTCCGATCCGCCGGTGCCGCGCCGGTCCAGCCCGATCAGCGAGAAGGTCTTCAGGAACGACGCGGGCAGCTCCGCGGCCAGCCGCGCCGCGTACAGCGTGCCGGGCAGGCCGTCCAGGTCGTTGACCACCACCAGCGGGGTCGGGCCGGAACCCACCTTCAACAGGGACAACCGCACCACGCCGTCGTCGTTGCCGGACTGGTCGGCCGAGGGGTCCAGCGGCGCGATCACCCGGCCGCACTGGAAGCTCAGATTGGCCGGGGGTGCGGGGTCGCCGATGCGCTGGCGGGTGTCGGCCGAGCAGTCCGACCAGCTGATCTGATCACTCGGACGCTCCAGCGGCGGCAACGTGCTCGGCCGGCCCGACGGGGTCGTGCCGGCGGTGCTGGCGGACTTCGGCGCGTTGCCCGCGATCACCAGCGAGGGCCGGTCCGAGGGGCCCACCGTGCAGGACACGGTCAGGCCCAGGGCCAGACCGACAACGACGCCGAGCCCGGCTCGACGGCCGAGGAGCGGACGCCGCACGTGGTTCTCCTGCTGGTGGAGGGTGATTTCCGACCCGTGCAGCCTCGCACGGTGCGGGTATGAGCGTAGTAAACGCCACTCCCAGGGTGTGGAAATCCACGTGACGACCGCCGATCCGAACGCGACCATCAACGGCGGGAACCGACGAGAAGGGACTTCAGCGGTGGTCACGGTGCATGTGGAACGCAGCCCTCGGCGGGGCTGGTCGCGCTCGGCGATCGTCGAGCTGGCCGGCCGCGGACTGGGTAGCGTGCCGCCGCCGATGCTGGTGTTCGCCGGGATCATCAGCGTGCAACTGGGCGCCGCGCTGGCCAAGGGCCTGTTCACCGTCACCGGCGCGCTGGGCGCGGTCGGGCTGCGGCTGGGCCTGAGCGCGGCGGTGATGCTGATCGCGTGGCGGCCTTCCTTGCGCATCGGCCGCCGGGCCGCCTTCGCGGCGCTGAGCTACGGCGTGGTGCTCGCGGCCATGAACATGTCCTTCTACCAGGCGATCTCCCGGATTCCGCTGGGTGTCACGGTGACCATCGAGTTTCTCGGCCCGCTGACCGTGGCCCTGCTGGGGTCCCGGCGGGTGCTGGACGTGCTGTGGGCACTGCTGGCCGCGGGCGGTGTGGTGTTGCTCACCGAGGGCGGCAGCGGTTCGCTCCCGTGGCTGGGCGTGCTGTTCGCGCTGGGCGCGGCGGCCTGCTGGGGCATGTACATCCCGCTGTCGGCCCGGCTGGGCGAGCGAACCAGCGGGGGCGGTGGGCTGGCCATCGCGATGAGCGTGGCCGCGGTGATCGCGGTGCCCTTCGGCATCGCCCAGGCCGGCACCGCGATGCTGCACCCGGTGGCGCTGGCCGCCGGGCTCGGCGTGGCGCTGCTGTCCAGCGTGGTGCCCTACTCGGTGGAACTGGAGGCACTGCGCCGCATTCCGCCGCGGGTGTTCGGTGTGCTGATGAGCCTGGAGCCCGCGGTCGGCGCGCTGATCGGCCTGATCGTGCTGTCCCAGGGCCTCGGCCCCGGCCAGTGGGCGGCGATCGCGCTGGTGGTGGCCGCCTCGGTCGGCGCGACCTGGAACTCAGGGCCCACCCCGCCCGCCGCGCCCGAGTCCTGACCATGATCGAGCACCCCGTCCGGGTCGCGCAGTCGTTGCCGCGCGCCGAGCAACTGGCCTGGAAACTGGCCGAGGTGGCCACCGATCCGGTCGCGGTCCCGCCGGAGGTCACCGAGATGGTGATCAACCGGGTGGTCGACAACGCGGCGGTCGCGGCGGCCTCGCTGTCCCGGCGGCCGGTGCGGGCGGCCCGCGATCAGGCCCTGGCCCATCCGGCGAGCCCCGGGGCGAGCGTGTTCGGGGTGCCGGGCCGGTTCGCGCCGGAGTGGGCGGCCTGGGCCAACGGGGTCGCGGTGCGGGAACTGGATTTCCACGACACGTTCCTGGCCGCGGACTATTCGCACCCCGGCGACAACATCCCGCCCCTGCTGGCCGTGGCTCAGCACACCGGCCGCAGCGGTGCGGAGCTGGTGCGCGGCATCGCCGCCGGGTACGAGTTGCAGGTAGATCTGGTGCGGGGGATCTGCCTGCACGAGCACAAGATCGACCACATCGCGCACCTCGGCCCGTCGGTGGCCGGTGGTCTGGGTGCGCTTCTGGGTCTGGACACCGAGATCGTGTACCAGTCGATCGGGCAGGCCCTGCACACCACGACGACCACCCGGCAGTCCCGCAAGGGCGCGATTTCCTCGTGGAAGGCTTATGCCCCGGCGTTTGCCGGGAAGATCGCGATCGAGGCGGTGGACCGGGCGATGCGGGGCGAGGGCGCGCCCAGCCCGATCTACGAGGGGCAGGACGGCGTGCTCGCCTGGCTGCTGGCCGGCCCGGAAGCCACCTACACCGTGCCCCTGCCGGGACCGGGCGAGGCGAAACGCGCCATCCTGGACACCTACCCGAAGGAACATTCCGCCGAATACCAGGCGCAGGCGCTGATCGACCTGGCCCGCCGGCTCGGCCCGCGGATCGAGGATTTCGGTGCGGTGCAACGGATCCTCATCCACACCAGCCACCACACCCACCACGTGATCGGCTCGGGCGCGAACGATCCGCAGAAGTACGACCCGGACGCCAGCCGGGAGACCCTCGACCACTCGCTGCCCTACATCTTCGCCGTCGCACTGGAAGACGGCGGCTGGCACCACGAACGCTCCTACACCCCCGAACGCGCGCACCGCCCGGAAACCGTTGCGCTGTGGCGCACAATCTCCACCGTGGAGGATCCACAGTGGACCGACCGCTATCACGCGGCCGAACCCGCGTTCGGCGGCCGGGTCGAGATCACCCTGACCGACGGCCGGGTGCTCACCGACGAGATCGCGGTGGCCGACGCCCATCCGGCCGGGGCCCGCCCGTTCGCCCGTGATCAGTATGTGGAAAAGTTCCGCGCTCTCACCGAGGGGATTCTCACGGTTCGGGAGCAAGCCGACTTCCTCGGCCTGGTGACCCGGCTGCCCGGCCTGACCGCCGCTGAACTGGCCGAACTCACCCCGCCCGCGACCGTCGATCCCACGCCGGCGACCCACGGAATCTTCTGACCGGCCCACGGCTCTTGCCTGTCGTGCAACCATGCTTGATCGGCAGCGAAGCCGAAGTGGAGGAGTCCGTTGTGAGCACTGAGCAATCCCGGGCCGGAGCCGCGTTGTCGCCCGCGGCCCGCCTCGACCGCCTGCCGATCACCGGCTGGCACCGCATGCTGACGGTCCTGGTCGGGCTGGGCTCGTTCTTCGACCTGTACGAGGTGTTCCTCGGCGGCGTGCTGGCCTCGATCCTGACCGAGGAGTGGAAACTCGGCTCGACCGGCAAATCGCTGGTCATCGCCAGCGCGTTCTTCGGCATGTTCGTCGGCGCCAACGTGAACTCGCTGCTGGCCGACCGGTTCGGCCGCCGCCGGATGTTCATGATCAATCTCGTCTCCTACGCCCTGCTGTCCTTGGCCAGCGGCTTCTCCCCGAACCTCACGGTGTTCGTGGTGCTGCGCTTCCTGGCCGGGATCGGCATCGGCTCGGAACTGGTGCTGGTCGACACCTACCTGGCCGAGTTCATCCCGGGCCGGGCCCGCGGCCGGGCCATCGCCTGGGCCTACGTGGTCGGCTTCCTCGGCGTACCACTGGCCGCGCTGATCGGGGCCAAGGTGGTCGGCAAGGCCACCTTCGCCGGGATCGCCGGCTGGCGGTGGCTGCTGATCGCCGGCGCGATCGGCGCGATCTTCGTCTTCCTGGCCCGGACCAAGCTGCCCGAATCACCGCGCTGGCTGGTCGCGCGGGGCCGGACCGAGGAGGCCGACGCGGTGGTGGCCCAGGTCGAGGCCCGGGTGTACGCGGCCCGGCCGGACGCCCGGCCGGCCGAAACGGAAGCCGTGGCCCAGGAACACGCCGTGGAGCCGCGCCGGATCACCCTGGCCGACACCTTCAAGGGCACCTATCGCAAGCGCACCATCATGTTGTGGATCTTCCAGATCCTGCAGACCGTCGGCTACTACGGCTTCGGCACCATGGCACCGTTGGTGCTGGTCAGCAAGGGCTACACCGTCACCAGCTCGCTCGGTTACGCCGCCCTGTCGTTCCTGGGATACCCGATCGGCGCGCTGGTGTCGGTGCCGATGGTGGAGCGACTGGAACGCAAGTGGCTGATCGTCTACTCGACCATCGCCATCGCGGTGTTCGGCCTGATCTTCGGATTCGGCACCAACACCGCGCTGATCGTGACCGCCGGGTTCCTGCTCACCGTGTCCAGCAACGTGTTCTCCAACGCGTTCCACATCTACCAGACCGAGCTGTTCCCGACCCGGGTGCGCACCAGCGCCATGGGCATCGGCTATTCGCTGTCCCGGCTGGCTTCGGCGATCCTGCCGTTCGTGGCGGTCTCGGTGCTGGCGGCGCTGGGCGCCGGTGGCGTGTTCGGCGGGGCCGCGGTGCTGCTCGGCGTGCTGTGCCTGGACGTGGCCATCCTCGGTCCGCGCACCACCGGCCGCGACCTGGAGGAGGTCGTCACCGTCGACGGGCACTGACCCGGCTCAGTCGCGTTCGCGGACCTCGCCGCGCAGCACCGCGTCCAGGTCGTAGCGGGCCGGTTCGTCGAGCTGCTCGTAGTCGCAGGAGTCCGGATCGCGGTCCGGGCGCCAGCGGACGAACTGGCCGTTGTGCCGGAACCGGGACGGATACCCGCCCTCGGTGTGCTCGTAGCCGACCTCGACCACCCGTTCCGGGTGCAGCGGCAGCCACGGCTGCTCGGTGGAGCGCCACCGGTTGATCCCGCCGGGCACCCGCCGACCGTCCCCGGCCTGCTCGCCAAGCCACGGGTGATCGTGCGCGGCGTCCTTGGCCAGCGGGGCCAGCTCCTCGGCCAGGTCCCGGCGCTGCCCCTCGGAGAACGCCCCGGCCACGCCGACGTGGTTGAGCCGGCCGGAGTTGTCGTAGAGGCCCAGCAGCAGGGAGCCGACGGCGGTGCCCGGTTCGGTGTTGAGGTGCCAGCGCAGGCCGGCCACCACACAGTCGGCGCTGCGCCGGTGCTTGATCTTGATCATGGTGCGCTTGCCCGGCGCGTAGGGCTTCTCGGCCGGCTTGCCGATCACCCCGTCCAGCCCGGCTCCCTCGAACAGGGTGAACCACTGCCGGGCCAGCGCCGGATCGTCGGTGACCGGGGTCAGGTGCAGCGCGTCGGCCGGGGTCAGCAGCTCGGCCAGCCGCTGCCTGCGCACCCGGCCGGGCTCGTCGAGCAGGCTGGCGTCCCCGGCGGCGAGCAGGTCGAAGGCCACGAATCTCGCCGGGGTCCGCTCGGCCAGCAGGGCCACCCGGCTGGCCGCCGGGTGCACGCGTTCGGACAGCGCGTCGAAGTCCAGCCGCCCATCCCGGTCCACCACCAGTTCGCCGTCCAGCACGATCTTCTCCGGCAGTGCGGCGCCCAGCGCGGCCACCATCTCCGGGAAGTACCGGTTGAGCGGCTTGCCCGAACGCGACTGCAGGGTCAGCTCGTCGCCGTCCCGGAACACCAGGCAGCGAAACCCGTCCCACTTGGGCTCGAACAGCCACCCGCCGCCCTCGGGCACGCCGGGCACGGGACTGGCCAGCATCGGCTTGACCGGCGGCTTGACGGGCAACCTCATCGCTGTCCTCGCCTTCGCAAGTGCCCCAACCCGTTGTGGAGCCTAATCGCGCAGATAGCGCAGCATAAGCAGATTGTCGGCGTGCAGCACGCTGGCCAGCTTCAGCCGCACCGGCGCGTCGGGCGCCGGGCCCACCGCGATCCGCCGGGCGTCCCCACCGGTCAGCACCGGCGCCACGCTCAGGCAGAGCTCGTCGACCAGATCCGCGGCGATCAGCGACCCGAACAACTGCGGCCCGCCCTCGCAGCACACCCGGCGAAAACCCTTGGCGTCCAACACATCCAGCGCGGCTTTGGGGTCCACGTCCCGCTCGCCGGCGATGATCACCTCGGCCCCGGCGTCGACCAGCGCCGCCCGCCGCCGCTCCGGCGCGGCCTCGGTGGTCAGGATGATCGGCGGGATCTGGGTGTCGGTGAGCAGCCCGGAACTCGGGTCGATGGAACAGCGCCGGGTGACCACCGCCACCGGCGGCACCGGCGTCAGGCCGTGCGCCACCCGCCAGTCGTCGGGCACCTCGTCGCGCTGCACCCCGCGGTAGCGCTCGACCAGCGCGGTGCCCGCGCCGACCAGCACCACATCGGCCAGCTTGCGGCCGAGCAGGAAGACCTTCTTGTCGTTCTCGTCGGACAGGCCGGCCGACCGCCCGGACACCGAGACCGCCCCGTCGGCGCTGCTGATGAAGTTCACCTTCACCCAGGGCCGGTCCAGGTTCTCCGGGAAGCCGTAGAGCTTCGCCAGTTCGGTGTCGTCGGCCACAACAGCGGCCGGTTCCCCGGTGGGTAGCAGTCGTTGCACGCCCCCATCAAACTATGCTGCCGCTGTGTCCGTCGCCCGCCTGTCCGATCGCGACCCCTCGATCGGGGCGGACGAGCTGATCGCCTCGCTGGTCCCGCCGCCCCGGTTCGACGCGGTCCGCTTCGCCACCTACATCCCGAACCCCGACGAGCCCAGCCAGGCCGCCGCGGTTGTCGCGGGGGAGGCGTTCGCCGCCCGGGTGCGGGCAGGCGCCGCGCCCAGGTCCCGGTTCCGGTCGATGTTCGGCGGCCAGAAGGACACCGGCCCGCCCGGCCTGTACTTCGACGGCGGCTTCGGCGTTGGCAAGACCCACCTGCTGGCCTCGCTGTGGCACGCGGTGCCCGAACCCAAGGCATACGGGACGTTCGTCGAGCTCACTCACCTGGTCGGCGCACTCGGCTTCGCCGAGGCGGTGCGCAGGCTCTCGGATCATCGGCTGCTGGCCATCGACGAGTTCGAACTGGACGATCCGGGCGACACCATGCTGGTCACCCGGCTGCTGTCCGAGCTGACCGCGGCCGGGGTGTTCGTCGCGGCCACCTCCAACACGCTGCCGGACAAACTGGGCGAGGGCCGGTTCGCCGCCGACGACTTCCTGCGCGAGATCCACTCGCTGGCCGCGAAGTTCACCGTGATCCGGGTGGACGGCCCGGACTTCCGGCACCGCGGCCTGCCCGACGCCCCGCCGCCGCTGACCGACGCCGACCTGGACGCCGCCGCGGCCGCCCGGCCCGGCTCGACGCTGGACGAGTTCGACGCGCTGTGCGCGCATCTGGCCACCCTGCACCCGTCGAAGTACGGGCGAATGGTGGACGGGGTCAGCGCGGTGCACCTGCGTGGCGTGCACCCGGTGGACGGCCAGGACGTGGCGTTGCGGCTGGTGTCGCTGGGCGACCGGCTCTACGACCGGAACATCCCGATCGCGGTGTCCGGCCGCCCGTTGTCCGAGCTGTTCCCGGAGGAGATGCTGGCCGGCGGCTACCGCAAGAAGTACCTGCGCGCGGTGTCCCGGCTGGTGGCGCTGTCCCGGGACGGCTCGGGCGAGATCAGCCCGCGTCGCTGACCTCGGGCAGCGGCTGGGCCGGGAACCGGTCGGTGGCCGGTTCGAGCGCGGATTCGGCGACCGGCTCGGGCATCGGCGCCAGCATCGCCGGGTCCACCCCGCCGACCCGGGGCTGGGGAATGGTGGCCTGATTGCGGAAGCGCCACCGATCGGCCAGCACCACACACGGCAGCACCACGGCCAGCGCCAGGCAGAACCCGCCGATGGTGTCGCTGGGGTAGTGGTCGTTCTTGGCCACCATGCCGACCATGATGACCAGGCTCAGCGCCGCCCAGCCGAGGGTGGCCAGCACCGCGCGCAGCACCGAGCCGCCGGCCACGATCAGCAGCAGCACCACGGTCAGCGTGGACACCGCGGCCACCGTGTGCCCGCTGGGGTAGGACAGCCAGCCGTGGATGCGCCGGTCGGTCAGGGGTTTGCCGACCAGCTCGGTCAACCCGATGGCGATCGCGGGCGCGGCCACCGCGAGCACCGCGACCTCCCAGCGCCGCCGGACCAGGCCGACGATCATCAGCGCCAGTATCCCGCCGAAGATCACCACCGTGTCCGACAGGGTGATCAGCACATCGGCCAGGGTGCTGTGCTGCCCGGCTATCCGGTGCACCGCGTGGATGATCGTGGCGTCGATGGCGCCTGCGCGGCGCGCGCCGGCTACGGCGATGCCCAACACGACGGAGGCGATCAGACAGATCAGCGCGACCAGCAATGCGGACAGGCGTAGCCGGCTGGGTATCAGGGGCTTCATGTGATCGACTATGCCCCCGTTTTAGCTGTTCAGCACCTCCGCGACGGCGTCGATACCCCGATCGAGGTCGGCCCGACCGATCACCAGAGGGGGCGCGATGCGCAGGGTGTGCTCATGCGTTTCCTTGCATAGTACGCCGCGCTGGGCCAGGGCCTCCGAGGTTTGCCGGCCGGTCCGGCCCTCCGGCGAGAGATCGATCCCGGCCCACAGTCCGCGCCCCCGGACAGCGGTCACCCCGTTGCCGACAAGTTCGCCCAACCGGGTGTGCAGATGGGTACCCAGTTCAGCCGATCGAGCCTGGAATTCGCCGGTGCGCAGCAACCGGATCACCGCCCGGCCCACCGCGGCGGCCAACGGATTGCCGCCGAAGGTCGAGCCGTGCTCGCCCGGCTTGAGCACCCCGAGCACCGACCGCGACCCGACCACCGCCGACACCGGCATGATGCCACCGCCCAGCGCCTTGCCCAGTGTGTACAGGTCGGCCCGGACGCCCTCGTGGTCCAGCGCGAGCAGCTCGCCGGTGCGGGCCAGGCCGGACTGGATCTCGTCGGCGATCAGCAGCGCCCCGGCCGAATCGCAGATTTCCCGCACCCGGGCCAGGTAACCGGCCGGCGGCACGACCACGCCGGCCTCGCCCTGGATCGGCTCGACCAGCACCGCCGCGGTCCGCTCGGTGATGGCCGCGGCCAGGGCGTCGGCGTCGCCGTAGGGGACCACGGTGAAGCCGGGGGTGAACGGGCCGAAATCGGCGCGTGCGGTGTCGTCGGTGGAGAAGGACACGATGGTGGTGGTGCGGCCGTGGAAGTTGTCGCCCGCCACCACGATCTCGGCCTGCCCGTCCGGCACGCCCTTGACCCGGTAGGCCCATTTCCGGGCGACCTTGAGCGCGGACTCCACGGCTTCGGCGCCGGAGTTCATCGGCAGCACCATCTCGGTGCCGGTCAGCTCGGCCAGCTCCCGGCAGAACGGGCCCAGCTGGTCGTGGTGGAAGGCGCGGCTGGTCAGCGTGACCCGGCCCAGCTGGTGCACCGCGGCGGCCACCAGGTCCGGGTGCCGGTGGCCGAAGTTCAGCGCCGAGTACCCGGCCAGGAAGTCCAGGTAGCGCTTGCCGTCCACGTCGGTGACCCAGGCGCCCTCGGCCTGCTCGATGACCACCGGCAGCGGGTGGTAGTTGTGCGTGCTCCACAGCTCGTCCAGCGCGATGTAGTCGCTGGTGGTGGCGGGCGCGGCAGCCGTCGGGCCGGAGTGCAGGTCGGTGGCGGTCATGTCCATCAGGCTACGGGGCTTCGACCGGCGATTTCATCCACGATCCGTTGCGTGCTCAGCCATTTTGTTGCGTGCCTCGGTGGTTTGGGGCAGCGATCGTTTCACCGGCATTGACTACTGCTGGCCACCGCGCCGCTGGCGGTCGGTGAGCTGGCCACGCGCCTGCCGGTCAGCCGGCCCGCGGTGTCCCAGCACCTGAAGGTGCTCAAGGACGCCGGTCTGGTCAGCGACCAGGCAGAGGGCATCCGCAGGCGCTATCGGGTGAATCCGAACGGGGTCGCCGCCCTGCGGACCTACCTGGACCGCATGTGGGACCAGGCGTTCGCCGCGTTCGCCGCGGCGGCCGAGCAACCGGAGAACGAGGAACCAGAAGGCCACCTGTGAATAGCTGAAAGCGGCGGGGGGAGGACGGTAGGGTCACCCGGTGTGACCGGTGAGACCTCCTTCCTCCGCCTGCAGGCGCGTACCCAGCGCTTCACCCTCGGCACCCCGCGCGAGTTCCGGCTGACCCCGGACGGTGCGGCCGTGTTGTTCCTGCGATCGGCCTCGGGCACCGAGGCCCGCAACAGCCTGTGGCGACTGGACCTGGCGACCGGGCAGGAGACCCAGGTCGTCGACCCGGTGGCGCTGCTGGCCGAGGGCGACGAGGAGCTGCCGCCGGAGGAGAAGGCGCGCCGCGAGCGCAGCCGCACCCAGTCCGCCGGGGTGGTCGCCTACACCACCGACAGACAGTGCCGGGTCGCGGTGTTCACCTTGTCCGGCAAGCTTTTCGTGGCCGACCTCGCGACCGGCGACATCCGCCCGGTGGGGACCGCCGGGGCGGTGATCGACCCGCGCGTCGACCCCACCGGCAGCCGCATCGCCTACGTCACCGGCGGCACGCTGCGGGTGATCGAGATCGACGGCTCCAACGACCGGGTGCTGGCCGCGCCCGAGGGAGGCGACACCGACAACATCGCCTGGGGGGTCGCGGAGTTCATCGCGGCCGAGGAGATGGACCGCAACCGCGGCTACTGGTGGTCCCCGGAGGGCACCGCGCTGCTGGCCGCGCGCACCGACCGCAGCGGGGTGCGCCGCTGGCACATCGCCGACCCGGCCAACCCGGACCGCCCGGCCAACAGCGTGGCCTACCCGGCCTCGGGCACCCGCAACGCCGAGGTCAGCCTCTCGGTGCTCGGCATCGACGGTTCGGTGTCCAAAGTAGACTGGAACGGCGCGGAACTTCCTTACCTGGCAACGGCCCACTGGTCGGCCGGTGGTCCGCCGATCATCGGCGTGCAGTCCCGCGACCAGCGCACCATGACGGTGCTCTCGATCGACCCGCAAACCGGCGCCACCCGGGTCGAACAGGAACTGACCGATCCGCAGTGGGTGGACATCGTGCCCGGCGCGCCCGCCTGGACCGCCGACGGCGCGCTGGTCACCGTGGCCGCGCGGGACGGCGCGTACCGGCTGCTGGTGGGCGGTGCGCCGGTGACCCCGGACAACGTGCAGGTGCGCGCGGTGCTCGACGCGGGCGAGGGTGACGTGCTGTTCACCGCGTCGGCCGAGGATCCGACCCAGACACATGTGTTCTCTGTCAAGGGAAACACGCTGACCCGAGTGTCCGAAGTGGATGGTGTGCACTCGGCCGTGCGGTCCGGTGAGCTCACCGTGCTGGTGTCCTGGGGTCTGTCCCGGCCCGGCCCGAAGGCCGCCGTGCTGCGGGCCGGGCAGCCGGTGGCCGAGGTGACCTCGCTGGCCGTGGCCCCGCCCATCGCCCCGAACGTCACCCTGCTGACGGCGGGCGAGCGCAACCTGCGCACTGCCCTGGTGCTGCCCACGGATCACCGGCCCGGCACGAAACTGCCGGTGTTGCTGGACCCCTACGGCGGCCCGCACGCGCAGCGCGTGCTCAGCGCGGGCAACGCCTATCTGACGTCGCAATGGTTGGCCGACCAGGGTTTCGCGGTGCTCATCGCCGACGGCCGCGGTACTCCCGGCCGCGGCCCGGAGTGGGAACGCGCGGTGCACCACGAACTGGCCGAGGTCACCCTGACCGACCAGATCGACGCGCTGCACGCGGTCGCGCGGCGCTACCCGGACCTGGATCTGGGCCGGGTCGGCATCCGCGGGTGGTCCTATGGCGGGTACCTGTCCGCGCTGGCCGTGCTGCGGCGGCCGGACGCGGTGCACGCGGCGGTGGCCGGGGCCCCGGTGACCGAGTGGCGGCTGTACGACACTCACTACACCGAGCGCTACCTCGGTCATCCGGACGACAACCCCGAGGTCTACGACCGCAACTCGCTGCTGCCCGACGCGCCCGGCCTGCGCCGGCCGCTGATGCTGATTCACGGTCTGGCCGACGACAACGTGTTCGCCGCGCACACCCTGAGGTTGTCGGCGGCCCTGCTGGCCGCGGGGCGGGATCACACGGTGCTGCCGCTGTCCGGGGTGACGCACATGAGCCCGACCGACGAGACGGCCGCGGAAGCGTTCATGCTGCTGCAGCTCAACTGGCTCAAGCAGGCCCTGGCCAACCCGGCGCAGTTGTGACCGGGCCGGCCCGGGCCTGACCAGCCCGGCGCCGTCGTGAACGGGCAAACCCGGCGCGGTGGCGGGCTCAGCTCTTCGGGGTGCCGAACGTCTTCTGCATTCCGGCCAGCCACCGATCCGGGTCCGCGGCCTTGTGCGCGTGCATCTTCCCGACCTCCGGGTGCGGCAGGATCAGGAACCGCTCCTCGGCCAGCCCGGCGACCACCGTCTCGGCCACCTGCTCGGGCGTGAGCAGTTCCCCGGACGCGGCCACCGCCAGCGCCGAGGGGTTGCCTTCCTCGATGCCCGGCAACAGCATGTCGGTGCGCACGCCCATCGGGCACAGCGTGCTGACCCCGATCCCGGCCGCCCCGTAGGTGACGCCCAGCCACTCGGCGAACCCGAGCGCGGCGTGTTTGGTGGTCGAGTAGGGCGCGTCGCCGGGCGCGGTGAGCAGGCCTGCCGCGGACACGGTGTGCAGCAGGTAGCCGCGGCCCCGCTCCAGCATCGAGGGCAGCACCGCCTTCGCCGCGTGCACGTGGGCCATGACGTTGACGCCCCACGCGGTGGCCCACGCCTCGTCGGGTGCGTCCAGTCCCACCCCGGAGGCCACGCCGGCATTGCTGCAGAACAGGTCCACCGGCCCGAACTCGCGTTCGGCGGTCGCCACCAGTTCGCGCACCTGCGCCGGGTCGGTCACGTCGGCGGCCACTCCGACGGCCTTGCCGTTGATCCGTTCGGCCACGCCCCGCGCGCCCGAACCGTCCACATCGGACACCACGATGCCCGCGGCGCCCTCGGTGGCGAACCGCTCGGCCAGCGCGGCGCCGATGCCGCGCGCCGCGCCGGTGATGACGACTACCTTGTCGCGCACGTCCATGAATTCCTCCAGTACCGACTAGTCGGTATGTTGTACCGTACTGACGGGTACGAACACGGGCAAGGAGGCGTCGTGAGTGCGGACCTGACGGGCAAGACCGCCCTGGTCACCGGAGCATCCCGGGGTATCGGCAAGGCGACCGCGTTCGCGCTGGCCGCGGAGGGTGCCAATGTGGTGCTCTCCTCGCGCAAGCAGGACGTGCTGGACGAGGTGGCCGAGGAGATCCGGGCCGCGCACCCGGGTGTGAAAGTGCTGGCCAAGGCCGCGCATGTCGCGGACCAGGAGCAGGCCGAGGCGTGCGTGAAAGCGGCCGTGGATGAGTTCGGCTCGCTGGACGTGCTGGTGAACAACGCGGGCACCAACCCCTATTTCGGCCCGCTGGCCGACATCGACATGGTGCGCGCGCAGAAGATCGTGCAGGTCAACCAGCTGTCCATCGTGCTGTGGACCGGGATCGCGGCCCGCGCGTGGATGGCCGAACATGGCGGCTCCATCGTCAACATCGCCTCGATCGGCGGCATGGCCACCGAGCCGGGCATCGGGTTCTACAACGCCACCAAGGCCGCGGTCATCCACCTGACCCGCCAGTTCGCCGCCGAACTGGGCCCGCAGCAGATCCGGGTGAACGCGATCGCGCCCGGCCTGGTGCGCACCCATCTGGCCAAGGCGCTGTGGGAGAACTTCGAGCAGCACCTGAACGAAACGCTGCCGCTGGGCCGCATCGGCGAGCCGGACGACATCGCCAAGGCCATCGTGTTCCTGTCCGGGGCGGATTCGTCCTGGATCACCGGGCACACTCTGGTGGTGGACGGCGGCGCGCTGGTGCGCCAGTCCATCGCCTGACCGCTGCCGACCACACGCCGAAGGGGCGATCGATGACTCGCTGGGGAATCACCCTGCCGCTGGGTGGCGTGCCGCTGCCGCAGCACAAGGAGCTGGTCCGGGAACTGTCCGGCCTCGGCTACACCGACGTGTGGTCGGCCGAGACCAACGGCACGGACGCGTTCACCCCGCTGGCGCTGGTCGCCGAGTGGGCCCCGGAACTGCGCCTGGGCACCGCGATCGCCCCGGTGTACACCCGGGGGCCCGGTCTGCTGGCGATGACCGCGGCGACGCTGGCCGAGCTGGCGCCGGACCGGTTCGTGCTGGGCATCGGCAGCTCGTCCCCGGTGATCGTGGGCGACTGGAACGCCGGTGAGTTCGTCGAGCCGTTCGGCCGCACCCGCGACACGCTGCGCTTCCTTCAGGCCGCGTTGGCCGGGGAGAAGGTGAGTGCCGAATATCCGACGTTCAGCGTGCGCAAGTTCAAGCTGGAGCGCGTGCCGGCCAGCCCGCCCAAGATCATGCTGGCCGCCCTGCGCCCGGGCATGCTCCGGCTGGCCGCGAAGGAGGCCGACGGTGCGATCACCAACTGGCTTTCCAGCGACGACGTGCGCACCGTGCGCGGCGAGATCGGGCCGGATCTGGAGCTGGCCGCGCGGATTTTCGTCTGTCCCACCGAGGATGCCGAGGCCGCCCGCGGCCTGGGCCGGCTGCTGATCAGCAGCTACCTGACCGTGCCGGTGTACGCGAAGTTCCACGAGTGGCTGGGGCGGGGCGAGCAGCTGGCCGAGATGAACAAGCTGTGGGCGGCCGGGGATCGCAAGGGCGCCAACGCGGCGATCCCGGACGAGGTCATCGACCAGCTGATCGTGCACGGCAGCCCGGAGTCCTGCCGCGAGCAGGTCGCGGCCTACGTCGAGAACGGCCTGACCACGCCCGCGATCGCCGTGCTGCCCACCGGGGCCGACCCGGTGGAGATGGTGCGCCGCCTCGGGCCGAGTCGCTGATGGCCCGGGCGGTGCGCGCCGAGCGGGTGGCGGGCAGACGATCGCCGATGGAGGAGCGCATCCTCGCCTCGGCGGTCGCCCTGTTCGCCGAGCAGGGTTTCGACGCGACCACGGTGCAGCAGGTGGTCGATCGGGCCGAGGTCACCAAGGGTGCGCTCTACCACTATTTCGATTCCAAGAACGATCTCCTTTACGAGCTGTATCACGCCCTGATCGGCGTGCAGAATGCCGATATCGACGCGATCGTGACCCGCGGCGCGGATGCGGCGACCACGGTGCGGGAAATTCTGGTCAGCGTGATCACCTCCACGGTGGCCCGGCTGGACCACGCGGTGGTGTTCTTCCACGAGTCACACAAACTGGACGCCGAGCGCATGGCCGCGTACCGGGCCGACCGCAGGCACTACCACGCGACCTTCCGCAAAGTCATTGTGGCCGCCCAGAAAAGTGGCGAGTTCTCCACGATCGTGCCGGCCGAGACCGCGGTGCAGATCGCGATGGGCGTGGTGAACCAGCTGCCGGTCTGGTATCGCGCCGACGGTCCGAAGACGCCCGAGCAACTGGCTCACGAAGTGGCCGATTTCGTGCTGGCCGCGCTCCGGCCGTAAATCACTTCTCCTCGGTCCGGCCAAAGCGTAGCGCTGTTCCACACATATACGGAGCATGGTTCCGCTTTGCCTGCCGAGGTGGGGCCGGTTCGCTGGGCCGCGCGGTGATCCGGTTCTCGTTTCGGGTTGCGGTTTCATCGGTGGCGCAGGTGGGTGAACGTTCGGGGGTCGCGCGCCGAACTAGAACGGGTTACAGTTTCGGGGTGAAGTTCACCTTGTCGATCGCGCTGAGCCCACTGGATCACCTCACCGAGCTGGCCAAGACGGCCGAGGAGTGCGGGTTCTCCTCGGTCGCGTTGCCGGACTCGCTGTTCTTCTCCGAGACGGTCTCGGCCGAGTACCCCTACACTCCCGACGGAAGCCGGTTCTGGTCCGCGGACACACCCTGGGTGGACCCGCTGGTCGCGACCGCCGCCATGGGCGCGGTGACCAGCTCGCTCAGGTTCTACACCTCGGTGCTCAAACTCGGCCCGCGCAATCCGGTGCTGCTGGCCCGGCAGGTCGCGTCGGTGGCCACGCTGACCAACAACCGGTTCGGTCTCGGCGTCGGCATCGGATGGGCGCCCGAGGAGTTCGAGTGGTGCGGCGCCCCCTACGCCCGGCGCGGCCGCCGGATGGAGGAGGAGGTCGAGATCCTCGCGTTGATCCTCGGCGGCGGCATGGTCGAGTACCACGGCGAGATCTTCGACTTCGATCGGTTGCAGATGAGCCCGGCGCCCACCGAGCGGGTGCCGATCTACGTCGGCGGCCACACCGAGCGCGCGCTGGATCGCGCCGCCCGGCTCGGCGATGGCTGGTCCAGCGCCATGATGACGCTTGAGGAGCTGGAAGGCACCATCGAGCGGCTGAATGTGCTGCGGGCCAAGCATGATCGCGCGGACAAGCCGTTCGAGTTCCAGGCGGTGTGCATCGACAAGTTCGGCGTGGACGGCTACAAGGCGCAGGCCGACGTCGGGGTCACCGACGCCATCGTGGTGCCGTGGCTGTTCTACGGCGTCGGTTTCGACTCGGAGCTGTCGGCCAAGAAGGACGCGGTGAAGCGGTTCGCCGACGAGGTGATCTCGCCGTTGCGCTGAGCCGGATCCGCCCGGCCCTGGCAGGTTCGCCGCGTGCTGTCCGAAGTGGACAGTGCGGCGAATGTCGCGATGATGGACCGGCCGAGCTCCGGCGCGGTCCGGGTCATCGGCCTGGACGTGGCGACCCGGTCCGAGCGGCAGCCGGCCGCGCCGCGCGCGCTGCGATCGGGTTCATGTGCCAGCAGTTCTTCCCGTGCCTTACCAGGGTTTCAGCGGCCGAGGACGGCGTGCTCGGCCAGCGGGCCCACGGTCAGGCCGCGGGCGGCGCACTCGTCAAGCAGCGCGGGCAGCGCGCCCAGCGTGGACCGCCAGGCCCCCGAATCGGCGGCCACATCCGAATCGTGCAGCAGCACCGTGCCGCCCCCGGACAGCCCCCTGGTCACCGTGCGCAGCACCGAATCCGGCGTGGACTTGTCACTCCAGTCCCAGCCCCAGCAGGTCCACAGCACCGGGCGCAGGTTCAGCCGGCGCGCTGCCACCAGCGCCGAGGAGGTCAGCACCCCGTAGGGCGGCCGGAACCAGGTCGGCGCGGTGCCGGTGATGCAACCGAGCAGATCCCGGCCCCGGGCCATCTCGTCGTAGGTGCGTTTCGGTCCGTACCAGACCATCCGGCGGTGGTGCCAGCCGTGCAGCGCCAGTTCGTGCCCGGCCGCGTGCATCTCCCGGACCAGCGTGGGCTGGTTGGCCAACTGGCTGCCCAGCAGGAAGAACGTGGCCCGCACGTGGTGTTTGTCCAGGGCGGCGAGGAATCGCGGGGTGGCCTCGGGATGCGGGCCGTCGTCGAAGGTGAGCGCGACATGCCCGGGGTGCCCGATCCCGGCCAGCCCGGGGGCCAGCGCGCGGCGCAACGGCGGCCAGAACGCGGCGGCGGGCAGCGCGTGCGCGGCCGCCACGGTCAGCCCGGCGGCGCCCGCGGCCACAGCCCATCGATTCACGAAATCGTCCCCAGTTGCAGTGGTGCGGGCTTGAGGTTGTGCGCCCGGATCTGCTGCTCCACCCGCTGCAGCAGGTCGGCGACAGTGCAGTCCTGCCCGCCGCGCGCGTCCACCAGCATCACCCCGCCCCGGGTCGGCAGGTTGAGACTGGCGCAGTTGACCGTGGTCTTGGGAATCACGATCCGCTCGCCGTACAGCGCGGCCAGTCCGACGTCCACCGCGTCCAGGTCTCCGTTGGACAGCAACAGGTTCGGCTCGTGCGTGGTCAGCCGGCTGATCGCCCGGGCGGCCGCGCCGATCGCGCCGCGCCCGATGAACACCCCGGTCTCGTAGGGTTGCCCGCCGGCCGAGCTGACCACCGGAATCCGGGTCGCGGCCAGCTGCCGCACGATGTCCGGATTGTGCATGGCGGTGGACACGCTCACCGCCGCCGACACCCGCAGCCCGGCCATGGCCCGCAGATCGGCGCTGGAGAACGTGCCCGCACTCGGCGTGTCCACCACCACGTACACGGAGCCGCTCGGGGTGTGCGGCGCGCCGTCCCGCCAGCCGTTGGCCACCGCGATGCTGGTTCCGTTGGTGCAGGCCCAGACCAGCCAGGCGAAGGCCATCGCCCAGGCGATGATCCGGCGCCTGCGCACCCGGTCCATGCCCCGGCGCACCGGTTCCGGCGGCTGGCGCAGCATGCCCGCGATGGCCACCGTCGGGCAGGCGGTGCCGATCCGGGCCGGGCGCATCGTCGTCCGGCCGACCGGGCGGGCGCTGGTCGCCTTGGCCAGCGCTTCGGTCAGTTCGTCCGGATCGTGCAGCCAGCGGGCCAGTCCGGCCGATTCCAGGGAGCGGGCGTTGGTCCGGCCGTGCCCGGCCAGGCAGCGGTAGGTCAGCACCGGCACCCGGGTGGCGTGCGCCTCGAAGAAGGTCAGCCCGCCGGAGTTGAGCACCACCACGTCGCAGGCCCGCAGCAGTGCGGGCATGTCGTCCACCCAGCCCAGCACGATGCCCGGGTCCAGGTCGTGCAGCCGTTCGCGCAGCGCGGTGTTCTCCCCGCACACCACGACCGGGGTGACCACCCCGCCGGCCGACACCTCGCGCGCGGACTTCTCGATCTCGCCGACCGCCCAGGAACCGGACACCACCAGCGCCAGCGGCTTGTCCGCGGGCAGCCCGAACTGGGCCCGGGCGGCGTCGCGCTCGGCCTCGGTGGCCACCGGCCGGAAGTCCGGCCGCACCGCGGGCCCGACCACCGCGACCCGCTGCCCGCCCAAGAGGCGCACCTGCGCGGCGATCTCCGGGTGGGCGGCCAGGTAGAGGTCGGTGCCCTCGGCGATCCACAGCGGGTGCACCGAGGGATCGGTGAGGTAGGTGATCAGCGGGATGTCGAGCTTGCCGCGCCTGCGCAGCCGCATGATGACCTGGCCGACCAGCGGGTAGGTGGACACCACCGCATCCGCGTCGCCGATCGCCGCGCGCAGCTTGCGGGCCGAGGCCGAGGCCGCGCGCAGGGTGATGGCGTTCATCAGCCCGTCCCGCTGGATGGCGCCCAGCAGCCACTCCCAGCTGCCCGGCGCGACCGCCAGCTGCTTGCGGTAGGTCTCCTTCACCCGGTTGCCGAGGTGGCCGGGCAGCAGGTCCAGGAAGTCGTGACAGTGCACCTCATGGCCGGCCGCGCGCAGCCTGCGGGCGATCTCGTGGGCCGCGCCGTCGTGGCCCGCACCCAGGCTCGCTGACACGATGGCGATGCGTCCCACAACTCTCCCAGGAATGAATCATGTGCCGAAGGAACGGCGTCAATGTACCCGTTGCAAGATCGGGCCATGACCAGGTCGCCGCAACATCAGGGTACGAATAGGTGATTTTCCCCGATATTAGCGGTTTGGCTTGGCGAAACTGGAATGAATGTGTGGTTGCCGTGAGGGAAACGTGTCACGAAGGGGTGACGCCGGCGGCAGCGGGCTGGCCGCGGCGGGCCGGAAGGCATCCAGCAGCAGGGCCAGGTAGCGCCGCCAGTCCTCGTCGGCCGTCTCGTTCAGGCGGGTGGTGCTGATCAGCATGAGCACGACCCGGGGCAGGTCATCGGGTTCGAGGTCGGCCCGGACCAGTCCGGCGTCCTGGGCCCGGCGCATGATCTCGGCCAGCTCGGAGAACAACTCGGTAACGAGTTCCGCTGTGATGGCACTGAGTTCCTTGGCCGCCTTGAGCGTCCACTTCTCCCGGTTGACCAGCACGGTGGTGGCCTCCAGCACGGAGACCAGCCCGTGCCAGGGGTCTTCCTCGGTGCGGGCCCGCTCGATCGCGGGGTGCACGTCCTCGGCGAAGCCGAGTTCCAGGACCGCCTTGATCAAGGCTTCCTTGTTGGCGAAGTGCCGGTAGAGGGTGGCCACCCCGACCTCGGCCCGCCGGGCGATCTCCTCCAGCGACACCTCGGCTCCGGCCTCGTCGAACGCCAGACGCGCGGCACGCACGATGCGCTCGGCGTTGCGTGCCGCGTCCGCGCGCAACCGGCGTTGAGCTGGGGCGTTCACAGGGAGCAGATTAACAGCCGAAGATGATCTGATAGTCCACTATCAGTTGTGCTACGGTAGTGGAGAGTAATTGATAGTGTCGTATCAGTTAATCGGATCCACAGGCTGCAGGGGAAGGAATTTCGAGAATGACCGAAACATCGGCGCCCGCGATGCCGTTGTACATGCACCGGGACCTCTTCTCACCTGCGCCCGAACTCGGTGAGGTTCGGGCGAATGATCCCGTGACGCGGATCGATCTGCCGTTGATGCCGGTCACCCAGTCGGCGTGGATGGTCACCCGCTACGACGACGTGCGCGCGGTGCTGGGGGACACCGGCCGGTTCAGCAACGTGCGGCCCGTGCCGATGGGCGACGCGTCGGGCATGCTGCTGATGCAGGACCCGCCCGAGCACAGCCGGCTGCGCCGGATGCTCACCTCGGAATTCACCGTCAAGCGCATCCGCAGACTCGCACCGCGGATCGAGGCCATCGTCACCGACCACCTGGACGCCCTGGAGCGCGCCGGTTCGCCGGCCGACCTGGTCGCCCAGTTCGCGCTGCCCATCCCGTCACTGGTGATCTGCGAACTGCTCGGCGTGCCCTACGCCGACCGGGACGGCTTCCAGCAGCAGTCCCGGCTGCGGCTGGACATGTCGCGGCCGATGCCCGAGCGGATGGCCGCGGTCGAGCAGTCCAGGGCGTACATGACCGAGTTGGTGGCCGGTAAGCGCGTCGAGCCCGACGACGACATGCTCGGCATGCTGATCCGCGAACACGGTGCGGACCTGACCGACAACGAGCTGATCGGCATCGCCGATCTGCTGCTGCTGGCCGGGCACGAGACCACCTCGAACATGCTGGGCATGGGTACGCTGCTGCTGTTGCAGCACCCCGAGCAGCTGGCGCAGATCCGGGACAACGACGAGATCGTCGACCAGGCCATCGAGGAAATGATGCGCTATCTGTCCATTGTGCACAGTGGCGTGTTCCGCTTTGCCGCCGCCGACACGGAACTGCGCGGCAAGGAAATCCACAAGGGCGACGCCGTGGTGCTGGCGCTGGCCTCGGCCAACCGGGACGCCCCGCTGGGCGAGAACCTGGAAACCTTCGACATCAATCGGAAGCAGACCTCGCACGTGGCGTTCGGGCACGGGGTGCACCACTGCCTCGGTGCGCCGCTGGCCCGGATGGAGATGCGCATGGCGTTTCCCGCGCTGCTGCGGCGGTTCCCGGGCCTGCGCGCGGAGGTCTCACTCGAGCAGGCCGCATTCCGGGCCTACTCGTTCATCTACGGCCTGGAGTCGCTACCCGTCTCCTGGTGAGGGTGCCCGGCCCACCATGTGCGCGTACATCCGGGCCGGGTTGGGGGTGCCCGGCGGATGCAGAAAACCAGGCAGGGCCGGGAGATCGACGGCGAACGGGGAGAGCAGCCGGTAGAGCGTGTCCGCGTCCGCCGGCCGCTGTTCCGGGTCCTTGGCCAGCAGCCCGGCGAGCAGCTTGTTGAGCTCGCCGGGCGCGCCGTCGATGTCCGGCGGGCGCTCCTTGACCTGCCGTTCGAACACCGCGTAGGCGGTGGGGCCGGTGAAAAGCTGTTGCCCGGTCAGCATTTCGTGCAGCACGCAGCCCAGCGCGTACAGATCACTGCGCGGCTCGGCCACGCCCCGCTGGATCTGCTCGGGCGCCATGTAGGCCGGGGTGCCCAGCAACTGGCCGGTCCGGGTGAACTGCGCGACATCGGCCTCGCGGAGCAGGGCCAGCCCGAAGTCGAGAACCCGCACGCTGCCGTCCGGGCAGAGCATCAGGTTGGTGGGCTTGAGATCCCGGTGGCAGATGGACAACGCGTGCGCCGCGGAGAGCACCGCGCAGGCCTGGGCGGCGATGGCGGCGGCCCAGGGCACCGGCACCGGCCCGTGCTCGGCCAGCAGATCGGCGATGGTGACCCCGTCGATGAACTGCATGACCTGGTAGAGCCGCTGCTCGAACATGCCGAAGTCGTAGAGCACGGGCGCGCCCGCGTGCTCCAGCCGGGCCAGGATTCGGGCCTCCCGCACGAACCGCCGTTCCAGTTCCTCGTCCGATCCGCCGGGCAGATGCAGGAACTTCACCGCGACCCGGCGGTCCAGGTGCTTGTCGTGGCCGGCGTGCACCGCGCCCATGCCACCCCGGCCGAGCGGCAACTCGTCCAGCTCGTAGCGTCCCGCGATGAGCATCCGTGTCCTTTGTCGGTCACACCGGCTTCCGGAACGCAGCCCGTTCGGGCTGGCTTCCCCGTTCGGACCGGCTTCCGGGCCGTAGCCGCCCTTCGATCAGCCCATCAAAGCCTAGCCGGACCAGTTCGGCCGCGGCCTCGGCCGTGGCCCGGGCCTGCTCGGCCGCGGTCAGCAGCCGGTCGAAGGCCAGGCCGTAGGCGCGCTGCTCGGCCAGCGGCAGCCGGGGCAGCGAGGTCCGCCGCAGATCGATCCGGCTGGACCCGCCCGGAGCGAACGCGGTGGCCGAGCGCAGCACCCCGGCCAGGAACCGGGAATCCAGCCGCAGCGGATCGGGCCGGTACCGGGTCCACTGCGCGTCCAGCACCTCGCCCGGCGCGTCGACCACCCGGGTGTCGCCGATCCGCGAGGCGATCACATCGCCCCGCCGCAGTTCGGCGCCGGGGGAGTGGGTGATGCTGATCGCCCCGTCCCGGATGAGCTCACCGACCGTGGTCCTCGGCAACTCACCGGCCGCCGCCACGAGGTCCGGCGCACTGGCCGACTCGGCCCGAAACCGGTGCAGGGCAACGGAAAACCGTTCGGCGAAGTCGGCATCGGTGGACCGCGGCCGATGCCGGGCCGGAGTGAGATCGATATCGTCATCGAGCAGATCGATGATCCGCACCGCGTGCTCGTGCGCACCGTCCGGATCATCCCGGTGGATGTCCCAAGCCCGCTGCACTGCGGCCAGATCCCCGTCCGCGGCCAGCAGCAACACCCGCTCCGGCGCCCGCTCACCGGCGGCGGGCCGCCGCAGCAACCACAGGTCGGGTCCGGCGTCGCCCAGCGAGACGATGGCCCGCAATGCCCCGCCCCGCAACAGGTTCCCGCGAATGCGCCGCCCCGCCCGCCGCCCGGCCACGGCCGGGGCGAGCAACACCGCGACCAGCCCACCGGGCCGGACCTGGGCCAGACAGTGCTGCACCCAGGCCAGTTCCGGCTCGCCACGCGGTGGGAGCCCGTAGGTCCACCGCGGATCGCCGGTCAACTCCGCATGCCCCCAGTTCCGGTCGTGCGCGGGCGGATCACAGACCACGACATCGGCCGGACTGTCGGAAAACCCGTTGTCCCGCAAGGAATCCCCGGCGACGATCGTGTGTTCCAGTCCGCGCAACGCGAGCCGGATGTCGGCGATGGCGGCGCTGACCGGATCGCTGTCCTGCCCCAGCACCCGCCCCGGCGATCCGGCCAGGGCCAGGGACCCCAGCCCGCAGGCCGGATCCAGCACGGTGGCGCCGGAAGCCCGCACCAGCCGGCCCACCGATGCGGCCACGGCGTCGTCCACCTCGGCCAGTTGCCGGGCATGTGCCTCCCGGTACCGGTCGCAGAGGAATTCGAACGCTCCCACCGGCCCCAACTCGTCGGCCAGCTCCCGAACCGGCCCGGCCAGCTCCCGATCGGGTTCCGGCAACTTCCGAACCGGCTCCGGCGGCTCGCGAACCGGCGCGGCCGACTCGCGAACTGGCGCCGCCGATGCCCGAGCCGGCCCGGCCGACGCCGAGCCCGGGTCGCGGCCCAACAGCACCTCCCCGGCCTGCCGGACCGCGTCGCCGAGCCGAAGATCGTCGACGCTGCTGCGCAACTGCTGCCAGACCCGGTCGCCGAGCGAGACGGAGAAGGTTTTTCCGTTGCGCCGCAACCATTCCTCGACCTCGGTGAGGGAGAACAGCGGACTGGAGGCGGTGCCGCCGACCGGTTTGGGGAAGTCCTCGTAGCGCCGCCGCCAGTTGCTGACGGCGGCGCGGCCCACGTCGACCAGCCGGGCGATGTCCCCGGCGCTCACGGCAGCGTCCTGACTCATCGGCAGCACTCTAGCTGAGAACGCCCACCACGCGTTGAATGCTTGTGAACTAACTTCACAAGTGCTTCACTGGTGGAGTGACGTACAGGCATCAGCTGAAGCTGACCCACGCCGTCCGGACCGCGGTCGGCGTGCGCGGCGGGGTGAACGAAGACAGCGCCTACGGCGGTAATCAGCTCCTGGCCGTCGCCGACGGCATGGGCGGCCACGCCCACGGCGAGCTGGCCAGTGCCACGGCGATACAAATCATCGCCGCCCTGGACACGGGCCGGCCGCTGTCGGCCGGGGGTGCGACGGCCAGGGTCGCGACGGCCGGGGGTGCGACGGCCAGGGTCGCGACGGTCAGCGCCGTACAACCGCCCGCGGATCGACCGCCGGAGTCGAACGCGGCCACCTGCCCGCCCACACCGTCGTCCGCAGTGTCGTCCGCAGTTGGGTCATCGGTGCCGGACGGAACCCCGCCCCCACCCATCCCATCGTCCGGGGATCTGTGGCCAGCGCCGAACCAGCCCTCGCTCCCGCACGCACCGAAGCCCGGCGAGGGGTTGACGCCCGTGCCCGCGGACCAGCCGCCGACCGCGCCCATACCCATCGGCGCACCGGTCATCAATCTGGCCGAGGCCGTGGCCGAGATCGGTGCCCGCCTGACCGCGCTGGTCGACCAGGACGAGGACCGGACCGGCATGGGCACCACCCTGACCGCGTTCCATTGGACCGGCACCGGTTTCGCCATTGCCCACGTCGGCGACTCCCGTGCCTACCTACTGCGCGACGGCCGGCTGCGTCAGCTCACCCACGACCACACCCTCGTGCAAAGCCTGGTCGACGACGGCCGGATCACCGCCGAACAGGCCGCCGAGCATCCCCGCCGCTCAGTCCTGATGCGCGCACTGCAAGCGGGCGCCACGCCCGATCCCGATTTGTTCACCTGGCCCGCCCGCGCGGGTGATCGTTACCTCCTTTGTTCCGATGGCCTCACCGATTACGTTCCCCTCGCACCCATCCACGACATCCTGCGCACCACGTCCTCTCCTGCCGAAACAGCTGACCGCCTGATCGCTCTCGCGGCCCAGGCGGGCGGCCACGACAACGTCACCTGCCTGGTAGTCGATGTGGGGCGGTCGATGGGTTTCCTTGGGCGGTTGTTTCGCCTGAACGGGTGAATACCGTCGGTATCGTGTTTTGACTCGGCGATCATGAGGACCATGTTCGCGTGGGCGACACACCGAAGTACGGTCGCGCGCTGCACTGCCTGCGCGCGGTGGGCTCCACCCGGCCGTTTCGCCGCGGCGAGAAGTTGATGCAGTTCGGTGAGCCGAGCGACGAGGTGCTGTTGATCGAGCTTGGCCTGGTAAAGGTGATCCTCCCCGATATCAGCGGTGGGGTGTTGATCAGCGGCATGTACGGCCCGGGGGAGTTGGTGGGCGAACTGGGTGTGATGTATCAACGGACGCGCAGTGCCACCATCATGGGCCACGCCGACGGCGCTGCCTGCCACATCTGGGGTGAAACCTTCCTTGATCTGGTGCAGCGCAACCAGGACGTGGATCGCTTCGTCAATGCGACGGTAGTCAGCAGACTGGACAACGCAGATCGGGCCCGACTCGAACTCGGCTTCCAGACGGTCCCCACCAGAGTGGCTACTCAGTTGCTGGCCTACGGCAAGATCAGTGGGGAACGGACCAGCGAAGGCCTGCTGCTGCGGGGACTGAGCCAGGATGACCTGGCCGGGGCAGTTGGTGCGGCGCGAAGGACTGTGGAGCTTGCGGTGGGCACGCTGCGATCGCTGGGCTTGTTGGTCAGCCGCGGTCGATCGGCATATCTGCTGCCTGATCCGGATCGACTCGAGGATCAGGTCGAGCAGTGGAGACGAAGGTCCTCGCGCCCCGAAAACCCGTAATTTTGCGGAGACAAGTCACTGCAAACCCAGGAAACTCCGTCCATTCGAACCGCCTGATCGATGGCACGGAGGTCAACAATGGAACGGATGCCCGAATCCCGAGCGCTGGTCGGCATTGACGTGATCGGTTCGGCAAATACCCCGGGCTATCACCGGAAACCGTTGTGGGACGGGCTGACCGGGATGCTGGACACGGGGCTGGAGCAGGCGGGAATCACGCCCGACGATGTGCTCTGGCAGGAACCGACCGGCGACGGTGCCCTCTACACGCTGACCGGTGACCGGCTTGGCGCGGCATTCGACCTGGCCGCCCACCTGGACCGGCTGGCCCGGCAGCACAACCGACGATACAAACCCGACATCCGGCTGCGCATCGCGGTCGATCGCGGCCCGGTCGGTGTCGAGCCGGGCTACTACTCGCCCAAGATCCAGCTCAGCCGCCTGATCAATGCCCCGGCGTTCAGCGCCCTGCTCGACTGCTGCCTGCGTGAGCGCCCGGCCGATGCGGTGCATACCGGCCTGATCACGTCGGCCGAGGCGTTCCTGGACGTGTTCGGCGGCGACTACACGACCGAGGTTCACCAATCCGAATTCGCCGAGATTTCGGTGTCCCTCAAAGAGTTCACTGATCGCGTTTGGGTTCGCGTGCCCGGCCTGGATCCCCGCAGCCTCACCGAGTTCGCTCGGTCGATTGTACCTGCGGCCACGGAGGAGCCGCGGGTCTATCACGTGCAGAACGTCAACAACGGCACCATGACCAGCTCGGTGCAAGCCGGGATCGTGCACGGTGGCATCCACCTCGGTGGGAAGCGCCAATGACCGTGCAGGAAGGTACCGACGCGGCCGCCGAGCCAACAAAACCGGCTGTCCCCAACGAGAACAATGGCACCATGAACGGTTCCGTGCAGGCGGATACCGTCATCGGAGACATCACCGTCACCGCGGTCGACAGCGCGCGAGCCAGTACCGCCGAGCTGATCTTCCGCACGCTGGGCCCCGAGCAACGGGCCGAACGGCTCGACCAGTTCGTCGCGCCGGAGAACATCGACCAGGCTGCAGGAACATTGGCGGCGAACCGGGTTCTGGTGTTGATCGGGGCCGGTTGCGGGCGGACGTATGCCGGAGAGTGGATGCTGATCCGGGGGTGTCCCGGCCGGATCGCGCATCTCAACCGGGAGCGTCGGATGAGCACCGTGACGGCTCCCGAACTGCATGCGAACGACGGCTATCTGTGGGATCTGTCCGAGTCGGGCAGAAGACCCTTCACCGGCAAGGATTTTGAGCATCTGACCCAGCTCGTGCAGGCGACCGAAGGCTGTCGGTTGGTCGTCGTTCTCAACGAGGTCAGTCAGGCGCCGACCGAGGCCCACCAGTTCTGCGAGCCGCTGAAACCACCCAACGCGCTCGATGTGGCCCGGCGAACCGTCCGCCGCATGTTGCGCGGCGAGGCATTGGATGCAGATGAGGTCGTCACGGTGCTGGACGAGCAGTTCGCCGACGTGTTGGACATCGGGGCAGCTCCGTCCAAGGCACGGCATGCCGCCGACCTGGCTATCCGAGTCAAGGCCCGAACAATGAACCTGGAGGCGGCCCGGGCTGAGATCATCGGCGGCATCGAGCACGCCGTAACCGGGATCATCGACAGCTCATGGACCTCCCTGGAGTACGCCATGATGACCGCGGTGGCCGTGCTGGAGAACGAGTCGTTCGAACAGGTCGCCGACTGTGCGCTCGAACTGGACGATGAAGTGCGGCGCAAGGAGGTCGCCAAGGACAAGGAACCGCGACCACGACGGATTTTCCGCAATCCCAAGGACGAACTGCTGGCGAACATCCGGGCCCGGACAGATCTTGGTGATCATCCCAGTTACGAAGGGCGAAAGCTGCTCACCGTCCGGTTTGAGCAACCCGGGTGGGCCGCGGCCGCGTTGTGCCGGGTCTGGCAGCAGTATTATTTAGACCACGAATCACTGCTCGGCTGGATGAGTCGTATCGGGTTCGTTGATGACACCGTTCGTGCACTGTGCATGTTGATCAGACGGGTGCCCTCGCGTGATCCGATGCTCGAGTTGGAACGTCTGGCGGGCAAGGAGAGTGTGGGAAGCTGGCTGCTCGTCGGTCACACGGTGATGACCCTCATCGAGGATGAGATTCTCGGGAAGCTGGCCAGAAAAACGCTAGACGACTGGGTGGAATCCGGTCGGGCGAACAAGAAGTGCGCGGCTATCTTCGCCTACGGGTTTCGTTTTGAGCAGTCCGACCGCGTCCGGACGCTCGCAGCCTTGGCTCGTATCGGCCGGTCCAGGAGCAGCCGCGTGCACAGCACCCTGATGGGGATGCTGTTCGGTCTGTTGTATTGGTCGCAGCATCGCGGGCTGGTCTGGCTGACCGTCGCCGCGTGGGCGGACGACCGGAAGTCGTTTCGAGACGACGACGGCCTGCGCGGTGTCGCACTCGATATCGCGGGCAACGCGCTTCGTCTGTTCTCCGATTTCGCCAAGCTCCGGTATGCGCCGTTCTCGGCCGAGCTGATCGAGGACTTTCCGAAGGAGAGCCGTCGGCTGATCCGGCGGATCATGGAGGACCGGGACTATGGTCCTCGTGCGTTGTCGACTTTGGATGATCTCACCTATTGGCAACCGATGCTCGGACAAGACGGACGGTCGAAGGAGAAGTGCGCGGAGTTTTTGCGGTTGATGCACCTGCTGGCACCGGATCTGCGGTGGTGGAAGCGCAGGCGAGTAGTCATCAGACTGTGTCTGGCACATCCGGCACACCGAATTCAGATTCGGCGGATCTTCGCGGTGGCAAGGAAAATCGAGCGGTCAGGACTGCGCCGCGGCGGTGAATCGGCGCAGGCGCAGGCTGTTGGTGACCACGAAGACGCTGGAGCAGGCCATGGCGATGCCGGCGATCATGGGGTTGAGGAGGCCGGCGGCGGCCAGGGGTAGGGCGGCGGTGTTGTAGGCGAAGGCCCAGAACAGATTTCCCTTGATGGTGGCCAATGTCCGGCGGGACAACCGGATCGCGTCGACGGCGGCGCGGAGGTCGCCGCGGACCAGGGTCACGTCGGCGGCTTCGATGGCGACATCGGTGCCCGTGCCCATGGACAGGCCCAGGTCGGCTTGGGCCAGCGCGGCGGCGTCGTTCACGCCGTCGCCGATCATGGCCACGACTTTTCCCTTTTCCTGCAACGATTTTACCGTGGTCACCTTGTCCTCGGGGAGGACCTGGGCGATCACGTCGTCGATCCCGACCTCTTCCGCCACGGTGCGGGCGGCGGCTTCGTTGTCGCCGGTCAGCAGCACGGGATGCAGGCCCAACGCGCGCAGACCGGCGATGGCCGCCGCCGACGTCGGCTTGACCGAGTCGGCCACCATCAGCACGGCTCGCGCCTCGTCGTCCCAGGCGACGGCGATCGCGGTGCGGCCGGCCGCCGCCGCACGTTGCTGGGCGTGCTTCAGCTGGCCGGTCAGGGGTACGCCCCTCTGGGCCAGGAACTCGGGACGGCCGATCAGTACCGCGTGGCCGTCGACCTTCGCGTGCACGCCGAGACCGTCCACGGTGGCGAACTCGGAAACCGTTGGCAGCTCGGGGAAACGCTTCTTCGCGGCCGCCGCGACCGCGCGGCCGACCGGGTGTTCGGAGGCGTTTTCCACGGCACCGGCCAGCCACAGCACGTCGTCCTCGTCTACGCCGGCCGCCGGGTGCACGTCCAGCACCGACATCTGGCCGGTGGTCACCGTGCCGGTTTTGTCCAGCACCACGGTGTCCACCCGCCGGGTCGACTCCAGCACCTCCGGACCCTTGATCAGGATGCCCAGCTGAGCGCCCCGGCCGGTGCCCACCAGCAACGCGGTCGGGGTGGCCAGGCCGAGGGCGCAGGGACAGGCGATGATCAGCACGGCCACCGCGGCGGTGAACGCCGCGGCCACCCCGCCGTCGAACACCAGCCAGGCCAGCAAGGTCAGCACGGCCACACCGAGCACCGCGGGCACGAACACCGCGGCGATCCGGTCGGCCAGGCGCTGGACTTCGGCCTTGCCGTTCTGGGCCTGCTCGACCAGGGCGGCCATGCGGGCCAGCTGGGTGTCCGCGCCGACCTTGGTCGCCCGCACCACCAGGCGCCCGCCGGCGTTCACGCAGCCGCCGGTCACCGCGTCGCCGGGGCGCACCTCCACCGGGACCGACTCGCCGGTGAGCATGCTGGCGTCGACCGCGGAGCTGCCGTCCAGCACCACGCCATCGGTGGCGATCTTCTCGCCCGGGCGCACCACGAACTGGTCGCCGACCAGCAGCCGCTCGACCGGCACGCGCACCTCGGCGCCGGCGCGCAGCAGCGTGACATCCTTGGCTCCCAAGGCAAGCAGCGCCCGCAACGCCGATCCGGCGCGGCGCTTGGCCCGGGCCTCGAAGTACCGGCCGGCCAGGATCGCCACCGTCACCCCGGCCGCCACCTCGAGGTAGATCCCCTCGCCCGCGCTGCGGGCCAGCAGGTCGAAGCCGTGCCGCATGCCGGCCCGCCCGGCATCGCCGAAGAACAGCGCGTACACCGACCAGCCGAACGCGGCCCCGACCCCCAGCGAGATCAGCGTGTCCATGGTGGCCGCGCCGTGTTTGAGGTTCGTCCACGTCGCCTGGTGGAACGGCCACGCGCCCCACACCACCACCGGCGCGGCCAGGGTCAGCGACAGCCACTGCCAGTTGGTGAACTGCCATGGCGGCACCATGGCCAGCACGATCACCGGGACCGCCAGCACCAGCGACACCAGCAGGCGCCCGCGTAGCGCCGCGGCGGGGTCGTCGGAAGCTGCCGGAGTAGGGGCAGCCGGCAACGGGAGTTCCGCGCTGTATCCGGCGGCCTCCACGGTTTTCACCAGGTCGGCGGGCGTGAATCCGGAGTGATAGGAGACTTTCGCTTTTTCGGTGGCGTAATTCACAGTCGCCCGGACCCCGTCGAGCTTGTTCAGCTTGCGCTCGATCCGGGCCGCGCACGACGCGCACGTCATGCCGCCGATGGCCAGCTCGATCTGCTGGGCCGAGTTGATCCCCAGGTCTGGCGCGGTCGAACTCATCTCCACACGCATCCTCCGGTCGCGGACGGTCACCACAGCATATACCCCACCGGGGTAAGGGTATGGCCGCGACCGACGGAAGCTCGGCGGATTCGTGGCCGGTCACAGTGGTCGAGTTCCGCCGGATTGTTGCTGGCAGAAAGGATTTTCCTGAAGAAGCCTGGTGTCCAAAGATCAAAAACGGTATGGTGGCACTCCCCGGATGAGTGAGCGGTGGAGGCTGTGCAGGCGGCAGCTGTCGGGATCGCGACTCCCGGGGCACGGCAGAGACGTCGGACGCGATCGGCTCGCCGTGGCCCAGACCCGCGCGCGGGACGTTCCGCGCCGGCGGCTTTCCCCTCGGTCGTTCCACACCGGAGCGGCGACACGCGACGCGGATCGGATGGAGGATGACGCGGGAAGCAAACCTTCGGGGGGTGTAGTCCGTCGTCGCGGTCGGTGGGCGGGCCTGGCAACTGACAGGTGGCTTGCGGCAGTACCTCGGTCAGCCATGTCGATCCGTCCCGAATTGTCCCAGAGTCTTTCAACAGCTCGTGGAGCGTCGTGAACAAGCAATCCCACCCCGACAGCCCGCCCCACCCGGATTCCCGACCCGAAACCTCCGAGCGGACCGAGCGCAAACGCCGTCGCGGCAAGCAACCCAAGTCGATCAAGCGACGCGTTGTGCAGCTGGTGCTCATCCCCAGCGCCGCGCTGATCGTGTTGTGGTTCGGCGCATCCCTGTACCTGTTCGGCACCGGCTTCTACGACCGCGAGGTGGCCAGCTCGGTGCAGCAGGTGTCCATCCCCGCCGTCCGCGGGCTGGCCTCGGTGCAGAAGGAACGCCAGCTGTCCATGGCGCACCTCGCCCAGCCCAGCGACGGACTACAGTCGTTGCTGGCTCAGCAACAGCAGACCGACACCGAGCTGTCCGCGATGCGCACCGCCGCCGCGTCCATGATGTCCAGTGCGCCCGATTCCATTGTGGGCAGCTACAACAAGCTGCTGGGCTACCTCGACCAGCTGCCCAAGATCCGCGGTGAGATCGACGCGGGCGCGGCCACCCAGCCCGAGGTCTATGCCTTCTACAACAACCTGCTCGACTCGGCCGCCAACCTGTTCGACACCCAGGCCCGGGTGGTGCCCGACGTGACCGCCACCCAGGGCGCCATCGCCGCTGTCGAGGTGTTCCGCGGCGGCGACGTGATGTCCCGGGCCGGCTCGCTGGTGTCCGGCGCGTTCGCCTCGAATTCCTTCAGCCGGCAGGACTTTCTGCAGTTCGCCAGCATGGTCGGCGCCTACCACGCGGCCCTGGCCAATGTGGCCCCGGACCTGCAACCGGACGTACGGGCCAAATACCAGCAACTGACCACGACCAGCAGCTGGCAGAACCTGGTCAACGCGGAGAACTCGATCATCGCGCGCGGCCCGTGGACCGACGGCGTGCCCAGCGGGCTGGACATCACCGCGTCGGACTGGGCCACGCTGACCGACCAGAACTTCTCCGTGCTGACCGACATGACGATCAGCCAGGCCGACGAGGTGTCAGCAGCCGCACTGGCCAACGGCAACACCCAGTTGCTGTGGGCCGGGGTCGGCAGTGTGATCGCCCTTGGCATCGCCATCGCGGCCATCATGATCGCGCTGCGCCAGTCCCGGGTGCTGGTCGACCGCGCGCTGGTCATCCGGCTGGCCCGGCTGCGTGACGAGGCACTGGCCCTGGTCGCGGTCCGGCTGCCGGACATCGTGCGCCGGCTGCGCGACGGCCAAACCGTTGAGGTGCAAGAGGAACTGCCCGAACTGGACTACGGCGGGGACGAGATCGGCCAGGTCGCCACGGCGATCAACGCCGCGCAGCGCACCGCGGTCGCCGCGGCCGTGCAGGAAGCCCAGGCCCGCAACGGTGTGCACGCGGTGTTCCTGGGCATCGCCCACCGCAACCAGCGCCCGCTGCACCGCTTGCTCAACCTGCTGGACCGCTGGGAACAGCGCGAGCAGGACCCCGGTCAGCTGGAGCGGTTGTTCCAGCTGGACCACCAGGCCACCCAGGCCCGGCGCAACATCGAGAACCTGATCATCCTCGGCGGTGGTCAGCTGGGCCGCCGCTGGCGGACTCCGGTGTCGGTGCTGGAAGTGCTGCGCGCCGCGATCGCGGAAACCAAGCAGTACGCCCGGATCAAGCTGCAGCGGGTGCCCGAGGTGACCGTCACCGGCGACGCGGTGGCCGGGGTCATCCACCTCATCTCCGAACTGCTGGACAACGCGATCTCCTTCTCCTCGCCGGAATACCCGGTGCAGGTGTCGTCCAAGCGGGTCGATCTCGGCGTGGTCGTCGAGGTCGAGGACCAGGGCCTTGGCATCTCCTCGGCCGAGCGCGACCGGGCCAACCAGATGATGCTGGAGCCGCCCGAGTTCGACGTGATGGCGCTGAAAGACGGCTCGCAGCTGGGTTTCTGGGTGATCGCGCAGCTGGCCTCGCGACTGGGTGTGCGGGTGGAGCTGCGCGAGTCGGCCTACGGCGGCGTGCTGGCCATCGTGTTGATTCCCAACCGGTTGCTCACCGCCCACCCGGACGAGCTGCCCGAGGGCGCCGACGAGCTGGACCTTCCGGTGGCCGAGTACGAGTCGACCATCGAGTTCCCCACGCTGGACCCGGACGCGGTCTACGCGGGCACCGAGCGGCGTTCGCGCACCACCCCGGCGCACGCGCTGTCCGCGCACAACGGACTGCACAGCGGCTACCGCGACCAGGCCGCCGAGCGACTGGTGTCGGGCTGGCCGGACGAGGTGGCCATGGGCGCGCTGGAGGCCGAGCTGCCGCCGCGCACCATGGAACTGCCCCAGCGCGGGCCGGAACTGCCGCAGCGCACCCCGCCTGAGCACCGGGCCGAGAGCCACACCGACGGCGCCGAGGGCTGGACCGCCAGTCGTGCGGACAGCCGGATCGACAGCCCGGGACGCGGCCGGGTGGACGGACCGAGTCACAGCCGGGCGGAGGGCGTGGTGCCGCAGCAAACCGATCCGATACCCCCACAGCCGATCGCGCCACCGACACCCGGCGAGCGCCCGCCGTTGCCGCAGCGGCAACCCCAGCAGCACCTGGTCCGCCAGTTGCGCGAAGGCGACCCGACGTCCGAGTCCGGTGCGGCCGAGGACGCAGAGGAAACCCCCCACAAGTCACCGGAGGAGATCCGGGCCAAGTTGTCGGCATTTCAACGCGGCACCAACGACGGCCGCCGAACTGACGACCCGAGTACGCCATGACCGACGGAGACAGGAACGCCAGAGTCGTGATGAACGAGAATCCCCACCAGCACAGCAAACTGAGCTGGCTGCTCGAAGAACTGGTCACCGGCGTGGTCGGCGCGCGGCACGCGGTGGTGCTGTCCACCGACGGCATGCTGATCGAGCGTTCGAGCGGACTGCCCAAGGACGAGGCCGATCAGCTCGCCGCCATGGCCTCGGCCATCCAGAGCCTGGCCAAGGGTGTCGGTGACCGGTTCGACGGTGGCACGGTCCGGCAGAACATCGTGGAGATGGCCCGGGCTTTCCTGTTCGTCACCGCGGCCGGCGAGGGCGCGTGTCTTGCGCTGCTCGCCGACGACACCGCGGACATGGGCATGATCGGCTACGAGATGAACCGCCTCGTGCAACGCGTCCGCCAGCACCTGAGCGCGGCGCCGCGCACCGCGGCGGTCTCGTTGGACGGCGGTACGAGGGTATAACCCGATGGCCGACCAGGACGACGA
Source organism: Pseudonocardiaceae bacterium (assembly GCA_035551355.1). Classification (GTDB taxonomy): domain Bacteria; phylum Actinomycetota; class Actinomycetes; order Mycobacteriales; family Pseudonocardiaceae; genus DATATV01. Next base: position 32,140 of record DASZNF010000048.1, on the reverse strand, counting down.
ATGGTATGACGCCGACGCGGGCCGGCTGGTCCGGTTGTACACCCTCACCGGTGGCCGGACCCGCCCGACCAACGCCCAGCTCGACGTGGCCACCCAGGTCATCACGGTGCGATCGGCCTTCGACCGCATCGACTTCGAGCCAGAACAGGCCCGGATCGTGGAGCTGTGCCGGCGGCCGCTGTCGGTCGCCGAGATCTCTTCCTACCTCAATGTCCCGCTTGCCGTGGCAAAGGTGCAGCTGAGTGATCTGATCGATCACGGCGCCGTGGTCATCGGTTCGCCCGCGCAGGACTCTGTGGTCCAGGATCGGGACCTGCTCCAGGCGATTCTTGACGGACTGCACGCGCTATAGGCCCAGGAGGACAGCACACAGTGGTTCCCCAGTCGGTGAAGATCGTCGTTGCCGGTGGTTTCGGCACCGGCAAGACCACCCTGGTCGGCGCGGTCAGCGAGATTCCGCCGCTGACCACCGAGGAGGTGCTGACCGAGGCCAGCGTCGGCGTGGACGACCTGGTCGGCGTCGAGAACAAGACCAAAACGACGGTGGCGCTGGACTTCGGCCGGATCACCATCAGCCCGCGGATCGTGCTGTATCTGTTCGGCACCCCCGGCCAGGACCGGTTCTGGTTCATGTGGAACGAACTGGCCCGGGGCGCCGTCGGCGCGGTGGTGCTGGTCGACACCCGGCGGCTGGCCAGCAGCTTCCCGGCGATCGACTTCTTCGAGCGGCGGCACATCCCGTTCGTGGTGGCGATCAACGCCTTCTACGGGGACAACCCGTACAGCAGCGAGGAAGTGCGGTCCGCGCTCAAGCTCAGCGACACGGTGCCGATCGTGCTGTGCGACGCCCGCGAGCGGGAATCGGCCAAGCTGGCGCTGATCCAGCTGGTGCGCCACGCGATGTCCCGGTTACCACAGCCCATCGCCTGAGCCGTGCTCACCCGCGGGCGCCGGTTCCACGCGGATCTTGAAGTGCCGCAACAGCGGCGGCGCTTCCACGATCCGGTAGGCCGGCACCCGCTGCGGGTCCTTGGCGATCCCGGCCAGCACCTCGGCCACGTACTCCAGGTGGCTCTGGGTGTAGACCCGGCGGGGCAGGGCCAGCCGGACCAGCTCGTAGGGTGCCGGATCGACCAGCCGGTTGTCCTCGTCCAGCGTGCCCAGATACAGCGAACCCAGTTCGTGGCAACGGATTCCGCCGTCCAGGAACAGCTGGCAGGACAGGGCGTGGCCGGGGAAGTCGGCCGGATGCAGGTGCGGCAGCAGCCGCCCGGCGTTGAGGTAGATGGCGTGGATGCCCGGCGGCTGCACGATGGCCACCCCGGCCTCGTTGACCAGCCGGGCCAGGTGGGCCGCGGCGTCCGCGCGGGAGGCCAGGTAGTTGGGTTGCAGCACCTCGCGCAGTCCCTGGCCCAGCCGGTCCAGTTCATGCCCGGCCAGCCCGCCGTAGGTGGAAAAGCCTTCGGTGGCAATGAGATTGGCCTCGCAGCGCAGCGCCAGTTCCTCATCGCGCAGCCCGATGAACGCGCCCTGCGGGGAGATGCCGTCCTTCTTCAGGCTGGCCACGCAGCCATCCGACAGCGCGAACGCGGCCTTGGCCACCTGGGTCGGGGTGGCCTCGCGCCACTCCTGCTCGCGCTGGGTGACCAGCCAGGCGTTCTCGGCGAACCGGGCGGCGTCCAGGAAGAACGGCACCCGGTAGGACCGGCACAGCTCGGCCGTGGCGGTGAGGTTGGCCATGGACACCGGCTGGCCGCCGCCGCCGTTGTTGGTGATGGTGATCAGCACGAACGCGACCTGGTCGCGCTCGGCGCCGGCCAGCGTGGCCTCCAGCGCGCCCAGATCGATGTTGCCCTTGAACGGGAACTGGCTGTCCAGGTCCTTGGCCTCCGGGCAGGGCAGGTCCACCGCCTTGCCGCCGGCGAGCTCCACGTTGGCCCGGGTGGTGTCGAAGTGGGTGTTGGACAGCACCACCTGCCCGGGCTTCAGCGCGGTGGAGAACAGCACCCGCTCGGCGGCCCGGCCCTGGTGCACCGGCAGGATGTGCGGGTAGCCGGTCAGCTCGGCGACCACCTCGTGGAACCGGTACCAGGACCGGGCCCCGGCGTAGGACTCGTCGCCCAACGACGCGGCCGACTGCTGGTAGGTGGAGAACGCGCCGGTGCCCGAGTCGGACAGCAGGTCGATGGTGACCTCGTCGGCCCGCAGGTTGAAAGCGTTGTATCCGGCTCGGGTCAACGCGGCTTCGCGTTGCGCGCGGGTGGTGATCGGAATGGGCTCGACCACCTTGATCCGGTACGGCTCCATCAGGGGCATGGCGGGTCCTCCGACCTCATTGCACAGGAGACAGACGGCGCGGTCGGCTTACCGCGTACGCCTCCGACGACAGATAGACCGTCATACCCGGTCGGGGTATGCCCAGTCGCAATGACACATGTGCGATCAGGCCAACTCCTTCGGCCAATGGCCGATCGGTCAATGCGTCGATCGCACGATCCAGCAATACCGGGTCGAAACCAGCCCAGGCGAGCAGTTGCAACACTCGTTGTCGCGCCTCCTCGTCATCGCTCACATAGTCCCGAATCGGTAGGTAGAGACTGTATCCGCTGGGCCGGTGTGTATCCGGAGACACGTAGGTGTAGCTGGAAACCAGCGGGCGGCCCGCGAAGGCGTCGGTGCCACCGGCAATCGCGCAGAATTCGGCCAGTTGACCTGGGTCGATGCCGGACACCGCGGCGGCCGCCCGGATCGCGTCGCCCGATCGTGCGTTCGCATGCGCCACATACACCTTCACTCGGGCGTGCGGACGATCGTGCAGGTCAACGGCGAAGAACACGCACCGGTCGGCCTCCCCGCGCAACAGCGCGTGCTCTCGCAGATCGCGGTACGCGTCATTCAGCCCGAGCCGGCTCAATGCCTCCGCGACGAGTTCGCCCGCGTTTTCCTCGCCATGCGCCGCCGGATTGAAGTAGACCTTCAACGCGGGCAGATGTCCGGCCCGGAAAACCGTCGAGTACCACAGCAGGAATTCCGCCGAAGAATCCTCGGGTAGGAACAGGTCGCGGACCTGGTCGTAGCGCTCGGTCGAAATATCGAAATCGCGAGCCGCGGACCGGAGCACGCGTTCGAAAGCGCGCGCGTTGTTCACCGCGCTCGGTTTGTCGCCTATTGTTTCGCCGAGTAGTCGTAGGGCGGGCGGAATGGTGTTGTCCAGAGCCACCGAGAATTCGAGTGGCGTGTGATCGTCGGCCACACCGGAGGGCCACGCCGGTTCCTCGGTGGTTGGGTGATTCCCCGCCGTACCAAGGAGATTCGGTAGCACGGCGAGGGGAGTCCGCATGTCCCCCAGTCCTACGGCCTCGCCGAGCCTGCGTAGCTGTTTTCCGGTGTGTTCAATTAGAGAGGGTCCGGGCTGTATCATGCTCGAGACCGTTCCGGTAGGCGGAAAATGGCCAGATGGGCGGGGGAACTTAGTCTCACGAACTAAACCTAGGTCGGCAGAAACGCGTTCTGGTACCGCCGATTTGGTGATGGGGGCAGCGTTGTCAGTCACGGAGTGCACACAGATCACGGACTGCTTTCAGAGCGTGATCGGACGGTGACGATTACCGTGCGGAACTGCCGGTCGCAACCCTATACCTCCGTGTCACATGTGTGCCAGCCCACCATTGTTTGGGCTGCGGAAGATCATTTCAGACGATTGTCCGGACGGGCAAGAGCGGTGGGACGCGCCGAACATCACAGCAGTTCGCGCGTCCCACCGAGGGCGTTGTGGGCTAGCGCCCGGCCGCGGCCAGCCGGTCGGCCCGGGCGGTCAGGTAACGCCGTTCGGGGAGACTGGCGGTGCGCCGGGCGGCCAGCCGATAGGCCATCTGGGCGTCGGCCGGCTGCCCGGCCAGTTCCAGCAGGTGACCGCGGACCGCGGCCAGCCGGTGATGGCCGGCGATGCGTCTGTCTGCGGCCAGTTGGTCCAGCAGGTCCAGCCCGGCCCGCGGCCCGCGGACCATGGCCAGCGCCACCGCCTGGTTGAGCCGGACCATCGGGTTGTCGGCCAGCACGGTCAACAGTTGATACAGGGCCAGGATCTGCGGCCAGTCGGTGTCCTGTGCGCGCGGCGCCTCGTCGTGCACCGCCGCGATCGCACGCCTCCAGCTGGTAGGGGCCCAGTTCGGCCCGGGCGAGTGAGTCGGTGACCAGGGCCACTCCCTCGGCGATCCGCCCGGCGTCCCAGCGGCCGCGATCCTGTTCGGCCAGCGGGATCAGCTCCCCGGCCGGGCCGGTGCGGGCGGCCCGGCGCGCGTCGGTGAGCAGCATCAGTGCCAAAAGCCCCGCCACCTCGCCGTCGGCCGGCAGCAGCCGGCACAACTGCCGGGTCAGCCGGATCGCCTCCTGCGCCAGCTCGGGGGTGTGCAGGTCGGGGCCGGCGGTGCTGGTGTAGCCCTCGTTGAACACCAGGTAGAGCACGTGCCGCACGGCGTGCTGCCGGGCCGTCCGATCCGGCCCGGCCGGTGCGGCGAACGTGCCGCCGGCCGCGGCGACGCGCTGCTTGGCCCGGCTGATCCGCTGGGCCAGGGTCGCCTCCGGCACCAGGAAGGCCGCGGCGATCTGCGCGGTGGTCAGCCCGCCGACCGTGCGCAGGGTCAGCGCCACCTGCGAGGCCGGGGACAACTCCCGATGACAGCACAGAAAAAGCAGGGTCAGGGTGTCGTCGGCGTCGCCGGGCCGGTCGTCCTCCGGCCCGGCCGAAAGCCAGGCATCGGCCGGGACCCGCGCGGCCACCGTCTGCTCCCGCCGAGTGCGGGCGATCTCGCTGCGCACCTGGTCGGTCAGCCGCCGCCCGGCCACGGTGACCAGCCAGCCCACCGGTTTGTCCGGCACACCGTGGGCGGGCCACTGGGTGGCCGCGGCCAGCAGCGCCTCCTGCACCGCGTCCTCGCACGCGCCGAAGTCCCCGTGCCTGCGCACCAGCGCGCCGAGCACCTGCGGCGCGCACTCGCGAAGCAGCCGCTCGACCTCGGGCAACCTCCGGGTCCGCCTCACGCGATCGGCCGCACCTCGACCCCGCCGTGCGCCGCGTCCGGGAACCGGGCCGCGATGGCCAGGGCCCGCTGCTCGTCGGCGCAGTCGATCACGAAGAACCCGGCCAGGTGCTCCTTGGCGTCCACGAACGGCCCGTCGGTCACCACCGGCACCGAGTCGCGCACCCGCACCATCCGGCTGTGCTCGGGTTCGGCCAGCGGCGCGGAGTACCGCAGCTCACCGGTCTCGGCCAGTTCGTTTATGAGCTCGGTGAACTGGGCCATCCGCGCGGTCCGCTGCTCCTCGGTCAGTTCCTCGTCCTGGTGCAGGAACATCGGGTGCGCCCAGTTGGCCGGGTTGCTGTGGATGAGCAGCAGGTACTTCACGTGGCACTCCTCGCCGGGAAAACCTTGTGCCACACGTATTCCACGTTCACCGAGGGCACGGATGTGTTGCACACCTTGGGCAACTACCTCGACCTGATCCCGCTGGGCCGCCGGCCCGGCCCCTGGGTGCGCCACCACGACCGGTACGCCGATTCAGCGGCCGAAACCACGGCCGGGTAGCCTCGGGCGACCGTTGGGACCGACCGGTGCGCAGGGGAGAAACCATTGCCCGACAAGCGAATTCGCTACGGGGTCTACCTGCCGCCGTTCGGCCCGTTCGGTGATCCGGCGGTGCTGGTCGAGTTGGCCGTGCGAGCCGAGGCGGCCGGCTGGGACGGGGTGTTCCTGTGGGACCACGTGGTCACCGAGGCGATGCCCATCGTGGACTGCTGGAGCACCCTGGCCGCCATCGCCACGGCCACCGAACGGGTGCTGCTGGGCCCGATGGTCACCCCACTGGCCCGGCGAAGGCCGTGGATCGTGGCCCGGCAGGCGGCCACGGTGAGCCGGCTTTCGGCCGGGCGGCTGGTGTTCGGCGCGGGGCTCGGCTCGGACGAGTCGGGGGATTTCAGCCGGTTCGGCGATCCGGTCGATCCGGGTGTCCGGGCGGAGTTGCTGGACGAGGGACTCGCGGTGGCCGAAGCGATGTGGGCCGGGCGGGCCTACCGATCGGCCCGGATCGACATCGCCGAGACGGAGCCGAATCCATACCCGATCCCGGTATGGCTGGCCAGCACCACCGGCCGCCCCCAGGTGCTGCGCCGGGCCGCCCGGCACGACGGCATCTTCCCCAACCCGGAAAGCCACACGCCGGGTCCGGAGGAGGTGGCTGATCTGGTGGCCGCGGTGCGCGCCGCCGGGCTGCCCGCGGACCGTCCGTTCGATGTCGCGGTGCCCGGCAACGCCAGTCAGGCCTGGCCCGAGCAGCCGCGGATCGATCTGGCCGGGCTGGCCGAGGCGGGCATGACCTGGTGGATGGAATCGCTGATCCACTTCGATCCGCTCGACCTGTCCCTGCGGATCGTCGACGCCGGACCGCCGCGGGCCTGACCGAGCAGAATCACTTGTCCCGCAACAAAGTGTCGCCCTTGATGAACCAGGCGACGCCGAAGGCGACGATGGCAAGCGACTCGAACCAGAAGATCGGATCCCAGGACGCCACCTGGCTGACGAAGAAGTAACCGGTCAGCGCCAGCCCGACCAGGCAGCCCACGATGGTCCAGCCGCAGATCCGGTACACCAGGTTGCGGTAGGCCTTCTGCCGGGTGGCCGGGCCGTCGCCGCTGCGGGTGAACCGGTTGATGCAGAAGATGGCCAGCACGACGAAGAACAGCAGGGCGAAGCCGATGTGGAAACTGCCGATGATCTTCTGGCCGCTGGTCGCGTTGTCCGGAGTGGTCGGGAACAACGCCAGCCCGATCGCGCCGAGGGCCGCGAGGTAGCCGCAGATGTTGTCGACGCGGTCGTAGCCGTAGTAGGCCATGAGGAACACGCCCACCGCGCACATGCTGCCGACGAACACCCCGCGCATGTCGGTGTAGTAGGAGTCGCTGATCGAGGGGAGCAATCCGCCGCCCTGCAGCAGAATCTTGCCCAGCGTCACCACGAAGGGCAGCGCGACGCCGATCACCCCGATGGCGCGGCGCAGGAACAGGTACGAATGCACCAGGGTGCGGGTGGGGACCTGGGCCGAAGCCAGGGTCTGGGTCTGGGGCTGGGTCTGGGCCATGGGAGTCACCCCTGTGTCCGAGAGCGGGCCGGGACAGGTCGGCCCGGCGCGAAGTCACGCCTCGCACGCAGGGGGTTCCACGGAGTGACTCAGTCCATGCGTTCGATCTGCCGGATCTTGTTCATCGCGTCCAGCGCGGCCACCTTGTAGGACTCGGCCAGGGTCGGGTAGTTGAACACCGCGTCCACCAGATAGTCCACCGTGCCGCCACAGCCCATCACGGCCTGGCCGATGTGCACCAGTTCGGTGGCTCCGGTGCCGAACACATGCACACCCAGAAGCGAGCGATCCTCCGACGACACCAGGAGTTTGAGCACGCCGTAGGAATCGCCGATGATCTGCCCCCGGGCCAGTTCGCGGTAGCGGGAAACCCCGACCTCGAACGGAATCCGCTCCGCGGTCAGCTCGTCCTCGGTGCGGCCGATGAAGCTGATCTCCGGGATCGTGTAGATGCCGATGGGCTGCAACGCCGACAGGGTGTGCACCGGTTCGCCGCAGGCGTGGTGCGCGGCCAGCCTGCCCTGTTCCATGGAGGTCGCGGCCAGCGCCGGGAAACCGATCACGTCGCCCACCGCGTAGATGTGCGGCACCTCGGTGCGGAAGTACTCGTCCACCGTGATCCGGCCGCGTTTGTCCGCGGCCAGCCCGGCCTTCTCCAGGTGCAGACTGGCGGTCATGCCCTGCCGTCCGGCCGAGTACATCACGACTTCGGCCGGAATCCGCTTGCCGCTCTCCAGCACCGCGACCGCGCCGTTGTGGTGCCGTTCCACCGCGGCAACGGTTTCCCGGAACCGGAAGGTGACGGCGAGATCGCGCAGGTGGTACTTGAGCGCCTCGACCACCTCGATATCGCAGAAGTCCAGCATCCGCTCGCGCGACTCCACCACGGTGACCTTGCATCCCAGCGCGGCGAACATGGACGCGTACTCGATGCCGATCACCCCGGCGCCGACCACGATCATCGACTGCGGCACCCGCTCCAGTTGCAGAATGCCGTCGGAGTCGATGATCGTGGTCTCATCGAAGTCCACAGTGGATGGACGGGCCGGCTGGGTGCCGGTGGCGATCACGATCTTGTCCGCGGTCACCTTGGTTTCCCGGCCGGTCCCGTCCACCACCTCGACGGTGTGCTCGTCGACGAAGGCGCCCATGCCCGGCAGCATGGCCACCCGGTTGCGGGTGAGCTGGCTGCGGATCACGTCCACCTCGCGGCCGATCACGTGCTGGGTGCGGGCCAGCAGATCGGCGACGGTGATGTCTTCCTTGACTCGATAGCTCTGGCCGTACATTTCCCGCTGTGTCAGACCGGTCAGGTAGAGCACCGCTTCGCGCAGCGTCTTGGACGGGATGGTGCCGGTGTTGATGCACACCCCGCCGATCATGTCCCGCCGCTCGACCACGCCGGCCCGCCGGCCCAGTTTGGCGGTGGCGATCGCCGCCTTCTGGCCACCCGGTCCCGACCCCAGCACGAGCACGTCGTAGTCGTACATGCCGTCAGTCTGGCAGGCCCACGTGAAATCCAGGGCACGAACGGCCAACGAGTACCCGCCTGGGCCCCTGGATCAGCGGCTGCGGAACCCTCCCGTCTGGTCGATCAGCATGCTGTGCAGGGTCACCGTGTGCTTGCCCGCGGACAGGCCAAGGGCGCTCTGGTCGATCAGGTCGGTCACCGTGCCGAGGTTGTTGGCGGTCAGCGTGGCCACCTTGGCGCCGTCGATGTCCAGTTCGACCGGATGCCCGGGCAGGAAACCGGAGGACAGCAGGTAGGTCGAGCCGCCGGAACTGGTCAGCTGCATACTGCGGCGCAGCGCGTCCAGGGCGCGGGCGGCCTGCTGGCGCGGAGCGTTGGGGCCCTGCTCGGTGCGGGTGGCCGCGACCAGCGCGGGCACGAACTTGCTCGCGTCCAGCGAACCCCAGCCGCTGGCCACGTCGAACCCGGGACCGGCGGTGAAGCCGGGCACCACGGTGCCGTCGGGCAACGTGTCGGAGTTGTTGCCGGACACCACATCGGCGATCCCGGCGCGGGCGCCCAGCGGGCCCAGCCGGTACAGCGCGGTGTTCGCCGGGCCGACGTCGCCGTGGTTGAGCTGCGCGGCCAGGGCCAGGACGCCGGCCATCAGCGGAGTGGACTCGGAGGTGCCGTCCTGGGCGTCCAGGGTGATGTCCGGAACCGACCGCATGGTCGCGCCCGGTTCGATCGCGCGCTGGTAGTCCGGTTGCGAGTAGACCGAGGAGTAACCCGCGCCCTCACCGTACTTTCCGGCCTTCCACAACGGATCCGGCCCGGCCTTGGTGCCGGTGGCGGTCATGTCGGGCACGCTGCCACCCATCGCGGTCACCCACGGCGAGTCGTCCCAGGCCGCGGTGTCCGGTGTGGTGGTGGTGTTGCCGCACTGCGAACTGGCCACCGCCAGGTTCTGCACCACGCCGCAGTCGCCGGTGCCGACCAGCACCGGGATGCCGGCGGCGGCCGCGGCCAGTTCGCCCGGGTCCTGCGCGGTGAGTTCGGCGCGGTTGTCGTACGTGCTCTCGCCGGTGCCGTCGCTGATGGAGATGGCGTCGGCCAGGTGGTTCTGCGCGATGTACTCCAGTGCCGTCATGAACTCCGGCGGGGCGACCTGGCTGGCCGCGTCGTCGGTGATCTCGCTGTCCGCGGGCGTGGCCGAGATGACGATCTTGGCGTAGGGCGCGATCAGGTGCGCGGCCTCGACGTCCAGCCGCAGTTCACCGGCCCAGGCCGAGCAGGAGCCGTAGCTGCCCAGCGCGACCATGCCCGGCGGGCAGGTCGCGGGCAGGTGGCCGCCGTCCGGGTAGATGGTCTGGATCTCCGGGTCGGGCAGGCCGTATTTCTGGTCGAAGCTGTGGATCACCGTGTTGATCTGCGGGTCGTCCCAGCCCTCCAGCACCGCGATGGTGGTGCCGGTGCCGTCTATTCCGTGCAACCACAGATCACCGATGTGGTAGTCCAGGATGTCCTGGGCGCCCGGGGTGGAGTGCGCGAAGGCCGCGTAGTTGCTGGTCATGGTGTTCAGCACGGCGGTGAGCGTCTTGATGTGGTCGGGATCGGGCGTCACGCTCGCCGCGCCGGCCGCCGCGGTGTGGGCCGCGGGGGCGGTGGCGTGCGTGGTGACCGCGGCGGCGGGCACGAGTAGGGCGCCCAGGGTGGCCGGGACGACGGTCAGGGCCAGGGTTCTGTTCATGGGGACCTCACCAGCTTCTGTCAACGGCGCCGGACTCGGCACGAACGGCGCGCCGGCCAAGCGTGTCCGCCGGTCACTGGTTGGTCCAGCCCATTTCGTAGGGTGTTGGCGGCCCGTTCCGGTCTCAGCCGCCCATGCGGTTGCCGAGGATGCGCGCGCCCGGGCCGTCCAGTTCGTCCAGCACCGCACCGCGGCCGGTGATACCGAGCAGCAGGGCCTCGCCCGGTCCGCGCAGTTCCGGTCCGCGCCCGGCGGCCCAGCCCAGATCGGTGGCCACCAACCGCAGACCCCGGGCCCGCCACAACGCGCCGACCGGCGGCGCGATCCGGGCGAAGGGGAGGATCCGCACCAGCCGTTCGGCGGGAACCTGCCGAGGCAGATCGAGGGCGCGCCGGATGTCCTGGTGGTGGATCAGTCCGTCGGTCAACGCGATCAACCCGCCGAAGGAGGTTGTCCAGCCGCGCGGCCGGGTGTGCCGCCGCACGATGTCCACCAGTTCGTCGGTGCTCCGGTCGGCGAGTGCGGCCACGCCGATGTCGTTGATCCGGCTCACGATGAACCGGCCCCGCGCGAACCGCGCGGCCGTTTGCCGGAAGCTCAGTTCGTCGAAGCCGATGAGGTGACCGACCACGTCCCGGACCCGCCAGCCGGTGCAGAGACTCGGTGCCAGCCACTGCTCGGGAGACAGCGTGGCCAGCAGGGTGACCAGGTCCTCCCGCTCCCGTTGGGCGAGGTCCAGCACCTGCTCGCTCATTCCGTGCTCCCGTGCGGCTCGGCGCAAGAGGGGTCAGTATATGCAGGTCAACTGCGCGCGGTAGTCGAATCGAAAGGAAAGTCAGTGATGTCCACCAGCTATCACATCCATGTCCGCCCAAGCGATTCGACGATCGCTTCGAACGCCGAAGGCTTCCGGGCCGAGGTGGCGGCCGTGCTGGGCGCACCGCTGGCGCCCAGCGTGCACGGTTACGGCTGGACCGCGCGGTCCGCGGCCGGCGTGGTCGAGGTGTTCACCGAGTTCCCGTTGTTCGACGACGAGCCGGGCATCCCGTTCAGCCGCTATCCCTGGTATGTCGAGATGGCTCGTCCCCGCGTGGACGAGGTTCGCAACCGCGAGGTTCTCGCCCGGATGTGGGCCATCTACGATGCGCTGGTCGCCACCGGCCGCTACTGCTGTTGCTTCGTGCACGAGTTCAGCACCTTGTTGGCCACCAACGACATCGCGGTCACCGGCAGCCCGGTCTGACCGCAATGTCAGTTCGTCGCCGGGCGGTGTTCGTCCGCCGCCTCCTGGATACGCGCGACGTAGCGGTCCCACCAGTCGGCGTCCCCGATGTCGTCGTGATCGCGGCCGCCGCGCCCGTCGATCAGTTCGCGCACGACATCGGCGTGGCCCGCGTGGTGCGCGGTCTCGGCGATCAGCCGGACCACCAGCGATCCCAGCGTGGTCTCGCGCCTGTCCTCCGGCCACCACGGCACGGACGCGGGCGCATCGAGTCCCAAGTGGACGATCGACTCGTCGGAATGCGCCCACGCGGCCCGGTAAAGCCCGGCCAGCTCGTCGCGCGTCTGCTCGGGCGTGGCCCACATGTCGGCGCTGTCCCAGATCGACCCGTCCTCGACCCACGGCAGCCGCACCGGCGCCGGACGGCCGACGCAGTCGCCGAGCGTGCCGAACTCGATCCCGGCCAGATGCTTGACCAGGCCGAGCAGGTTGGTCCCGGTCGGCGTCACCGGCCGCCGGATGTCGTACTCGCTCAGCCCGTCCAGCGCGGCGAGCAGTTGTTCGCGCGACTCCTGCAGGTACCGGTGCAGGTCGGCGACGATGCCGGTTCCGATCGTGTTCATGGACCGACGCTAGCGCCGAGCACCGACAACGCCGACGATGATGGTCACCATGCGAATCGGCCGGCTCCCGGTGACCGAGCAACTCGACGCGTTGCGCGCGACCCTGGCGCGCAACGACGTCCTGCTCGACATTCTCGGCCGCGCCACCACGCTCGACCTGCCGGGCTGGTACCTCACCGCGGGCTGCCTGGTCCAAACCGTGTGGAACGTGGTCACCGATCGGCCGCCCGCCAACGGAATCAAGGACTACGACCTGTTCTACTTCGATGCCACCGACCTGAGCTGGGAGGCCGAGGACGCGGCGATCCAGGCGGGCGCGCGGGTTTTCGGCGATCTTCCGGTGGAGATCCGCAACGAGGCCCGGGTGCACCTCTGGTACGCCGATCACTTCGGCGTCCCGTGCCCGCCGCACACCTCAACCGAGTCGGCCATCGACTCGTTCGCGGCCACCACCTGCTGTCTGGGGGTCCGCCGCGATCCCGGCGATCACTGGCGGGTCTACGCGCCGCACGGTCTGGCCGACGTGTTCAACCTGGTCGTCCGGCCGAACCCGGTGCTCGCGCCCCGGCCCGTCTATCTGGCCAAAACCCGGCGGTGGCAGGCGCTGTGGCCCGAACTCACGGTGCTGCCCTGGCCGGAAGTCGGCTGACGGCCCCGGGCCGGCCCGGCTGGTCGCCGCGGACGGCGGTCGGCCGGACATCCGTTGCGACGAAACGGAAACCCGCCGCCTGACGGTTGTGCTGCCCGACCCGCCCCGGAGGTCGACGCCTCCCTGGTCGCCGACTTCCGCACCGAGATCCTCTGTGGGCACGGCTTCTGGCTGACCGAACTCCGGGGTGGAAACGCGCCGCCCGGCGACCGATGCGGGACAATAGGCTGGCCCTGCCGATCGCCGACCCTGCCGGAGGCCCGTCCGTGCCCTGGAACCTCACCGGTGCCCCCGGTCAGGCGGCCCTGCTCGTGGCCGTCGCCCGGGCCGTGCACAGCACCTCCGGCCGCCCGCTGATCGACGACCCGTTCGCCGTCGCCTTCGTCCGCGCCGCCCGGCCGGCCGGCCTGCTGCCCACGTCCACTCAGGAGGCCGAGCAGCGCTTCGCGCAGGAACCGATCTGGCTGGACAGCGCGACCTACATCGGGGTGCGCACCCGCGTGTTCGACGACTTCTGCGCGCAGGCCACGGCCGACGGGGTTCGCCAGGTGGTCATCCTCGGCGCCGGTCTGGACGCCCGGGCCCACCGTCTTGACTGGCCGGACGGCACGACCGTCTACGAGGTCGATCAGGCGAATGTGTTGCGGTTCAAGGAATCCGTGCTGGCCGAACTCGACGGAACATCATCCGCGCGGCGCCGAGCGGTGCCGATGGACCTGTGCGGTGACTGGAGCCGGGAGCTGGTCGCCGCCGGTTTCGACCCGGCCCGGCCGAGCGCGTGGCTGACCGAAGGACTGCTGCCCTTCCTGCCGCCCGAAGCGCAGCGGGACCTGTTCGACGCCGTGCACGGGCTGTCCGCGCCCGGCAGCCACTGGGCCATCGAGCAGACCACCAGCCTGGCCGCCATGCGGGCCAACCCCGGGTTCGCCGAGGTGGCCAAGTCCAACGGCCTGGACCCCCGGCCGCTGCTGCACGCCGACGAGCGCCCGCTGGCCGCGCACGCGCTGCGCACGCTGGGCTGGACAGTGGCCGTGGAACCGGCCAACGCGGCCGCCTCCCGGCTCGGCCAGCCGATCGGCCGGCTGGCCCGCACTCTGGCCGACCTCAACGAATTCGCTTTCGCCGCCCGGCCGGTCCCGAACCCGGCCGCGGACAGGGGCGATCCGGCCCGGATCGTGATCACCGCGCCGGCGTGACCGACCCGCCCGGGCCGGACGATCCCGGCGCGCATCGCTGACCTGCCCGGAACCGCGCGATACTGTCGCGATGGCGGTGATCGGCGCGGACGGCATGACGATGAACCTGCGGGCCCTGCGCTATTTCGTGGTGCTCGTGGAGGAGCTGAACTTCAGCCGGGCCGCCGAGCGCCTGCACATGGCTCAGCCCGCGCTGTCCCAGCAGATCCGCACGCTGGAACAGCAACTCGGCGCGCAACTGGTCGACCGGGGCCACCGGCCGCTGCGGCTGACCGAGGCCGGCACCTACCTCTATACCGAGGCCGCGCAGATCCTGGCCTCCTGTGAGCGGGTCGCGCTGGGCGCCCGGGAGATCGGCGCCGGGGCGCGCGGCTGGCTGGCCATCGGGTTCACCCGGTCCTCGATGTACAGCGTGCTCCCGCCCGCGCTCAAGGCGTTTCACCGCGCCTATCCGCAGGTCGAGCTGAAACTGTTCGAGATGATCACCGAAGAGCACGCGGACGCCCTGCGCGAGGGCCGCATTCACCTCGGCATCGGGCGCCAACCGGCGCCGGTCGCCGGTTGCACCACGCGAGTGCTGTTGCGGGAACCGCTGATGGCGGTGCTGGCGCCCGATCACCCGCTGGCCGGCGCGGGCGAGGTGACCATCGCCGGTCTGGCCGACACCCCGCTGATCCTGTATCCGGGACACTCCTCGACCGAGTTCAGCCGGTCGGTGGAGTCGCTGTACCGCGATGCCGGATTCGTGCCGCCGGTGGAGTACCGGACGTTCGAGATCCAGACGGCGATCGCGCTGGTCGCGGCCGGTCTCGGGGTGACGTTCGTGGGCGAGTCGGTGGCCGTGCAGGGCCGCTCGGACGTGGTCTACCGGCACCTGGCCGGGCTGGGTCCGGCCGGCTGCACCAGTACCCTGGCCGCGACGTTCGCCAGCACCGATCCCTCCCCGCATCTGCGGGCCTTTCTGGGCTGTTTGCCCGATCTGGGCGCTACTATAAGTTCCCAGGCATAAAAGCATAAGAATCTTGTCTTGGACCCCGTTTTCGTTCGCTCCCTAACATGGCGATGCCAATCGGTCCGCCGAGCGACGGAGTCAACGATGACTGGTCACATTGAGAAGAAGACCATAAAAAAGCTCTATGTGCGCCTGATTCCGCTGCTCTTCCTGATGACGTTCGTCAACTACCTGGACCGGATCAACATCGGCTTCGCCCAGCTCGACATGGGGGATCGGCTGCGGATCAGCCCGGCCGCGTTCGGCTTCGCGGGCAGCATCTTCTTCCTCGGCTACATGCTGCTGGAGGTGCCGAGCAACCTGATCCTGCACCGGGTCGGCGCCCGGGTGTGGATCGCGCGGATTCTGCTCACCTGGGGCGTGGTCTCGGCGCTGACCGCGTTCGTGTTCAACGACACCAGCCTCTACGCGATGCGCTTCCTGCTCGGCGTGATGGAAGCCGGATTCCTTCCGGGCATCGCGATCTATGCGGCGCAATGGTTTCCGGAGCGCTACCGGGCCCGGGCCGTCGGCGGCTACATCATCGGCAGCTCGATCGCCGCGGTGGTGGGCGCACCGATGTCCACCGCGGTGATGACCTACGCCGACAACCTGTTCGGTCTGGCCGGTTGGCAGTGGATGTTCGTGGTGGAGGGCGCCGCCGCGGTGGTGCTCGGGCTGCTCGCACTGCGGCTGATGACCGAACGACCGGCCGACGCGAAATGGCTGGACGCCGAACAACGCGACTGGCTGGAATCGACGCTGGCGGCCGAGCAGGCGGCGCTGGGCGAACAGAAACGCGTGCGGATGCTGAGCATTCTCCGCGACGGCCGGGTCTGGAGCCTGGCCATCGTGTTCGGCTGCGCGCTGGTCGGCATCTACGGCCTGCTGCTGTGGCTGCCGCAGATCATCAAGAGCCTCGGTCACCTCAGTGACCTCCAGGTCGGTTTCCTCGCCGCCATCCCACCGCTGCTGGGCGTCATCGCCACGTTTGCCGTGAGCAAGAATTCCGACCGGACCGGCGACCGCAAGAAGCATCTCGCGTTCGTGTACGGGATGAGCGGGGTGGCCATCGCGGCCAGCGCCTTCGTGCCCAACGCGATCGTCGCCTACGTCCTGCTGTGCGTGACCGGATTGTTCATCTACGCGGGCAATCCGGTGTTCTGGAGCCTGGCGTCCTCGCTGCGCACCGGTGCGGCCGGGGCCGCGACGGTGGCCCTGATCAACACCATCGCCCAGTTCGGCGGGCTGGTCGGGCCGTGGAGCATCGGGCTGGTGCGCGGCGCGACCGGCAGCTTTCACCTGGCGCTGCTCGCCATCGCCGTCTTCCTCGTCGTCGCGACCGTTCTCGCGCTGGTGATGCCCACGCGAGAGAAATCGGCACCGGCCGAGTCCAACGCCGTCGCCGAACTGGAACTGGGAGAAACACAGGCATGATCATCGACTGCCACGGCCATTACACCACCACTCCGGCGGCGCTGCGCACCTGGCGCGACCAGCAGATCGCGGACGAAACCTCGCCACCGCCGGAGTTCTCCGACGATCAACTGCGCGAGACCATCGAACCCAACCAGCTGCGCGTGCAACGCGAACGCGGGATCGACGTGACGATCTTCTCGCCGCGCGCGGCCAGCATGGGCCACCATCTCGCCGGCGAAGCCGCCAACCAGCAGTGGTCGCGGGTGTGCAACGACCTGATCCACCGGATCTGCCTGCTGTACCCGGAAAACTTCGTCGGGGTCTGCCAGCTGCCCCAGGCGCCCGGCGCCGATCCGGCCCACTGTGTGGCCGAACTCCGGCGCTGTGTGACCGAACTCGGCTTCGTCGGCTGCAATCTGAATCCGGATCCGTCCGGCGGCAACTGGAGCGGCCCGCCGCTGACCGACCGGTCGTGGTATCCGTTGTACGAAGCCATGATCGAGTTGGACGTGCCGGCCATGGTGCACGTGTCCGGCTCGGCCAACCCGAACTTCCACACCACCGGAGCGCACTACCTGGGCGCCGACACGGCCGTGTTCATGCAGCTGCTGACCGGCGAGCTGTTCACGGATTTCCCGTCGCTGCGCCTGATCATCCCGCACGGCGGGGGAGCGGTGCCCTACCACTGGGGCCGCTACCGGGGCCTGGCCCGCAACCTGAACCGGCCGCCACTGGACGAATCGTTGCTGCGCAACGTCTTCTTCGACACCTGCGTCTACCACCAGCCCGGCATCGACCTGCTCACCAGCGTGGTACCGAGCGGAAACATCCTGTTCGCCTCGGAAACCCTTGGCGCGGTGGACGGCATCGACCCGCAGACCGGCCGCCCGTTCGACGACACCCGCCGCTACGTCGACGCGGCCCCGGCGCTGGACGCGGCCGACCGCAGGCGCATCTTCGAGGACAACGCCCGGGCGGTGTACGGCCGATTGTCCGGTCAGCTCAAGAACCAGCAGTAGCAGGCGGTTGGCGCGGCCGGGCGGTGAGGGCGAGCACCGCGATGGCGCTGGCCAGCAACAACGCGGCGATGACCGCCGTGGCGTGATCGAGCCCCAGCGTCATGGTGGCGCGCGGACCGGACGGGGTCGACGGGTGCGTCGCGGCGATGACGACGCCGAGGGCGGCCACGCCCAGGGTGGAACCGATCTGCCGGAACGTGTTGTGAATGGCGGCGGCGGTGGAGGAATACCGCGCGGCCACGCTGGACACGGCCAGGTTGCTCATCGAGGAACTCATGAACCCGGACGCGATCCCGATGATCGCGAACCGCCACTCCAGATCCAGCACTCCGGCCCCGGAACCCTGCTGGGACAACAGAAACGCGCCGAGGGCGCCGAGGGCGAGCCCGAGCACCAGGACCCGGGCGCTGGTCCACCGCGCGGCCAGCCAGCCGGCGATCGGCCCGAACGCGGCGATACAGGCCATCATCGGCAGGAACAGCAAACCGGTGACCAACGCCGAATAACCGCGGGACTGCTGCAGATCGATCGAATAGAAATACAGGATCCCGAAGAACATGAAGAAATAGGCCAGACCGGCGACACTGGCCGCCACGAGATGCCGGGAGCGCCACAGCGACAACGGCATCAACGGGTTGGCGCCCCGGCGTTCCCGGCCGTACTGGGTGGCCACGAACACCCCGAGCGCGAGCACGGCCACCACGAACGAACCGATGATCACCGGCGAGGCCCAGCCCAGCGTCTGGGTCTGCAACAGGCCGTAGATCAGCGCGGCCAGGCACACCGCGCCCAATGCCGCCCCCGGATAGTCGACCCCGGGACCGGAATCGGGCCGGCCGTGCCGGGCGGCCGGAATGGCCAGCAGCCCGAGCACCAGCGTGATCATGCCCAGCGCCACCGACAGCACGAACCCGGCCCGCCAACTCGACACCGAGAGGATCACCCCGCCCAGCACCGGCCCGGCGCCAAGGCCCAGGCTGGACACCCCGGCCCAGACCCCGATGGCCCGAGCGCGGGCGGCCTGGTCGGCGAACTCGTGGACCAGGATGGACAGGGTCTGCGGCAGCATCACCGCCACGCCCACGGCCTGCACCACCCGGCCGGCCAGCAGCACGCCGATACCCGGCGCGAACGCGCAGCCCAGCGAGCCGAGCACGAACACGGCGATCCCGGCCAGGAACGCGGTGCGCCGGCCGAACCGGTTGCCCAGCGCACCGCCGAGCAGCAGCAGCGCGCCATAAGTGAGCGTGTAGACCGCGCTGACCCACTCCAGTTCGGTGGCCGAGGCGTGCAGTCCGTCGCCGATGGCAGGCACCATCACGTTGACCAGCGTGGAGTTGAACATCGAGATCATCAGGCCAAGGCACATCGCCAGCACGACGGTCGCCGCGCCGGCGGTCTTGGTGTTCTCCTGCTCCGGGCGCACCGCGGGTCGCGATGCCGTCATGCCGGTGTCCTGTTCCACGCGCTCACCGGGGCTGTCGCGCTCCCTCCCACGTCGATAACGCCTGCTCAGCCGATCATCACCCGGCCGGGCGGTGGTCGCTTCCGATAAGCTGCCGGATTGTGTCAGATTTCCGCCACATTCCGGTGTCGGTGACCGCGACCCGGTCGCTGACCAGTGGCAGCGGCAACGAGGCCCATCGGCACGACGATCACCAGATCCTCTACGCCAGCCGCGGCGTGCTGTCGGTCACCACGGAAGCCGGCGTGTGGATCACTCCGGCCAACCGGGCCATCTGGGTGCCCGCGGGGACCTGGCACTACCACCGCGCCTACGGTCCGACCGCCCTGCATCTGGTGGGGCTGCCCGCCTCGGTGAACCCGCTGCACACCAGCCATCCCACGGTGATCGCGGTCGGCCCGCTGCTGCGCGAGCTGGTCATCGCCTACACCGCCGAGGACACCGTGCCCGCAGGCCCGGCCCGCGATCGGCTGCGGGCCGTGCTGCTGGACCAGCTGCGCGCCTCGGCCCAGCAGCCGCTGCACGTCCCGGCCCCGCACGACGCCCGGCTGGCCGACGTGGCGCGGTTGCTGGACGCGGAACCGGCCAACAACGACAACCTCGAACGCCTGGCCACCCGCGTGGGCAGCAGCGCCCGCACGCTGTCTCGGTTGTGCCGCGAGGAACTGGGCATGAGCTTCCCGCAGTGGCGCACCCAGGTCCGGCTGCACCGCGCGCTGATCCTGCTGGCCGAGGAAGCGCCGGTCACCGAGGTGGCCTACCAATGCGGCTGGTCCAGTCCAAGTGCGTTCATTGACACATTCAGCCGGGCCCTCGGCTACACGCCCGGCCGCGGCAAGACGGCCTGAACCAGGCCAAATGCGGACCGAGGCGATGTGTTGTCCGCGTATCAACTGGGTATTCACGCCGGCGAGTGACCTAGGGTGACTCCTCGTCGCCCTAGACAGGAGGTCAAGACGTGACTAATGCGGACGAGTCAGGCAACCGCCGCGACGCCCGTGACATCGACGTAGGAGACATCACCGTTGCCGAACCGGCCACGGTGCGACGCGCGGTCGGCGCGGCCGCGATCGGCAACATCACCGAGTGGTACGACTTCGGTGTATACGGCTATCTGGCCACCACCATCCAGAAGGTGTTCTTCTCGGGTCTGCCCACCGCCGCCGGGCAGATCGCGACCTTCGGTGTGTTCGCGGTGTCCTTCCTGATCCGCCCATTCGGCGGGTTGATCTTCGGCCCGCTCGGCGACCGGCTCGGCCGCAAACGCGTGCTGTCGCTGACGGTCATCCTGATGGCGCTGGGCACCTTCGGCCTGGCCCTGGTGCCCAGTTACAGCGCCATCGGCATCGCGGCACCCATGCTGGTGCTGGTGGCCCGCCTGGTCCAGGGCGTGTCCACCGGCGGCGAGTACGGCAACGCCATGACGTTCATCGCCGAGTACGTGCCGGACCGGCGGCGGGGTTTCTTCGGCAGCTGGCTGGAGTTCGGCACCCTGACCGGGTACGCCGTGGGCGCCACCATCGCCACGGTGCTGTCCTCCACGCTGTCCGACAGCGCGCTGCTGAGCTGGGGCTGGCGGATCCCGTTCATGCTGGCGCTGCCGCTGGGCGTGATCGGCCTGTACCTGCGGGCTCGGCTGGAGGAGTCGCCCGCGTACGCGCAGATGTCCAGCCAGGGCAAGCCCCACGAGGCCAGCACGCTGGGCGCCGAGCTGCGGGTCGTGTTCGGCAAGTTCTGGCCGCAGATGCTGCTGTGCGGTGGTCTGGTGCTGACCTGGAACGTGACCAACTACATGCTCACCAGCTACATGCCGACCTACCTGACCGAAACCCTGCCCTCGTACGGCAGCGGGATGAAGGACACGGTGTCGGAGATCCTGCAGATCGTGGTGCTGGTCATCCTGATGATCGTCATCACCTTCGTCGGCCGCCTGTCGGACAAGGTGGGCCGCCGCCCGGTGGTCATGGTCGGTTGCATCGCCCTGGTCGTGCTGTCCCTGCCGTCGCTGCTGCTGATCCGGGCGGGCAACGACATCGGCACCTTCTTCGGCCTGCTGTTGATGGGCCTGACCCTGGTGTTGTTCTCGGCGGTGCTGCCCTCCACATTGCCCGCCCTGTTCCCGACGGTCATCCGGGCCGGCGCGCTGTCCATCGCGTTCAACATCTCGGTGTCCCTGTTCGGCGGTACCACCGCGACCGTGATGAGCGCCCTGGTCTCCAGTACGCACGACCTCAACTGGCCGGCGTACTACCTGATCATCGCCGGCGTGATCGGCGCCGTGTGCGTCTACCGGATGAAGGAATCCGCCCGCAAGCCCATGAGCGGTTCCCAGCCCACGGTGTCCACCGAAAGCGAAGCCCGGGAGCTGGTCAAGGCCCAGGCCTCCGGTTCATCCGAATAGTCCCTTGCACAACAAGAACGGCCGGTTGGTACCAATCACCAACCGGCCGTTCTCTGTGCCGTTGAAATGTCGCGACGGACCAATCCTGCCCCGGCTAGGATCGAGGGTCATGACCGGTACGGGGGAGCAGTTCGCGCGGTCTGGTTCCTGGGCCACCGCGGTTCAACGAGTCAACGAACAGGTGGCGTTTCTTCAGCAGCACCCCGGTCGGTTGCGGGAGATGCAGCAGGCCGTTGCGAACTTGACCGGCGAGCTGACCTCGCCGGACGGCCTGGTGACCGTGCAGGTCGACTCCGCCGGGCAGCTCACTGATGTCCGCGTCGCACCGGACGTCTATGCCCGAACCCGGCCGGAGCAGCTGGCGCGAACCGTCCTCGACCTCGCCCGGCAGGCCGGCCAGGACGTCCTGGCGCGGCGGGTCGAGCTGACCCGGTCAGCGGGCCAGGCGATCACCGGCTGGTCCGGCCCCACCGGATCCGCGGCAACGCCGGCCAGGCCCGGCCCGGTGGGTGGCCGGCACGTCGGCGCTGCGGAGCCGGCCAGGCCCGCGAACCACCGGGCAGGCCCGTCGGACGAGGACGACATGCCGGGGAGTTGGCTGGTCGAGACCGATCTGTGAAGGGCCGGCGGAGTTTCGGTAAACGGCCCTACGGTGCGGCCGCGGGAATTACGATCGTATTTCTGGCTGATTCGAGGGGATCGGTCGCGAGCGAAACCGGCGGCGGTCACACTGCCACGCGCACGACCGGCGCCGGGGGGAAGACGGCCGATGAGCAGTCCAGGTCAGGGTTCTCCGGCAGCTTCCGGCACGGGGGGCGGCGGCGCCTACTCGGTGCCATCGGTGGATGCGTCCGGGATCTACCAGACGCAGTGGACCGGCGGCCCTGCCGCGAAACAGCCCGCAGGCGGCAGCTCCGGCGGCGGCGCCTCGGGCCCCGGTTCGCCGGGTCCCGGCTTCCAGGTGGACAGCGACGGGATACGCCAACAGGCCGCGACCATCGCCGACTGTGGGCAGCAGATCGCGCAGGTGCTCGACAACCTGCGCGCCGCGCTCACCTCCGGCGGCGAGCCGTGGGGCAACGACGACCTGGGCCAGCAGTTCGGTGCCAGCTACACCGACCCGGCGAACCAGGGCTTCGGCAGCCTCGCCGGTCTGGGCACGGCGGTCACGAACGTCGCCAACCAGCTCGTCACCCAGGCGAACAACTATGACGGGGTGGAGCAGCACATCGCAAACAGCTTCACCAGCCTGAACGGGCAGTCGGGCTCGGCGGGCAGCGCCGGTTCCCCGGGTTCTTCCGCGGAATCGGCGTGAACATCCTCGGTGTCGATGTCACACCGGAGAACATCGGCCAGGCCCTGCTCGAAATCGTCGTCGGCCAGCAGTGGCCCACCGGCGACGAGCAGGCGATGCGCGATCTCGCCACGGTCTGGAACAACGCGGCCGACCAACTCGACGCGATCCGGCAGACCGCCACGACGGCGGCGCAGCAGGTCGGCCAGAGCTGCCAGGGCTCGGCCGGAGACTCCTTCCAGTCATTCTGGACGGCGAACTTCGATGACGGCCAGACCAGTTGGTCCCAGGGGACCAACCCACCGGCGCTGGCCTTCGCCGTCCAGTTCTGCAAGGCGATGGGCAGCGCCCTGCAGGCGGGCGCGAACCAGATCGAAACGACCAAAGACTCGATCATCGGGAACATCGCGTTCCTCGTCGCGACCGTCCTCCCGCAGATCATCGCCGGCTTCTTCGACTTCGGGGCCACTGACGCGACCGCCATCGAGGAGGTCGTGGCGGATCGGACCGCCATGGAGGCCTTCCTGGCCGCGGCCAAGCAGATCATGCTGGCGATGGTCAAGCAGGCCATCGAACAGGGAATCTTTCAGGCCGCGCTCAACTTCACCATCCAGCTCAGCGAGGTGGCCGAGGGACACGCCGGCAGCATCGACTGGGGCCAGGTCGGGGAGTCGGGCCTCGGCGGCGCGGAGGGCGGGGCACTGGGGGCCGCGTTCGGCGCGGGCATCGGCAAGGGGCTGTCGAAGGCCTTCGGCGAGGACATCGCGGAATCGTTCGCGGGCAAGGCGGCCACCGGCGTGGGAGCCGGGATGGCGACCAACGCGACCATGGGGCTGGCCAGCGGGAACTTTAGCTGGTCGGACCTGGCCAAAGGCTCGGCGGCAGGCATGCTCGGCGGCCTGGAAGGCGGGAAGGGCGCCCACGACGAGACGCCGGACATCAACATCACCGACCGGCCGACCGAGCTGACGACGCCCGACCTGCCCGATACCGGCCAAGGCCCGGCCGATGTTCCGGGCAGCACCGGCTCGACCGAGCCCAACCTGCCCGACACCACCAGCCCGGCCGATTCCAGCACCCCGGCCGATACCACCAACCTGCCCGATTCCAGCACCCCGGCCGATTTCACCAACTCGCCCGCGGCCGACCCCGGCACGAGCGGTGCAGGTGCCAACGAGCACCAGCCGGAGCCGGCCGGGTCCGGCGGCGACCAGTCACCGGCCGGGCAACTCGCGCCGGCCCCCGATCCGCAACACGCCGATCCGGCCCCCGCGCCGCAATCCGGCGACCCGGCTCCCGGGTCGCACCACGCCGACCCGCCCCCCGCGCCGCAATCCGGCGAACCATTACCCCCCGGGTCGACCGACGCATCCAGCTATGTGCCGCCGGAGCAACATGGCCTGGACCCGGGTGGCGACACGCTCTCGCCGCAGTCGGTCGACCCGTCCGCAGGCCCGGCCGCCAACCCGGTGGAACAGTCGTCGAGCCCGGCACCTGTCTCGCTGGCTGCAGGTCCGGCCGGCGACACCGCGCCGCCGGGCGAGGCCGACGCGGCCGGCGCCGCCCAGCCGTCGTTCTCCGCGCCGACCGCTTCACCGGCCGGCGCTTCCGCGCCGTCTCCCACGGAGACGCCGACCAGCGGCGGCCAGCTCGGCACCGTCGACAAGGGCACGCCGGCGGAGGCACCGAACTCCGGGAATTCGGTCGGCGCGGCAACCGGTGCGCCGGGCCCGGCCGCGTCCGGTCCGAGAGCGTCCGTCGCGCCGACAGAGGAAGCGCCGGCCGGCGGCACGCCCCCGAACTCCGGCCGGGCCGCGTCGTCGCCACAACGCCCAGCGGCGGGGTACGAGCCCACCAGCGCTCCGGCCGGTGGCCGGCCGGCCAGGTCACCAGCCACGGCCTCGGCCGCGCCCGGCGAGGTCCGCACCTCCGACTACACCTCCGGTTACAGTGCCGACCCCGAGACGATGGGCCAGCCGGCCGGCTACCTGCCCGGAGACGCCTTCGGCCCCAACGGCGGAACGGACGGTCGCGATCCGAACGCCGCCAGAGGTGCGGGGCCGTCGGCCGCCGGCTCCGAGTTCAGCGACCCCGGCGGCGCCCCGAACACCCCGCAGGACGGCGGCTCGGGCGGTGGCTCCACTCGCCCCGGCAGCCCGGGCGCCCGCACCCAGGACGCCCCCGACCGTGCATCCACCGCGGGCCGCCCCGGCACCGACACCCCAGCCCGTCGCCCCGGCGAGGGCCGTTCCGGTGCAAACCGCCCTGGCGGCGGCCGCGCCGGCTCCAACCGCCCTGGCGACGGCCGCACCGGCTCAGACCGCTCTGGCGACCCCAGCACCCGCAGTCCGCAGGGCTCCGACGACCCGTCGAGCCCGCGGTGGCCGGACGATGAGAACGGCGTGCCCGGGCCCCGGCGGCCCGAGGAGGTGCCGGAGCCCGTCGCGCGGGGTGGGACGGATACGGCAACCCGGCCCGACAGTCCACATCAGACTCCGGACGGCGACGCGCCGCGCCGCGGCGAGACCAACGACGGTGCGCCCGGTGACCGCGCACCGCAGCGCGCTGAGCCGGACGAGCCCGCATCGCACC
Source organism: Pseudonocardiaceae bacterium (assembly GCA_035551355.1). Taxonomy (GTDB): domain Bacteria; phylum Actinomycetota; class Actinomycetes; order Mycobacteriales; family Pseudonocardiaceae; genus DATATV01. Next base: position 6,935 of record DASZNF010000048.1, on the reverse strand, counting down.
ACGGCGACCCGGAAGACAGCGCGCCGCACCGCGACCACGACAACCCGCCGGACCACGACAACCCGCCGGACCGTGACAACCCGCCGAACCACGACGACCCGTCCGATCACCACGACGACGGACACCACGACACACCGGACCACGACGCCGCCCCGCACCACGACGGCACCCCGCACGACGACGACGAACCCCTGACCCCCGACGAGGTCAACCAGCACCACTCGGAGAGCACGCCGTCGGGCAGTTCGTACCACCGCGGCGACGCGGAGATGGGCGATCTTCCCCAGCGGGTGCAGCCGGATCCGGACGGGCGCTACACCGTCGACGTGCATGTGACCCCGGAGGGCAACGCGCGCATCGGCGATCGCCTCTACACGCCGGAGGAGTTCGCGGATGTGTTGCGCCACAACGCGGACTACGACGGCCGCCCGATCCGGCTGATCGGCTGCGACGCCGGCTCCAACGATTTCGCCCTCCAGCTCTCGCACGAGCTGGACACCGACGTCATGGCACCGAGCAAGCCCGCGTGGACCGACGCGAACGGGCGGGTCTTCTCCTCCGACTACGAGGTTGGCCCGGACGGCCGGATGCGCCCGCGGATCCCGCCGGACGGCGAATGGTCCGTGCACCACCCGGATGGCACGTCCCACCACGTCGGCGACAACGGGTTCGCCCCGGACGGCCAGCACCACGCCCCGAACGACGTCGACGCCGACAGCGCCCACGCCCGGGGTGACGAAGACGCCGCAGGCATCCCCGCGGAGAGGTACAAACTTCCACCGGAAACCAGGACGTTCGAACAGGGCGAGCCGGAGTTCGACCGGCGGTTCGTGAGCTGGGACCGACCCGAGGACTCCGAGTTCGCCGGGCAGCGCCACCGCGCCGGAGACCCGGACGTCATCGACTCGCCACAGGACATCAACGGCGTGCCCGCGCGGACGAGCAACGCGGAGCCGAACCCGGACGGTGTGCCGCAGTCGCTGGACGGCGAGCGCCCGCTGGCGGGCAACGCCGAGTACCACGTGTCCTACGACAACGGTGCCCAGACGCGGTTCTTCACTGATGCCAACGGCCGGATCACGCACGTGGAGGCCACCCCCGGCACATCGGGCGGCCACAACCCGGATCTGCGCTACCCGCTGATCCCCGACACGCAGTACCGCGTGCCGAACTTCCACGACCCGTCGAAGTCCTGGTCGTTCCACATCGGCGAGAACGGCAAACCCGACGCGATGACGGGTGAGCCGAGCTTCAAGGGCAGTAGCGAGACCTACCGTGACACCAACTCGCAGAACCGCTCCGGCGGCGAGGGCAAGGCGGCGTTCGCCAACCACCCCGACTACGGCACACAGTACGAAAAGGTGCGCTGGGCGGGCGGTCACCTCGCGGCCAACGAGATGGGCGCCCCGGGTGAGTACGTCAACATGCACCCGCAGATGGCGGCGTCCAACAGCGGCAACTATCGCGACGGCTGGATCCACGAAGCGTCCTGGCGCAACCAGGAGGTGAAACTCGGCGACTTCGCCGGCGTCGAGGGTCAGGATATCCAGAACTATCAGGTCGCCATGCACGGAGACAGCAACGGTGTGCCCGAGAGTGTCACCATGCGCTGGCAGGAAGTGATCTACAAGACCGACGAGAACGGTCACGTCGTGCTGGAGAACGGCAAACCCGTCGAGATTTCGCGAGTGACGAAAGAACGCGATTTCCCGAACAACCCCGCGGACGTCAACTTCGGAGAGAACAGGCCCTACAGTGACCGATCCCGTACCCGCTGAAATCGCCACGGCGCTGGGGAACGCGGCACCGACCGGATGGGCGGAGATCGTGCTCACGGTGTCGGCGACGGTGGTCGCCACCGAATTCGCGCTCCAAGTGCGGATGCGCGACGGCTCACCTGGCTCGATGGAGCTGCCGGCCGGAGTGAAAGCCGCATTCCGCGCGCTGCGCGAGGAGAAGTACGAACCCGGCCGGGGCACGTGGTTCTCCGCGAACGTCCGGCTGCGCCCGAATTCCGCGCCAGAATTCTCCTACGACTTCGACAGTGACCCGAACTGGTGGCCGCCGCTGCACCCCAGCGCGTTCACCCGTGACCAGGAGGCGTTCCCACGCGACGACGAGCACGTGCCGCCGTGGCTGCGGAAGCTGCTCGACGAGGGTGGCGAGCAGGAGCGTCTGCGGGCCCAGGAGTGACGGCGGACCGTGCCAGAATGAGACCCCTTCAAATAGTCTGAGACCCCCTGCAAATAGTCCGAACGATCAGGAGGACATCACCGATGCCGTTCAAGTGGCCTGAGCTGGACCCGATCCAGCAAAACGAGCTGCTGGGTGAGATCACTACGGCCGTGGTGCAAGCCCTGCCGCCGGGCTGGCAGCAAGTGATGATCGACTACCGCATGGTCGGCGACAACGTCGACGTCGCCGTCGGGGTCTTTGACCCCGACGGCACGCAGCGCCGGTGGAACCCACCCGTCGACGTGTGGAAGATGTTCCAGCGCCTGCGCGGCGGGATGTATCAGGAGGGCGAGGGGACCTGGTTCTCCGCGCGCCTCGGCATCGAGCCACCGGCCCGGTTCACGATCCAGTACAACTGGCGCAACGAGCCGAACTTCAGCCCGTACCCGGGCGCGGAGCAGTTCGCGATCGAGCAGGAGCAGTTCCCCCGCACCGAGGAGTACATGCCGGCTTGGTTCCGCGAGCGGCTCGCCGCCGCCGGGAATTGAGCGCGAGTCAGGGGACGACGCATGAGCCAGCCGCCGGCGCCACTCAGCCCGGCCCAGCAGCAGGACCTCGTCCGGCAGATCGGCCAGGCCTGCGCTGCGGCCGTGCCGCCCGGCTGGCGGCAGCTGCGGGTCGAGTACCGGGCCGTCGGGCGGCACGTCGAGGCCGACGTCGTCAGCACGGCTCCGGACGGGCGCGACCACCCGGCCCGCCCGCACCCCGAGGCGGTCCGGCTGCTGGGCGTCCTCCGCGGCGGCATGTACCGGCCCGGTCGCGGTACGTGGCTCAGCGCGACGCTGCTGTTCACCCCGCAACAGCTGCCGCGCCTGGAGTTCCGCCCCGACGTCGAACCCCGCTGGCACCAGCCGCCCCCGCCCATCGGATTCCGGGATGAGCTGCGGTTCTTCCCGCGCGCGGACGCGTTCATCCCGTCCTGGCTGCGCGCCCGGGCGGGGCTCCCGCCGCTTCCCGCGCAGGGGACGCCCGGGACGTCACCACCGGGCCACCCACTTTCCGGGCCACCACACCCCGGCCCCGCGCCCTCGGGCAGCGCGACACCGCAGGCGCCGCGCCCGGACATGGCCGCCGAGCCGGCACCGCGAACCGACGAACCGAATGCCACGGCCCCGCAGGACGCCGCTGAGGCCCTGCGACCGGCCGGTGAGCCGGAGGCCGCCGTCACGCCGGGCAGTGTGGCCGGCGCAGGCTCGGATGCGTCGGTTCCCCCCGGCGTCGCGGATCCGTTCGCGGAGACCGCGGCCGACGTCAAGACCCCGCGGATCTACGACGGCCTCGACGACACCGGGCGGCCGGTCGTGGCGCGGGAGCGGCTGGGGCCGGAGGAGCGGGAGCGGGTGCTCGCCTATCTGGAGGCGGCGCCTGCGGTGCTGGCGTCGCGCAGTCACGGGACGGACGCATTCGACCCGGAGCGTACCGATGTCGTGCCGATGGTCTTCCGGACCGACGGCAGCTGGACGTGGCCCGGCGCGGTGGCGTACTACCTGCGGGAGCACGACGTCCCGCCGGATCCGGAGTTGCTGAGCCATATCCGGGGGCGCCGGTTCGCCGTGCCGGAAATCGGGGAGCCGGCGCGGGAGATCGCGTTGGCGGCGATCACCGGGGAGTCCGACTGAGACCGTCCACATCGGACCAGCTGATGACGAACCCGGCTGGCCGAGGACGGGCTCCCGAGGTTGTCCGGCGCGCCCGGCTCGGGCAGAAGATCAGCACCAAGCTCGTGGCAGAACGCGGTGACGGTCGAGAACCGCCCGCCGCCATTCGATCGCTGAAGCCCTGCCCCTCACGATGAGGAACAGGGCCTCTGTGACCCAACCGGACAGCGCCTTGACCGGACAGCGCCGCGCGGCGAGCGCCCCCGCGGGGGTCTGCGGGTCGCCCCCAGAAAAAACAACGGACGACCTGGTTCGCGCTTTCCGCAAACACAGGTCGCCCGAGGACGTGGACGATACTGGGATTGAACCAGTGACCCCTACCGTGTCAAGGTAGTGCTCTCCCACTGAGCTAATCGTCCGAGGCGGAGACGGGAATCGAACCCGTGTACAGGGCTTTGCAGGCCCTTGCCTAAGCCACTCGGCCACTCCGCCAATCGCACCCGCAGGCTGAGCCTACGATGCGAGGCTGGACCTTGAGGCCGTTGCCGAGCGGACGACGGGACTCGAACCCGCGACCCTCACCTTGGCAAGGTGATGCGCTACCAACTGCGCTACGTCCGCATGCCTTCCACGTGCACCCGGGGTGTCCGGCCTTCGTCGTGGTGCGTGCGAAACTCTATCCGACTGGCCGAACTTCGGCCAAATCGGGGTCCCCCGGCACCGGTGGCCAGCACCCCACACCCGTGGTGATCAGCCCATATCGTTGGTGATCATGTGCGTGAGCGCTTCGTCGACGTCGACCCAGAGGTGTTCGCTGCCGGGCAGCACGACGTCGTAGGTTCGGTCCAGGAAGTCGGCGAACTCCTGGGCCGATGCTTCGAACACCGCGTGGCCGGAGGGGGAGCTCAGCTCGACCACGACGACCTCGGGGTCGTCAATGGAGGGGCGGATTCGCACGTCACCCTCGCCTGCGGTGGCGATCAGGCCGTCGGCCAGCAGGTCCCGGGCGAACACCCATTCGACCCAGCCGGCCTTGCCGGTACGGAAGGCGGCCACCACGGCGTACGGGTCACGGGTGTCGTACCGCAACTCGACGCGCACCGGGACCGCGGGACACCGCGGCGCCAGCAGGTCGAAGACCGCCGTCGCGCGGAGCGTCACATGGTCGTTTCGCATCGTCGTTATCCTCCTACTCCTTCCCGTCCTACCGGCCAGGAAACGAACGAGCTACCCAGTTGTGACGTGGCCGTGAGCACAATCGCTCTCGTTTCCGGCTGTTATCACTCGGATGGGGCAGAGCTAATTCGCTCCGCAGTCGGCTCGCTCCGCTCTGTGACCGTCCCTTCTGTAGGTCCTCACACATCATGACGGTCGGGGGCCCGACCAGATACCGCCTTCGCGTGAATCTTGCCGATGTGTCGGAGACGTCTCACCCGACTGCTCCAATTGGTGGAACGTACTCGTCCATGACGGGGAGGTACCCCGTTTTGGACCTTGGATCCCACTCCTGTACTGTTCTCTTCACCGGCGAGCGGGCGATTAGCTCAGCGGGAGAGCGCTTCGTTCACACCGAAGAGGTCGCAGGTTCGATCCCTGCATCGCCCACACAGTGTTTTGCCTGGTCAGATGGCCTGTCGATGATCTTCGTCGGCAGGCCGTTTCTGATTTTTGGGAGCAATTTGGGAGCACGGTCCCCTGACCACCTGCCCCCATCCGAAGAGGTCATGCCGCTTCTGGCTCCACAGCGGGGTTTTCGGTCCAGGTCCACCCGCCATCCTGCTCCCACCGCTGCTGGAGGGCCTGCACCGTCTCCTGGATCATCTGCTCGGTGACGTGCGAGTAGAGGTCGTCGACGTCTTTGCGCTTGTGTCCGAGCCGCACCAGCCGCATGATCCGCGGCACCCGATCCTCGATCAACCATGTCTCGTGCGTGTGACGCAGGTCATGAAAGTGCAGCTCCTCGTTGAGGGCCGACCAGCCCTTCTCCTCGTCCCCGGCCAGCGCGGGCAGCCACACCCGGCGGCGGAAGTTCGACCGCCGATGCAGCCCGCCGTTGACCCCGGTGAACAAGAACCGGGAGTCGGGGTTGCGGTCCCTGTGCGCCCGCAGCTCCTCGACCAGGAACGGCGGAAGGTACACCGTCCGGGCACTGGCCGGGGTCTTCGGCGGGCCGAGTTCCAGCCGTCCCCGCACCTCGTGCAGCGCGCCGAACGTCGGGTCGACCTCGATACGCGGGTCCTCGTCGAGGTAAGTGCGGATCCACTGCAACCCGGCAATCTCGCCCCACCGCAGCCCGGTGTAGGCATCGGTGATCGTCATCAGCCCGTTGTCCGGGGACATCCGCCCGGCCAGCGCGTCCACCTCATCGGTGGCCGCGTGCGGACGCTCCGGCCGCTCGTCGAAACTGATCCGCAACTTCCGGCACGGGTTCGACCCGATTAGCCCCTCGTCCACGGCTTCCCCGAGAATCATCGAGAACAACACGAGGATGTCCTGGGCGCTCTTGTCGGCCATGTTCGCCCGGAGCGTCTTGTTCACCCACCCCTTCACCGCGATCCGCTGAAAGTCTCCCAGCGCGGTGCCGGACCAGCGGGGCAGGATGTGGTTGCGGATGTGCGAGTCGTAGGTGGCCCACGTGATGTCGGCGACCCGGTGCGCCTCCGACCACTGACGGATCCACTCGTCGATGGTGGTCTCGGCCAGCCGGGGGTCGACGAACCGGCGGCGACGCTGGTCAGACTCCACGTCAGCCGCGCGGTTGTCCGCCTCGTCCTGGTCGACGAACCCGTTCTCGGTGAAGATTGTTTCGTCGTCAAGTCGATAGCGGACACGGAAACTGCCTCGGTGTTTTTCTACCCAAGCCATGGTCGGCTCACTTTCGAGAAGGAGTGGAATATGGCCGTGCCGGGAATGCGGCACGGCCATATGGACGCTCTGTCGGCGGAAAATCGCAACCCAACTGTGAGGGCTATTCCGTCCGGTCCGGCCGGCGGCCGGCCACTCGACGTTCCGTCCGTGCTCGGGTCGAGCCGGGGACCGACCGGACCTGCGACCCGGCCGGGTCGACGCCGAAATCTTGCGCGTCGCCGCTGCCGGGCGCGC
>DASZNF010000047.1:0-25859 GCA_035551355.1 Pseudonocardiaceae bacterium | reverse complement strand
CCGGGGGGACGGCCCTGGGCCAGTCTAGTTTGATCTTGGGTGGGATCCGGGGGTGCGCGGGTCGCCTGTGGATAACCGGCGAACCTGTGGACAACTGGCGACGCGGGTTGTCGGACCGGTGGTATACGAGACCGGTTGTCGCGCGGGTACTCATTGGGTGATTGTGCCTCTCCGGCGACGCCGGGTCATCGCCACACGACGATCATTCGGGCACCCGGCCGCCAGCACGAGCGTGGCGCACATCACGTTAGCTTTTCACCGGTCGGCCGAGAAGTATCGCAAGGGGCACCACTCCGGGATCTCGACGCGGAACGGGGACGGACCATGCACCCGCGCACCCTCCGGCGCACTCTGCTCACCGCCCTGCTGCTCGGCGGCACCATCACCCTCGTTGCCCCGGTCGTCGCCGCGGCCCCAGCCGCCGTCACGATCGCCGTCGGCCAGGCGCAGGACGTCCCGCCCGCGGAACTCGCCGCCGCCTCTGAGACCACCACCGGGATCCCGACCGCGACCCACTTCTCCGGCGTCCCGACCGTCGGCGCGCTCGCGCACACCACCGCGGGCGTCGACCACTTCTGCACGGCCAGCGTCATCGTCAGCCCGCACCAGGATCTGATCATCACCGCGGCCCACTGCATCTACGGCATGACCGGCGTGGTGTTCATTCCCGGGTACCACAACGGAATCCGCCCGTATGGCAGCTGGGCGGTGAGCACCGTGTTCGTCGATCCGCGCTGGGCGGCCGACCGCGACCAGGACGCCGATTTCGCCATCGCCGTGGTGAAACCGCGGCACGGCAAGCGGATCCAGCAGGTGGTGGGGGCCAACGGGCTGGCCGTGGACCAGGGTTTGCGTAACCGCACCACGATCATCGGCTACCCGAACGTGGTCGACGACCCGGCCGACCGCCCGATCGGCTGCACCACCGAGACCACCCCGCTGGCGGACTACCGCGACCAGGTCGAGTTCGAGTGCCACGGCTACTACGACGGCACCAGCGGCGGCCCCTGGCTGCTGCGCTACGACCCGCGCACCGGCCGGGGCGTCACCGACGGGGTGATCGGCGGCTGGGACGAGGGCGGGCCGAACGAGTACGAGTCCACCACGTCCTATTTCGGCCAGGATGTCCTGGCCCTCTACCGCCGAGCGGTCAGCGCCAGCTGAAACCCGCCCGGAACGCCCGGCGCCGGGAACTGTCAGACCCCTGATCAACGATCGTATTTAGCAGATCGGCCCTGCCCACACCTGGTGCTGGGATACGGATCACAGGAAACCACGTTGCAAATAGCCCCCGCCGGGTACATGCTTGTACAAGCCAACTACTTGTGTTGGCCAACCAAGCAGAGGAGCGCGAGATGTCGAACACCCAGTCGGCACCGACGCTCGTGGACGACGAACAATCCCGCGGCCAGCACTTCGACGAGGCCGAGGAACTCGTTCGTCAGGTGATGCGGTTCGCGCTCCTGATGAAGCGGGCGACCTCCCGGTTCGTCTCTCAGCAAAGCGACGGGATCGAGCAGGCGGCGTACTTCCTGCTCGGGGTGCTGGCCACGAACGGACCCCAACGCACCACGGCGCTGGCCGAGGCCGTCCACTCGGACACCTCCACGGTCAGCCGCCAGGTCGGCGCCCTGGTCCGGCACGGACTGGTCGAGCGCCAGGCCGACCCGGCCGACGGACGAGCCTGCCTGCTCGCCGCGACCGCCGAAGGACAACGGTGCTTCGAACACCAGCGCACGGCCCGCACCCAGCAGATCGCCGACGTGCTGGGCCACTGGTCACCCGATGAGCTGCACGCCGTGGCCGAATCCCTCGGCCGGCTCAACGGAGAGTTCGAACGCCACGAACACGAGCACCACACCGGCGCCACAAGCGCCTCGCACCTGAAGGGGGGAACCCGATGACCAGCACAGCAACATCACCCGCGGTGTCCAAGTCCGCCGCGGGCCGCACAATGGAGCAGCCCACGGGGGGCTTGAGCCACCGCCAGATCCTGACCATCCTCGGCGGGCTCATGCTCGGCATGTTCCTGGCCGCGCTGGACCAGACCATCGTGTCCACCGCGATGCCGCGCATCGCCAACGACCTCAACGGCCTGAACATCCAGGCCTGGGTCACCACGGCCTACCTGATCACCTCGACGATCACCACGCCGCTGTACGGCAAGCTGTCCGACCTCTACGGCCGCAAGCCGTTCTACCTGATCGCGATCAGCGTGTTCGTGGTCGGCTCGGCGGCCTGTACGTTCGCCACCTCGATGTACGAGCTGGCCGCGTTCCGCGCCTTCCAGGGCATCGGCGCCGGTGGCCTGATGTCGCTGGCGTTCACGATCATGGGCGACATCATCCCGCCCCGTGAGCGCGCCCGCTACCAGGCGTACTTCCTGGGCGTCTTCGGTGGCACCAGCGTGCTGGGCCCGGTGGTCGGCGGCGCGCTGTCGGGCGCCAACTCGATCCTGGGCGTCACCGGCTGGCGCTGGGTGTTCCTGGTGAACGTGCCGATCGGCATCATCGCCCTGTTCGTCATCGCCCGGGTGCTCAACCTGCCGCACCAGCGGCGTGACCAGCGCGTCGACTGGTGGGGGGCGCTCACCCTGGTCATCGGCGTCGTGCCGGTGCTGATCGTGGCCGAGCAGGGCCAGAGCTGGGGCTGGGGTGCCACCGGCTCGATCCTGTGCTACGTCGTCGCCGGCGTCGGCATCGGCCTGTTCATCCTGATCGAGGCCCTGATGAAGGACGCGGCGCTGATCCCGCTGCGGCTGTTCCGCAACCGGGTGTTCGCCACGGTCATCATGGCCGGCGTGATCGTCGGTGCGGCCATGTTCGGCGGCATCACGCTGATCCCGCAGTACCTGCAGATCGTCAAGGGCTTCTCGCCGACCGTGTCCGGTCTGGCGATGCTGCCGATGATGGTCGGCCTGATGGGCGCCTCGGTGATGTCGGGTCAGATCACCTCTCGCACCGGCCGCTACAAGGCCTTCCCGATCATCGGTTCGGTGTTCATCGTCGGCGCGTCGCTGCTGTTCACCACGATCACCGTGGACAGCCCGATGTGGCAGATCATGATCTACATGTTCCTGTTCGGCTTCGGCGTCGGTAACTGCATGCAGACGCTGACCCTGGCCGCGCAGAACGCCGCGGACCCCAAGGACATGGGTGTGTCCACCGCGGCGGCCACGTTCTTCCGGCAGATGGGTGGCACCCTGGGTGTCGCGGTCTTCCTGTCGATCCTGTTCAGCACGGTCGGCGGCAAGATCGGCGACGCGCTCAAGAGCGCGCTGGGCACCTCGTCGTTCCGCGACGCGGCGGCGCAGGCCGGCAGCCAGGTGGCCAACCACACCGCCAACTCGGCCACCCAGCAGGTGGTGGCGATGCTGCACGGCGGCGGGGCGGGCACCAGCACGCTGTCCAACGCCTCGTTCTTCCACCAGATCAGCCAGGCACTGGCCCGTCCGTTCGAGATCGGCTTCACCAACTCGATCGCGCTGGTCTACTGGTCGATCGCCGGCCTGGGGGTGATCGCCGTGCTGATCACCCTGTTCATCAAGGAGATCCCGCTGCGGGCCACAGCCGCCATATCGGCCGCGGTGGAGGGCGCCGAGGGTCCGCTGACGCCGGTCGTCGAGCCGGCCACGCTGGACGCCGAACTGGCCGAGATCACCGCTGGGCAGAAACTGGTCAGCGCCGGACGGCACGCGCTGAGCACGCAGGACACCGAAATCCTGCCGCGCAACGGTGCCGACCACAACGGCTCGGCCTACAACGGCAACGGGTTCAGCGGCGCCAGCCTCACCGGCGCCGACTTCAACGGCGGCGGTCCACGCGAGGCCGCCGAGACCGGCACACCGATCAGCGGGCAGGTGCGGCGCACCGACCGGACTCCGGTCGCGGGCGCGGTGCTGACCCTGATCAACCACAGCGGCAAGCAGGTCGCCCGGGGCACCTCCGGCCCGGACGGCGGCTACCGGGTCACCGCCCCGCTGGACGGGGTGTACGTGCTGATCGCCTCGTGCGCCGGGCACCAGCCGCAGGCCACCACGCTGCGGGTGGCGGGCGCGGGAGTCACTACCGACGTGCTGATGAACGGCACGGCCCGGGCCACCGGCGTGGTCCGCACCATCGACGGCCAGCCGGTCGCGGCGGCCACGGTCACCATCACCGACACGCGCGGCGAGGTGGTCGGGGCCGGGACCAGCGGGCCCGACGGGCGCTACCGCTTCGGCGAACTGCTGGGCGGCAGCTACACCCTGGTGGTGAGCGCGGCGGGGCACCAGCCCTACGCGACCACGCTGACCGTGCCCGACACCGGGGACGCGATGGTGGACGTGCAGCTGTCCGGCGCGGCGCGGATCTCCGGGGTGGCGCGGGTCGGCGCCGACGACGGCCGGCCGGTGTTCGACGCCCGGGTGACGCTGGTGGACGCCGGCGGCAACGTGGTGGCGATGACCAGCACCGACGAGTCCGGCGGCTACACCTTCACCGACATGCCCGACGGGGAGTACACGGTGATCGCCAGCGGATATCCGCCGGTGACCAGCCACCCGCGGGTCGCTGCGGGCGAGGAGCAGGTGCACAACGTGGTGCTGGGCCACACGGACCTGTAGGTCCGAGACGGCACACCGGCGCCTGACCGGGGAGAAACGCGGGGGCCGGTCCTTCCGAACGGAAGGACCGGCCCCCGCGGCATGTCCACCAAAGACCCGCGGCATGTCCACCAAAGACCTGCGGCGGTTCGCCCGGGAACTGTCCCGGCCCCGACGCGTTTCCCGCGTTTCCCGCCCCGATGATTCCCGCGGCGCCCGATATCCCCCGGTGAGTGCCCCGAAACCGGCGACCAGCCGGACAACGATCATGGCAGGGTGTGAAGTTCACCCGACCGTCGGCGAGCCGTGCATTCCACCACGTACTCTTCAGGGGTGCCAATGGCCACCGACCACCACTCCTTTCCCTTCGGTCACCTGGAGACCGCGGGGCCGGTGATGGTGTGGGTGATCGTGCTGACATTCGTTTTCATCGAATGCGCGTTCATCATCGGCCTGTTCCTGCCGGGCGACGGACTGCTGTTCGCCGCCGGGGTGGTGCTGGCCCAACACGACAACGCGATGAACGCGTGGGCGTTGTCGGTGGCGGCCGTGGTGGTCGCGGTGGCAGGCAATCAGCTCGGTTACTACATCGGCAGGCAAACCGGGATGACGTTGCTGGGCAAGCGAAGTATGCGCGTGCTCACCCCCGAACGCCTGGACCGGGCGCAGAAGTTCCTGAACCAGCACGGTTGGTGGTCGGTCGTGGTGGCGCGCTGGGTGCCGTGGGTGCGCACCCTGGCGCCGCTGATCGCCGGCGCGGCCAGGATGCGCGCGCGGCGGTTCCTGCTGGCCACGACGGTGGGCGCGGTGCTGTGGGTGCCGACCCTGGTGCTGTTGGGCTACTACGGCGCGGGCCTGCTCGGCGCGTTCCCGTGGCTGAAGACGACCGCGACCACGATCAGCATCGTGTTCTTCGTGGCCGGCACCGGCTACGGCCTGTGGCGCTACCGCCAGGAAACCCAGCGCCCCCGGCAGTCCAAGCCCCGAGAACCAGCCGAAGCCACCCTCGACTGACCCGCGCCCGCTGCTACTTCTCAACCCCTCAAAACCCCCGCAAACATCCCCCACCCTCCCTGGGGGCGGGCCCCTGGCCAGCGTAACCAGCCAAGGCCGGCCACCGGCCCACCTCGCGTGTCCTGTGGACAACCGCCGAACCTGGGGACAGCTCGCGACGCCGCCGCGAAATCCGTGAAACACCCCCGGACCAGCGGAATCAGTGACCCAGATCGGCCAGCCAGGCCCGCGCCCCCACCCGGGCCACCCGCCGAGCCGCCACCCGGTTGGCGAAGTTCACCAGTTCGGGCAGGTCTCCGACGTCCGGCACCCGCCCCGGCGCGGCGACCCGATACGCCAGCGCCCCGTGCCACGCGTCGCCCGCGCCCAGCGTGTCCGCCGCGACCACCGGCGGCGGCTCGACCACGCCCGACTCGATGCCCCGCCCGGTCGCCACCGACCAGCGCACCGGCCCCGCTCCGTTGGTCCGGATCACCACCGGCACCCCCAGCGCGTGCACCGCCCGCTCGGTGGCCTTCGCACTGTTGCGCCCCAGCCGGAACCCCGCCGCGCACGCGCACACGTCCACCAGCGGCAGCAACTCCTCGAACACCGGCTTGTCGCTGCCCGCGTCCAGCACCACCGGCACCCGCCGCCCGCGCGCGGCCCGCGCCGCGGCCACTGCCAGCCGTGGGTGGTGCCCATCCACCAGCACCGCCCCGGTTCCGGCCAGCAACGCGGGCCAGGACGGCATGGGCAGGTCGGCCGGCACATTCGCGGCGTTGTACGAGACCACGGAACGCTCCCCATCCCGTTCACGCACAGTGACAGCGGACAGGGCCGGCGGATCCACCCGATCGGGTAACACGTCGAAGACCCGCACGCCGTGCCCGGTCAGGTCCTCCCGGGCGATCCCGGCCAGCGGATGCCCGCCCAGCACGCTGACCAGATCCACCCGCCCGGTCAGCCCGGCCACCGTGACCGCGGCGTTCGCGGCCGGTCCGCCCGCGACCACCTCCACGCTGTTGGACTGCAGTTTCAGGCCCCCACCAGGTAGTTCGTCCACCCGCTGCACCAGGTCGACCGTGCACAACCCGACCGTGAGCACCCGCGGTCCGCCCGCCGTGGTGGCCAGTTCCTCGATGGACACGGTTACCAACCCTACGGGCGGTCCCGATCTTCGTCACGTGATCAGGTAGGGTGCAGCTTCAACCACGCAATCGTTTGCGTACCCAGATGGAGCAACATGGTTACGATGCGTGACGTGGCCGAGCTGGCCGGCGTCTCCATCACCACGGTCTCGCACGTGGTGAACAAGACCCGGCCGGTCGCGCAGAGCACCGCCGAGCGAGTCCTCGCCGCCGTCGAGTCCACCGGCTATACCGGCGACGCCATCGCGCGGTCCCTGGTCACCGGAGGCACCCGGTCCATCGGCCTGGCCCTGCCACTGACCGGCGACCCGCAGCTCATGGCGCTGCTGCGCGCGGTCGACGCCGAACTCAACGCTGCGGGTCACACCCTCATCCTGGCCGATACCCACGACCAGCCCGAGACCGAAACCGCCGCGATCCGCTCGCTGCGCTCGCGCCGGGTGGACGGCGTGCTGCTCACCCCCTCGCCGGGCGCCCCGGAACTCGTACTGCCCGAACTGCGCCGCGCGGGCGTGCCCACCGTGCTGCTGGGCCGACTCCCCGAGAACACCGGCATCGACCAGGTGGGCCCGGAGAACGTCCAGGCCACCTCGGACCTGGTCCGCCACCTCGGCGAACTCGGCCACCGCCGGATCGCTCTGGTCACCGGACCGGACGGGGTCAGCACCGCGGCCGAGCGCGCCCTGGGTTACCGCCTCGGACTGGGTCGGGCCAAGCTCGTGTGGGACTCCGAACTGGTGGCCAGCGTCCCCACCGAGGACTCGGCCAGCGCCATGGAACGCCTGCTCGACCTGCCCGGCCCGCCCACCGCGGTGGTCGCCGGAGACCACCCGGCGCTGGTCGGTGTGCTGCGCGCGGCCCGGCGCCGGGGCCTGCGAGTGGGCACGGACCTGGCGCTGGTGGCGCACGAGGACGTGGACTGGGGCGACCTGCTCGACCCGCCGATCACTGCGACCGCGCAACCGGTGGCCGAGATCGGCCGCACCGCCGTACGCATGCTGTTGGAGCGCATCGCCGACCCGGAACGCGCCCCGCGCACCGTGCGGCTGCCCCCGACGCTGGTACACCGCCAGTCCTGCGGCTGCTCGCACCAGCCGATCCCCGACCAGCACACCCGCCAGGAACCCTGATCAACGGGCCGCCACCCAGCCTGCAAGAATCTTGAGTCCAGCATCTTGATTCAAGAATCTTACTTCAAGAGTCGCGAATCGGGATCTTTGAATCCAGATTCTGGCGTGCCGGGTCGGGCATCCATGCCTTCACGTTCCAGGGCGGCCGCCGCTTCCATCAGCATCCAGCCCCCGGCCTGCACCGACAGGTCGCGCTCCGGCCGCCGCGCCCGGCCCGGCCGCACCGCGGGCTTCGTCCACTCCGGACCGAACAATGGGCCGCCCGGCGCGATGGCTCGGTTCTGCCAGGCCGCCTCGGCCGAGGCGAACACCAGATCCGCCGCGGTGTGCGCGGCCAGTTCGAACTCGACCCCCATCGCGGGCAATCGCATGGCGGCCAGCGACAGGTAACGCGCGAGGATCGCGCCGAACAGCCCCCCGTCCCCACCGCCCTGCCCGCGCAGCACCTGACCGTGCTGGTCCGGCACGGTCAGGTGGGCCGACACTGCCCCGATGGTCCGGGCCACCGTCTTGGCCCACCCCCCGGAACCCGGCCCGTCCAGCTGCGCCAGATCGAGGCACGCGCCGAGGAACACGCCCTGGCAGTAGGTGTAGACCGTGTGCTCGACCTCGCGCACCGTCCCGTCGGGCGCCACGTGCAGTCCGTCCCACACCAGCCCGGTGCGCTCGTCGACCAGGTACTCCTCCATCCACTCCACGGCCGAGCGGGCCCGCTGCCGGTCGACGCGATCTCCCACCAGGTGCTCGGACAGCCGGGCCAGCAGGATCGCCGCGGGGCCGTTGGCGGGCACGTTCTTGTAGTCCGCGCCGCGCCGCCACCAGATCCCGCCGCCGCCGTGGTCGGTCCAGCCCGAGCGCAGCCGGTCGGCGATCTCCCGCAGTGCCACCGGATTGGCCACACCCGCGTGCTGCTCGGCGCGCAACAGGGCCAAGCCCAGCCAGGAGATGTCGTCGTAGAAGTCGTTGAGCCAGTGGCCGAAGTTGCGCCGATGGATGCCGCGCACCAGTCGGGCGAGGTCCCGCTTGCGGTTCTCGGTGGGGAATCGCAGCTGCGCATCCACCAACGTGTCCAGCAGGTGCGCCTGCCACCAGTAGTTCCAGTGCGCGTGCAGCCGCTGCGCGGTCGAGGAGGGCCAGGCCACCAGGCCCAGCCTCGTCCCCGGTATCAGCCACAGCCGGCGCAGATGCCGCGTGTAGATGGCCCGTTCGGCCACGCCGGCCCGGGCAGCCCACAACCGGGGCCGGGCCAGCGCACTCCGTTCGGTCACATTTCAATCGTGAGTTCTGAATCGATTCCGGCGCTCTTCGGCGTTCGGGCGAAATCGATTGGCGCAGTCACCACGCCAGGCGCATGTCAGCGTGCTCGGCCACCCACGCGTGCATCACGACCCCGGCCGCCACACCCGCGTTCACCGACCGGGTCGAACCGAACTGCGCGATGGACACGACCAGCTCGGCGGCGGTCCTGGCCTGCTCGGTGAGCCCCGGACCCTCCTGTCCGAACAACAGCAGACACCGCTTGGGCAACCGGGTCTGCTCGATCCGTACCGACCCCGGCGTGTTGTCCACCGCCACCAGTGCAAGATCATTCGAACGGGTGAAGGCGAGCAGGCCCGCCACATCCGGGTGATGAAGCACGTGCTGGTATCGATCGGTCACCATCGCGCCCCGCCGGTTCCACCGCCGCCGCCCGACGATGTGCACCGCGCCGGCCGCGAACGCGTTGGCCGTGCGCACCACCGTGCCGATGTTGTGGTCGTGCTGGAAGTTCTCGATGGCCACGTGGAAGTCGTGCCGGCGAGTGTCCAGATCGGCGACGATGGCCTCCCGCCGCCAGTACCGGTAGCGGTCCACCACGTTGCGCCGATCGCCGGCCGCGAGCAGCTCCGGGTCGTAGCGGGCATCGGTCGGCCACGGGCCCGGCCACGGCCCGACGCCGACCTCCTCGGTCAGCCATTCGGTGGGCCCAGGCTCGTCGTTCACCCGGTCAATCTAAACGGCCGGGTCGCGCCGCCGATTCACCCCAGCTTGAGCCGGTCCATGTTGTGACTGTCGCTCCGGTGCCGCAGGTGCCGGATGTACAGGCCGATCCACGAGGTCAGCACCGTGGCCCCCGCGATGACCTGGATCACGCCCACGAACGAGGCGGGATACAGCACACCGGTGATGTAGGTGTCGATGAACCCGCCGTTGAGTTGCGGCAGGCCGCCGAGGTGGCGGAAATAGTTCTCCAGCAAGGTGAGCGGGCAATTGATCGGGTACAGCAGGCTGTAAGCGGCCCAGGCGATGAACAGCCCGTGGACGATGAACGTCCAGCGCCATTTCCAGGCCCAGGCAAGGAATCCGCCGAACACGATGTATGCCATGACCACGTAGTGCACGGCCACGATGAGGTCGTCGAGCAAGCGAGCCGCCATGGGACACCTCCCATGACCAGGTTAGATCGAGATCTTGGTACGGGCGACCCACTTTTGGCGAAAAGCGTTCAAGCTAACAAGGTCTCGGCCGAAAACCAAGCTCCTGGGCGATCTTTCTCAAGTCAGAGTCCAAGATCGGCCAGGTTGAGCAGGGACCGATAGGCCAGACCGGCCGCCTCGATCGCCTCCCTGGCCCCGGTGTCGCGGTCCACCACAGTGGCGACGCCGACGACGTTCGCACCGGCCTCGCGCAGCGCCTCCACCGCGGTGAGCACACTGGCACCGGTGGTCGAGGTGTCCTCCACCGCGAGCACCCGCTGGCCGCTGACCTCGATGCCCTCGATCCGCCGCTGCATGCCGTGCGACTTGGTGGCTTTGCGTACCACGAACGCGTCCAGCACCTCACCGGCGGAGGAGGCGGCGTGCAGCATCGCGCAGGCCACCGGGTCCGCGCCCAGGGTCAGTCCGCCCGCGGCCACGTATTCCCAGTCGGCGGTGAGTTGCCGCAGCAGCTTGCCGATCAGTGGCGCGGCCGCGTGGTGCAGCGTGGCGCGCCGCAGGTCTACGTAGTAGTCGGCTTCCGCGCCGGAGGACAACTTCACCTTGCCGTGCACCACGGCCAGTTCGCTCACCAGCCGGGCCAGCTCTGCCTTGGCCGCACGATCGATCAGCACACTGTTCGTCACAGACCTGGAGCTTGGCACATCGGGCGCCCCGGCGTGCGCAGACTCGCCCGCCTGCGGCCGTTCGCGCGGCTTGTCGATACCCGTCTCGCATCGGGTTTTCCCTGTCCCGCAACAGATTCCACGAACCCGGCAGCCAAATGAACGAGGGCCAACGCGACCACGGTCACACGTTCGGCTGGCCTGGACGTCACCATCCGCACCCCAGGCCGCGCGACCAGCGACACGACTACGGGTCGAATGGAAGGGACGGGCAAGTCCAGGAACGCGGCCGACCGGTCGTCAGGCGGGGTTGTCCGACGTGTTGTCCACGCGATGCGGATCGGTACCGCGCAGGTCCAGCGGGTCGATCACGTCGGCGAGTTCGCCGAGGTCACGCAGCAGCCGCTCCAGCCGGGCCGGGCTGGCGTGTGGCGGCGCTGCGGCGAGCACCCAGTCCTCCTCGAACCACAACACGGTGACGTCCCCGCCGATCTCC
Organism: Pseudonocardiaceae bacterium; assembly: GCA_035551355.1. Classification (GTDB taxonomy): domain Bacteria; phylum Actinomycetota; class Actinomycetes; order Mycobacteriales; family Pseudonocardiaceae; genus DATATV01. The sequence goes on along the minus strand of DASZNF010000047.1, from coordinate 14,425 downwards.
TCGGCGGCGTCCACCAGATCCGGGGTGATCAGCGCCCGGGCCGTGGCCAGGTCGCTGACGAACGCGTAGCGCGGACCGACCGGCCCCAGCAGTTCGGGCATCTGTTCGCGCTGGAACGGGACACTGGGCAGCCACAGCTCCACCAGCACCCCGATCGGGTGACGGCAGCGCACGCCGACCAGGACCGAGTTGACCTTGCCGTTGGTCTCGTAGTCGGCCACGTAGACCTGTCGGCGGCCGTCCGCGGTGAACGTCGAGCCGGCCACCACGTCCCGGGCCACGCCGGTGCCGTAGTAGCCGATGGCGCCGCCGTGCCAGCGGGTGAGCAGCACATGATCGGTTTCGGCGAACTGCCAGCCGCGCAACGCGGCCCAGCGCCGTCGCTCCCGGTTGCGCGCGGTTCGGGTGGCTCGATCGCGTCCAAGCAGCGCAAGCCCAGCCACCAGCGCGATTGCCGCGATGGTGAACCAAGCCCAGGCCGGAATGCCCACGATCACGAGGGTAGCGGTGATTCCGGTCGGCGCGAAGATCCGGAAGCGGTCCAGTTTCGCGCCGGGACCAACTCGTGATGATCATCAACTCGCGACGGGCTCGGTGCCCGAACCGGGACGTCCACCGAGGTGAGACCTCCCCGATCCCCTCGATCACCACCAAAACGGACCCGTTCCACCGCGGTTGGACCAGCTACGCGGGGCCCGAAAGGGTGACTCAACTAACCCGACCGCCGACCTGGTCTCCGAGCAGCCGCACGGCCGCACTCCGCTTGTCGCCCTGACGAAGATCAGCAACTTTCACTCGATCGAGACAAACTCGGTCTTCGCCACGATCGAGTGGCCCAATCGGACGGCGACCACGAGAGAGGACAAGAGCGGGATGACCGCCTGGGCACAACACCCAAGCAGCCATCCCGCCCGTTGACTTTCGATCGCGCATCACAGTCGTCTCAAACGGCCGCCCGACTCGGACCACAGCTTTCTTGGGCCACAGCCGGCCACGGACACCGTCGTCTCCGACGGCGCCCCAGCCGTGTCCTCCCTGCCGCGTTTTTCGCGCCGATCCAGCCGCACCGGCGACCCGATCCAGCCGCACCCGCTACGAGTTTCCAGCACGTCCCCGACGGCGGATACGAGACGAACCCCCGCGTCAGCCCGCGGAACCGCCCACCGCGGGCTGGGCAACGGTCGTGACCACCAGGCCGGAGTTGTCGTCCCTGGTATCCACCACGACGGTGTCCCCGTCCGCGATCTCGCCGGACAACAACTCGCGGGCCAGCTGGTCACCGATGCTCGACTGAACCAGTCGCCGCAACGGCCGCGCCCCATAGATCGGGTCGAAACCGTTGAGCGCCAACCAATCCCGCGCCGCCGGGTTCACCTCCAGGGTCAGCCTGCGCTGCGCCAGCCGCTGCGCCAACCGGCCGATCTGGATGTCCACGATCGAGGTCAGTTCCTCGGTGTTCAGCGCGTGGAACACCACCACGTCGTCCAGCCGGTTGAGGAACTCCGGCTTGAAGTGGCGGGACACCACGGCCAGCACCGCGTCCTTGCGCTGCCGCTCGTCCAGGTTGGGATCGGCGATGGACTGCGAACCCAGGTTGGAGGTCAGGATCAGGATGGTGTTGCGGAAGTCCACCGTCCGACCCTGCCCGTCGGTCAGCCGACCGTCGTCGAGCACCTGCAACAGCACGTCGAACACGTCCGGGTGAGCCTTTTCCACCTCGTCGAGCAGCACGACCGAATACGGCCTGCGGCGCACCGACTCGGTGAGCTGACCGCCCTGGTCGTACCCGACGTAGCCGGGCGGGGCGCCGACCAGCCGCGCGACCGAGTGCTTCTCGGCGTACTCGCTCATGTCGATGCGGATCATCGCCCGCTCGTCCTCGAACAGGAAGGCCGCCAGCGCTTTGGCCAGCTCGGTCTTGCCCACGCCGGTCGGGCCGAGGAACAGGAACGAGCCGGTCGGCCGGTCGGGGTCGGCGACCCCGGCGCGAGCACGCCGCACCGCGTCGGACACCGTGCGCACCGCCTCGGTCTGGCCGACCACGCGGTGTTCGAGTTCGGCCTCCATGCGCAGCAGTTTGGCGGTCTCGCCCTCTAGCAGCCGGCCGGCCGGGATGCCGGTCCACGCGGAGACAACGTCGGCGACGTCGTCCGGTCCGACCTCCTCCTTCAGCATCACCTGACCATCCTTCGTGGACTCGGTGGCTGCCTGGAGTTCCTTCTCCAGAACGGGAATCCGGCCGTACCGCAACTCGGCCGCGCGACCGAGATCGCCGTCGCGCTCGGCCCGATCGGACTCGCCGCGCAGTTGCTCGAGCTGTTCCTTCAGCTCGCGGACCTTGTCGATCGAGCCCTTCTCGTTCTGCCAGCGCGCGGTCAGCGCGGACAGTTGTTCCCGTTTCTCGGCCAGTTCGGCACGCAACGCGGAAAGCCGGACCTGGGATGCCGGATCCTCTTCCTTGGCCAGCGCCATTTCCTCGATCTCCAGCCGGCGCACCGCACGCTCGACCTCGTCGATCTCCACCGGCCGCGAGTCGATCTCCATGCGCAGCCGCGAGGCGGCCTCGTCGACCAGGTCGATCGCCTTGTCCGGCAGGAACCGGGCGGTGATGTACCGGTCGGACAGGGTGGCCGCGGCGACCAGCGCGCTGTCCATGATCCGCACGCCGTGGTGCACCTCGTAGCGTTCCTTGAGGCCACGCAGGATGGCGACGGTGTCCCCAACGCTCGGCTCACCGACCATGACCTGCTGGAACCGGCGCTCCAGCGCGGCGTCCTTCTCGATGTGCTGGCGGTACTCGTCCAGCGTGGTCGCGCCGACCATGCGCAGCTCGCCGCGAGCCAGCATGGGCTTGATCATGTTGCCCGCGTCCATCGCGCCGCCCTCGCCGGTGGCCCCGGCGCCGACGATGGTGTGCAGTTCGTCGATGAATGTGATCACCTGGCCGGCCGACTCGGTGATCTCCTTGAGCACGGCCTTGAGCCGCTCCTCGAACTCGCCGCGGTACTTCGCGCCGGCCACCATCGACCCGAGGTCGAGCGCGACAACTCGCTTGCCCCGCAAGGATTCCGGCACGTCGCCGGCGATGACCCGCTGGGCCAGACCCTCCACGATGGCGGTCTTCCCGACGCCGGGCTCGCCGATCAGCACCGGATTGTTCTTGGTGCGCCGGGACAGCACCTGAACGACGCGGCGGATCTCCGCGTCGCGACCGATCACCGGGTCCAGCTCACCGGCCCGCGCGCGGTCGGTGAGGTCGACGCCGTACTTTTCCAGGGCTTTGTAGGTTCCCTCGGGGTCGGCGCTGGTGACCCGGGCCGAACCGCGGACCTTCGTGAACGCGTCCCGGAGTGCCTCCGGGGTGGCGCCGTGCCGGCGCAGCAGGTCGGCGACCGGCCCGCCTTCGGCGGCCAGCCCGGTGAGTAGGTGCTCGGTCGAGACGTATTCGTCGCCCAGTTCGGTGGCCAGCCGCTGCGCGTAGCTCAGCGACCGGACGGCGTGGCTGGACAACTGGGGGGCCGACACGGTCGCCCCGGTCGCCGAGGGCAGGCCCTGGGCGAGCTTGTCCAGGTCCGCGCGGACCTGGTTCGGATCGGCGTCGACCGCGACCAGGAGCGGCTGGGTCAGCCCGTCGGTCTGCGCGAGCAGCGCGCCGAGCAGGTGCACCGGGCCGACGTCCGGGTTGCCGGCGACGGTTGCGGCCTGCAGGGCCGAGCTGATCGCCTGCTGCGTTTTCGTGGTCGGGTTGAAAGCGTCCATCCCTCACCTCGTCTGGGAACTGGCTGCGGACCCATGGGGAGCCCGGTGTTCCTGGTGTCCATTCGGTTTGCGTGGGTCTGTCGATCCACACTTGGTTCTTGTCGTTCTTGTCTGGGCTTGAGTTTTGTCTGGCTGCTGGTTCTTGTGTGGGTTTGCTGGTGCGGCTTCGTTCGTGCGGCGCGGTGCGGGCGGCCGGTGCGCACGAGCGGCATCGGGCCGTTCAGCTGGGTGCGCGTCCGCCGGCTGTTTGCCCAGCCGTTCGGGAGTTAAGGCCCAGGAACCCGGGAGTCAGGTCCGGCGGCCCGCGGATCGGGTCGGGCGGTCGGCAGCCTTCTCACCGCCGACGGACGACTCGTGGTTGAGCCGGTGGCGGTCAGCGGGGTTCCGGTTAGCCGAGTGGTCAAGACTCTCCTCCCAAGCTGGTCCCGGGTGGGCTGAGCCGGTGGGGCCGCCGGGGAATCGGTTTCGGGCTGCCCTCATACCGGGCCTCGAGACCGCTGTCCTGGCGAGCCCGCCCGGGCCTGGCCTGGTGGGACCTAGCGTCGCGCAGCGCACGTCATTTTGCACAACGATAGAAAAGTTGAGTCTGTTCCGCTCAACCTCGCCAATCTTCATTCTTCCCCACATCAGCTGGACTTCGACGGATCATCCACAGGTGATCATGAGTTGCCCACAGGACACGCCTGGTTGTTGACAGGTCCGTCCCCAGGTTGTCCACAGATCCATCCACAGGATGGGGAGATTGGTCATTGCCACGCCCGCATCTAGGCTGGGTGTCCCGTCCCCGACTTCTCACTCGATGGGTGGAGATCATCACGCGAGGTCTGCCGAGCGTGACGGAAAATCCACCCGATAGTGCACTCAGGGCACTCGGCGCGCCATAATCGGGTTAAGGTCGGGCAGTCGGGGGAGCCGGATGTCCACAAGCGTCATTTCTCGACGCCCGTCGTGAAGGTGGAGACAGCGCTCCGACCATGACAGCTAAAGCCGCAGCCAGCCCCGAGCCAGCCGGTGGCCGGCCCTCGGCCAGTCCGGCCGCCATGGTGCGTTTGGTCCGTGAGTCCTGGGCGCTGCTCGAACCCCGGCAGGATGAGATCGCTCACTTCTTCTACGGCATGTTGTTCAGCCTCGCGCCGGAGACCCGGGACATGTTCCCCATCAACATGGACGTCCAGCGCGTCCGGTTCATGCGCGCGCTCGTGCACATGGTGCAGATGATCGACCGGACCGACGAGCTCATGCCCTTTCTGCGCCAGCTCGGCCGGGACCACCGCAAGTTCGGCGTGATCAGCGCCCAGTACGAGTCCTTCGGCACCGCCCTGCTCGCCTCCCTCAAACGGCACTGCGGCTCCGGCTGGACCCCCGCCGTCGAACGCGCCTGGGCCGAGGCCTACACGATCATGGCTCGCACCATGCTCGAAGCCTCCGAAGCCGACGAAGGCCCGGCCTACTGGCCGGCCGAGGTGATCGAGCACAAACAGCTCAGCTGGGATCTCGCGCGGGTCCGGGTGCAGCCCGATTACCTGGTGCCCTACGAGGCCGGGCAGTACCTCAGTGTGGAAACCCCGCAATCGCCCCGGTTGTGGCGGTTTTTCACGCCGGCCAACGCGCCGCGCGACGACGGGGTGATCGAGTTTCATGTGCGCGGTGTCCCCGGCGGCTGGGTCAGCCGGGCCATTGTGGCGCACACCACGGTCGGCGACACCTGGCGGCTCGGGCCCGCGCGCGGGCACCTCGAGGTGGACCGGGACAGCGACCGGGACGTGTTGATGATCGCCGGGGGCACCGGCGTCTCCACCATGCGCGCCCTCGTCGAGGACCTCGCCCAGTGGGGCGAGAACCCGCGGGTGCACCTGTTCTACGGCGGCCGCAGGCTCGAGGATCTTTACGCGTTGGACGAGCTGCAGCAGATCGCGGGCAGCAACCCGTGGCTGACCGTGGTGCCGGTGCTGGAGCAGAACCCGGGCTCCCGCAACGCCGAGCACGGCACGCTGGCCGATGTGGTCACCAAGTACGGCGCCTGGGCCGATCGGGACGTGCTCGTCTCCGGCTCGCCCGCCATGATCCGGAACACGGTGTCGCGGATGCTTGTCGCCGGCACGCCGCTGGATCGGATCTCCTACGACCCGTTCACCATCGACTGAGACATCGCCCGATCGACCGGTCCACCGGTTTCCGTCGGCCGCCGGTTTCGTCGTCGAATTTCACCGCCCGGTTTTTCGCCGTCCGGCTTTCGGCGGGCTGACGCCCGTTCTTCCGTTCTTGGGGCGGTGGCCGAGCCGTTTCGCGTCGCCGTCAGCGCTTCTTGTTCGGCTTCCACACGACAAGGGCGGTTTCCTGGCGGATCGGGACCAGGTCGCGGCGGTAGGAGCGGTGCACGCTGGCCGCGGCCTGTTCGGCGGCGACATGCGCGGCGGCCAGTTCCTCGACCAGTTCGGTCACCCGGGCGCGTAATGCGTCGACCTGGTTCTCCAGGTCGATGATGCGCTTGATGCCGGCCAGGTTGACGCCTTCCTCCTGGGACAGGCGTTGCACCTCGCGCAGCACCGCGATGTCCCGGGCCGAGTAGCGCCGGCCACCGCCGGGAGTACGGCCGGGCGAGACCAGGCCCATCCGGTCGTAGCCGCGCAGCGTCTGCGCGTGCAGGCCGGACAGCTGGGCGGCGACCGAAATCACGAACACCGGCGTGTCCTCGCCGGCTCCGGGCGGAAACGCCACGTCCATGGCTACTTCGCCTCCCCGTCCTGCGATCCCTTGGCGCCGCCGGACTCACCCAGCAGCCGGTTCAGCTCGGCCCGAGGATCGGTTCCGGCGGTCGCCTCGGCGAAGGCGTCCAGGGCCGCGCGGGTCTTCTCGTCGATCGTGCTCGGCACGACCACCTGAAGAGTTACCAGCAGATCTCCGCTGCGTCCATCTTTGCGGGAGATTCCCTTGCCGCGCACCCGCAGCGTCCGGCCGGACGGGGTGCCCGCCGGGACCCGGACCGACACCTTGCCCTCCAGGGTGGGCACGGTCAGGGTGGAACCCAGCGCCAGCTCGGCGAAGGTCACCGGCACGTTCACCGTGATGTCCAGGTCGGAGCGGCCGAAGATCTTGTGCGGGCTGACGTGCACGCGCACGTACAGGTCCCCCGCGGGCCCGCCGTTGCTGCCCGGTTCGCCCTTGCCCGCGACCCGGATGCGCTGGCCGTCGTCGACCCCGGCCGGGATCCGCACGGTCAGCGGACGGGTCTTGGTGGAGGTGCCGGAGCCGCCGCACTCGGGGCAGGGCGTGTCCACGATCCGGCCGGTGCCGCGGCAGTCGGTGCACGGCTCACTGAACGCGAACGCGCCCTGACTTCGGGTCACCAGCCCGGCGCCGCTGCAGGTCGGGCAGACGCGCGGGGTGGTGCCGGGCTTCGCGCCCGAACCATGACAGGTGTCGCAGGTTGCCGGGCTGGACAGCTGCAGCGGCACGGTCGCCCCGCGCACCGCCTCGGCGAAGTCGATGCGGATGTCGGTTTCCACGTCCGGACCGCGCCGGGCCCGGGTGGCCGCCCCGGGCGGAGTGCCGCCGGCGCGCCTGCCGAACAGGCCGCCGAGCAGGTCGCCAAGGCCGCCGCTGGCTCCGGCTCCGCCGGTGCTGCCCGGGGTGAACAGGTCGCCCAGGTCGAAACCGCCGGTGGTGCCGGTGCCGAAACCGCCGCCGGGGAAGCCACTGCCACCGCCCGGCCGGAAACCGCCCGAGCCGAACAGACTGCGGGCCTCGTCGTACTGCTTGCGCTTGTCCGCATCGGACAGCACGCCGTAGGCCTCGGACACCGCCTTGAACCGCGCCTCGGCCTTGGAATCACCCGGGTTGGCGTCCGGGTGCAGTTCCCGGGCCAGCTTGCGGTAGGCCCGTTTGATCTCGTCGGCCGAGGCTTCGGAGGAGACACCCAGCTCCCGGTAGAAGTCCTTGTCGATCCAGTCCCTCGCGCTCACCGGGCGTCTCCTCCTCCCACTCTGCTGTTCCTCAGTGCTGTTCGGCCGACTGTTCCGGTGCGGGCTCCTCAGGAGCCCCGCCCTCCGGCGGCGGCGCCGCGGCCGATCCGCCCGGTTCGTGGTCGGTGACCGCGACCAGCGCGGCCCGCACCACCCGGTCGCCGAACCGGTAGCCCCGGCGCAGCACCGCGGTGACCGTGGGGCCGGACACGTCGGGCGAGGTGTCGTGCTGGACCGCTTCGTGCACCGACGGGTCGAACTCCTCGCCGTCGTGCCCGAACGCCTCCAGCCCGGCGCGCTGCAACGTGGAGGACAGCTTGTCCGCGACCGACTTGAACGCGCCGGTCAGGTCGCCGTGCGCGGCGGCCCGTTCCACGTCGTCGAGCACCGAGAGCAGGTCGGTGACCAGCGACGCCTTGGCGTTGTTGGCCACGGCCTCCCGGTCCCGGTCCATGCGCTTGCGGTAGTTGGCGTACTCCGCGCTGAGGCGCTGCAGGTCGGCGGTCCGCTCGTCGAGCAGCGTGCGCAACTCGGCGGCGGCCGGGTCGGCCTGCGGTTCGGCCTCGACGACGAAGTCCTCGGCCGGGTCCTCGGCGGCGGCGTGCCGCCCGGCCGTGGGCGAGCCCGAGGGCTCGTCCACGTCTTCGGGCGGACGCACCTCGCCGGTTTCCGGGTCGATCCGTCGGCGATCACGCACCACTACGCGAGGCTCCTCACCGGTCGGCGAATTCGGGTCGGCGCCGGGGCGCTCGCCCCGCTCTCCGTTCGCGTTGGGCGTAGTCACTTCTTCTCGTCCTCGTCGACGATCTCGGCGTCCACCACGTCCTCGGCGCCCGCACCGGCACTGGCACCGGCGCTCTCGCCCGCACCAGCGGACTCGCCGCCCGCGGCGCCCTCGGCGCTCTGGTTGGCCGCGTACATCGCCGAGCCCATGGCCTGCGACTCGGTGGCCAGCTTCTCCATCGCGGTCTTGATGGCCGCGATGTCGGTGCCCTTCAGCGCCTCCTGGGCCTCGGACAGCGCCGAGTTGACCTTGTCCTTGACGTCCGAGGTCAGCTTCTCGTCGTTGTCCTTGACGAACTTCTCGGTCTGGTAGACCAGCGTCTCGGCCTGGTTTCGGACCTCGGCCTCTTCACGGCGGGACTTGTCTTCGTCGGCGTGTGCCTCGGCGTCCTTGACCATGCGGTCGATGTCGTCCTTGGGCAGGGCCGAACCACCGGTGATGGTCATGCCCTGTTCCTTGCCGGTCGCGGTGTCCTTCGCGGTGACGTGCACGATGCCGTTGGCGTCGATGTCGAAGGTGACCTCGATCTGCGGGACGCCGCGCGGGGCCGGCGGCAGACCGGTCAGCTCGAACATGCCGAGCTTCTTGTTGTACGCCGCGATCTCGCGTTCGCCCTGATAGACCTGGATCTGCACGGACGGCTGGTTGTCGTCGGCGGTGGTGAAGATCTCCGAGCGCTTGGTCGGGATGGTGGTGTTGCGCTCGATGAGCTTGGTCATCACCCCGCCCTTGGTCTCGATGCCCAGCGACAGCGGGGTGACGTCCAGCAGCAGAACGTCCTTGACCTCGCCCTTGAGCACACCGGCCTGCAGGGACGCGCCGACCGCCACGACCTCGTCGGGGTTGACGCCCTTGTTCGGCTCGCGGCCGCCGGTGAGCTCCTTGACCAGCTCGGTCACCGCGGGCATGCGGGTGGAACCGCCGACCAGCACCACGTGGTCGATGTCGCCGACCTTGACGCCGCCGTCCTTGATCACGTTGCTGAACGGGGAGCGGCAGCGGTCGAGCAGGTCGGAGGTGATCCGCTGGAACTCGGCGCGGGTCAGCGTCTCGTCCAGGAACAGCGGGTTCTTGTCCCCGTCGACGGTGATGTAGGGCAGGTTGATGTTGGCGCTGTTGGAGGAGGACAGCTCGATCTTGGCCTTCTCGGCAGCCTCACGGATGCGCTGCAGGGCCATCTTGTCCTTGGTCAGGTCGATGCCGTTGCTCGCCTTGAACTTCTCCGCCAGCCAGTCGACGATGCGCTGGTCCCAGTCGTCACCACCGAGGTGGTTGTCACCGCTGGTGGCGCGGACCTCGACGACGCCGTCGCCGATCTCCAGCAGGGACACGTCGAAGGTGCCGCCACCGAGGTCGAAGACCAGGATGGTCTGTTCCTTCTCGCCCTTGTCCAGGCCGTAGGCCAGGGCCGCGGCGGTGGGCTCGTTGACGATGCGCAGCACGTTGAGGCCGGCGATCTGGCCGGCTTCCTTGGTGGCCTGACGCTGGGCGTCCTCGAAGTAGGCGGGGACGGTGATGACGGCGTCGGTGACCGGCTCGCCGAGGTAGGACTCGGCGTCGCGCTTGAGCTTCATCAGCACGCGCGCGCTGATCTCCTGCGGGGTGTAGGACTTGCCGTCGATCTCGGTCTTCCAGTCCGAGCCCATGTGCCGCTTGACCGACCGGATGGTGCGGTCGACGTTGGTGACGGCCTGGTTCTTCGCGGACTGGCCGACGAGCACCTCGCCGTTCTTGGCGAAGGCGACGATGGACGGCGTGGTTCGCGAACCCTCGGAGTTGGCGATCACCGTCGGCTCACCGCCCTCAAGGACGGCGACGACGGAGTTGGTCGTCCCCAGGTCGATGCCGACTGCTCGCGCCATGGAATCCCTCCCGGTGTTCGATAAGACCGTGCTGGCTTCCGGGCCGGTTGCCCGGGAACCAGACTTGAGCGTAGCGCGCTCAAGGTTTCTGCCTCTACAACGGGCGGGGTAGGTGCGATGTTCCCGGAGGGATCGATGTGTCGCAGGTCACGGAGGGTGGCCGGGGTGGCCCTCACCGTGTCACGGCGGGCCTCTACTGCTCGGCGCGGGTGGTGTCGACCCGGGTGAAGTTGAGGTGGGCGCGGGAGGGAGTGGGGCCGCGCTGACCCTGGTAGCGGGAGCCGGCGTGGGCCGAGCCGTAGGGGTGCTCGGCGGCGCTGGTCAGCTGGAACAGGCAGAGCTGGCCGATCTTCATGCCCGGCCACAGGGTGATCGGCAGGTTGGCCACATTGGACAGCTCGAGGGTGATGTGGCCGGTGAAACCGGGGTCGATGAAGCCCGCGGTGGAGTGGGTGAGCAGGCCCAAGCGGCCCAGCGAGGACTTGCCCTCGAGGCGGCCGGCCAGATCGTCGGGCAGCGAGACCAGCTCGAAGGTGGAGCCGAGCACGAACTCGCCCGGGTGCAGCACGAACGGTTCGTCGTGCGGCTGCTCGACCAGGGAGGTGAGGTCGTCCTGCTGCATCGAGGGGTCGATGTGGGTGTATCGGCTGTTGGCGAACACGCGGAAGTACCGGTCCAGCCGGACGTCGATACTGGAGGGCTGGAGCATGGCCGGGTCGTACGGCTCGATGGCCAGCCGCCCCGCGTCCAACTCTTTGCGCAGATCCCGGTCGCTCAACAACACGGGCCAACCCTAGCCGGGCCACCCGCTCGCCTCGCGGGGACCGTGTTGTGTATGCTGATCTCCGCAACGCGGATGTAGTTTAATGGTAGAACATCAGCTTCCCAAGCTGAGAACGCGGGTTCGATTCCCGTCATCCGCTCTCAAGGTGAAGGCCCAGGTCAGAGGATGTCCTCTGTAGACCTGGGCCTTCGTGCTTTCTAGATCATTTGCGCCTTCGTGCTGTTCACGTGCTGTTAGCCGGCCGGAGCAGGAATGCCCGCAGGGCCACCCTCGTCGCCATCATCGGAAGCGTTCTCGTCGTCATCAACTTCACCCTTCCGATGCCGGTCGACCATCTCGGAGAGCCGGTCCGCGATCTGCTTGTCGGCCTCGCTGGTTGCCCGCTGGTAGATCAGCGCGGCGCGCATGTCGTCATGGCCCATCCGGGCCATCAGGTCCTTGGTCGACATCCCAGCCTTCGACGCCCAGATGTTCCCCGCGTGCCGAAGGTCATGGAAGTGGAGGCCAGCCAACCCCAGCTTGGTGACGATCTCGGTCCACTTCGTCCGCTGGTTGAAGTTCGGCCGCCGCAGTGCACCGCCCTTCTCGCCCGTGAAGATCAGGGCCTCCGGCTCTGGCTTTACGTACTCGGCCAGGTGCTTGACGATCTCGGGCCGCACGGCCGCAGGCACGATCACGGTCCGGATGCCTGCCCGGGACTTCGGCGGTCCGTCGATCAGCCCTTGTGCTTCCACCTCGACGAACGCGCGGGTGACCCGCACCCAACTGGCATCTTCGGCCACATCACAGCGTCGTAGCGCGGTGACCTCACCGAACCGCAGCGAGGCGAACGCGGCCAGCAGCACCATGGACCGGAACCGCGCGGGCATCCGGTCGGCCAGAGCGAAGACCTGCGCCACGGTGATCACCGGCCGTTCTTCGGATTCCTCTCGGTCCGCGCCCCGGACCCGGCACGGATTCCGAGTGAGGATCTTGTCCTCGTCGACGGCCGTGTTCAGGATGCCGCGCAGGAGCCGGTACGCCTTCGCGGTGACCGACTGGGAAACACCCGCCTTCAGCCGATCAGCCCGCCATTGTCGAACAAGCGCGGTCGTGAGCTGGCCGAGTTCAGCCTCGCCGAGGTGAGGCTCGATGTGCTTGCGCAGCAGCCAGCGGTACAGCGCAGCGGTGCGAGGCCGGAGACCAGGACGTTCGGCGATCCAGACCTGTGCGTAGTCGCCGAGCTTGATCTTCGCGCGGGTCGGATCGGTCCACTCGTCAGACATGATCAGGTTCTCGACCCTGACCAGGTACTGATCAGCGGACTTCTTCGTCTCGAAGGTGCCGGGTGCGTTCCGCCGACGACCGTCCGGGCCAAGGTAGCTGGCCTGGTACCGGCCGGAGGGCAGCTTGCGGACCCAGCCGAACCGACGACGCTTCTTGCCTGCCATGTCAGGCCGCCTTTCGCATGGCCCGGAGGGCATCCAGCACGCCGACCGGTTCGACGCGGCCCGCATTGACGAAGGCATCCAGGTCAACCACAGCGAGCCGGACGTGGGCACCAAACTTGTGGAAGGCGATCCGCCGTTCCGCGATCAGCCGCCGGACGAACCGCACGGATGTGTTGAGGTACAGCGCCGATTCCGGCACGCTCAGGTACTTGGTTTCCATCTCGATCCCCCTGGTCAGGCCGCTGCCGGTTGAGTTGCCGAAGTTTCTAGGCCGCCGGGTGGATCGCCGTTCGCGGCCAACATGGCTCGGTCGTATTCGGCTCTCCAGGTGATCCGTTCGGCGATGGCGTGCATGAGCAGGTGCGCCCGGGGAGGGACGCTCGGATCACCGGGCTTGACCTTGCGCCAGGTCAGGTGGCTGGTGTCCTGCTGCGGTTTCTCGATGCCGACTTCGGCCAGGGCCTGGGCGACGAACGCCTTTCGGTCGGCGCGGTGATCAGCCAGGGTCTTGCCTGACCACTTCCGGGAGGCCAGGACCCGCCGTCCGGGCAGGCCGAGGGTGGACCGGCGATGAGCACGGCCCTTGCAGTGGCCGGGGAGGGTCTTGGAGGTCGCGCCCATCGGTTGGATGCCGTAGAGCAGCCAGACCGCGCAGCGGGGCGAGCACGGCGTGGCAGCCAGTTCGGAGTGCAACCGCTCCGCGTGTGCCCGCTGCCGATCCGTGTGCTGCTCGACGACTTCGGTCACGTTCTTGACCAGGTACTTGGTCAGGTAGCCGATGTGCCGGCCAGCTTCGTCCGAGCCGCCGAGAATGCCCTTGGAATGCACCTGGCGGCCGAAGGTGGCTGTGTGGGCCGGGGCCTCCACCTCTTCCAGGGCATCCGCCCAGGCGGTCAGCGGTTGCCGGGTCTCTGGGTCGACGAACGCCTTGGTGTGTGAGTCCCAGATCGGCCCACGGTCGTCCGTGTACCGCAGTTCGTCGTGCTCTGGCCACCAGACCTGGTGATAGGTGGCCGCCGTGACCTGGCGGATGACTTCGTGCGGGATCGAACCGCGCAGCGCGGTGTGCAGGTGTGGCGCCGCTCGTTTCTGCGGTTCCACCGTCGCGAAGTACTGCACATCCCAGCCCACGACCCGCCGAAGGTTCTGCCACCACCGGTCAACGAGGCTGGAGAAGTGCACCGCGTCCCGGGCCGCCCGCCGGTAGTCGTAGGTGTTCGGATCCACCGGGGTGCCGTCATCCCTGACCCGCCCGTAGGTGTCACAGGTGAGCGTGACGAACATCGAGGGCCGGAACTTCCCGGCGAACTCCCGTCCCAGGGTGGTCTTGCGGACCTGACGGCGAGGCAGGTTCGGCGCGTCCTGCCGCCGTTTCGTCGACCGGCTCGGCGGCCGCTTGGGTGGGGCGTCCGGCGAGGGCAGCTTGCCCCGGACACCCAGTTGCCGAAGTTCCGTATCCGCCTCGTGAATCGCCTCCCGCAGGTCTTCCGCGTGCGTCAGCTCCCCGGCGTCGGTGGACTCCCGGTAGAGCTTCACCAGGTCCGCGCGGTACGTGAGCTGGGCGGTCTGCTCGTCGGTTGGCTTGTCCGCCGCGAACACCGGTTCCCGGTCCAGGTGCCACCCTTCGCGGCACTGGGCCATCCGCAGCGCCCGAGCCTTCCGGGCACACGTCTTGCAGACCGATTCGATCGTGGCCCCACACGGAACGGCGACATAGCGCAGCTCCCCGGTGGTGGTGTCGCCAACCTCCATCGTGAACGGCCGCACGCACACGCCGTGTTGCTCGGCCGCAGCGACCACGACGTCAGCGGCCAGGGGCAGGCGCATCCGCTCCGCGCGGGTGC
>DASZNF010000046.1:0-28732 GCA_035551355.1 Pseudonocardiaceae bacterium | reverse complement strand
GCGCGCCGACCGCGGTGATTCAGCAGCCCGGTGGAGGCCAGGATCAGCAGGCCGTCGACCGACAGCGGCCACAGCCCGGCGCTGGTCGGGTCCGCTCCCCCGCGCAGCGCGAACTCCCGCTGGTGTTGGTAGGAGGCGTAGGCCGCGACGACGGCCACCACGACCGTGCAGCCGCGCCGGACCCACACCTCCATCGCACCTGACTTCCAGGCGCCCATTTCTCTCCTCACATGGTCTGGCTCACTCCCCGCCACGCACGCGGCCGCGCCGCCGGGCGGTGGCGCTGCGTATGGCGAGGCCGGAGAAGTACGCCGTGCGCGCGTTCTTGGCGCGGCGGGCTCGTTCCTCCGGGGAGAGTCGGCCTTCGGGGTCGACTTGTCGTTCGAATCGGCCAAGCGCGGCCTTGCGGGCCGACTCGGTGCGGGCGGACCTGTTCTCGGTGCGCGCCCAGGAAGTGTGTGCGGCCATCCGGGCCCGCAGGGTGCGCTGGGCTGGGGTCATGTTGTCCATGGCTCCAGCCCAGCACCGGCGTGTCACCGACCGCGGTGCCTGCCAGCGGCTACAGGCGATCGCCCAGCCGGAGCCGCCGGGCAGCGGCGTGGGCTCGTTCGGTCGCGGCCGCCGCGCCGTAGCGCTTGGGCATCTGCGCGGACTTCCAGCCCATGATGCGCATCAGATCGCCCTCGCTGCCGCCGGCGGCCTGCCAGGCGTGCGCGGCCCAGTGACGCCCGAGGTGGGCGTGCAGGTTCCGGCCCAGCTCGTCGTTGACCCCGGCCAGCCGGCCTCGACGGCGCAGCATCAGCTTGATGCCGTTGGGCGTGAGCGGGCCCTTACCCTTCTCCGACAGCCACAGCCGAGGGTGGTCGGCGTGCCGGTCGGCGGCGCGGACGCGCAGGTATCGCGACAGGGCCTGCCCGGTCTTGGCGCCGAACGGGATCGACCGGGTGCGCCTGCCCTTGCCCAGCACCTGGATGACCTCCAGGTCCAGGTCGACCGAGTCGACGTCGAGCTTGGCGATCTCGTTGAGCCGGGCCCCGGTGTCCCAGATGAGGCGGATCAGCGCCAGGTCCCGGCGGGAGAGGAAGTCGCGGCCTTTGCAGGTGTCCAGGACCTTGTGCATCAGGTCCTCGGAGATCACCGGGACCTCCTGCTCGGGCACGAACGGCGGTTTCATCGTCGCCATCGGACTGACGTCGATTTCGCCCTCGATGACCAGCCAGTTGAACCATTGCTGGACACTTCGATATTTGTTGTTGGCATTTCCCGGCTTGCCCGTGGCGAGCAGGTGGCTCATCCATTCCGCGATGTGCGAGCGGGTGATGTCGGCCGGATCCTCGGGGCGAGTTACTGCCCCGGGTCGGGTCGACGTGGCGGGTAGCTGATCGAACCAGTCGGCCATCAGCCGGACCCCGCGGTCGTAGATGTCGATCGTCGCGGGCGACTTGTTCTCGGCCCGCAGCGCGCGCTCCCACTCCCTCAGGAGCAGGTACCAACGGTGCGTCTTGTCCATACTCAGAACCCCACAATCCGGGTGTCACTGAGCGCTGTGCTGGACTGCGCCGATCAAGCCATCGAGCGTTTCCGCTGTTCAGAGCGGGTTTGTGGGCGCAGTAGGTTTCGAACCTACGACCCCCGGCTTGTAAGGCCGGTGCTCTCCCGCTGAGCTATGCGCCCGGGACCGGTTCGCCACGGCGAGCGAACCGGGTGGTGATCACGCCTTGAGGGCCGCGATCGCCTTCTTCCATGCTTCCTGGTCGCGCGCCTCGCCGGGCTGGTTGACCTCGGCGAAGCGGACGACGCCGTCCTGGTCGATCAGGAACGTGCCACGGTTGGCCAGGCCGCCACCCTCGTTGAACACACCGTAGGCCTTCGCGACCTCACCGTGCGGCCAGAAATCGCTCAGCAGCGGGAACGTGTAGCCCTCCTGGTCGGCCCACGCCTTCAGGCTGAACGGGGTGTCGACCGACACACCGAGCACCTGCACCTGGTCATTCTGGTAGTCCGCGATCTCGTCCCGCACCTGGCACAACTCACCGGTGCAGATCCCGCTGAACGCGAACGGGTAGAAGACCAGCAACACGCTCTTCTGCCCGCGGAAGTCCGCCAGGGACACCTTCTCGCGGTTGTAGTCGTTCAGGGTGAAGTCCGGGGCCTTGCCGCCCACCTCGACCGCCATCTGCGCGGTTCCTCCTACCTTGGATAGCCGTGCTCGCCAGTACGCCGCCGACCTTCCCGGCCCGCCTGCGCCCGCAGCCTAGTGTGGTGGGCGACCCGCACCCCGGAACCGGGTCAGCGACGTGATTTGGCCGACTTCGGCGACACCAGCCTGGTCCCGTTCCAGTCCGGTCCCGCACTGATGTTCGATGTCTGCGCCAGCCCGGCCGTGGGCACCGCCTCGGCGATCTCGGCCGGCTCGACATGGCCGTCCCGCCCGCTCTTGGGTGTCAGCACCCAGATCACGCCATTTTCGGCGAGCGGGCTGGTGACGTCGACCAGGGCGTCGATGAGGTCTCCATCGCCCTCCCGCCACCAGAGCAGGACCACGTCCAAGACGTCGTCGGCCTCCTCGTCCAGCATCTCGCCATCGATACGTTCCTCTATGGCTGTGCGGACGTCTTCGTCGATGTCATCCCCCCACCCGAACTCGGCAACAACCATTCCGGACTGGATACCGAGCTTGTCGGCGGCACTGGTCTTGCCGGTGCCTTCCGCGGCGACCACGGTTTGTCTCACTCCTCCAACTACGCCGAGTGCGGCAGCTGACGCCCTTGCCGGCGAGCTACCGCACGCTGTCCCAACACCAATGACGGCTAGCGAACACTGAGCGGGCCTCGTGCGCAACCATCCACACCGATACACACCGCGAGTTCGCCGCCCACGGACAACCGTCCGTCACCTCACCGGGTCGCGAAAATCTTACCCGCGCGACGTCGCATACACGACACGTGGCCTGCCCCACAACCGGATCACCACCGGATCGGCCCAGTGAGGAAACGATCCAGAACCACCTGCGACTACTCGCGAGTAGGCCATTCGGGAGCGCATAGTGTGGACACTGATGTGATGGCGACGCGGCCGCGAGCCGGCCGTATCGCGGGAACCGAAAAAATTCAGGCTAGGAGACCCCTTGGCCCCGCACAACAGCACCGGCTCAGGCCCAGGCCCGGCCGGCACCAGCACTCCGGAGCGCGTGCGCGTCATCCGTGACGGCCTCGCCGCGTACCTCCCGGACATCGACCCGGACGAGACCACCGAGTGGCTGGACTCCTTCGACGCCGTCCTGGACGCCGCTGGTCAGCAACGGGCCCGCTACCTCATGCTGCGGCTGCTCGAGCGCGCCCGCGAGCGCCGGGTCGGCGTCCCAGCGCTGACCAGCACGGACTACGTCAACACCATCGCCACCGAGCGGGAACCCTGGTTCCCCGGTGACGAGGAGACCGAGCGCCGCTACCGGGCCTGGATCCGGTGGAACGCCGCGATGACCGTGCACCGCGCGCAGCGGCCCGGCGTCGGCGTCGGCGGGCACATCTCCACCTACGCTTCCTCGGCCACCCTCTACGAGGTCGGCTTCAACTGGTTCTTCCGCGGCAAGGACGCCCAGGGCGGCGGCGACCAGGTCTACATCCAGGGTCACGCCTCCCCCGGCATGTACGCCCGCGCCTTCCTGGAGGGCCGCCTGTCGGCCGACCAGCTCGACGGTTTCCGCCAGGAGTACTCGCACGCCGGCCCGGGCGGCGGCCTGCCCTCCTACCCGCACCCGCGGCTGATGTCGGACTTCTGGGAATTCCCCACGGTGTCCATGGGCCTTGGCCCGATGAACGCCATCTACCAGGCCCGGTTCAACCGCTACCTGCGCGACCGCGGCCTGGCCGACACCGACAAGCAGCACGTCTGGGCCTTCCTCGGCGACGGCGAGATGGACGAGGCCGAGTCGCGTGGTCTGGTGCACGTGGCCGCCAACGAGGGCCTGGACAACCTGACCTTCGTCATCAACTGCAACCTGCAGCGGCTGGACGGCCCGGTCCGCGGCAACGGCAAGATCATCCAGGAGCTCGAGTCGTTCTTCCACGGCGCGGGCTGGAACGTGATCAAGGTGATCTGGGGCCGCGAGTGGGACTCGCTGCTGCACGCCGACCGGGACGGGGCGCTCATCAACCTGATGAACACCACCCCCGACGGCGACTACCAGACGTACAAGGCCAATGACGGCGCGTACGTGCGCGAGCACTTCTTCGGCCGCGACCCGCGGACCAAGGACCTGGTCGCCAACATGACCGACCCGGAGATCTGGAACCTCAAGCGGGGCGGCCACGACTACCGCAAGGTGTACGCCGCCTACCAGGCGGCACTGGAGCACCACGGCCAGCCCACGGTCATCCTGGCCAAGACCATCAAGGGCTACGGCCTCGGCCCGCACTTCGCCGGCCGCAACGCCACCCACCAGATGAAGAAGATGACCCTGGAGGACCTCAAGCTCTTCCGGGACGAGCTGCGCATCCCGATCGCGGACTCGGCGTTGGAGGCCGACCCCTACCTGCCGCCGTACTACCACCCCGGCCAGGACGCCCCGGAGATCCAGTACCTGCTGGAGCGGCGCCGCCAGCTGGGCGGGTTCGTGCCGGAGCGGCGCAACAAGTCCAAGGCGCTGGTGCTGCCCGGCGACAAGGTCTACCAGATCGCCCGGCAGGGCTCGGGCAAGCAGGAAGTCGCCACCACCATGGCGTTCGTCCGGCTGGTCAAGGACCTGGCCCGGGACCCGGAGATCGGCAAGCGGCTGGTGCCGATCATCCCGGACGAGGCGCGGACCTTCGGCATGGACTCCATGTTCCCCACGCAGAAGATCTACAACCCGCACGGCCAGGCCTACACCTCGGTGGACGCCAGCCTGATGCTCGCCTACAAGGAGAGCGAGAAGGGCCAGATCCTGCACGAAGGGATCAACGAGGCCGGGTCGACCGCCTCCTTCACCGCGGCGGGCACGTCCTACGCCACGCACGGCGAGCCGATGATCCCGATCTACATCTTCTACTCGATGTTCGGCTTCCAGCGCACCGGCGACGGGCTGTGGGCCGCGGCCGACCAGATGGCCCGGGGCTTCGTGCTCGGCGCCACCGCGGGCCGCACCACGCTGACCGGTGAGGGCCTGCAGCACAACGACGGGCACTCGCTGCTGCTGGCCGCGACCAACCCGGCCGTGGTGGCCTACGACCCGGCGTTCGCCTTCGAGATCGCGCACATCGTCAAGGACGGTCTGCGCCGGATGTACGGCGAGCAGAGTGAGAACGTCTTCTACTACGTGACGATCTACAACGAGCCCTACGCCCAGCCGGCGGAGCCGGCGAACCTGGACGTGGACGGCCTGCTGCGCGGCCTCTACCGGTACGCCGAGGCCCCGGCGGGTGACGGGCCGGAGGCGCGCATCCTGGTCTCCGGCGTGACCATGCCGGACGCCCTGCGCGCCCAGGCGCTGCTGCGCGAGGACTGGGGGGTGCGGGCCGAGGTGTGGTCGGCGACCTCGTACTCGGAGCTGCGCCGCGAGGCGGTCGAGGTGGACCGGCACAACCTGCTGCACCCCGAGGCCGAACCGCGGGTGCCCTATGTCACCACGGTGCTGTCCCAGGGCGAGGGCCCGGTGGTCGCGGTGTCCGACTGGATGCGCGCGGTGCCCGACCTGATCCGTCCCTGGGTGCCCGGCGACATGCTCACCCTGGGCACCGACGGGTTCGGTTTCTCCGACACCCGGCCCGCCGCGCGGCGGCACTTCCTGGTCGACGCGCAGTCCACCGCGGTCGGCGTGCTGGCCGCGCTGGCCCGCGCCGGCAAGGTCGAGCAGGCCACGGTGACCGAGGCGGCCCGCAAGTACAAGATCGACGACGTGCAGGCGGCGGGGCCGCAGCTGTCCGACTCCGGCGCTGCGTAAAGCCGAGACAGAGCTGCGTAAAGCCGAGGCAGACACGCGAGGGGCGAAGCCGGTTCGGCTTCGCCCCTCGTCGTATGCCTAATTGATCGGCACCGATTCCTGGTCGCGGGCGGTGGTGTTGCGCCGGGCGGTGCGCACCCAGCCGACGAAGCCCCACACCACCAGGCCGACGAACACCACGTACACGGCCGCCGAGAAATACAGCCCGGACTTGATCTGCAACGGCACGCCGACCGCGTCCACCAGCAGCCAGACGATCCAGAACTCCACCAGGCCCAGGCCCTGCGCGGCGAACGCCACCAGGGTGCCCACGAAGATCCAGGAATCCGGCCACGGCGCCCACGACCAGGCCGCGCCCAGCGCCTGGAAGGCGAACGCCACGGCAACCCAGCCGACCACGAACGCGGCCAGCGTGACCAGCCGCTCCCGGGTCGTCGCGGTGCGCACCACCACGCCGTAGACCGGGTCGCGATGCCTGGTCCAGGCCCACCAGCCGTAGAGCGAAATGAGGAAGATCACCACCTGGCGCGTGGCCAGGCCGCCCAGGTGGGCCGAGGTGTAGACCACGAACAGCAGCACCGTGGCGGCCACCTGCACCGGCCAGGTCCACAAGGTGCGCCGCTGGGCCAGGAAGACAACCGCGAGGGCGCAGACCTGGCCGACGAACTCGGCCCAGGACACCTTCTCCCCGAACATCGTGAATCCGTGCTGCAGCAGTACGTTCACCGCACAGTCCTTCCCGCGTGCTCCTCCCATCCGGACTGTCACCGTCGGCCCCGGAATCCCACCGGGTCGGCCGGCCAACCAGTGGCCGGCTCGCGGGCTGTCACCGCCGGTTCAGATTCGCACTGACCCCGGAGCACACGACTCTCTCGCAAACTCCCACGACTGGGGGAATATTCCGACACCAGAGTGTGACGAACCAAACCTGGACAATCCCCAAACGGGGGATTATCGGGAACTCGACTAGCGCTCGAGGACAACTCCCTCCAGAGTGGAATTACCGGTGGGGACCGGGGAGAAGGCCGCTCGGCGATCGTGCCACGTCGTCGCCGAGCGGCCGTCCTCGTCGGGGTTGTTTGCTCGCACCTTCGGCGCTTCGCCGCTTACCTCGTCCTCCATTATTTTTGGGTGGGCCGAGCCCCAACCCCCGCCGTGCTGGCTCCTTCTTTCTTCTGGCTGGTTACGTTTTTCCTACCAGCCTCGTTTCTTTTCGATCGTGTTTTTCTTTGCATTTCCTTTGCCTTCTGGCCTGGTAAGCGCTGTGTTGCGTCGTGTTGCCGTGCCGTGTTGTGGGTGGACGAAAGGGACTTGCGGGCTATAACGCCGGACTGATGTGGGTGCGCTGTTCGTTTGCTGGGAGAATGCTTAAGGGTTGAGGGTTCCGGCAACTAATGGGTCCTGGTCAGGCGTCCTCAGTGAGTGAGCAAGGGTGCGGGCTACCGCGGGCGTGGAGCTCAGCGGAGCAAGAAGCGGGATCCGTGGTTCACCGTGATTCCGTTGGCCATCGCGGTATTGCTCGTGATCGGCATGGGGGCGGTGGCCATGGGGGACATGCGCAAGCTCAGTGGGTCGCCGTCGCCGGTCGGCACCAGTAACGCGGCGGTGGCGACAACTCCTGGGTCCGCGTCCAGTTCGGATTCCTCGTCCTCCCCCGGGGACTCCGCTGGGGATCCGTTGGCGCCGGGCGCGGCGCAGGCCGCCGTCAACGCGGTCGATCAGCTCAACGACGGAGCGCAGTTCGGGGTGGGGGTGCTGGACCGGGACAGTGGGCAGGAGACGCTCGGCAACGAGGGGACGACGCAGTTCTACTCGGCTTCGGTGCTCAAGCTTTTTCTGATCACCGATCTGTTCCACCAGCAGGAGAGTGGGGCGATCACGCTCTCCTCCGGCGATCTGGGCAACATCCATCTCGCGCTCACCCAGTCCGACGACAACGCCATGGACGCGTTGTGGGAGAGCTACGACGGGCCGCAGGCCATCGCCCAGCTGACCGCGCTGGCCCACCTGCAGGACACCGATGTGCCCGACGACATCAACGAAACCGGCGAGTGGGGGGAGACGTTGATCTCCGCTCGGGACGTTCTTGCCGTCTACCAGTACATGTTGACCTCGCTGAACACGGCCGACCGGCAACTGATTCTCACCGATCTGAACAACGCGGCACCTGACGGCTCGGATGGGTTCGACCAGTCGTTCGGGCTGCTGGGGTCCACCCGCAACGGCGACACCAAGGCCAAGCAGGGCTGGATGGAGTTCAACGATCAGGTCATGTTGCACACCACCGGGATCGTGGACAGCGGTGATGATGTCGTGGTGGCGTTGTTGTCCGAACAATCCGGGTCGGGGTCGGACGCCGACTACGCCGCGGGGCGCCAGGACGTGGATCAGGCGACCGCGGTGCTGCTCAAGGCATTGGGCCCGGACGCCACCGACTGACGTCCGGCGTGGCATCGTGGGCGCATGACCGCGGCGAGCAGCGAGGATCCGCACCCGGATTCGGGCGGATCGGGAGTTTCGGCGGGCACGCTGCGGGCCATCCAGCAGTCGTCGGGTGAGCTGGCCGGATTGACCGTGTCGGCGATGGAAACCCAGTTGCCCTGGTTCGCCCGGATGCCGGCCGATCAGCGGGCCAGCGTGCTGCTCATCGCACAGACCGGGGTGGCCGGGTTCGTCGAATGGTTCCACGATCCGCAGACCGCGTTCCGGTTGTCCGCGGACGCCTTCCGGGCCGCGCCGCGCGACCTGTCCCGGCAGATCAGCCTGCGACACACCGTGGAACTGGTCCGGCTGGCGCTGGAGGTGTTCGAGCAGCGGGTGCCCACGCTGGCCGCGAACGCCGAGGAGCGGGCCGTGCTCACCGAGGCGATTCTGCGTTACGGCCGGGAGATCGCGTTCACCGCGGCCACCGCCTATGCCGCCGCGGCCGAGGCCCGCGGGGCCTGGGACGCCCGGCTGGAGGCGCTGGTGGTGGACGGGATCGTCCGTGGTGACGCCGAGGAGTCGCTGTTGTCCCGGGCTTCCGCGTTGGGCTGGGAACCGGCCACCGAGGCCACCGTGCTGGTCGGGCCGCCGAACAACACCGATCCGCCGACCGTGGTCTACGGGGTGCGCAGCCGGGCCACCCGGGTGGGCCGCTCGGTGCTGTTGTCGGTGCAGGGGTCCCGGCTGGTGGTGGTGCTGGGCGGGCCGACCGACCGGCCGGGCGACGAGCAGGCGTTGGCCAAGATCACCGACGCGTTCGGAGCGGGGCCGGTGGTGGCCGGGCCGACGGTGTCGGATCTGGGCGAGGCGCATCGCAGCGCGTCCGAGGCGTTGTCCGGGTTGCGCGCGGTGGTCGGCTGGCCCGGCGCGCCCCGGCCGGTGCGCTCGGCCGATCTGCTGCCCGAGCGGGCGCTGACCGGCGATCCCGAGGCCGAGCTGCAGCTGGTCGAGCAGATCGCCCGGCCGCTGGCCGACTCGGGCGGCGCGCTGCTGGAGACGGTGGACGCGTTCCTGGAGAGCGGCGGCACGCTGGAGGCCTGCGCCCGCCAGTTGTACGTGCACGCCAACACCGTGCGCTACCGGCTCAAGCGGGTCACCGAGCTCACCGGGCGCAATCCGCACGATCCGCGGGACGCGCTCGTGTTGCGCACCGCACTCGCGGTGGGCCGGCTGGCCAGGGCGCGCGGTCTCTGGTGACTCGCCGGTAGTGGCCCAACCGGGTGTGACCAACAACATTTTCGGCCGCGGACGCGTGATCGACCGGTAACTATTGTCGAGACCCTACAAATCCGCCGCACCGACTTGGTGATCGGCGGCATCCCCACAGTGCCCGGAGGCCGTGTTCAGTGTTGGATGTGATGGCGATCCTCGCGCCCGGGCAGGGCGCCCAGAAGCCCGGCATGCTCAGTCCCTGGCTCGAACTGGACGGAGTGCCCGAACGGCTGGCCGGCTGGTCCGAGCAGATCGGACTGGACCTGGCCCGGCTGGGCAGCACCGCGGACGCCGAGGAAATCCAGGACACCGCCGTCACCCAGCCGCTGATCGTGGCCACCAGCCTGATCGTCTACTCCGAACTGGCCAAGCGGGTCTCGCTGCCCGACACCAGCCCGGTGGCCGGGCACTCCATCGGCGAACTGGCCGCGGCCGCGATCGCCGGAGTGTTCAGCCCGGACAACGCGGTGTCGCTGGCCGCGGTGCGCGGCCGGGAAATGGCCGCCGCGTGCGCGCTGGAGCCGACCGGGATGGCCGCGGTGATGGGCGGCGACCCGGACGAGGTGGTGGCCTGGCTGGACTCCATGGAACTCACCCCGGCCAACATGAACGGTGCCGGGCAGATCGTGGCCGCCGGCTCGCAGGCCGCGCTGGACAAGCTGATGGCCACCGAGGACCGCCCCGGGGTGACCAAGGTGATCGCGCTGAAGGTGGCCGGGGCGTTCCACACCCGGTACATGGCGCCGGCCGAGGAAGCGTTGCGGGCCAAGGCGGCCGACCTCGCGGTGGCCGACCCGACCCGGCCGCTGCTGTCCAATGCCGACGGCACCGTCGTCGAGACCGGCGCGGAGGAACTGCTGCGGCTGATCGCGCAGGTGACCCGGCCGGTGCGCTGGGACCTGTGCCTGGCCACGCTGCGGGAACGGGGCGTGCGCGCAGTGATCGAGTTGACCCCGGCGGGCGCGCTGACCGGACTGGTGAAGCGGGAGCTCAAGGGCACCGCGACGCTGAACCTGCGCACCCCCGGCGACCTGGACAAACTCGCCGACTTCGTCGCCGAGCACGAGAGTGGGCACTGACATGAGCACCAGGAATGTGGAGCTGCGGGCCAGCGAAACCGTTGCGGGCAGCCGGATTCTGGGTACCGGCAGCTACCAGCCCGATCAGGTCGTGACCAACGACGACCTGTCCAAGGTGATGGACACCAACGACGAGTGGATCCGCGAGCGGGTCGGCATCGTCGAGCGGCGCAAGGCCCAGCCGGACGAGCAGGTGGTCGACATGGCCATCGTCGCCGGCCGCCGGGCGATCGCCGACGCCGGACTCAAACCGTCCGATGTGGACACCGTCATCGTGGCAACCTGCACCATGCCCAACCAGATCCCCAACGCCGCGGCCACCGTGGCCGACAGGGTGGGCGTCAAGGGTGGCGGCGCGTTCGACCTCAACGCCGCCTGCGCCGGCTTCTGCTACGCCCTGGGCACCGCATCGGACCTGGTCAAGGCCGGGTCGGCCAAGCGAGTGCTGGTGGTCGGCGCGGAGCGCTTCCAGGACTGGGTGGACCCGGTCGACCGGGCCAACGCGATCATCTTCGCCGACGGCGCGGGCGCGGCCGTGGTCGGTCCGGCCGAGGAGGCCGGCATCGGCCCGATCTCCTGGGGCAGCGCAGGCGATCTGGCCGACATGATCTACATGCGCGAGAAGAAGTACATCTACCAGGAGGGCCAGTCGGTGTTCCGCTGGGCCACCACCCAGGTCGCGCCGGTGGCGATGCGCGCGCTGGAACTGGCCGGGCTCAAGGCCTCCGATGTGGACGTGCTCATCCCCCATCAGGCCAACCTCCGGATCGTCAACTCGATCGCCAAGAAGCTGATCTCGGCGGGCGCGCGGCCGGATCTGGAAGTTGCCGACGACATCACCTACTCGGGCAACACCTCGTCGGCATCCATCCCGATGGCCCTGGATCACATGCGGGCGGCGGGCCGGGTGCGCCGTGGTGATGTACTGCTGTTCGTCGGGTTCGGGGCCGGACTGTCCTACGCCGCTCAGGTCGTGCTCAGTCCGTAACCGGGAACGCATTCACCACCATCCCCCCATTGGAAGGAAAGACAGTGGCTGACGACATCCTGAAGGAACTGGGCGACATCGTCGAGGAGATCGCCGGTGTGCCGGCCGCGGACGTGACCGCGGACAAGTCCTTCGTGGACGACCTGGACATCGACTCGCTGTCCATGGTCGAGATCGCCGTCCAGGCCGAGGACAAGTTCGGCGTCAAGATCCCGGACGACGAGCTGGCCAACCTCAAGACCGTTGGCGACGCGGTGAACTACATCACGTCGAACAAGTCCTGACCGAAGATATTCAGCTTTCTGAGGTCGGCACCGGCCTCACCTGATCGCGGAGACGACATGAGCGGTAACGACATCGTCGTCACCGGGTTGGGCGCGACGACCCCGCTGGGCGGGGACGTCGCGTCCACCTGGGACGGACTACTCGCCGGGCGCAGTGGCGTGCGGATACTGGGCTACGACTGGATCGAGAAGTACGAGCTTCCGGTCAAGATCGGCGCCCCGCTCGCCGTCGAGCCGACGGACGTGCTGCCCAGGGTGGAAGCCCGGCGGCTGGACCGCTGCGAACAGGTGGCGCTGGTGGCCGCCCGGCAGGCGTGGGAGGACGCCAAACTGGACGACGCGGTCGACCCGGAACGGCTCGGCGTGGTCATCGGCACCGGCATCGGCGGGGTGCTCACCCTGCTGTCGCAGGACGACCTGCTGGAGACGGCGGGCCTGCGCAAGGTGTCGCCGCTGACCGTGCCGATGCTGATGCCCAACGGCCCGGCCGCACACGTCGGTCTGGCGCTCAAGGCCCGCGCCGGAGTGCACGCCCCGGTGTCGGCCTGCGCGTCCGGTGCCGAGGCCCTGGTGTGGGCCTGGCGGATGCTGCGCGCGGGCGAGGCCGACGTGGTGGTGGCCGGCGGCGCCGAGGCGTCCATCGCGGCGATCACCATGGCCGGATTCACCCAGGCGCGCACCATGAGCACGCGCAACGACGAGCCCGCGCGCGCCTCCCGGCCGTGGGACACCGGCCGGGACGGGTTCGTGCTCGGCGAGGGCGCCGGGATCCTGGTGCTGGAGCGGGCCGAGCACGCCGCCGCGCGCGGCGCGACGATCTACGCCCGGTTCGCCGGCGGTGGCACCAGCTCCGACGCCTACCACATCACCGCGCCCGATCCGGAGGGCACCGCGCAGGCCCGGGCCATCACCATGGCCCTGCGCAACGCCGGGGTCGACCCCAAGGATGTCGGGCACGTCAACGCGCATGCCACCTCCACCCCGGTGGGCGACGTGCCGGAGACCGTGGTGGTGCGCAAGGCCATCGGCGACCACCCGGTGCTCACCGCGCCGAAGGGCTCGCTGGGACACACCCTGGGCGCGTCCGGCGCGATCGAGGCCATCGCCACGGTGCTGTCCGTGCGCGAGGGTGTGGTTCCGCCCACCGCGAACCTGGAGAACCTCGACCCGGGGGTGTCGCTGGACGTGGTCTCCGGCGAACCGCGCAAGGTCGAGCTGACCGCGGCGGTGAACGACTCGTTCGGGTTCGGCGGCCACAACGTGGCCCTGGTGTTCACCGCCAGCTGATTGCCCACCGCGTTCGGCGCCTGCCCACGGTCATGACGGGCAGGCGCTGAACGCGGGCGTCTTTCCGGCCGACCCGGCGTCCAGCTTCCACTGGTTGTTCTCCAGGCTCAGCGGCCACACCACGGACCAGTTGATGCACTTGTACGGGGCGTAGTCCGGCGCGTCCTTGATGTCCTGGGTGCTGGTGAAGGCCAGCAGCACGCGCAGGCCGTTCTGCGGCGCCACGTCGATCCGGTACACCGTGATATCGCTGTCGTGCGTGGTCTTCAGCCCGCTCAGCCAGGTCGTCCTCGGCGTCTGCACGATGCGCGCCTCGGTCGCCACCGAGGTCCACTGCTGGTAGTTCTTGTCGTTCGTCGCGTCGAAGTAGGTCTGCAACAGCTGGCGAACCGTGTTGCCCAGCGGGTACTGGGTCACGTCCGCGGACAGCTGCACCTGGGTGCTGCCCGGCGGGACCGAGGTGGACGTGGGAGGCGCCGAGCTGGTGCCCGAACTGGTGGCGGTGGTGGTCGAGGACTGGTGGTAGATCGACCGCGCGGCCAGCCCGGCCCCGGCGGTGAACAGCACGATCAGGCCGATGAGCGGCGCCAGCCACCAGCGCGAGGAGGAGCGTCCCGGATCGGTCGTCACCCGACTAGGGTGCCACCGCTCACCCCACCCGGTGCAGCCAGGTGACGGGAGCGCCGTCGCCCGCCCGGCGGAACGGCTCCAGCGCGTCGTCCCAGGGCTTGCCCAGCAGCTTCTCCACGTGGTGCCGGAAGGCCTCCGCGCCGTCGGCGGTGTTGGCCAGGGTGCGCAGCTGGCCCTCGCACACCATGATGTCGCCGTTGGCGCCCGTGGTGGCGTGCCAGAGGCCCAGTCCGGGCGCGAAGCAGTAGCGCACGCCGTCGACTCCCGCGCTGGGGTCCTCGGTGATCTCGAACCGCAGCATGGGCCAGGCGCGCAGGGCCGTGACCAGCTGGCCGGCCATGCCGGGCGAGCCGGTCCAGGCGCATTCCGCGCGCAACTGTCCGGGCGCAGCGGGCTGTGCCGTCCACTGCAGACCGACCCGCACCCCAAGCGTGCCGGATACCGCCCACTCGACGTGCGGACAGACCGCAGACGGCGACGAGTGGACGTACACCACGCCACTGGCATGGCTGTTGGCGCTCCCACTGGTGCTCACTGCTGACCTCCGCTACTCGACGAGGGACGTCTTCCCCTACGCCCTCACTCGCGTGTGCTTCGGTCGAACAGGTGATCAATCCGGTGTTGTCGGGTCATTCTGCCCTGACCGGACGGTAATGCGCCACATGAACCGCGATATGGGTGATCCTCGTATCCGAACGAGTGACTTCTGTCACAACGGGTCCCCCGACCGGGTCCATGCTGGCCGGGGCCGGGCACGTTACGGTGACCCTGCTATCGGGAGGTGTGAAAAGTGCGTCTGGTCCGGCTGGGAGCCGAGACCTCACGGGTCGGGGCGGATGTGCGGGCGGCGATGGCCTCCTGGGGACCGACGGACACGGTGCTCGGCGGGATCGCACTGCTGGGCCTGACCGTGTCGGGTCGGCCGCTGGAAGCCGTGCTGCTGCTCCCCCGCGCCATCGTGGTGGTGGTCGGCGTGGATCTGCCCGATCCGGCCATGCGGCTGGACGCGCCGCTGACCGGGCAGTGGAAGGCCGACGGCTGGCCCCTGGTGCGCCCCGACGGCGCGATCAACCCCTCCGGCGAGGCCCAGTCGGCCACGGCCGCGGTCGGTCAGCTGCTGCAGCAGGGCAGGACCGAGCCGGTGCCGGTGGGCACGGTGATCGCCGTCGGCCCCTACTTCGAGCAGGTCGTGCAGCCCACGGTGGACCTCACCCGGGGCACCCGGGTGCTGCACCCGCAGCCCAAGCCGATGCTGGCCGCGGTCCGCGAGCTGGCCACCTACGACCGGCCGTGCACCGTGGAGCAGGCCCGCGACCTGCTGGCCGTGCTGGCCGGGCCGCAACTGCAGCCCACCGTGTCCGATCTGACCGACGAGGGCTTCCGGGACGTGGTGGCCCGGGACATGGCCAGCGCCCGGACCACTCTGCTGCCCAAGATCACCGACGCGCCGGTGTCCCGGCCGAAGAAGCCAAGGAAGCCCGGCGCGGGCCGCACCCGGTGGCTGCCGGTGGGCGCTCTTGTGCTGCTCGGGGTGCTGCTGATCACCGGGATCGTGGCGGCCATCAGCTCGTCGAGCGGGGCCACCAGCGCGGCCTCGCCCACCACCAGCCCGCCCCGCCAGCCAAGCAAGGTCGCGGACGTGACGGTCAACGGGGTGCGGTTCAGCCCGCAGGGCTCGGTGCAGAGCCAGGACTGCGCCACGCACGCCTACGGCGACGTTCAGGTGTGGCTGGGCCAGCACGCCTGCCTGACCATGGCCCGTTCGCTGTACGAGACCACGGTCGGCGGCCAGCCCGCGGCCGTGGCCCAGACCGTGGTCGGCTTCGCCGACGCGGCCACCGCCAAGAGCTTCGCCGGAGTGGCGAACACGCCGGGCAGCGGCGGGATCAACGACCTGGTCAAGGACGGCCAGGGCTGGGCAGGCGGGCCCAGCTCGTTCGACAACGCGGCCTATGCGGTGTCCACCGCGAACACCTCGGTGCGGCTGATCGAGGTGGTGTGGATCGGCAAGCTGTCCAGCCCGACCGATCCGCACCTCACCCAGCTCGCCACCGAGGCGTCCGGACTGCCCGCGGTCCCCTGACGAATCAGGCGTGCACGTACGCGTGCTCGGTGATCTCGTCCGGATCGGCGGGCGCGACCCGCGGACCCCGGCCCAGCCGGGCGGCCAGCACGGTCAGCGTCAGCCCGACCAGGGCCAGGCCGACTCCGACCCAGTTGGGCGCGGTGAAGCCGAGCCCGGCCGCGATGACCGCGCCGCCCAGGTAGGCGCCCAGCGAGTTGGCCGTGTTGAACGCCGACTGCAACCCGGCCGAGGCCAGCGTCGGCGCGGCCGGCGCCTGCTCCATCACCCGCACCTGCAACGGCGTGGCCACGGTGAACCCGGCCACGCCGAGGCCGAACAGGGTGATGGCCGCGCCGATCATGGAGTGCGCGGTGAACGCGAACACGCCAAGCACGACGGCCAGCGCGGTCAGGCCGACCCGCAGGGTCACGTCGTGGTTGCGGTCGGTGAACTTCGCGCCGAGCATGTTGCCGGTGGTCATGCCCAGCCCGAACAGGGCCAGCAGGAAGGTCACCTCGGCCGGGGTGTAGCCGGCCAGGTGCACCATCATCGGCGTCACGTAGCTGACCGAGGCGAACACGCCTGCGAAGCCGAACACGCAGATGGCCAGGGACAGCCAGGTCTGCGGGTTGCCGAACGCGGCGAACTCCTTGCGCAGGTGGCCGCCGCTGGCCGACCGGTTGGTCAGGTGCGGCACGAACCGCAGCACGGACAGCGCGCTGACCGTGCCGATGACCGCGACCGCGAGGAAGGTGACCCGCCAGCCCAGCCGCTGGCCGAGCAGGGTGGCCGCGGGCACCCCGACGATGTTGGCGATGGTCAGGCCCAGGGTCATCTTGGCGATCTCGCGGGCCCGGCGGGCCGGTTGCACCAATGAGGCGATGACCACCGCGCCGGTGCCGAAGAAGGCGCCGTGCGGCAGGCCGGTGAAGATCCGGGCGGCGAACAGCAGGCCGTAGTTGGGGGCCAGGGCGGAGAGCACGTTGCCCAGCACGAACCAGGACATGAAGCCCACCAGCGCGGCCTTGCGGGGCAGCCGCGAGGCGGCGATGGTCAGCAGCGGGGCGCCGATGACCACGCCCAGGGCGTAGGCGGAGATCAGTCCGCCTGCGGTGGGGATGGAGACGCCGACGTCTCCGGCGACGTTGGGCAACAGGCCCATGATGACGAACTCGTTGGTCCCGATGGCGAAGCCACCGATGGCGAGAGCGAGCACGGCGAAGCGCACGAAAGTCCTTCCCGGAAGCGCGGAGGGGTTTGTGAACGTCGTCGGCGGTGACGCGCGGGGGACGCGATGTCTCCCCCTGTTCTGGATCGATCCCGAAGGGGACAACGTTAGCCGTGGACAGGCACTTCCCGGTGCCGTCGTGAGGTGACTCACGCCCAGGTCAGCGCTGGGATGGACCCATCATCCGGGTTCCTTAGAATGACCGCGTGACCACGCCAGGACCGCCCGTCGAGTTCACCTTTCCGGAGTCACTGCTTGAGCTGCCCAGCTTCGTGATGTTCCAGGTGCTGCGGGAGGCCCGGCGGATCGTGCACGCGCTGGGCGAGGAGGATCTGCGGCTGCCGCACGTGGCCGTGCTCGGCTGTGTGGGCGAGTGCGGGCCGATCTCGCAGAAGGACATCAGCGTGCGGCTGCGCATCGACGCCAGCGATCTGGTGACCGTGCTGGACCAATTGGAACAGGCCGGGCTGATCAGCCGGGCCCGGGATGTGGCCGACCGGCGCAGGCACGCGGTGACGGTGACCGCCGCCGGGCGCGCCGCGCTACGCAGGCGGATAGCGATGACCGAACGCCTGGAAGACAACCTGTTGATGCCGCTTTCCGCCGCCGAGCGCAATGAATTGCATCGGCTGTTGTTGCGGGTCTACGCACATCATGATCCACAACGACTGCCCGCCAGGTTCCAGCCGGAGGCCGGGGCCGAAACCTGAGGCAGGCAGTCGCAAGGGGACGACTCCGCTGGTCAACCGGGCTCAGTGACGAAGCAGATCCGCGCGCACCGTGTCCAGCAGGGCAGCGAGATCGACGGCGAGGGCCGGGCCGTCCGGATTCTTGGAATCGCGGATGAGATCACGCGTGTGCGCGATCTCGACGCAGTTGGTCTGCTGTCCACTGTGGGCGGACTTGCGCCAGCGATAAGTGATCATGGGGATGCCCCGATCTCCTTTTCGATCTTGGTGATGAGCGTGGCCGTATCCTCCGGCCCCAACGCCACCGAGCGGATTGCCTGGACGGCTTTCCGCATGTCTTCGATGTCTTTCTTGTCGGGAAGGAACATAGACGATCGATGGTGTTCGAAGTGAACGATTGGGGCCGCCACTGGAAACTCATACAGCACGAAGGGTCCGGAAAGCGATGGGTTCCAGCCAGGTCGGGTCGGTATCGCCTGCACTGTCACATTCGGTAGACCGGCCATGCGGCGCACGTGACGCAGTTGCGCGGCCATCACGGCCGGCCCGCCCATCGGATAACGCAACGCCGCCTCCCCAACCAAGGCAAGAAAATTCACCGGGGTGTCCCGGGTGAGGATGTCTCGCCGACCCATTCGGGTGATCACCGCGGTCTGCACCTCACCAGTAGTCATCACTCCGTCGTCCATGATGACCCGCGCGTAGTCCGCTGTCTGCAACAGACCGGGCATGACCAGCGGTGACACGTCGACGATGGTGGTTGCCGTCTGCTCGAAATCGATCAGCGCGGTCAGCTGGCGATCCACTCCCGGAGCCACCCAGTTGGGGTCCTGGGCCTGTCTGGTCATCGCGAGCAAACGCTCGCGCTCCTCCCCGATGACCCGCAGCGCACCCAGCAGGGTGGCGACGTCTTCGCTGGTCGGGACCCGTTTTCCGGTCTCCCAGCGGGACAGTGCGACGTAGGATACGCCGACCTGTTTGGCGAACTCGCGCAAAGAGGTACGTGGGTTCACGCCGATCCGCAGGCGGCGTAATTCCGCACCGAGCGCACGCGAGCGTGGTGTATCCACAGTGTTTCTGGGCACGCAACACTTTAGGGCACGGAAGTCCCCGAGGAATAGTCACTCGTTCCGGTAATTGTGCTTCCAATCTTGTTTCGGAAGACTGTTGCTAGCAACATGTGCTCGCGGTCGGGAGGCAGCAGGGTGTCGATCAGGGTGTCCGAACTCGACCCGAACCCGTTCATCACCGCCGCCAGTGCCTATCGCACCCGGTTCGGCTGGTCCTGTGGCGCCCAGGACACCGAGGTGTGGATCCGGCTGGCCAACGGATCCGGCGCGGTGGCCGTGGACCAGCCGCTGGCCGGCAAGCTGCGCCGGCAACTGCGCGCCGACGGCATCTCCGGTCCGATCGTCGACTGCCCCGGCCGCCCGGGCTACTGGGTGTTCCTGGTCAGCGGACCGCGGCTGCTGGAACCCGCGCTGCGGGTGGCACTGTCCGCGCACGGCAGCACCTACCGCGGCGGCCGCCGGTTGATCGATCTGCCGCCCACCCAGTCGATCTCCGGCGAGCTGTGCTGGGTCGACCCGCCCGAGGCCGGTGTGCCCTTCCCGGCGCTGGCCGAGGTGTTGCGGGCATTGGACAGCGCGCATCCCCTCCGCTGAGGTCATCGGATACGCTCCCAAGCGAGGGAGTTGCCACCGATGGACAGTTTTGCGCCGGGTCTGCCATGCCGGTGAACGCACAGGGCAGGCCGATGTGCCGGCATCAGCCGGCCAGCCTGTGTTCCCGCTGGTGGTGCACCTGGAAGCGGATCATCCTCTGCGTGGTCCTGCCGACCCTGCTGGCCGTCGGATTGATCATCGGCCTGGTCACCAGGGAGCGGCTTTTCTTCGATCAGCCGGAGATGCACATCTCCTCCTCGTGGTGAAGGGACTTGGCGTGACAGTGAGCGAGATCAGCAGGGTCGGGGTGGTCGGCGCCGGGCTCATGGGTTCGGGCATCGCCGAGGTGTGCGCCCGGGCCGGCCTGGACGTCGTGGTCAACGAGGTCAACGCCACCGCGCTGGAGGCGGGCCAGGCCCGGATCAGCAAGTCGCTGGACCGCGGGGTGCGCTCGGGCAAGCTGTCCGAGGCCGAGCGGGACGAGGCCATGGGCCGCATCGTGTTCACCACCGACCTGGCCGAGTTCGCCGACCGGGAGATCGTGGTCGAGGCGGTCGCCGAGCACGAGCAGACCAAGGTCGAGGTGTTCAGCGCGCTGGACAAGGTGGTCACCACCGAAGACGCGATCTTCGCCACCAACACCTCGTCCATCCCGATCATGAAGCTGGCCATGGCCACCAGCCGGCCGACCCAGGTGATCGGCGTGCACTTCTTCAACCCGGTGCCGGTGCTCAAACTGGTGGAGCTGATCCCGTCGCTGCTGACCGGCGAGCAGACCAAGGCCCGGGCCGAGGGATTCGCCGGCCAGCTGCTGGGCAAGACCGTGGTGCGCAGCCAGGACCGGGCCGGGTTCGTGGTGAATGCGCTGCTCATCCCCTACCTGCTGTCCGCGATCCGGATGTTCGAGTCCGGCTTCGCCTCGGCCGAGGACATCGACAACGGCATGGTGCTGGGCTGCGCGCACCCGATGGGGCCGCTGGCGCTGACCGACCTGATCGGTCTGGACACCACCAAGGCGGTCGCCGAGTCGATGTACACCGAGTTCAAGGAGCCGCTGTTCTCCCCGCCGCCGCTGCTGCTGCGCATGGTGGACGCGGGCCTGCTCGGTAAGAAGACCGGCCGCGGCTTCTACGACTACGCCGCATAACGGATCTCGGGAGTACGGTGGACCGATCGCCGTACTCCCGATCCGTTCGGGGGATTCTTCTCGTATCCTGCTGGGCAACAGCGACACGGAGCAGGCAAGGGGAACCGTGGCAAGCAAGACCGTGGTCGAACTCGTCGACGATCTGGACGGCGGCCGGGCGGACGAAACGGTGAGTTTCGCCCTCGACGGAACCGACTACGAAATCGATCTGTCCGCCGAGCACGCCGCGACCATGCGCGCGGCGCTGCGGCCGTTCGTGGACCGCGCGACCCGGCAGGCCGCGTCCGCGCGCCCGGCCGAGCACGCGGACGCGCCCAGCGCCGCCGCCAAGCCCCGGGCCGTCCGTCGCACCCCGGAACCCCGGCCCGCCCCGGTGCACAACCGGGCGGCGACCAAGGCGGCCGCGCAATCGCTTGCGACACAACCGGAATCGGCCGAGTCCGAGCCGGAACCCCAGCCCGGCCCGGAAACCCAGCACCACATGCAGGCGCGTCCGGCCGATCCGCGGCCGCGTCCGGTGACGCGCGCGGCGGAAACCCGGCCGCGGGTGGAACGGCCCGAAACCTCGCCGCAGCCGGAGAAACCCGCGTCCCAATCGCGGCGAAACCCGGAAACCCGGCCCGCACCGGAAACACGGCAACAGCCGGAAACCAAGCAGGCGCGAGAAAAACCCCAACCGGCGCCGAAGCCGGCCGCAGAAACCCCGGCGCCCCAGGCGAAACCAGCGACCGAGCCCCCTGCGCCCCAGGCGAAACCAGTGGCGGAAGCACCGGCGAAACCGGCCGCCGCGCCGTCCTCGGCCCTGTTCGTTCCGTTCTCCGAAGCCCAGGGCGGCTGAGAGCTCCCCGGTCTCGGCTCGCGGCGCACGCGCCGAGTCAGCAGTCCGGCAGGTTGCGCGCCGACGGGGTGGCCCACGGCCCCAGCCGGGCGATCGCGGCCTTGATCGGCGGCTGTCCCCGCCGCGCCAGCAACAGCTCCGGCAGCCGCAGCACGGTCAGCCGCAGCGTGCGCAGCAACGCGGTCGCGCCGGTCGGCTCGTAGCCGGGATGGCCGTACAGCTCGATGGCCCAGCGCGGCAGCAGCGAGTAGGCCAGATGCCCGATGGCCGCGGTGTAGAACGGCACTCCGGGGCGCAGCAGCGGTGCCACCGGTGGATTGTGCAGGAACTGGTAGATCACCTCGGCGTCCGCGGCGGCGTGTAGGTCCGGCCGCACCGCGGCGAAGTACTCCCCCATCTCCGCCCGCGAACCGGGCACCTGATCGGCGTCCAGCCCGACCAGCGCCGCGGTCTGCCGCTGCTCGTCCAGGTAGCGGTCGGCCTGCCCGCCGGTGAGCGGATAGCCGGCCCGGCGCACCACGTCCAGGAACGAGGCCACCTCGGCGCAGTGCACCCACAGCAGCAGCTCCGGCTCGTCGATGGCGAACAGCTCGCCGGTGTCCGGGTCGGTGGCGCGCAGCGCACGGTGGATCTTGCGCACCCGCCCGGCATAGCCGAGCACCTGTTCGGTGGTGCCGTAGGTGCTCACGCTGACGAAGTCGGCGGTGCGCAGCAGCCGGCCGAACGGGTCCTCCTGGAAGTTGGAGTTCTGCACCACCGCGGCCACCGTTCTGGGGTGCAGCGCCTGCAGGAACAGGCTGCGGATGCCGGCGACCCACATGGCCGGGTCGGCGTGCAGCTGCCAGGTGACCGTGTCCGGGCCGAGCAGGCCGGGATCGGCGTCGGTGCGGGCCGCGATGTCCGTCATGGGCTGCCTCCCGCAGCCCAGTTTAGGTGGCCAGCTTGGTGTTTCCGTCGATCAGATATTGACCGTTCTGTTCGACCACCCGCATGACCAGCGTCTGCCCGCTGCCGCCTGCGCTGACCAGGATGCTCATCTGCACCGAGCCGTCGGCGTTCTTGCTGTCCACGTGCGCGCTCTTGTAGCTCATCGCCTGTGCGAAGGGCGCCCAGTAGGACGCGAGCGCCGCCTCGCTGCCGTAGTACTGCTGGCCCTGCGCGGTGAGCAGGTTCCAGGCCGCCTGCGGGTTGCCGGCCACGTTCGAGTAGAAGTTGATCACCATCGTGCCCGCACCCGAGTAGTCGGTGATGTCCTGCGAGGACGAACCCGCGGCGCTGTTGCTGGTGAGCGGGGCGGTCGTGGTGGGCTGCTGGGTTGTGGACTGGCCCGATCCGGTGCCGCCGGCCTGTCCGCCGGTCTGCCCGTTGTTGGACAGGGTGACCACCAGGACGATGCCTGCGACCACGAGCAGCACCACCACCGCGGACACGATGCCCGCGGTCTTCTTGTTGAAGCTCTGCGGCCGCTGCTGCGACTGCCGGGCCGGGGTCACCGAGACCGGCGGCGGGGTGGCGAAGCTGGTGCCCGCGGGCGGCGGGCGGAGCGGCGAGGCGGCCACCTGGGTGGCGGCCGGACCGCTCGGCGGGGCCGCGGTCGGGGTGGTGGGCGCCATGTCGGGCTTGGTGGCACTGGGCAGGAACGCGGGCGGGCGGGCCGGCTTGGCGCCGGTCAGCTCGGACAGCATGGCGCTGGCCTGGGCCATGGTGGGCCGGGCCGCGGGATCGTCGCGCAGCAGCTTCATCAGCAGGGCGGTGAGCATCCCGGCCTGTCTTGGCGGTTGCACCTTGCCCTCGGCGACCAGCCGCAGCAACGCGAGCTGGTTCTGCCGCTCGGGGAACGGCGGGCCGCCCTCGACCGCGTCGTACAGGGTGGCGCCGAAGGAGAACACGTCCGAGGCGGGCGTGGGCTCCTGGCCGCGGGCGACCTCGGGCGCCAGGTAGGCCGGGGTGCCCGCGAACACGCCACTCTGGGTGACCGTCACGTCCCCGGTCGCCCGGGCGATGCCGAAGTCGGTGATCTTGGCCGTGCCGGAGTCGTTGAGCAGGATGTTGCCCGGCTTGACGTCCCGGTGCACGATGCCCGACCGGTGGGCGGCCGCCAGCGCCGAGGCCACCTGCGACCCGAGCGCGGCCACCTCCTCCGGCGGCAGGCTGCCCCGGTCGGCGAGCACGGCGGCCAGGCTGTGCGACTCCATGTATTCCATGACCAGGCACGGATCGCCGTTGTGTTCGGCAACGTCGAACACAACGATGGCGTTGGCATGGTGCAACCGGGCGGCGATCCGGGCTTCGCGCAGGGCACGCCGCCGGGCGTCCTGGCGTTGTTCCTCGGTAAGCCCGGGCTGAGCGAGCAGCTGCTTGACCGCGACAACCCGCTCCAGGCGCTCGTCACGCGCCCGCCACACGATGCCCATGGAGCCGCTGCCGACGCGCTCAAGTAACCGGTAGTGACCGGCGATGAGCTGTTCCTCGTCGATGACCGATAACTCCCTAGAACTACAGTCGCGCGGGCGCGGCGTTTCGCGGTGCTGGAACAACCCCCAGCCTATCCAATTACCCCCCGTGCACCACCAGGCTCAGCGATCACACAGGTGGGCGGTGCAGGCGAAGGAAACCATGATGCCATCTGGCCAGCTGGCATGATTGGTCTATACCATTAGGGTATGCGACCGGTAACCGAACAGTCGTCTCCCACCCCAGTGGGTAGCACGGACGCCTCCTCCGCGTGGCCAGTTCCCGGCATGAAGACCATCGTGCCGGTGCCGGTGTCCGTTAGCCCGAGTGACCAGGGGTACGCGCTCACCGGCACGACCATCATCCAGGCCGAGAGCCCCGAGGCGGTCCGGGTGGCCGAGACGCTGGCCGTGGGCCTGCGCCGGGCCACCGGATTCCCGCTGGTCGTCGGCCCGGAACCGGGCGGCATCAGATTCACCCTCGGGGCGGACCCCGTGCTGGGGGCCGAGGGATATCGCCTGGTCGTCGACGCCGCCGGGGTGCGTATCACGGCCGGCACCGAGGCCGGACTGTTCCACGGCGCACAGACCCTCCGGCAGCTGCTGCCCCCGGCCGCGGACGCCGGCACGACCCAGCCCGGCCCGTGGCCGGTGCCCGGCGGCGAGGTGCTCGACCACCCCCGGTTCGGCTACCGCGGCGCCATGCTCGACGTGGCCCGGCACTTCTTCCCGGTCGCCGCCGTGTGCCGCTACATCGAGCAGCTGGCCCGGTACAAAATCAACCACCTGCACCTGCATCTGACCGACGACCAGGGCTGGCGGATCGCCATCGCCGGCTGGCCGCGACTGACCGAACACGGTGCGCGGACCGAGGTCGATGGCGGCCCGGGCGGTTACTACACGCAATCGGACTATCGCTCGATCGTGGCGCACGCGGCCGCACACCACATCACCGTCGTGCCCGAGGTCGACACCCCCGGACACGTGAACGCGGCGCTGGCGTCCTACCCGGAGCTCACCGAGGACGGCCAGGCGCCCGAGCTGTACACCGGCATCGAGGTCGGGTTCAGCACGCTGAGTGTGCACCGCGAGGTGACCTACCGGTTCCTGGACGAGGTGCTGGCCGAACTGGCCGAGCTGACCCCCGGGCCCTACCTGCACATCGGCGGCGACGAGGCGCAGTCCACCACCGAGACCGACTACCAGACCTTCGCCGACCGGGCCGTGCCACTGGTGGGCAAGCACGGGAAAACCGCGATCACCTGGCACGAACTGGCCAGGACGAATCCGCTCGCGGACACGATTCTGCAATTCTGGGGCACCTCGGGTGACGCCCCGGAAACGATTGCCGCGGTGAAACGCGGAAACAAACTCATCATGTCCCCGGCCAATCGCACCTACCTGGACCAGAAGTACACCGAAGACACCGAACTGGGCCTGAAATGGGCCGCCTACATCGAAGTCGCGGACGCCTACGACTGGGACCCGGCCACCTATCTGGCCGACGTCGACGATTCCGCGATTCTCGGCGTGGAGGCCCCGCTGTGGTCGGAAACCATCACGAACACCGACGCGATGGATTTCCTGGCCTATCCCCGGCTGCCGACAATCGCGGAAATAGCGTGGTCGCCGAAGGAAACGCACGACTGGGCGGATTTCCGCGCCCGGCTGGCCACCCACGGTCCGCGCTGGGAACGGCAGGGCATCGCCTTCCACCGCTCCCCCGACGTCCCGTGGGCGGACTGACCGCTCAGGCCGGCGCGGTTCCTCGGGCCGGCCGGTTCCTCATGCGGTCGCCGTGGAGGCGCCGGCCGCGTCGTCGGCCCGCTGCTTGTCCAGGTAGGCCTCCCGCACGGTCAGCGGCCCGAACGGCCAGGCCCGGTTGATCCGCGCCCAGACCAGGAAGGCCAGTATCCCGCCGACGATCCACACCACGGACAGGATGATCGACAGCGTGCTGGCCGAGGCGTAGACGTAGATCCAGCCGACCAGCGCGAGCACACTCGGGACCGGGTAGAGCCACTGCCGGTAGGGGCGGCGAAGCCCTGGCTGGCGGCGGCGCAGCACGCTCAGCGCGGCGATCTGCGCGATCGACTGCACCAGCACGGCCACGGTGGTGAGCATGTTGATCACCGTGGTCAGGTCCAGCAGCGAGCCGATCGCGGTGATCACGCCCATCACCAGCAGGGCGACATGCGGGAAGTTGTGCTTCGGGTGCAGTTTCCCGAAGGCGGCGAAGAAGACCCGGTCGCGCGCGGCGTTGAACGGCGCCCGGGAGCCGCCGAGGAGGCCGGCGAACACCGAGGCGAACGCGGTGATCACCACCAGTGCGGTGACCACATCGGCCGCGGCGGGCCCCCAGGTGCGAGTGAGTACCAGCGAAGCGATCGACTGCGAGTTGGCGACCTCCTGCCACGGGATGGCGCCCATCACGCCGATGTTGAGCAGCAGGTAGATGACCATGATGCCGACGACCGAGAACACGATGGCGCGCGGCATGGTCCGGCCCGGCCGCTTCAACTCATCACCCATGTAGGCGACGGTGTTGTAGCCGAGGTAGTCGAACACGGCGACCAGCAGGCCGGCGCCGAGCCCGGCGAAGAACGAGCCGCCGAGGTGGAACGCGCCGGGTGGGTAGCTGAAGGCCAGATTGGCGTGGAAGTGGGTCAGGCTGGCCACGATGACCATGGCCACGGTGATCACCATGATCACCCAGAGGATCGTGGTCAGCGTGCGGATCGACTCGATGCGGCGGTAGAGCGCGAAGACCACGACGACGACGGTGAGGATGCCGATGGCGTGCGAGGTCGCCCAGTTCATGTTCGGCCAGTAGAAGCCGAGGTACTGCACGATGCCGATGGCCCCGGTGGACATGATCAGCGGGATGCTGATGACCGCGGTCCAGGCGAACAGGAACGGCATGAGCTTGCCGGTGCGGTACTGGAAGGCCTCGCGCAGGTAGAGGTAGGTGCCGCCGGCGCCGGGCATGGCCGCGCCGAGTTCGGCGTAGACCAGGCCGTCGGTGAGGGCGAGGACGGCGCCGACGATCCAGCCGAGAACGGCCTGCGGGCCGCCCATGGTGGCGACCATGATCGGGATGGTGATGAAGGGCCCGATGCCGCACATCTGGGTCATGTTGATCGACGTCGCGGACAGCACGCCGATGGAGCGGTGGAAGCGACGGGATGGATCGGTGGGATCGGTGGCCGTCGTCGGTTCGGGTACTCCATCCATGATCGCTCCTCGTTGATTGCGTGGGCCGTGGCCACATCTTGCGGCATCAGGGCGGCAACTGTCCATACTCGATCACCAAATTTGCACGATTCTGCACGTTTTACCGGCAGTTCACTCAACCTAACCACCGGCAGAAACCGGTCGAACGACGCCGATGTAACAACTTCCCCCAGCATGACGTGGGCTCGGGTGGAGAAAGTGGAGCTTGACCATCTTCGCCGGCCCGTGCAAGACTGAACAGGTTTTGCGCGCGAATATGAGCGAGCGGCTCGCAGCTTCAACGGCATGACACCCCCATGAAGGAGGCATCATTTCGTGAGGAAGTTACCGCGCCTGCTGGCCGTCGTCGTGGCGGTGAGCTCGGTGCTGGCCGGGACTTTGGTGGCCGCGCCGGGAGCGTCGGCCGAGGACAACGGTGTGGAACGGACGCCGGTGCTCGGCTGGAGCAGCTGGAGTTTCCTGCGCGACAACCCGACGGCGGCGAACATCGAGGCGCAGGCGAAGGCGCTGCACGACAGTGGTCTGCAGCAGCTGGGCTACGAGTACGTCAATCTCGACGACTTCTGGTACCAGTGCCCCGGCAGCCAAGGTCCCAATGTGGACGCCAACGGCCACTGGGTGATCGACCAAACGAGATTTCCCAGTCACGGCAACGAATCCGGTATCGCTGCAGTGGCCGACTACATCCACTCCCTTGGCCTGAAGTTCGGCATCTACCTGACCCCCGGGATTTCGTCGCAGGCCGTAGCCCAGCACAGCAAGATCGAGGGCACGTCCTACACCGCGGACCAGATCGCCGAACCGAAGGCGAGCCAGAACAACTACAACTGCGGCGGTATGGTCGGCATCGACTACACCAAGCCGGGCGCGCAGCAGTACACGAACTCCTGGGCCGACCTGCTGGCATCCTGGGGCGTTGACTACGTCAAATTCGACGGCGTCACGGACGACAACACCGCGGACATCAAAGCCTGGTCCACGGCGCTGCGCCAGACCAGCCGGCCGATCGTTCTGAACATAACCCAGGGCAGCTACACCTCGGCAATAGCGCCCACACTCGAGAAATACGCCAACCAATGGGAATTCGCGCCGGACATCGAATGCTACGACTGCGAACAGGGCAGTAGCAGCTATCCGCTGACCAGCTGGGACAACGTACGCGGCCGCTTCAACTATGTCGCACAGTGGCAGCCCTACGCCGGTCCAGGTGGATTCAACGATTACGACTCCATCGAGGTAGGCAATGGTGCCAACGATGGCCTGACGCCAACAGAACGCCAAACCCAGCTGAGCCTCTGGGCGTTGGGCGCGTCCCCGCTGATCCTGGGCGTGGACCTGACCAACCTGGACCAGACCGACCTGAGCTACCTCCGCAACGCCGATGTCCTTGCCGTGGACCAGGATTCGATCGCGGCCAGCCGAATCGCGAAGTCCAGCACAAGTCAGGTCTTCGCCAAAACCGAACCCGGCGGCGCTGTCGTGGTCGGCCTCTTCAACACCGGCGACAAAACGCAGTCCGTCTCGGTTTCG
>DASZNF010000045.1:0-40012 GCA_035551355.1 Pseudonocardiaceae bacterium | reverse complement strand
GGTCTCCCCCGGTGCAACTGAGTTCCACAGTTGAGACCGAGCCGTGAACGAATCGCGACAACAGCGTTACGTCACGCTAGGCCAACCGAGTGTTCCGGTCAGTTGCTCTGCTGGCGGCGCCACCGGATACCGGCTTCCAGGAAGCCGTCGATGTCACCGTCCAGCACCGCGGACGGGTTGCCCACCTCGTGGTCGGTCCGCAGGTCCTTGACCATCTGGTAGGGGTGCAGCACGTAGGAGCGCATCTGGTTGCCCCAGCTCGAGCCGCCGTCGCCCTTGAGCTGGTCCATCTTCTCCCGCTCCTCCTGGCGCTGCCGCTCCAGCAGCTTGGCCTGCAGCACCGCCATGGCGCTGGCCTTGTTCTGCAGCTGGCTGCGCTCGTTCTGGCAGCTCACCACGATGCCGGTCGGGAGGTGCGTGATGCGCACCGCCGA
Organism: Pseudonocardiaceae bacterium; assembly: GCA_035551355.1. GTDB lineage: Bacteria > Actinomycetota > Actinomycetes > Mycobacteriales > Pseudonocardiaceae > DATATV01. The sequence continues at coordinate 39,578 of DASZNF010000045.1, read as the reverse complement.
GTCCGTGGTGTTCACGCCCTGGCCGCCGGGGCCGGAGGAGCGGTAGACGTCGACCCGCAGGTCCTTCTCGTCGATCTCCACGTGATCGGACTGCTCGACCACGGGCACCACCTCGACGCCGGCGAACGAGGTCTGCCGCCGGCCCTGGTTGTCGAACGGGGAGATGCGCACCAGCCGGTGGGTGCCCTGCTCCACGGACAGCGTGCCGTAGGCGTAGGGGGCGTTGACCCGGAAGGTGGCCGACTTGATGCCCGCTTCCTCGGCGTAGGAGGTGTCGTAGACCTCGGTGGGGTAGTTGTGCCGCTCGGCCCAGCGCAGGTACATCCGCATGAGCATCTCGGCGAAGTCGGCGGCGTCCACCCCGCCCGCCTCCGAGCGCACGGTGACCAGCGCGTCCCGCTCGTCGTACTCGCCGGAGAGCAAGGTCCGAACCTCCATGGATTCGATGTCCTTGCGAAGTTTGGCGCGCTCGGTCTCGGCCTCGGCGAGACTGGACGAATCGTCCATTTCCTCGGCGAGGTCGTAAAGGACCCCCAGGTCGTCCAACCGCTGCCGCAGCCCGGTCACCCGGCGCAGGTCACCCTGACGGTGGGCCAACTGGCTGGTGACCTTCTGCGCCCGTTCCTGGTCGTTCCACAGGTCCGGGCGCTCGGTCTCCTTCTCCAGTTCGGCGATCTGCGCGCGCAGCGCCTCGACGTCCATCACCGCCTCGATGTTGCCGAGGATGGTGGACAGATCCTTGAGGTCAGCTGCTACGTCGGGGTTCACAACCTGAAAGGTTACTTGACGACGAGGTAGCGTCGGGCACTCCCAGTGCCCGACGCTCCACGTTTACGCCCAATCAGGCAGTCGGTACCGCGTCGAGCAGTTTGAGCACCGCCCGGGCTTGCGCCACCGCGAACTCGGCCACCGCCTTGGCATACGGGTCGGACGCCTCTTTCACAGCCGTCCGGGCCGCATCCTGCTGTGCGGAATATGAGGACCGCGCCGAATCGACCAGCGAGACCCGCTGCTTCGGGGTAAGCGATGCGGCGTGCACCACCCGAAGAATGAGCGGACTGCGGAGGTGATCCGGACCGGGCTCACTGACCAGCCAGTTCTTGAATGCCTTCTTGCCCGCCGCGGTAATCACGTACTGCTGGCTGGACCGAGGGCCCTGCTTGCCGAGGCGGACGAGACCCGCGTCGGCAAGCGCCGGAAGTTCGCGATAAACCTGGCTGCGGGTGACGCTGAAGAAGGCACCGAACCGCTCGCGCGCGGCGCTCACCAACTCGCCACCGGTCTGGGGACCATCGTGCAGCAGACCAAGCAGGGCCGCTGCGGTTGCGTTCAACTCTGACACCCTCCTACCGTGCCACGGACTGACCATCGCTGTCCACAGTGGTCTACACTTCTGTCCACTGTGGCTGATCACAGGTCAGCCACGATTGGGCCGACCGGACCAATATTTAGGCTGATCAACGCCATTTCGATGGCGCTCCTCGGGCTATCCGGCCGGCGAAAAACCCAGAGAATTAACATCTCAATACACCGAACACGCCAGGTTACCAATAAGCCATTAGCGTGACGGCCGGCTACTGCGAACCGGTGATCTTGTCGAGAAAAACTAGGCCGACGGGTACGCCACCGGGCACCATCATTCCGGTGGGGCTGTCGGGACCCCGCCGGATCGGTTCGCGGAGGTGCGCGATGGGTCTGTTGCTGTGGAATTCGAAGGTCGCCCAACACAAGGTGGTTCGGGGCGCCCGCTCATGGGCCACCGGCCATGAACCCGGGTACGACGAGTGCCAGGGATGTGGCAAGAAGTTGAAGCGGCACCGCAAGGTGTTCGGCGACTACCGGGTCTGCTCGCCGAGGTGCGCGCAGTTCATGGTCGCACACTGGAAGTGAGTGAAACGGCTCGCCCGCGGTTTCCGCAGGCGAGCCGTGATTTTTCGGATGACGGCGCTCAGTGCGCGGAAAGCCGGTCGGTACGCGGCCTTTCCAGCACGAACTTCTCGAACGGCACCAGCTCGCCCGCGCCGGAGCCCAGCGAGTCGAAGTAGGTCACGGTGATCCTGGTGTGCCCGCCGGGCGCGCCGGGGTCCACGTCGAACGCGGCGAATCCGTACGCGTGCTCGTGGTCGCGCACGGCCGCCCAGGGCGCGGCCTCCATCTCGTAGATCGCCGGCCGCTTGCCGGTGGTGGGGTCGGCCGGACCGACGCCGGTGATCACCTTGCACTGGGCCGGGTAGTACAGGTCCTGGTTGGACGGCGCCGAGGTGCCGCCTCCGCCCAGGATCATGTGCACGGTGCCGCGCGAGGTGTCGACGATTTCGGTGCCGGTGGAAACCGGGTTCGGGGTGAGCGTGGCCGAACCGCTGACCACGCCACGAACCGGATGCGACCGTTCATAGTGGTGCTCGTGCCCGCACAGCACCAGGTCCACTCCGTACCGGTCGAACAGCGGCGCCCACTGCTGCCGCAGCCCCAGGTCGGCGCCGTTGAAGTCGGCCGAGGAGATCACCACCTGGTGCATGCACACCACGATCCAGTCCACTCCTGGCCGGGCGCGCGCGGTGGCCAGTTCGCGTTCCAGCCAGCGCCGCTGGGCGTCCCCGCTGTAGCCGCGAACGTAGCTGGAGCCGCCGTCCTGATAGGCCACATCGTCGTTGGCCAGGTGCACGAACCGCACCGAGCCGACGGTGTAGGCGTACCAGAGCCCGGCGAACTCCGGATCGGCCGAACCATCGTGCGGCAGCCGGAAATAGGTCTGGTAACCCACATAGCCGATCGGACCGTTGCCCAGTTCGTTCTCGTGGTTGCCCGCGGCCGGCATCCACGGCCGGTTGCGCATGGACCGTTCGTTGTTGGCGAACCAGTCCCGCCACTGCTTGAGCCGGTCGGTGGCCAGGTTGGCATAGCACAGATCGCCGTTCATCAGGTGGAACAACGGATTCGCCTGCTCCACCTGGTCCACGATGTCCCCGGCGTGCACCGAGCCCAGCGCGTCCCCGGCCACCGGAGTGGACTGGTCGCCGAAGCTGGTGAACCGGAACGGCGCCCGCCCGCGCGGGGCGGTGCGGAAGGTGCCGGTGGCCGAGGTCTGGTCGCCCTGCAGCACCTGGTAGACGAATTCGGCGTCCGGCGGCAGCCCGCCCACCGGCGCGTGGTGCACCAGCACCTCGGTGCCGCTGGCCTGGTCGGTGTAGTGGGTGGTCTCGGCGGGCAACACGAAGCCGAACCCGCCGTGCGCGGTGCCCACCCGGACCCGCGGTTTGGCCACCGACACCGGCGAGATCCAGGAGATCACCGCCTGGCTGGCCGGGTCCTGGCCATAGGTGGTGTGCAGGCCCAGCACCGGCGGCGCCCCGGCGCTGCCCGGCTGAGCCAGCAGCCCGGGCGCGGCGGCGGCCGTGCCCGGCAGCGCCACCGAGGCCGCTCCGGCCATCGAGAACGCCGCCCCGAGCCCGGCGGCGCGTAACACGCTACGTCGATCCAGTTCAGCCACGTTCGCCCCTCACATGCGGTTTCGCGTCAGATGACCCGCAACCCTCCTCCACCAACGTGAACGGGGCGTGGCCGAAACGTGGCCCGCGGAGTCAGCCGACGAACACGCAGAACGGGTGGCCGGCCAGGTCGGCGTAGACCCGCAGCGGCTCCTGCGGATCGTCGATGAGGTCCTCCAGCATCCGCCCGCCCAGCGCCAGCACCCGCTCGTGCGCGGCCCGCAGTTCGTCGATGTCCGGCACGACCAGATCCAGGTGCAGCTGCTGCGGCACGCCGGCGTCGGGCCAGGTGGACGCGGGCAGGCTCGGCACCGGCTGCACGGCCAGCTGGGGCCCGTCGCCACTGTCTCGCAGCACCAGCCACTCCCGGGCCTGCGGATCGGGCTGCCCGGCCGGCGGCGGCTCGTCCCCGGGCCGGTAGGTCAGGCCCAGCAGTTGCCGGTAGAACTCGGCCAGCGCCCGCGCGTCCTCGGCGTCCAGCACCACCTGGCGCAACCGCGGAATTCCCTTGTCCGTCCCCATACCCACAGCCTGGCACCGCACCCCGACGATTCAGCGCAGCCCGGCCCGGCGACCTCGGAGGAACGCCCGTTCGGCGTCGTTGTCGGTGTACTCGGCGGCCTGTTCGTAGGCCCGCGCGGCTTCCTCGGTGCGGCCAACCCGGCGCAGCAGGTCCGCGCGCACCGCGTGGAACAGGTGGTAGCGCGGCAGAGTCAGCTCGTCGACCAGGGCCAGCGCGGCTTCCGGACCGGCCACCTCGGCGACCGCGACCGCGCGGTGCAACGCCACCACCGGAGTGGGCGTGAGCACCAGCAACTGGTCGTAGAGCGCCACGATCTGGCCCCAGTCGGTGTCGGCCGCGGTGGCCGCGTCGCTGTGCACCGCGTTGACGGCGGCCTGGATCTGGTAGGGCCCGGGCCGGTCGCGGCGCAGGCAGCGACGGACCAGTTCCTGGCCCTCGGCAACGAGTTGCGAGTCCCAGCGGGTCCGGTCCTGATCGGGCAGCAACACCAACTCGCCCGCCGCGGTGGTCCGGGCCGGCCGGCGCGACTCGATCAGCAGCAACAACGCCAGCAGGCCCAGCACTTCCGGTTCGTCGGGCATCAGCTCGGCCAGCAGGCGGGCCAGCCGGATCGCCTCGGCGCACAGCCCGGCCCGCACCAGCTCCGCGCCGGAACTGGCCGTGTAGCCCTCGTTGAACACCAGATAGACCACGGTCAGCACGGTCGAGAGCCGGCCGGGCAGCTCGGCCTCGGCCGGCACCCGGTAGGGAATGGCCGCGTCCCGGATCTTCCCCTTGGCCCGCACCAATCGTTGGGCCATGGTCTTCTCCGGCACCAGGAAGGCATGGGCGATCTCCGGGGTGCTCAGCCCACCGAGCAGCCGCAGGGTCAGCGCGACCTGAGCGCCGGCCGACAACGCCGGGTGGCAGCAGGTGAAGATCAACCGCAGTCGGTCGTCCCGCACGAGGACCTCCGCCTCGGGCTCGTCCCGGGTGCGCAGCAGCAGCGCCTGGGCGTGCCGGTCGGCTCGGGTGGCCTCCCGGCGGAGCCGGTCGATCGCCCGGTTGCGGGCGGTGGTGATGATCCAGCCGGCCGGACTCGGCGGCGGCCCGGTGTCCGGCCAGCGTGCCACCGCCGCGGCGAACGCGTCCTGGACCACCTCCTCGGCGAGGTCGATATCGCCGACGAGGTGGACCAGGACGGCCACCGCCCGGCCGTACTCGGCGCGGAACACCCGCTCGATGTCCGCGCGGGTCAGCCGCGCGTCGTCCGGGCGTGCCTCCTCCGAGACTGGGCGCGCCTCCTCCGAGATCGGGCGCGCCTCGTCCGGGGTCATGCGCGGGTCAGGCCCGGTCCTGCATCGGCCGGACCTCGATGGGCAGCAACCCGATCGCCCGGGCCAGTTTGCGGCCCCAGTCCAGCGCGGCGTCCAGATCGGGGGCCTGGATGATGGTGAACCCGCCGAGGTGCTCCTTGCCCTCGGTGAACGGACCGTCGGTGAGCAGTACCTGATCCCCGTCCGGCCGCAGCACGGTGGCGGTGCTCGCCGGGTGCAGCCCGCCGGTGAACACCCAGGCCCCGGCCGCCTTGAGTTCGGCGTTCCACTCCTCCAGCCGGCGCATGACCGGTTCCATCACCTCCGGCCCCGGTGGCTGGCCGTCGGGCTGGTAGACGCTGAGCAGATAGTTGGGCATCCGTGTCTCCCTCATCCGGCACCGGCCCGCTGCCGGTCGCTCACCATCCATACGAACGGTGCCACGGGATATCGACACCTCAGCCGAAATCGATGAACGCGGGCGCGATTTCCACCAGCCGCCGCACCCCCTCGGCGTAGTCGTCGGTGGTCGGCAGCAGCGCCACGTGGTCCGCGCCCGCGTCCAGGTGGGCCTGGACGCCCGCCGCGATGGCCGCCGGCTCGCCGTGCGCGATCACCGCGTCCACCACCCGGTCGCTGACCCGCGCGAGCTCGTCCTGGCCGTAACCGAGCCGGGCCAGGCCGTCGGCCACGGCGGGCATGGCCAACCGCTGCGACACGGTGCTGCGCGCGGTTTCCCGGGCCTGCCCCGGATCGGCGTCCAGCACCACGCTCAGCCCCACCACCAGCAGCTTGTCGGGCCCGAGTGCCCGGCGGGCCTGCGCGGTGTGCTCGACCGGCAGCCCGATGGGCAGCGCGCCGTCGGCGATCTCCCCGGCCAGCGCCAGCATCTTCGGCCCGTTGGCCCCGATGATCCGTGGATAGACCGCGTCCGCCGCGGGCGGCCAGGTCTGCGCGGTCATCTTGCCGAGGTACTCGCGCATGGTGGTCAGCGGCTTGCCGAACTCTCGGCCGGTTGCCTGGGCCTGCGCCGGATAACCGACGCCCAGCCCCAGCACGAGCCGGTCCGGATAGGCCTGGGCCAAAAGCGCTGCCGCCCCGTGCAGGGTTTCCGGCTGCCGGACCCAGATGTTGGCGATGCCGGTGCCGAACGTCATCCGTTCCGTGGCCGCCAGCAGCACGGCCAGTTGCACCAGCGCGTCCTTGCCGCCGACGACCTCGTTGGTCCACGCGGTGCGATAACCCGCGCGTTCCAGCCGGCGCACGGCGTCGCGCTGGTCGTCGATCGGGACGGCGCGGGCGAACGAGATCGGCGGAAACACCCCGACCCGCCCCAATGCCCGCCGGGTCGAGGTGGTCGTCCCCATGGAAAATCCTCCAGATCGGTGTCAGACGGTGAAGTAGTGGCCCTCGTCGAGATCCTCGATGAGGCCCGGCTGGGTCGGCTGCCAGTCCAGTTCCTTACGGGTCCGCTCGCTGGAGGCTCGCAGATCCATGGCGAGAATTCCCGCCAGGAAACCGAAATGCTCCCCCGCTTCGTCCGGGGACACGCCGGCCACCGGCAGTTCGAGGTTGCGGCCGATGGCCTCGGCGATCCGCCGCACCGCGATCCCCTCCTCGGCCACACCCATCAGCCGGGCGCCCCCGGGCGCGGACTCCAGGGCGAGCCGGAACAGCCGCGCCGCGTCCAGCCGGTGCACGGTGGGCCAGTGGGCAGTCCCCTCGCCCGGGTAGGCCGACACGCCCTTCTCCCGGGCGATGGCGATCAGCCGGGCCACGAACCCCTTGTCGCCCCGGCCGTGCACGGTCGGCGACAGCCGGACCGCCGAGGCCCGCACCCCACGGTCGACAAAGGACGCGGCGATTTCCTCGTTGGCGAACCGGAACTGCGCGAACGACCCGGGCTCGGGCCTGCTGTCCTCGGTAGCCGGCTGGCCGGGAACCGAGGAGGTCACGATGCCGGAGGCGATGACCAGCGGCTTGTCGCCGCCGCTCAGCGCTTCGGCCAGCGCGGTGATGGCCTGCCCGTCCGCTCGCGCGGCGGCGGCGAAGTCGGTGAAACCGTGGTTGTAGGCGGTGTGGATCACGCCGTCGGCCGCGGCGGCGCCGCTGCGCAGGGAGTCCAGATCGTCCAGGTTGCCGCGGTGCACCTCGGCCCCGGCCTCGGCCAGCGTGGCCGCGCCGGCGTCCGAGCGGGTCAGCCCGAGCACCTGGTGGCCGGCCGCACGCAGCTCGGCGACGACGGCACTGCCGATGAATCCGGTGGCACCAGTGACGAACACACGCATGGTGATGTACTCCTTCACGAGGGGAACCCGGCTCCGGGAAGCGGCCCGGCCGGTACTTCAACTGTGCGGCCAGGCACCGGGCGCGGTCCAATGAATGTTTCGCATCCAGTAATACGGAACTCGTATCACCACAGCTCAGCAAGTGTTCGGGCTTATCGACACCCATTCGAGCGAGTTACGCTGGTGGTATGCCCGACTCGATCCCGGCCTCGGCGGACCTCGACCTGCGCCTGGTCCGTTGCTTCACCGTGATCGCCGAACACCGCCACTTCGGCCGGGCCGCCTCGGCCCTGCACACCACCCAGCCCTCGCTGTCCCGGCAGATCAGCCGCCTGGAACAGCAACTGGGCGCGCGGCTGTTGGACCGGACCCCACAGGGCAGCACGCTCACCGAGGCAGGCGAGGTGTTCCTGCCGCTGGCCCGGTCCCTGCTGCGCGCGGCCACCCAGGCCACCGCCCGCACCCGGGCCGCCGCGCAGCCCAGCCGGATCACCATCGGCTACACGCCGGGCGTGATCATCACCTCCGCGGTGCTCGACCTACGCCACCGCCAGCCGGACGCCGACGTGCACACGATGTTCCTGGCCTGGGACGAGCCGAGGGCCGCGCTGCTGGACCATCGGGTGGACGCGGTGGTCACCCGGCTGCCGTTCCCGACCGACCAGCTGCACGTGACGATCCTCTACGACGAGCCCCGGGTGCTGGTGATGCGCCGGGACCATCGCCTGGCCGGCCGGGAGTCGGTCACCGTCGAGGACATCGCGGACGAGCCGCTGCCCCGGGTGCGCGGGTCGGATCCGGCGTGGAGCGCGTTCTGGCGCCTGGAGCCCCGCCCGGACGGCCGCCCGGCGCCGGACGGCCCGATCATCGAGGCCCTGGAGGACAAGTTCGAGGTGATCGCGGCCGGGGAGGCGGTGGCCATCGCGGCCGGGACGAGCGACCACCTGCTGCGCGCGGACCTCACCGCGGTGCCCATCGAGGGTGTCGAGCCGAGCCACGTCGTGGTGGCCACCCGGGCCGACGATCGCAGCCGCCTGGTGGCCGCGTTCCGCCGGTGCGCGCAGACGTGCCTGACCCGCGAGGACTGACTGGCTGGCTGATGACCGGTTGGCTGACTGGCTGACTGGCTTTCCGGGCTGGTGCGGCTTGTCGCGTTGCTGGTCGCCAGCTGACTGGGCCGGCGTCGTCGGCTACCGTTGGGGCATGGGTTGCTCCGCCGCCATGCAGATCCGGACCGTCGCTTAGCGGCGGTACCGCGGCCTTGTTGCCTGCCCTTGCCGGGGCAGCGTTGCCTGCCCTTGCCGGGGCAGCGCCAGGCGCACCGCCCGATCAGCGTCCCGCCGGCGGCCACTCACCTGTTTCCCTGTGCTGCCGGGCCGTCCTGCCTGATCAGGGGAAGCAATGTCCCAGTCACCCCCGCCCGCCACGCTGCTGCTGATGGTCGGGCTTCCCGGAGCCGGAAAAACCACCCGGGCCAAAGAGCTCGCCGCCGCGCACCGGGCGCTGCGGCTGACCCCGGACGAGTGGATGATCCCGCTGTTCGGCGAGTCGACCGCCGACGGCAAGCGCGACGTACTGGAAGGCCGGCTCATCTCGGTTGCCCTGCAAGCACTGCGGCTGCGGACCAGCGTCGTGCTCGACTTCGGACTCTGGGGTCGCGATGAACGATCGGCACTGCGCTGGCTGGCCCGCTCGGCCGGGGCAGCCGGCCAGATGGTCTATTTGCCGGTGGACCGGGACGTCCAGCGCGCCCGGGTCGCGCATCGCCAGGCAACCGCACCGCATCAGACGTTCCCGATGACCGAGACCGACCTCGACCGCTGGCGGGAGCAGTTCCAGGTACCCGACGCCGCCGAACTGGGCGACGGCAAGGTCCCCGGCCCGCCGACGGGATGGTCCGGCTGGCCGGAATGGGCGGCGGACCGGTGGCCCTCACTGACAACCGAGCCCTCACGAGGATGACCGGCGTTCGAACATGTGTTCTAATGGAGGTGTGACCGGGGGTCGGGGCCGGTCACACCCGGTTCGCTGACTTCCCCAGCGTGCGTGCCCCGTGTTCGTGGAGGTGTCCTTGTCCGGGGAAGCAGCAGCCGCGCTGGCCGCACGCCTGCCGGAGGGGATCCGCACGGCAGGCGAGCTGGCCGCGCGCCTGCCGGAAGGGGTTCGCACAGCGGGTGAACTGGCCGCACGTATGCCCGAAAGTGTCCGCACAGCAGGCGAACTGGCCGACCCGGACTCGATCGTCGAGGGCATGCTGCCGCTGCGGGCCGAACTGGCGCAGCTGGTGCCCTGGGGCGGGTTGCGGCGGGGCAGCACGGTGGCGGTGCGCGGGTCGACGTCGCTGCTGTTGGCGATGCTGGCCGATGCCACCGCGGACGGCACCTGGGCGGCGGTGGTCGGCCTGCCCGGACTGTGCGCCCTGGCGGCCGCGGATTTCGGGGTGAAGCTCAGCCGACTGGCCCTGGTGCCACAGCCCGGCGCCCAGGCGGCCGAGGTGGTGTCGGCGTTGCTGGACGGCATCAGTCTGGTGGTGGTCGCCGACGGCGTGCTGGGCCAGGGTCAGCGCGGGGCGACCATGGCCCGCCGGCTGTCCGGCCGGGCCAGGAACCGTGGCGCGGTGCTGGTCCCGTTCGGCGGCTCGTGGCCCGGAGCGGACCTGGAGATCACCTGCACCCGGTTGCACTGGCTGGGATTGGGCCAGGGACACGGTTATCTGAGCGGAGCCGAAGCCGGGGTCACCGTCCGCGGCCGGGGCGCGGCAAGCCGCCCGCGCTCCGGAACCCTGCTGCTGCCGGACAAGTCGGTAGCGGAGGTCAGCAGCCCAGTGGCCGTCTCCGCGATCCGCAGCCGAACAGCCGCACGCACGAAGGACCCGTCCGCAGCGGGCGGCACGTCGCCCGGATCCACGAAGGACAGCACGGTTTCCCTGCTCACGGAGGAGCGCGTGACCACGGGAGCAACCCGGCGCGCGTAACCCAACGAGGGCAACCCAGCGCGCGCAACCACGGAGGACAGACGGATGCTGGGCCCAAGCAAGACGGCCGAGCATCCGTGCCCAGGGAGGGCAGCCCAGTGGCCATGGCCGCTATTCGCCCACCCGGCCGTTATTCGCCCACCCGGCCGTCGATCCGCTGCCGCAACAGATCCGCGTGCCCGTTGTGTCGCGCGTACTCCTCGATCAGATGCATCACCACCCACCGCAACGAAACCGTCCCCCGCTTCGGATCCGACCCGGTGAAGCCAAAATCGGCCGTGTCCGAGATCAGCCGGTCGGCGAACGCGACCTCGGCCCGCCACAGTTCCCAGGCCTGGCCGACCATCCCCGGATCGTCGACCACCAGGTCGAAATCCCCATCCGGATCAGCATCCGTGCAGAAGTAAGCCGGAGCGTCCTGCCCACCCATCTTCCGCCGAAACCACCCCCGCTCCACCTCGGCCAGGTGCCGAACCAAGCCCAGCAGGGAAAGCGAAGACGGCGAAACCGCCCGCAAAGCCAGCTGCCCCGAGTCCAACCCGGAACACTTCAACTCGAACGTCGACCGCTGCCATCGCAGAAACCCCAGCAAGGTGGCCCGCTCGTCGGCCGCGTAAGGGGGCACCACCCGAGAGTCCTCGCCGGCGGGCAGAAACATATCCACAGACATGCCCCTCAGCCTGCCCGCCCCCGCAACCCCTTATGCCGGCCGTCATGCCCCGCACGAAGGACGCAGTGACTCGTAGTCACCCGGGCCACCGGTCGTGAGATACCAGTCGTTGACGAACCCGCGGACGAAGCTGTCACCGGTGCCGATGGACACCGACCACCAGACGTAGTCCCCATTGCCGTCGGCGTCCTGCGTGTCGCTGGTGAGATAGCAGCTCAGGTGGACCGCATCGCCATCATGCAGGTACGGCGTGTCGCTGACCGTGACCGAATAATTCGGATATTTATGAAACACCAGAGCCGAACCCGCATCAATCGCCGTGACGTTCGCACAATAGTTGTTTCCACACCGATACGGAACATCCGGCGAGACCGTGCTCGCCTGCGCCGCCCCGGTCACCCCGAGCCCGGCAACCAAGGTGACCCCGGCAACCGCCAGCGCCCGAAACACCAAGAGCTTGTTCATCACTGCCCCCAAGTCCGTCAAGCCGCGGCTTCCAGCGGCCGCGAGAGAACCCCAGCCTCCAGGCCCACTCGACCCCGCGACAACCGTTTGCCGCCCACCGGGACCATCCCGGGATCCCGAAGCCCTGACCTGCCGCCCCGAGATCCCGGGATGGAATGCCCGGCCAGATCACCAACCCCAAGGCATGCCGAGTGCTCCAGGACAAACTGGCCGAGACGCAACTCAGCCGTCGAAGATGCCGCCGCCGCCGTGGAAGCGATCAGGAGACCGCAGTGCCACCGTTCGCCACTTCGGCGTCATTGGATCAACAAGGTCAGGTGCCGAGAAAGTAGTAAAGGTCCCACACCGGTTCGTCCGAGACACAGACCGCGTCCTGGATTTCTGGATTGTATTTTTCGAGTTGCGGGATCTCCGCCAGACATTGGGACTGATAGACGTAGGACCCGTAGTAGATCCAGCCATCAGGATGAGCTGCCGGTAAGGCGGCGTTGGCGGCTGGCGAGAAAAACAGGGACGCGGCGATGGTGATTCCCATTGACAGCGTCACCCAGATTGATTTTTTCTTCACGAAATTGCTCCATCCCTCATGCGCAACAATGATCACGATGAAGCCCAACCCTGTCCGCCCGCGCCAGCCGACGACAACCCATTGGAACAGACAGGGACAATCCCGAGATCCCAAAGCCCCTGACCTGCCTCCCGAGACCCCGGGATGGGATGCGATCCCGGGACGGGATGCGCCACCAGAGCACCAACCCCAACGCACGCCCAGTGATCCAAGACACAACCGGCAAGAGCCGCGACAATTTTTCAGGAAGGGGGTCAAGGGGGCCAGCGGCCCCGTGGGTGGGACACAGGGTCTCGGCCCGCGAAAAAGCCCTGTCTGGCATTGCCAGACAGGGCCCTCCCACTTCGTAGCGGGGACAGGATGAACCTGCGACCACTGGATTATGAGCAGCCCATCGCCCGTCTCAGGCGTGTCGACGGATCTTGCCCATAGGGCTCTCTACCTGCGCGAACACTGTCGTTTGCCACCGTCGTTGCCAGTCATGGGACCACCGACAGCAGGTGCTCCACCGAGAGAACATGTTCCAGATCCGCCGTGCCGACCGGTCATGGCGACAGCGGCCGGATGTCCGGTACTGCCGATGACCGGGTGGTTCGGGCAACGCACCCAACTGCCGATTTGCGCACTTGCCGGGCGGCTCGTCGCGCATGCTGCTGTCGGTATTGCAGTTGGATTGGCGTCATGGCTGCACTTCCGATCCGTGATCGTGCTGGCAACACCTTGGTCGACTTTCGTTTCGTCACGGAAGAGGAGCTGGCGCGCCTGGTTGAGCCCGTGGCCGTGCCCGCGTCGTTGGTTGTCGCCACCCACGCGAATGCCGTCCTGATGATGTTCGACAACTGGCGGAAGCAGTGGGAGCTGCCAGGAGGAACGCGAGAGCCAGGTGAAACCACACGCCAGGCCGCAGTGCGGGAGCTGCGCGAGGAGACCGGCATCCACGTAGTGGACCTGACCTTCACCGCGGTGGCTGAGTTCGATCTCACGAGGCCGGATCGCCGGGAACTCCTTGCTGTCTATCAGGTTCAACTCCAGGTCGTACCCCGGCTGACGGTGAACGATGAAGCGGTGGACTTCCGGTGGTGGCCGCCATCGGAACCGGTGGGCGAGGACATGAGCCCGCTGGACGCGGAGATCGCCAGGCGCGTGGTCCACTCTTCGACCACCTGAAAGTTGGTCGGCGCCACTCTCATGCAGCGATGAGCGCGCATGTGACCCAAAGCGCTGTACTGCCGATGACCGGATGCGCAGTGTCTGGTGTTGGTCACTTCGTGCGTGGTCGGGTGGATACCGGTTCAGTAGTAACCAGCTAGGGCTGATCAGCCCCACTGGTACTTGAGGAACTTCCCGTCCAAGGTGACGACCACCCGGTCGCCGCCGGGGTCTTCCCGGCGGTCTACGTCTATCTTGAAATTGATCGCGCTCATGATGCCGTCACCGAACTTCTCGTGGATCAGTTCCTTGATGGTCGGGCCGTACACCTGGAGCACCTCGTAGAACCGGTAGATGGTCGGGTCGGTGGGCACCGGCTGATCCAGCGCACCGCGGGTGGGCTGCGCGAGGAATCCGGCGACCTCGTCCGGGCCGAGTTCCAGCGCGCGAGCCGCGGTCTCGGCCTGATCCTGGCTCAACGGATGCTGCCCCAGCAGGGCGGCGGTGGTCCAGGCGAGTGGCGCGCCGAGAGTGTCGGCGAGATCTTGCCAGCTCAGGCCCAGCCTGACCTTAGCGGCCAGCACGCTGGCGGCGGTCTCCCGCTTGGTCATCATGCCCGCACGGTAGGCCCTGGGGATTGCCGGCGCGTTACCACCGTTTCGCCGTGGCCGAGCTGACGTGGTGCGCAGGGCATCAGGAAAGTATCCGCTCATGCGGGGAGCACGCCCGGACCAACGTTATTCGCTCTACTGCGAATAATCGCTTCTGCCGAGAGGAGGATGTTCGGCGGTGTGCCATGTGCGTCTGTTTGAGTGCGGCGGAGAGGCGCGAGGTGAGCAGCGCTGCCCATCGACGAGTCGGCCGCTCATGGTGACCTGCGGCGCCCGGGACGCGGAATCCTCAGTGCCCGGCAAGGCGTTGGGCGATCTCCTCGGCGATCCGCCATTGCAGTTCGGCGAGGAGATCGTTGCTGGGGATGGAGCAGTCGCCGGTGGGGAACCCGGTTCCGGGGCACTGCACACGACCGTGGGCGGTGTCAGCGCAGGACGACCAGTGGCTGGTCGCGTTCGGTGTGGAGCCGCCACAGTTCCTGGGCTATCGCGTCCGGTTCGTGCCGGGCGCCGGGTCCGATGGGCCCGACGACCGCGACCTGCGCGGCGTGCACGCCTGGTCGGCGAGCGTGTCGTGGAGCATGCGCACGTAGGCAGACTCGGCCGCGTAGGCGATTCCGGACACCGCGCGGTCGCGGTGCGGCTCGACGGCGGCGCCGCCCGTGGTGAACAGCGCCGCCCGTGGTGAACAGCAGGGTGCCGTGTCCGTGGTGGCACATGTCCGGCAGGACCGCGCTGACGGCCGCCACGGCGGCGACGACGCTCAGCGCCAGCGCGCTCGCGACGTCCGACGGCCCGGTGTCGAGCACCGGCTTGATCCACGCGAGGCTCGGACGCGGGCTGAACAGCGCCGCCTGGATCGGGCCGAGCCGCTCGCGCAGCGCGCCCAGCGCCGCCGCGAGCGCCTGCGCGTCGGTGACGTCCGCGGTCTCGGTCGCTGTCGTCAGGCCCTCGGCGGCCAGCTCGGCGGCCATGGCCTCCAGACGCTCGGAGCCGCGGGCGATCAGCCCGACGGGATGTCCCTCGCGGCCGAACCGGCGGGCCGCCGCGGCGCCCAGGCCCGACCCGGCGCCGATTACGACGAACGCGCCCGTGCCGCTCATGCCTCCGCCAGGTCGGCGCTCGTGGTCAGCGCCTCGTTGGCGTCGATCTCACGTCGCGTCCGGTCCAGGCGGGCGCGGGCTCCGGCGAGCGCGTCGGAGCCCAGCAGCAGCCGCAGGGGCGGTGTCTCGGTGTCCACGATTGCGGCGATCGCCGCGGCCGCCCGTGCCGGGTCGCCGGGCTGGCGGCCGGACACGGCCAGCGTGGAGTCGCGGCGCTTGCCGGCGGTCTGCTCGTAGTCGTCCAGGCGTGTCGGGGACTGCCGCATCGACGTCCCTGCCCACTGGGTGCGCAGACCACCCGGCTCGACGATCGTCACCGCGATGCCCAGTGACGTGAGCTCCGCGTGCAGCGACTCCGACAGGCCCTCCAGGGCGAACTTCGTGGCGTGGTAGTAGCCGGTCGCGGCGAAGGCGGCCAGACCGCCGAAGGACGAGACGTTGACGATCCGCCCCGAGCGGCGGGCCCGCATGCCGGGCAGCACTGCCTTGAGGACGGTCACCACGCCGTGCACGTTGGTCTCATACAGGGCGCGGACCGCGGTATCCTCGCCCTCCTCGATGGCGGCCAGATAGCCGTATCCGGCGTTGTTCACCAGGACGTCGACGCGTCCGAACGCCTCCTCGCACGCCTGGACGGCCGCGGCCACCGACGCGGGGTCGGTGACGTCCAGCTCCAGGGCCAGCGCGCGGTCGCCGTGCCCGTCGGCGAGACCGGTCACGGTCGCGCGGTCGCGGGCGGTGACCGCGGCCCGGTCACCTCGGTCAAGGGCGTGCTCGGCCAGGGCACGGCCCAGACCGCTGGAGCATCCGGTGATCAGCCACACCGGCGATTCGTGTGTTTCGTTCGACATGCCTTCATGGCACCAGAGGGCCCGCGGACGTGCCATTACCCCCGTGAGGGTGGCTCCCACAGGGTCAGCTTCCACGGTCGCGCACGAGTCAGGCACGTGAGCAGCGGTAAAGTCGTTCTGGATGGCACGTGACGGCAACCAGCTCGGCTCCTTCCTGCGCAGTCGCCGGGAAAAAGTCGACGCCGCCTCCGCCGGCGTCGTCGACACCACGCGACGGCGGGTCACAGGGCTACGCCGCGAGGAACTGGCGCTGCTCGCCGGGCTCAGCCCCTCCTACTACACCCGGATCGAGCAGGGCCGCGACCGGCATCCCTCCCGCGAGATCCTCGAAGCCCTGGCCCGCGCGCTGCGGCTGGACGACACCGAGCGGACCTACCTGTGGTCCCTCGCGACGCCGGCGCTGGCCCCAGCCGACGCCCACGCCATCCCCGCGCACACCGTGCGGCCGGGGGTGCTGCGCCTGCTGGAGCGCTGGGCCGACCTACCCGCATTCGTCGTCGGCCCGAACCGCGACGTGCTGGTCGGCACCGCACTCGCCACCCGGGTCAACCCGGCGTGGAACCCGGGGCACAACCTGATCGAGTTCACCTTCCTCGACCCGCGCGCGCCAGAGGTCTACCCCGACTGGGACGACATCAGTCGGCAAGCCGTCGCTGGCCTGCGCGCCACCGCGGCCGCGCGCCACGCGGAACTCGACCCGTTCATCGCGGGTATGCGCGAGCGCAGCGAAACGTTCCGGGCACTGTGGGACTCCCACGACGTGTACGACCGCGTGACGGGTGAAAAACGGCTGCGCGCCGACGGCATCGGCGTCCTCCGCCTCAGCTTCGAGACCTTCGCGCTCGCCGGGCCCGAGGGGCACGTGCTGTACGTGTACTTCCCCCAACCCGGCAGCAAAGACGACGAAGCACTGCGCAGCCTCGCCTGAGCCAGTCCGGAGAACCGGCGATCTGGGTGCCTCCCCGCACCTCGGTGAAGGTCATCCGGCCGAGCTCATGACGGGCCGGGGGAAAGCTGCGCTCGACGACATAGGCGAACTCGTGCGGCGGCTGGTAGGCGGTGATGCGCTCCCGGAACCAGCCGATGAGCCAGGTGTGCAGACGAACGGCGCCGATACCGTAGGGCGCGCCCTGGCCGTGGCGGGCCAGGCGTGCGCGCAGCACGAGCGAGCTGCGGGTGTAGTTGGTCGTGGTGGCGCACCAGTCGAAGACCTCGTCAATCGGTGCCGCGATTACTCGCTGCGCGGTCACAGTTTCCAGGTGTCGATTCCCTTCTGCCGTTGCCAGCCCTCCGCCCAGCTGTAGTAAGGACACCCGCCGGGCACGGGGCGTGACAGCGATTGCCGTGCCTTCGATCACAGCATCGATCCCCGCCAGGGTGCTACAGCGTTCAAGCCAGACCCAGCCGAACTGGCTGCGGGGGACGGCCGTAACCGATCGCACTCTCATGCCGCTTATCGGTCGTTCGGGAACGCAGCCTTCGCCAATCGCCCGCACGATAACCTGTTCCACTTCTGCGCTGCTGTCGGTGGTCCCACGACTGGCAGCGGGGTGGACACCACAGCGGTGGCAGGCGACACGGACACAGGCCAGGACCAGCCCGCGCTCAGCCGGTATTGAGCGATCGAGCCGCCCCCAGGAACTGAGCGGTCGTCGATCATCATTCATCCTCGGTCCAGCGCCGGACTTGCTCATCGGCATCCTCGGCGATTCCGCGACCCGAGATCGAGTTCTCGTCAAGATGGCGGCAGCCTTGCTGGACCGACTGCCTGACTAAGGCTCCGGCGCCCGGCCCGGACTCGCATCGGATTCGCACGATTCTGCGACGGCAGTCTGAAGCTCGCTCGCCAGGATCGCTCCGTGTTCACGCCACGACCGGCCGACCCGGCGGAATCCGACCACGACCCGAGCGGGCCCATCGAAGGGATGGTTTCGTTCACGGGTAACACCAGGTCGAGACCGTGCGCACGGCGGATCGGCGGGTTCGACTCCGCCTGGGTCAGGGTGCTGATCGGTGTCGCGCTGGTCGCGGTCAACGCGCTCGTGCTGTGGTCCTGCTGCCGGTCCTGGGACCGGTACGGCCACCCCGGCTTCGGTGGCTACCGGCTGGACCTGGACGTCTACCGGATCGGTTCGACCGCCTGGCGGCACGGCTCCTCGCTGTACGGGCCGCTGCCGGCTACCGCTCGCGGCTTCGATCTGCCCTTCACCTATCCGCCCGCCGCCGCGATCCTCTTCGCGCCGCTGAGCCTGGCGCCCTTCGCCGTGGCCAGCCTGTCGATCACGGTGGCGACCGTGGTCGGCCTGGCCGTGGTGCTGGCCCTCGCGGTGCGCTCGCTCGGCCTCTCGATCGACTGGATGCTGCTCGGCGCGTTGTTCCCGCTCGCGCTGGTCACCGAGCCGGTCCGGCAGACCTTGGGCTACGGCCAGGTCAACGTGCTGCTCATGGTGCTGGTCGCGGTGGACTGCCTGACCACCACCCGCTGGCCGCGTGGGGTGCTGGTCGGCCTGGCGGCGGCGGTGAAGCTCACCCCGGCCGCGTTCATCCTGTTTTTCCTCATCCGCGGGGATCGGTGGAGCGCGCTGCGCTCGATCGGCGGTTTCGCCGTGCCGACCGTGCTCGCCTTCGCCGTCGACCCGCACGACTCGGTGCTGTACTGGACGAAACTGGTCGGGGATTCCGGTCGCATCGGCCCGGTCGGCTACGCGGGCAATCAGTCGCTGCTGGCGGTGCTCGCCCGGTTCGAGGTGCCCCCGGCCGCCAGCAACCTGGTCTGGGGCCTGTTGGTCGTCGCGACGCTGGTCACCGCCGCGATCGGGATGCGCCGCGCGTCGCGCAATGGGGAGCTCGTGCTCGCGCTCGGCCTGAACGCGGTCGCGGAGCTGCTCTGCTCCCCTATTTCCTGGTCGCACCACTGGGTCTGGGTGGTGCCACTGTTCGTCGGCCTCGGCGGGCTCGGCTGGCGCACCCGCCGCTGGCTGGCGATCGTCCTCACCCTGGCCGGCCTGCTGCTGGTCTGGCTCGGACCACAGTGGTGGTTCACGTTTGCCGGCGGACGAGAACTGACCTGGTCCTTGTGGCAGAAGTTCGTTGGCAGCGCGTATGTCTACTACGGAATCGCGGTGCTGCTCAGTGCTGCCATCATGCGCTATCGCGCACCAACCGTGGTCCGTGGATCTGCTTGCCTTTCAAGTTCTTTGTCATAATACGTCTTTAAAGTACTAAACTTGATCTTCAAGTAGCTGTGATCAGGCCGCCACGGGAGAAGAGTCACGCTGTGTCAACTGTTTCGTGCGATATGCGGGCCGGGCGCACCGACGAGCAGAAGCGGGCGTTGTCCGCTGGCCTTATCGCGGCGGTGGGCAAGGCAACGGACGAATCCCTGAATCGAGTTATCGTCATCGTCCGACGCGGCACCGATCACGGCTCAGGACTGGGCGCATACCGGTGGGTGGTCGAGCAAACCTTCACCCTTCGCCCTGCTGCACTGGTTCCGCCGATTACGCATCCGCTGGGAGATCCGCGGCGACATCCACGAAGCCTTCCTGCGTCTGAGATGCTCGATCATCCGCTACCGCCGAATGGCCAACTTCGAACTTTGTGAGGAGTTGTTACGGCAGAAACTACAACGAAAACCAGGCAACAACCGATGCAGTCTCTTCCGTATAGGCCACAACAGCGCCGTTTACAGACCGCTCGCGGGATGGCTGGCAACACCATGTGTACGGATGGCATACCGATGTGAAGCACGCCACTGTGGCTCGGCGTGAGCACATACGAGGCAGCGGACCTCATCGAAAGGGCCGAGATCACAGCTCGTGCCCCGCTGATCACGACCGCTACTACAGATCCAACTACGCCTACGCACAAAACGGCCCTCCGGAGAATCTCCGGAGGGCCGTTTTCCCTGGTAGCGGGGACAGGATTCGAACCTGCGACCTCTGGGTTATGAGCCCAGCGAGCTACCGAGCTGCTCCACCCCGCGTTGGTAAGTAAACCTTAGCGTGCGGGTGGGGACCGATGCAAATCGGCCCCCACCCGACGGGCTCTAGAGCCCTGAACTGCGGGTTTACCGGTTGGGCGTGGGCGAGGGCGGCTGGGCCGTGGTGGTCGACGCGCTCGCCTGTGCGGACTTGTACTCGCTGATGGCGTTCTGCAGCGCCTGCTGGGCGTCTCCGATCTGCTGGAAGTTGCCGGAGTGTTCCGCGTTGAGCAGGTTCTGCAGGGCTGTGTTGATGTCGTCCACGGCCTTGCTCATCCCGGGGTTGCTGTTCGCCGGCGCCGTCGTCGGCGTGGTGGTCGACGGCGTCGACGGTGCCGTGGACGGGCTACCGGGGCTCTGTCCACTCGTCGTACCGCCACCGTTGGCCGATGTCTGACTGAACACGTCGTTCAGCGCAGCGGTCAGCGTGGGCTGGAATCCGACCGGGATGTTGCCGGTGGTGCCTCCGCTGAACCCGGTGAGGACATAGACCAGCTGCGGGAATCCGGTGGAGTCGGCTCTCTGGATGTAGATCGGCTCGACGAACAGGATTCCGCCGCCCACCGGGAGGGTGAGCAGGTTCCCGTAGGACGCCTTGACGTTCGGGTTGTTGAACAGGGTTCTGTTCTCGGTGACCTTCGGCGTCGACTCGAACTGACTTTGCATCTGCACAGGGCCCAGGGTCTGGGTCCCCGTCGGCAAGGTCAGCACCGTGAATTTGCCGTAACTGCCCGGATCCGAGGACACCGACACCCATGCCGCCATGTTCTGCGTGGACAGGCCGGTCAACGCCGAGGTCAACTGGAACGTCGGCTGGGTCTGCCCGGGCGCCTGGGCCAGCACGTAGTACGGCGGCTGCGACGCCGCCCCGCCATCGCTACTGGAACCACTGCTCGCCGCCGAGTTCACCCCGGCGTCCACCTCGTCGGCCGGATCGTTGGGCACGTTCCAGAACCCCTTCTGGGAGAAGAAGTTCTGCGGATCGGTCACGTGATAATCAGCCAGCAGACTGCGCTGGATGTTGAACATATCCTCCGGGTACCGGAAATGCGCGGACAACCCGGCCGGGATCTGGCTGCTCGGCTTCACCGTCCCGGGGAACACGTTCTCCCACGCCTTGAGCACCGGATCGGTGTCGTCCACCGAGTACAGCGTCACCTTGCCGCTGTAGGCGTCCACCACGGCCTTCACCGAGTTGCGGATGTAGCTGATCTGCGTGTCCGCCTGCTTGCGCACCCCGGTCAGCGAGTCGTTCGTCAACTGCGACAACGATTCCTGCTGCGCGTACGGGTAGTTCTGCAGCGTGGTGTAGCCGTCCACGACCCAGGCGATCCGGTTCTTCCCGTCGCTGTCGTTGACCACCGTGGGATACGGGTCGCCGTCCACGGTCAGCCACGGTGCCACCGCCTGCACCCGGTCGATCGGGTTGCGCTGGTAGAGAATCTTCGAGTTCGACCCGATCGAGTCGTTGAACAGGAAGTTGCGCTCCCCGTAGTGCAGCGCGAACGCCGCCCGGGTGAACCAGTTGGACAGCGACACCCCGCCCGAACCGTTGTAGGTGGACTGGGTCGTCGGCGTGTCGTACTCGCGCGGCGCCTGCCCCTGCTGCCCACCCACGATCGCGTAGTCGTCGTCCAGGAGTCCGTAGTAGACCCGCGGCTGACTGACCTGGATCGAGTCGCCGTTGATGTCCGTGCCCACGCCGTTGTCCGTGCTGTCCGCGGACAGGAAGTTCGGGTAACCCGAGGCATCCGTCTGATCGGCCCGCGCGGCCACGAAACCGTCGCCGTGCGTGTAGACCATGTGCCGGTTGATCCACGAACCCTGGCTCTGGGTCAGCGCGTCCGGGTTGATCTCCCGCGCCGCCACCACATAGTCGTGCGTGGTCCCGTTGATCGTGTACCGGTCGATGTTCAGTTTGGACGGGAAGCCGTACAGGTTGTTCAGCCGCTCCTTCTGGGTGAAGGTCGGCGACAGCACGTTCGGGTCCAGCAACCGGATGTTGGCCACCGTGCCCGCGGCCGCGCCGGTCGAGCTGGCCAGGCTCGGCGTCACGTTCGCGTTCGCCGGGTCGTAGGGCGAATAGCTGACCGTGCTGTCGGTCAGCCCGTACGCCTGCTGGGTGGCCTGGATGTTGCGCTGGATGGAGACGGCTTCCTTCTGGTTCTGGTTGGCCCGCACCGAGAACTGCTGCATCACCGCGGGCCACGCGGCGCCGATCAGCACGCTGGAGAGCACCAGCAGGATCAGCGCGATCGCGGGCAGCTGAAGGTTGCGCAGGAACGCCCCGGTGAAGAAGGCCACCGCGCAGAACACCGCGATGCACAACAGGATCAGCTTCGCCGGCAGCAGCGCGTTGAGGTCGGTGTAGCTGGCCCCGTCGAAGGAGTTGCGGGTGGAGTAGAGCAGCTCGTACCGGTCGGTGAAGTAGGCGAAAGCCTTGAGCAGCACGAAGAACCCGATCAGGATGGCCAGCTGCATCCGGGCCGGCGCGGACATCTGCCCGCCGCGGCCGGCCAGCCGGATCCCGCCGAACAGGTACTGCGCGATCAGCGCGCCGAAGAACGCGATGGTCACCGCCACGAACAGCCAGTTCTTCAGCAACAACACGAACGGCAGGGTGAACGCGTAGAAGCCGATGTCCTTGCCGAACACCGGATCGGTGGTGCCGAACGAGGTGCCGTGGAAGAACAGCTGCACCAACTGCCAGTCACCGCGCGCGGACAGCCCGGCGATCAACCCGACGACGACCGGGATGCCGATGCCGAACAGCCGCAGTCGACGGGTGATCGCCGCCCGGTAACGGGACAGCGGGTCGTCCGCGCCGGCCACCGGCACGAACACCGGGCGGGTGCGGAAGGCGATCATCAGACTCACCGCGAGCGCCCCGCCGACGAACAACCCGACGATCAGGAACAGCAGGAGGCTGGTCACCAGCTGGGTGCTGAACACCGAGCGGTAGCCGACCTCGCCGAACCACAGCCAGTCGATGTAGGTGGAGAGCAACCGGGAACCGGTGACGAGCAGGATCAGCACCAACACGCCGATGGTGATCAGGATCCGACTGCGCCGGGACAACTTCGGCAGGCCAGCCGCGGGCCGTGTGGCCACTGGGACACGCTCCTGGGTCGGGGGACAGCACACCGGCCCTCCAGGCGGGCGGTCTCCGCCCAGACGGCCATCGTCTTGACAACTGTACGGACGGCGGGTTCGGTTCCCGCTCCGGTCCGGTGATCAGCGTGGCGTGCCGCCGGTGATGCGACGATGTGCGCATGTCCGACTCGAGCACCCCGCCATCGCCCGCCGCGCCAACCGGCGTATTGCCGCAGGTCATCCGGGAGGTCGAGGACTTCGCCTCGGCCGCGGGCTGGGATCAGCCGCCGCAGCTGTTCGCCCTGGTCCCCACCGCCGATC
The DNA here is from genome assembly GCA_035551355.1 of Pseudonocardiaceae bacterium. GTDB lineage: Bacteria > Actinomycetota > Actinomycetes > Mycobacteriales > Pseudonocardiaceae > DATATV01. The sequence continues at coordinate 16,197 of DASZNF010000045.1, read as the reverse complement.
TGCTGGCCCAGCAACCCGAGCTGGGTGAGCAGCTGGATCCGGCCAGCCCGTTCACCCCGATCGCCCAGGACCCGCTGCCCGACGAGGACCTGGCCGACGCGCTGGCCGGCATCGTGTGGCCGGACGTGGTCAGCGGCTGCGCGGTGGTCCAGGAGATCGTGGTGCTGCCGCCGGACGCCGAGCAGACGCTGGACGAGACCCAGGACACCGAGCGGATGCGCCGCATCGCGCTGGAGCACCCGCAGCACCGGGAGGCCCGGCTGGTCGCGGGCGTGCTGCGGGACGGATCGGCGGCCTGCGTGCTACGGCTGCGCGGCGACGCCGACCACCCGGACGAGCTGGTCGAGCACCCCGAACTGGCGCCCAACCTGGTGCGGGCGCTGCGCGAAACCCTCTCCGAGTAGCTCTCGCTAGCAGCCCGGGACCGGCTGGCCCGTGCGCAGCGCGGCCAGCTCCTGGACGGCCGAGCTCAGCGTGGTCACCTTGACCAGCCGCAGCCCGGCGGGCGCGTGGGCCTTGGCTTCGGCGCAGTTGTCGGCCGGGGTGAGGAACACCGTCGCGCCGGCCTCCCGGGCGGCCACCAGCTTGAACGGGATGCCGCCGATCTCGCTGACCCGGCCCAGGTCGTCGATCTCCCCGGTGCCGGCCACCGACATCCCGCCGTTGACCCCGCCCGGGGTCAGCTTGTCCACCACGGCCAGGGCGAACATCAGCCCGGCTGAGGGCCCGCCGATGTTGGGCAGGCCGATGTCGACCTTGAACGGGATCTGCGCCTCGGCGCCCGGGGCGACCCCGAGGAAGCCCTGGCTGCGGCCCGACGTGCTGCCCAGCTTGATGTTCAGGTTGCGCGCCGCCTGGCTGCCGGTGCGCACGGTCAGCGCCACGTTCTGGCCCGGCTTCGTGTCGGCCAGCGCGTCGGTGACGTCCTCGGTGCTGTTGATCTGTTTGCCGTTGACCACGATCAGCTGGTCGCCGGGCTTGATGTTGCCGTCCGCGGCGCTGCCCTTGACCACCGTCTGGGCGAGTACCTCGATCGGGTACTTCAGGTAGCGCATCGCGGAGACCTCGGCGTTGCTCTGCGACTCCTGGAACTCCTCGACGTTCTGCTGGTCGACCTGCTGCTCGGACTCGCCCGGCGTGTAGTACTCCTCGCGCGGGGCCAGCTGGTAGCGGCCGCTCATCCACAGGCCCAGCGCGTCGAACAGGGTGACCTGGTCCTGCAGGGACACGGTGACCATGCGCAGCTGCCCGTTGGTCGGGTAGGTCTGGTGCCCGCTGATGCTCACGATGGTCGCGCCCGTGTCGTCGGCGCCCAGCGTGTCGAAGGTCGGGCCGGGGCCCAGCGCCACGTAGGGCACCTGCACCAGGCCGCCGATCAGGCCGAACACCACCAGTAGCACGAAACTGCACACCAGGGTCCAGCCCCGGCGGGACAGGCCGCGACGGCGCGGGGGCGGCGACGAGGATTCCTGCGCGGGCGGGACCGGGGCCTCGGGTGCGGGCTGGGCCGCAACGTCCGGATCGGTCTCGGATTCACCGCGTGCGTTCACGGAGCGACAGCGTACGGCCTGGCTGCGTCGACTTATCGTGAACCGGCCGGTCGGCGGGTCACGAGACGATCACGTAGGGCATGACGCCCTCAGCGAACAGCTTCCCGTCCCGCGTACGGTGGACGTATGACCAATCTGCCGTTCGGGTTCAGCTCCCAGGACCCCGACGACGGGCACGGCGAGAACAACCCCGGTGGTCCGGGGAATCCCGGCCCGTTGGGAGGGCCGGGGAGCGAATTCGACTTCAATCAACTCGGTCAGATGCTCAGCCAGCTGGGCCAGATGCTCAGCCAGTCGGGTGGTTCCGGCGCTGGGCCGGTGAACTATGACCTGGCCAAGCAGATCGCGGTGCAGCAGCTCACCGGGATCGCGTCAGCCACCAGCGAACAGACCAAGGCGGTCGGCGACGCGGTGCGGCTGGCCGAGCTGTGGCTGGACCCGGTGACCAGCCTGCCCACGGGTGCCACCCGGGCCGAGGCGTGGTCGGCGCGCGACTGGGTGGAGCGCACGCTGTCGACCTGGCAGCGGCTGTGCGACCCGGTGGCTCGACGGGTGTCCGGCGCCTGGGTGGAAGCACTGCCCGCGGAGGCCAAGGAAGCGGCCGGGCCGCTGCTGTCCATGGTCGGACAGATGGGCGGCATGGCGTTCGGCTCGCAGCTGGGCAACGCGTTGGCGCAGCTGGGCAAGGAGGTGCTGGCCTCCACCGAGATCGGGCTGCCGCTGGGGCCGGAGGGCGTGGCCGCTCTGCTGCCGGCGAACATCGAGGAGTTCACCTCGGGGCTGGAGCGCCCGGCCAGCGAGGTGATCGTGTTCCTGGCCGCGCGCGAGGCAGCGCTGCACCGGTTGTTCACGCATGTGCCGTGGCTGCGGCAGCGGCTGCTGGCCACGGTGGAGGAGTTCGCGCACGGCATCACCGTGGACACCTCGGCGCTGGAGCAACTGGCCACCCAGGTGGACCCGGCCAACCCGCAGTCCATCGAGGAAGCCATGTCCTCCGGGCTGCTCGAGCCGAAGAACACCCCGCAGCAACAGGCCGCGCTGACTCGACTGGAAACGCTGTTGGCCCTGGTCGAGGGCTGGGTCGACGTGGTGGTCGCGGAGGCGGTGGGCGAGCGCCTGCCGGGCGCCGAGGCATTGCGCGAGACGCTGCGGCGGCGCCGGGCCAGCGGTGGTCCCGCCGAGCAGACCTTCGCCACTCTGGTCGGACTGGAGCTGCGCCCGAAGCGGCTGCGGGACGCGGCCAACCTGTGGAAGATCGTCGGCGACCGGCACGGCGTCACCGCCCGGGACGACGTGTGGTCGCACCCGGACCTGGTGCCCACCGCCGAGGACCTGGACGAGCCGCTGGACTTCGCCGACCGGGTCGGCCGGGTGGACACCGACGATCTGGACGACCCGATCGCCGCGCTGGAGCGGGCCGAGCAGGCCAAACGGGCCAAGGAAGCCGGCTCGAGCGAGTCGGAGCCCGGCTCCGACGAGGGCCCGGCCGCCGAAGACGACGACACCGCCGAGGACGACGACAAGAAGTGACCGCTGTGCGGAACGGGGCCTCAGCTCGCTGGGGCCCCGTTCTCGTATTCCGTTGTCAGGTCTCGTCGGAGTCGATGCCCCAGCCCGCGGCCGCGGACAGGCCCTCCAGGTAGCCGATGGCCCGTTCGGTGCGCGGGTAGCCGCGGACCAGTGCCCAGAAGTCCGCGCCGTGGCCGGGGACGAGCAGGTGCGCCAACTCGTGGACCAGCACGTAGTCCAGCACCCAGGAGGGCACGTCCCGGAGCCGGTCGCTGACCCGGATGGTGCCGTCGGAGGGGGTGCAGGAGGCCCAGCGGGTGCGCATGGGCGGGACCCAGCGGACGCTGGCCGGGTCGGCCTTGCCGCGCAGATGGCGGGCGGAGAGCTGGCGGCAGCGGGCGAGCAGGGCGGTGTCGGACGTTCGGGCCGGGGAGCGTCGGCGGGTTTCACTACGCTGCAGGCGGGCGAGCATCTCAGCCACCCAATGCTGTTCCTCGGCACGAGTCATCCGCGCCGGTAGGAGGACCACAACCGTGTCCCCCTCGCGATAGGCGCTGACCGTGCGACTCCGTCGCCGGCTGCGCCGCACCTCAACGCTTGGTTCGGCCACGGCTTCACGGTACGGCCAAAGGGCGACGAAAAGGACGACCCTTTGGTTGTGACCAATACCGCACGATGGTCGATCTTCGAAAATCCGCACCTCAGCGCCGTGTCAATCACACGATCGTGATCTGTGCACAACTTCGCCGGCCTGTGGATGGACCAAACGGCGAGACGCACATCCCTGATTGACTCGCCTCATGACCGCAACGATCTTGCCCGCCAAGCCCCTGACCACCCAATCGACCGCGACCCGGCCCGCCAGGTCACCGCAGCCCAATCCACCCGCCGACGCCCGCCAGCCCGCCGCGGGCCCGCCCGCCAGGTCACCTGAATCCTCCTTCGCCGGCGCCCCGCCCACCTCTGGGCCGAGCGCGCTCGACCCAGCCCTGCCCCGGCGCCCCCGGCTGCTGTTCGGCCTGCCGGTGCTGCGCCGCATGCCCGGCGAGATCCAGATCGGCACCGATCACCGGCACGCCCTGGTCATCAGCGGCGTGCCCGATTCCCTGGTTCCCGTCCTGGAAGACCTGTCCGGCCGCCACACCGTCGACGAACTCTTCGCCCGTGCCGGCCCCGACCACCCACAGCTGCACGACATCCTCACCGGCCTGGCCGCCCTGGGCCTGCTCACCGACCCCGATCCGATCCCCGGCCACCCCGCCCGCATCGCCGCCGACCGCACCACCTGGCACCTGCGCGGTCTGCCCCTGCTCACCGCCCACTCCCCCACACCCACTGAAACGACCGCACCCGGCCGGCAACCCGTCGCCGGCCCACAAGTCACACCGCCGGAACCAGTCGCGCCGCCGGAGGCCACCGCTCCACCCCAGGCACCGCCACGGCCTCAGGCCACACCCGGGCCATCGATCGAGGCCACCCCGTCCGAAACGGCTCTCGCCGCCATGACCCACGCCCTGGCCAACCCCTGGGCACCCGTCCGTTCCGATCCGGCCGCGGCCCGAAGACAGGCCCGCGTCGTCGTGCACGGCACCGGCCGGGTCGCGGTGGCGGTGGCCGCACTGCTGGCCGCGGCCGGAATCGGCTGGGTGCACCTGGTCACCGAGGGCACGGTCGGGCCCCAGGACACCGGCTGTGGCTACCTCGACGCCGACATCGGCCTGCCCCGCGCCGACGCGGCCGCCGCGGCGATCCGCCGGGCCGCCTCCGAGGCCCGCACCGGCCCGCTGCCCCCACACCTCCGGCCCGATCTGGTGGTGCTGGCCGACCTCGCCGTCCCCGATCCGGCGCTCACCGCGAGCCTGGTCACCGAAGGCGTTCCGCACCTGCTGGCCCGGGCGTCGGAGGGCATCGGGGTGGTCGGCCCGCTGGTCCTGCCCGGCCACACCAGCTGCCTGCGCTGCGCGGATCTGCACGCCACGGATGTCGACGGCTGCTGGCCGCTGGTCGCCGCCCAGCTCGTCGGGCGCAGCCGGCCGGGCGATCTGGCCAGCGTGCAGGCGGTCGCGGCGTTCGCTGCCGGCCAGGTGCTGCGGGCGCTGCACCCACCGCCGGAAACCGGCGCTGAGCTGCCCGAATCGGCCCGGCTGCCGACCCACGACGCGGCGCTGGAGCTGGACCCGTTCACCGGCGAATCCCGGCGGGTGCCCATCGCCGTCCACCCGCGCTGCGACTGCCGCGCGTCGCGCGAACCCGCATCATCGAGGGAGTAGCCGCGATGCGTAAGTCGACGAACGTACCCCGAAAGCCGCCAGGAGGATGATCCGATGTCCAATGAAACAGGCCAATATTGAGTAGTGAGTTCCGGCGCACGCCCATCGACGAGTCCACCGCAGCACCCATCGACCTCAACAAGGAGGCCAGTGACCGACAGGCAGGCCGAACCGCGGGCGACGAGCGCGCGCTGGGCGGTGACCGGGCCGTGGACGGTGACCCGACGATGACCGACATCCCGCGCAAGGCGGTGGCCAGGACGGCCAAGCTCGCCAGCCTGCCGTTGGGGGTGGCCGGCCGGATGGTCGGCGGCTGGGGCAGGCGGCTGGCCGGGCAGAACGCGGCGGACATCAGCGCCGACATCTCGGCCAAGACCGCCGAGCAGGTGTTCGCCGTGCTCGGGCAGCTCAAGGGCGGGGCGATGAAGTTCGGCCAAGCCCTGAGCGTGTTCGAGGCCGCGGTGCCGGACGAGCTGGCCGAGCCCTACCGGGAGGCGCTGACCAAGCTGCAGACCGCCGCGCCGCCGATGCCGGCCCGGACGGTGCACCGGGTGCTGGCCGAGCAGCTCGGCGCGGGCTGGCGCAAACGCTTCGCCGAGTTCGACGACGAGCCCGCGGCCTCGGCCAGCATCGGCCAGGTCCACCGGGCGGTGTGGCACGACGGTCGCGAGGTCGCGGTCAAGGTGCAGTACCCGGGCGCCGACGAGGCGCTGCTGGCCGACCTGCGGCAGTTGCAGCGGTTCAGCCGGCTGTTCCAGGCCCTCGTGCCCGGCGCGGACGTCAAACCGCTGCTGGCCGAGCTGCGCGACCGGATGGTCGAGGAACTGGACTACCGGGCCGAAGCCGACAACGAACGGGTCTTCGCCGAGGTGTTCGATCCGGGGGACCCGCAGGCGCGGATCGTGGTGCCCCGGGTGGTGGCCAGCGCGCCGAAGGTGATGGTCACCGAGTGGTTCACCGGCACCCCGCTGGCCCGGATCATCCGCGAGGGCACCGCGGCCGAGCGCAACGAGGCCGGACAACTGCTGGCCGAGTTCCACTTCTCCGCGCCGGCCCGCACCGGGCTGCTGCACGCCGACCCGCATCCGGGCAACTTCATGGTGCTCGACGACGGGCGGATGGCCGTGCTCGACTTCGGCGCGTGTGCGCGGCTGCCCGAGGGCCTGCCCCGGCCGCTGGGCGTGATGACCAGACTCGCCCTGGAAGGCCGGTCGGCCGATTTGCTCGACCTGCTGCGCAACGAGCACTTCGTGCGGTCGGGCACCGAGCTGACCGCGCAGGACGTGCTGGACTACCTGGCACCGTTCACCGAGCCGCTGAGCAAGGAGCGGTTCCACTTCACCCGGCGCTGGCTGCAACGCCAGGCCGGCCGGGTCGGCGACGCGCGCAACCAGGAATTCCGCACCGGCCGGTCGTTCAACCTGCCGCCGCAGTACCTGCTGGTGCACCGGGTGACCCTGGGTGCCACCGGAATCCTGTGCCAACTCGACGCCGAGGTCCGGGTCCGGGAGATCGTGGAGAAATGGCAACCCGGTTTCGCCGACTGATCGCGTGTCCCGGCGCCTGACCGGATCCCGGCGGTTCGCCGAGATCGCGAGTTCACCGAGACCGGCGGGATCAGCGATTCAGCCCAACCGGCGGCGGCTGACGCGACCGCCCGGCCGAACCACGGCCGGACCGAAACGGCAGCTCGGCTGACGCGACGGCACAGCTGGCATAGCGGCCCGGCTGACGCGACGGCCCGCCTGACGCGACCGCCCGCCTGACGCGACGCCCGGCCGACGCGACCGCCCGGCCGACGCGGCGACTCAGCCGAACCGCAGCCGCATCGACGCGGCGCGGCAGCTGCTCGGCGGGCGCCGACCGTGGACCGTATGCGGCTGGAATGCTTGTGAGCTGGCGGAATCGCCCGGGTGTCGCGGCGAATTCGGCGCGCCGGGCCGAGTGCGCGAGCGTACTGTCGCGTCGTGGTCGACGAAGCTGATGTGCGGTGCGTTCGGTGCTCAAAACGACGCGATCCCAGTGCCTCGCCGGCCGAAGCCCTCGCCTGGTCGGCCGAGCGCATCAGCGGCGAGTTGGTGTGGCTGTGCCCGGGTTGCGCCCGCGCCCACGTCCGGGACATCGAGGGCAAGCTCCCCATCGACTTCTGGTGATCGCCAGCACCCGCCTCAGCTGAAAATTGCGCTCTAAGCGAACAGGGTCGGCGCCGCACAACAGCTCGCGGCACAACAGGTCGCGACACGGCATGGCGCGGCACGGCACGGGGCCGGGAGAGCATCCCGGCCCCGCCTGTTCATGATTCACAATCCGTGTTTCTACAGTCCGGCATCGGCCTTGGACGCATGCCGATTCGCCCATTCGGCGAGACGGTGCCAACGCCGGGCCGAGCCGAGCCGCCGGGCCAGCCGCGCCTGAGCGGCCGCCCGTTGGCTCTCTCGCATTCGTGCTCTGGCTAGGTCTTCGTGCAGCAACAACACAGCATTCCCCTTGTGGTCAAAGGCTTTGTCGACAAATTCCGGTGCTTCGGTGCGATCGGTGGTGTTCATGCGGCGGCCTCCTGGTCGAGCTGGGTCATTACGGCTGCCGGCCGTTCGTCGAGCCGGCGGTCTTCCTTGCGGGGCCGTCCCCTCGGCCGCTTGCGGGCGATAACCACGCCCCGTTCGAAGATTTCGCCACCCCACACGCCCCACGGCTCGTGCCGTTCGAGGGCGCCGGCCAGACACTGCGCGCGGACCGGGCAGTCGGCGCACAGCGCCTTCGCCCGCTCCAGTTCCACCGGCGATTCGGCGAACCACAGGTCCGGGTTGTTGGCCTGGCAGGGCACGTCGGGCCTGGCCAGTGGTGCGGTGGCATCCAGCAACCCGACCAATCCTCTGTCGGGCTCAAGCAACGACCCATCCCCACATGGGGCTGTTGCGGTCAACATCTCCTGCTCTCCTGTCTCGATCTTGCGCGGACAACTGTTCGGTGACCGTGCTGGAGCGACAAAAAGGCCGCGGATCCGATTTACGGGTCCGCGGCCTGGGAAGCCTGCACGTCCTGACATTGCTGTCATGGACGCCTCCAGCACGCGGACGGCGGAGTACCGGTCGGAACATCAACGGTGGTCGGTCGGACCTGCTTGGACATCGCAGCGGCGGGGTTGATCCCGTCGTGCCGGACACGGCTGTAGCGCACAGCGCTCGGCCAGCAGCCCGCGGACACACCGGTACCCCCGGTCAGAAGGTAGCCAGGGGTGCTGACAATCTGAGTGTTTGTCATCGGGGCCACCTCCTTGCTCGACTGGGTCTGGTTTTGCCCACTAGTTCCGGGCCTGACGGCCCGACTCATGCAGAGTATTGTGTCTCGACCGTCCGAGGCAAGAGTTTCTTTCGGATTAACCGCAACAGGCGACAGGCCCTCACAAAATCGGTTGACACCGTCGCTGATCAGGTGTTACGGCTCGCCTTGGCCGTTGTCCGACCGGGCAACGGCGACGTTATCCACACTATCTCCATCGCCGGTCACCAACGCCAACACATCGTGACCAAACCGCTCCAGTTTGGCCGCGCCAATTCCGGAAATGGCGACCAATCCAGAAGGATCAACGGGTCGCTGTTCGGCGATCGCCATCAGCGTGGCATCGGTGAACACGACATAGGAGGGCACCGACAGCTGCTTGGCCCGCGCGCTGCGCCAGGACCGCAGCTTCGCCAGCAATTCTTCATCCACATTGGACGGACAGTCGGCGCACCGGCCCAGCTTCACCGGCAGCGTCCCGACCAGCGCCTCGCCGCACACCCGGCAACGCGGTTTGACCCCGCCGTCCCGGCCGCCGTCGCGCCAGCCATCGCGGGACCGGCCGGTGGGCACGCGGGTCGCGGGGTGCCCCTCGGGGATCAGGCCGTACAGAAACCGGCTGCGGCGCCGGCGGCGCGGGCCACCCGGCGTGCGGGACAGCGCCCAGCTGAGCGACAGATGTTCCCGGGCGCGGGTCACGCCGACGTAGAACAGCCTGCGCTCCTCCTCCACGGCGGCGGCGTCGGAGTCGGCGTGCTGGATGGGCAGCGTGCCCTCGACCAATCCGACCAGGAACACCGCGTCCCACTCCAGGCCCTTGGCCGCGTGCAGCGACGCCAGGGTCACGCCTTCCACGGTCGGCGGGTGCTGCGCGTCGGCCCGCTGCTCCAGCTCGGCCACGTACTGGGCCAGCCCGGCCCCGGGGGCCGACGCGGCCAGTTCCTCGGCCAGTTCCACCAGCGCCAGCAGCGACTCCCAGCGCCCGCGGGCCGCGCCACCCGAGGGCGGCTCCGCGGTGAGGCCCAGCGGTCCGAGCACCTCGCGCACCACCCCGGGCAGCTCACCCTCCCGGCCGGCCGACGCGGCCTGGCGCAGGGCCAGCATCGCCTGCCGGACCTCCGGCCGTACGAAGAACCGCTCCCCGCCGCGCACCAGATACGGCACGCCCGCCTCGGCCAGCGCCTGCTCGTACACCTCGGACTGCGCGTTCACCCGGAACAGCACCGCGATCTCGCTGGCCGACACCCCGGCGTCCAGCAGGTCCTTGATCCGCGCGGCCACCGCGCCGGCCTCGGTCGGCTCGTCCTCGTACTCGGCGAACCGCGGCTCGGGCCCGCGCTCGCGCTGGCCGATCAGCTTCAGCCGGGACCCGGCCGGTCGGTCCCGGGCCGCGCCGATCACCCGGTTGGCCAGCGACACCACCTCGGGCGTGGACCGGTAGTCCCGCTCCAACCGGACCACGGTGGCCTCCGGGAAGCGCCGGGTGAACTCCAGCAGCGGCCGCGGCGAGGCGCCGGTGAAGGAGAAAATGGTCTGGTTGGCGTCACCGACCACGGTCAGGTCGTCGCGCGGGCCCAGCCAGGCGTCCAGCACCCGCTGCTGCAGCGGGTTCACGTCCTGGTACTCGTCCACGATGAAACAGCGGTAGCGCTCCCGGAACTCGGTCGCCACCTCGGCGTGTTCCTCCAGCGCGGCCGCGGTGTGCAGCAGGTGATCGTCGAAGTCCAGCAGCCGGGCCTGGTTCTTGAGCGCCTCGTAACCGGTGTAGGTGGCGGCCACTTGGTCCACCGCGAACGGCGCGTCCCGCTGGGCCCGGGCCGCCGCGGCCGGGTAGGCCTCAGGGCCGATCAGGCTGGCCTTGGCCCACTCGATCTCCCGGGTCAGGTCGTAGAGCGACTCGGTCTCGGCGCGCAGGCCGGCCCGGTGCGCGGCCTGCGCCACCAGCCGAACCTTGTTGTCCAGCAGCTGCCACGGCTCGTCACCGACCACCCGCGGCCAGAAGTAGCGCAGCTGACGCATGCACGCGGAGTGGAAGGTGCGGGCCTGCACCGCGGGCACGTCCAGCGCGCGCAGCCGGGTGCGCATCTCGCCGGCGGCCCGGTTGGTGAAGCTGACCGCGAGCACCTGACCGGGTGACACGTGCCCGGCCGTCACGAGGTGCGCGATACGCCGGGTGATGGCCCGGGTCTTGCCGGTGCCCGCCCCCGCGAGCACACAGACCGGGCCGCGCGGAGCCTGCACCACCGCGCGCTGCTCGGGGTCCAGACCGTCCAATATCCGCCGTTCCCCGTTCATGCCCGGCATCCTCGCATCCTCGGCGCGCCCCTCCGGGGCGGACCGGCCGGGGACGCTGGGAATGTGTCATACGGAACGGGGTCAAGTCCCCGTATGGCGTGAATCAGCCCGGCCGTATCCTGGTGGGCATGGCAGGTAAGCAGGACAAGGCCGCGACCAAGGCAGAGGCCAAGGAGGCGGCGAAGGGTCGCCGCGCGCAGCGCCGGGAACGGTGGACCCAGTTCTTCGAGGCGTTCAAGATGCAACGCCGCGAGGACAAGTGGTTGTTGCCGTGGATGATCGGCTGCATCCTGCTGCCGGTGGTGATCGCCATCGCGGTCGGCTTCATCTTCCACCTCGGCCTGTGGGCCGTGCTGCCGCTGGGCGTCGTCGTGGGCATCCTGCTCGCGGTGATCGTGTTCGGCCGCCGGGTGCAGCGCAACGTCTACTCCAAGGCCGAGGGCCAGCCGGGCGCGGCGGCGTGGGCGCTGGACAACATGCGCGGCCGGTGGACGGTGACCCCCACGGTGGCCGGCACCACCCAGTTGGACGTGGTGCACCGGGTGCTCGGCCGGCCCGGCGTCGTCCTGGTGGGTGAGGGCGCGACGCACCGGGTGAAGGGCCTGCTCGCGCAGGAGAAGAAACGGGTGTCCCGGGTGGTCGGCAGCACCCCGATCTACGACGTGATCGTGGGCAACGACGATGGCCAGATCCCGCTGTCCAAGCTGCAGCAGCACATCATGAAGCTGCCCCGCAACATCACCGCCTCGCAGGTCGACTCGATGGAGACCCGGTTGGCCTCGCTGTCCAGCCGGGCCGCCGCGATGCCGAAGGGGCCGCTGCCGCAGGGCGCCCGGATGCGCAACGTGCAACGCACCATGCGCCGCCGCTGACCCTGCGCCGATCTCGTTTCACCAGCCGCCGACCAGCGGAAATCCACGGTCGGCGGCTGGTTTGTGTCGGGTCGGGAGAAGCGCCGGGCCCGGTTTGCCGGGAGGGCGCCTCAGCGCAGGCGCACGACCACGGTGCCGACCGCCCGGTCGTGCCAGCCGCGGAAGTCCACGTCCCAGATGACCGCTGGCACGATCAGCGCGGTCAGCACGGTGCGCAGCAGCGCGCGCAGCGGGCCGACCATGGCCCTGCCGTCCAGCCGGGCCACCCGGATGCCCAGGAAGGTCATGCCCGGGGTGAGGCCGAAGAAGCCGACGCCGACCAGCGTGATCAGCGCCCAGACCAGGGTGCTCCAGTAGTTCTGCGCCGACATCGAGCCCGGGTCGGTGAAACTCGGGTGGGTGAACAACGAGGTGATCAGCGCGGCGATCACGAGGTCGATCAGGAAGGCGCCGAGCTTGCGCGCCGGGCGGGCCACCGCGCCCGCCCCGTCCTCGGGCAGACCGAGCCGCTCGCCGCGGTAGGAGTCGGCCGAACGGGGCGTACTTTCACGTTCAGTGACCAAACTCTCGCCGGCCAGCCAGGAACTGATCCAACTGCTCACTCCTCCAGGGTAAGTCAGCCCCTGGCACACCCCCGCCTCTGGGGCATTTACCGTGGTCGCGCACGAGGGCGCACCCTGGTTAACGTCCATGAAACACAAGGGTGACCGTCGGGCAACACCACCCTCCTACCGTCGTCACCCGAACGGCTGGCGCGTTCCCCGATTCGGACGCGAATGCAACGATGGTGACCGGCAACCATGGCGTGCCAGCAATGATGCGCCGAACCGGTACCAATTGAACGATCGACAAGGAGCCAACGAGGGTGTTCACCAATCCCGACGAGGTCCTGGGCTTCATCCGCGACGAGGACGTGAAGTTCGTAGACGTCCGGTTCTCCGACCTGCCCGGCATCATGCAGCACTTCACCGTGCCCGCCCAGTCGTTCGACGAATCCGCCTTCACCGACGGCCTCGCCTTCGACGGCTCCTCGGTCCGCGGTTTCCAGGCCATCCACGAATCGGACATGCTGCTGCTGCCCGACCCGGCCACGGCCCGAATCGACCCGTTCCGCGTCGAGAAGACGCTGAACATCAACTTCTTCGTGCACGACCCCAACACCCGCGAGCCCTACAGCCGCGATCCGCGCAACATCGCGCGCAAGGCCGAGCAGTACATCTCCGAGTCCGGCCTGGCCGACACCGCGTTCTTCGGCCCGGAGGCCGAGTTCTACCTGTTCGACTCGGTGCGCTTCGACACCGCGGAGAACGGCGCGTTCCACGAGATCGACTCGGAGTCGGGCTGGTGGAACACCGGCGCGGACGAGCCGGGCGGCAACCAGGGCTACAAGGTCAAGTACAAGGGCGGTTACTTCCCGGTGGCGCCCACCGACCACTACGGCGACCTGCGGGACGCGATCACGCTCAAGCTGATCGACGCCGGGTTCACCGTGGAACGCGCGCACCACGAGGTGGGCACCGCGGGCCAGGCCGAGATCAACTACAAGTTCAACACCCTGCTGCACGCCGCGGACGACCTGCAGCTGTTCAAGTACATCGTGAAGAACACGGCGTGGGAGGCGGGCAAGACCGCGACCTTCATGCCCAAGCCGCTGTTCGGCGACAACGGTTCGGGTATGCACACCCACCAGTCGCTGTGGAAGGACGGGGAGCCGCTGTTCTACGACGAGTCCGGGTACGCCGGGCTGTCGGACATCGCGCGGCACTACATCGGCGGCATCCTGCACCACGCGCCGAGCCTGCTGGCCTTCACCAACCCGACGGTGAACTCCTACCACCGGCTGGTGCCGGGCTTCGAGGCGCCGGTGAGCCTGGTGTACTCGCAGCGCAACCGCTCGGCCTGCGTGCGGATCCCGATCACCGGGACCAACCCGAAGGCCAAGCGCATCGAGTTCCGCTGCCCGGACTCCTCCGGCAACCCGTACCTGGCCTTCGCCGCCATGGTGATGGCCGGCATCGACGGCATCAAGAACAAGATCGAGCCGCCAACCCCGGTGGACAAGGACCTCTACGAGCTGCCCCCGGAGGAGGCCAAGGAGGTCAAGACCGTCCCGGCCAGCCTGGACGAGGTGCTGGACAACCTGGAGGCCGACCACGACTTCCTGATGGAGGGCGGCGTCTTCACCGAGGACGTGATCTCCACCTGGATCGCGCTCAAGCGGGAGAACGAGATCGACCCGCTGCGGCTGCGTCCGCACCCGTACGAGTTCGCGCTGTACTACGACGTGTGATGCACAACCGGGTCTGACCTGGTTAAACGCCTGTTTTCGACCACCCCAGGCCGTCTACAGGCCGTCATAGCGAAAAACGGCCGGTTCCGCCACCTGTGCGGGACCGGCCGTTTGTCACGGTGCGTGACCGTATTGGGAACATCGCAGCTCAGCGGCTGAACCGAACGCGACCTCCCCAGCCGTTCCAGACGTGGCAGTCGTCCGCCCAACGTCGCCAGGTGCACCAACCGACAAACCGGCGGGCTCCCATCGGTGGACGTGGTGGGTCGGCCGCATCCGCGGCGGTAGCGAGCGGAGGAACGGATCCGGTCCCTGCGAGTTGTTTGACGGCGATGTTCCTGAGACCGCCTGACCAAGACGAAGCCACTAACCTGGCACCACCTGCTGGCTAGGAGCGAGTCATCATGCTGCGGGTGTCGCCGCGATCCAGGACGCCAGCGTCTGCCCGGATCGACGGGGGCGGATCAAGTGGGGAATGCCTGTGGGGTTCCAGAAGTCGGTCCAACGGGTCCGACCTGCGGCAACGGACACGTGACGGGCAGGGCATGATCGCCAGCCGTGGCGCTGCGTCTGCTCTATCTGATCTTCCTCAGGCTGGTGGGCCTGTTGGTGTTGCTCGGTCGCTCGTCGGCGTCCAAGGACGTCGAGTTGCTGGTGCTCCGCCACGAGGTGGCCGTGCTGCGCAGAGGCAACCCGAAACCTCGCCTGGACTGGGCCGACCGGGCGATGGTCGCTGCGTTGGTCCGCGTGCTACCCACGGGGCTGCGGCTGCACCGGTTGGTCACCCCGGCCACGATCCTGCGCTGGCACCGGCGCCTGGTAGCCGCGAAGTGGACCTACCCACATCGGGTCGGCCGTCCGCCCGTCGATGAGGCGATTACCGAGCTGATCGAACGGATGGCCACCGAGAACCACAATTGGGGATACAAGAGGATTCAGGGCGAGCTGCTCAAGCTTGGACACCGGGTCGGCTCCTCGACGATCCGGCGGATCCTGAAGCGGGCGCGCATACCTCCCGCGCCGGACCGGCAGACCGACACGACCTGGCGGCAGTTCCTGCGTACGCAGGCATCGACGATGCTGGCGTGCGACTTTTTCCACGTCGACTGCGCGGTCACCCTCCAGCGGATCTACGTGTTGTTCGTGTTGGAGGTCGGCAGCCGCTACGTCCACGTTCTCGGCACGACTACCCACCCGGACGGCAGGTGGACCACGCAGCAGATCCGCAACCTTGTGATGGATCTCGGTGATCGAGTCGGCGAGTTCAGGTTTCTCGTCCGCGACCGGGCTGGCCAGTCCGCGGCCTCGTTCGATGCTGTCCTGGCCGACGTGGGGATCACGCCGGTGAAGATTCCTCCGCGTTGCCCACGGGCGAACTGCTGCGCCGAACGGTTCGTACTTACCGCCAGATCCGAGCTCACCGACCGCATGCTGATCCTGAGCCAGCGGCACCTCAACGCCGTGCTCGCCGACTACGTCCGGCACTACAACGGTCGGCGGCCGCACCGGTCCCGCGAGCTCCGCCCACCCCGCCCGACCTACCCCGTGGCGAACCTCAACTCCCAGCGAATCAAGCGACAGCGCCTCCTCGGCGGCCTGATCAACGAGTACGAACAGGCCGCGTAAAACTACTGGTCAGAGCCAGTGACTGACTTTTGGAACCCCACAGGCTGACGTGGAGCCCGCTGCGCACCTCTGCGGCGGCCCGTTCGCGTGCTGCCGAGTCAATCAACCGCAACGTGCCCCACGGATCGTCGGTGCCCCATCGGCCCCAGTTCGTCAGCACGCCATCGTTGGTCACGGTTGCTCTCCATTCTGCGCCCGAGGGCTCGGACACGGCATCGTGCGGCATTGCGGGTCCAGCCGGTGGGCCGGTGTCGAGGCCGGCGGGCGTACCGGCCCGCCACACCCACGCCACGTCGACAACGGCGATTAGCGCGCCTGCACGGGCAGTTGCAGATAGGAAGCGTGGTCGCCGCCGGTGTGGATGACGTGCTGCCCGCTGTTGGCCGGGGAGAACTCGTAAAGTCGGGGCATCATCGGCCCCAGCAGGGACCGGCCGCTGATGACGAAGCGGAGCTGTTCACCGGGGTGGAACGCCAGACCGATCGGGAGCAAATCGATCTCGATCT
>DASZNF010000044.1:0-26551 GCA_035551355.1 Pseudonocardiaceae bacterium | reverse complement strand
CCGTAGGTGATGATGTTGTTCCAGTACAGGCAGAGGGTGCCGTGCCGGGTGTCGCCGTTGCACACCGGCATGCCCATCCAGCTGTGAAAACCTTCGGAGAGAACGAGGTCGGTCACGGATTTGAAGAGCGGATCGGTCTGGGCGTCGGCTACGAAGACGTGTTGGTTGTGTTTGACGATGTTGGGGAGGATGACCCCCTCGGCCTGACCTTTGATGCGGATTTCTTCGACGTAGCGAGATGAGAGACCCCGCCACCGCATCGTGGACGGCCACGGGGACGCCGTCGGATCGGCGGGCCCGACGTTCCCGGTGGCCACGTGGACCCGGTCGGCGCCGAGCGACGCGGTGGCCACATCGCAGGCGAGGTCGAGCAGTTCGGGCATGCTACCGACCCTCGACGCCTGCTTGTCGAACTGCTCGAAGCGGTCCGGCCGGGTAGTGGTGCCGCGGGTGATCGTCTCGACGACGTGCGTCGAGAGTGACTCCTGGATCCCAGGTCCCTGCTCGACGTGGCGGACGTAGAACTCGAGAGCGTCGCTGTCGGATTCGAACGACGCCAGGACGACCAGTTCGTAGGCCCCTGTGGTCAGGTGGACCGCATCCACCTGGGCCATCGATGCCAGGCGGTCGGCGACGACGAACCGCTGGCCCGACTCAACCCGCACCAGGACGATCAGCCGCGACGGAGGTGCTTTGAGGTCCATGGTGGCTACGACCCGCATACCGTCGCGCTCGATCAGTCGGCGGATCCGCTGGCGTACGGTCTTCTCCGACACCCCGACCTTGGCGGCGACCTCGAGGTTGGACATCCGCCCGTTCTCGGTCAGCAGTCCGAAGATCTTTTTATCCAGCGCGTCGAGCTCGCGCACATGCACCTCCTTGACTCGGACATCATAGCACCGCCAAGATCCGAATATCGACCATCATGGTCGGTATTCGGAATCGCGCGCGTCGTTGCGAGGCACACGACTGAGGGAAGTCCGGTTCGGCTGAGACGAGGGTTAACTTCGAAGACCCGACGACCCGAGAGCCATCCCGCAGGTCCGAGTATCGTCCTCAGTGGGTCGAGTTTCGGACTCTCACCGTTGCGATGTCCGAGTCCAGGGCGTAAGTTGGCCGTACTTCGACGCATGGGGTCACCCGATGTCGGGCGATGGGTTGGCCGATCCGCGCTGAGCAACGAAGGACCCAGGAGAGAGGACGCAGCAGGGCATGCGATTCGCCTTCAGGACCGCCCCCCAGAACACCACCTGGGCCGAGCTACTGACCATCTGGCAGGTGGCTGACGACATCGAGGTGTTCGAATCAGGATGGACCTTCGACCACTTCTATCCCATCTTCTCCGACAGCCGAGGGCCGTGCCTGGAAGGCTGGACGGTCACGACCGCCCTGGCCCAGGCGACCAAGCGGCTCCGATTCGGAACCCTCGTAACCGGGATCCACCACAGACATCCCGCCGTCCTCGCCAACATGGCGACGGCCCTCGACATCATTTCCGGAGGTCGGCTGGAACTGGGGATAGGAGCCGGCTGGAATGACGAGGAATCACGCGCCTACGGCTTTCCGCTCGGTACGCCCACGGAGCGCAGCGACCGGTTCGAGGAGGCCTGCGAGGTGCTCACTGGCCTCATGACCCAGGAGACGACCACCTTCCGGGGCAGGTACTACCAACTTACCGACGCCCGCAACGAACCCAAAGGCGTCCAGCGCCCCCATCCGCCCATCTGCATCGGGGGCAACGGAGAGAAGCGCACCCTCCGCACGGCGGCCCGCTTCGCCCAGCATTGGAGCTTCCTCGGCGGAACCCCACAGGAATTCGTCCGGAAGAGGGACGTCCTCTATGCCCACTGCAACGACCTGGGTAGAGATCCGGGCGAGATTCTCCTGTCGAGCCCCGTGATATACGACGGAGACGTCGGAGCCACCGCCGCATCGGCCGCCGCGCTGGGAGAGGAAGGACTGGGGCTCGCCATCATCCCCCTGAAGCCACCGCTCGACCCGGCGATACTCGAGCCTCTCGCCTCCGCCCTCGCCGAGATCGGCTAGCCACTCTCGCACCGGCGGATGGGGTTGTTCTTATGCCGCAGGTTTCCGCGTGGATGAATCGAAGTGACGGCAGATTGGACGGCAGACGAGTATGAGCCGTGAAATCGTGGAGGTAGCGCATGGATGTATTTGAGGCGATGGAGTCGGCCATGACCATGCGGTGGTTGTCCGACGAGCCAGTATCAGATGAGCTGATCGAGAAACTGATCTGGGCTGGCACCAGAGCGCCGAGTCCGGAGAACTCTCAACTCTGGGACTTCATTGTGGTTAAGTCTCCCGAACAGCGTGCGCGTCTCCACGAGACCATTGTTCCCGACATCTCGTCACTCGACGCCGTCCGCGGGAGGCTGGCAGGTGCTGCCGACCCGGTGAAGCGTCGGATGGGAGAGGGCGCATATCACCTGTTGGCCTCGCTACGAGAGGCTCCGATTCTCATCTTCGTCTGTGGGTCATCGTATGTTCCTGGCGACCCGAGAGAGGACCGCTACCAGTTCTCCGCTATTTACGGGGCCACGCAAAACATGCTCGTGGCCGGAAGGGCGCTGGGTTTGGGGGTCGCCCCGACCGGCATACATCATCTCAACACCAGAGGCGTCCGAGCAGTGCTCAATGTGCCAGATCACAAGATCATCGGTATGACCGTGGCGGTGGGGTGGCCAACCCGTCCGTTCCGTCCGGTCAAACGGAAGCCGATCGCGGACGTAACGCACTTCGATATTTGGTGAACGTCCCGAGATTCCAACATCTGTTCGGTAAGTCTGTGACCACTCGTTCGGTAACTTCCCTGGGAGGACGGCGATGGGCCGGGTGATCATCGCCGGTGCGGGAATCGTCGGATTGAGCACCGCGCTTTCCGTGCGCCGGGCGGGTTTCGACGTCGTGGTCCGGGAGAGGTCGCCGCGGATCAGGGAGACCGGCGCCGTTCTCGGGGTGTGGCCGCACACGATCCGGGAACTCGAACGACTCGGGCTCGGCGCGCGGCTGGCCGAGATCAAAGCGGAACGGAGTTCCGTACGCTACCGCGATTTCTCCGGTGGCGAGCTCGCCACGACCGAAATGCCACCGGCCCGGACGGTGTACCGTCCCAGGCTCAGTGCGTTACTCGCCTCCGCCGTCGGTGCGGACGACCTGCGAACCGGCAAGGAACTCGTCGATTACGTCGAAGACCGTGATGGCGTCACCGTTTACTACGCCAATGGCGACCACGAACGCGCGGACCTGCTCGTCGGCGCGGACGGCCTGAATTCGCGGGTGCGCGCGATTCTCGCCCCGGGTACCGAAAGTCGTCACCAGGGAGGGCACCATGTGTGGCGGGCGGTACTGCCCTTCGACGGCGAGCTCGGCGATAGCTGCCCCGTGCTCGGGCGCGACCGCACCCGAGGGACGCTGGTGCGCCTCGCCGAGGGTTCCTGTTGCTGGGTGATCGCCCAATTCGGCACCACCACCAGTGCCACCATGAACAGCAAGGAAGAAGCCCTCTCCAGAGTATCGAACCTGCACGACGGGACCTGGCCGTTCGCGCTGCGCGAGGCCATCCTGGCCACCCCGGAAGACTCGGTCCTGCACAGCAGGGTCGCCGTGGTACCCGCAATTTCTCGCTGGGCCAGCGACCGGGTCGTGCTCGCCGGAGACGCGGCACACGCCATGTCCCCGCACATCGGGTCCGGGGCCTCGCTGGGTATCGAGGACGCGCGAGTGCTCGGTGACTGCCTCAGCCGCGCCGATATCGCACCGGCATTGGCCGTGTACCAAGACAACAGGCTCGACCGTTACCGGCAGGTGCGACGGTACGCGGACACCATGGCCGCGGCGCCGACGCCATTGTCCTATGTGGAACGATTCTCCGAATACCTGAACTGGCTCCACAACAGCCGAACCCGCCCGGTTGAGCGGCAATGACGAGGTGAAAGACTCCTCACCGGTGCTGAGCGCTGGTAGGAATCCTGCACGGCAGGGCGGTCAGACGCCGACGGGTCCAGACGGTTTTCGCTTCCACGTAGCGGCACAGCCGGGACAGGTCGGGCTCGACAACCGCTACCGCCGGTCACCGTGAAAGATTGCTCACGCCTCCGGTGAGAGCGATTTCTCATCGTCCGGTTGCGCGCCCGCATCGACCGGATGCCAACGATGCCGTCGGCCCACGCGGAAGCCCCATTCGCCTGATTCGACTTCTGCCGAACGGCACGAATCCGTGCTGGCAATGAGGCGATCCGGCCGGTGTTGCCGAAGCGACCAGCCAAACCTTGACACCATGGAGCTCTTACCCGGAACATTGAGAGAGCGCTCTCACAGCAGACAGATCTGAATCGGTTCCCTACCGCTGCCCGGACCCGAGCCGTCCATGACAGTGGGTAGCCGAGCGTTCCTCCGAACCACGAGCATGCCGCCACCGCGTCATCGAGCTCGCCGGTGCCGAGATGGTGATCCAACAACCGAAGGGAAATGCAATGGCGCCTCTCCCCCGACCCCCGGCCCACTCGCATGGCAGATCGCGACCGACCCGCACCAGACCCACCGTCCGCTCGATACTCGCGACCGTGACCCTGGCCGCGTGTTCGCTGGTCGCGACCACCACCGCCGCCTACGCCGCCACCAGCGCGCCCTTCGGCGGCACGCCCGCAGCCGTGCCCGGCACGGTCCAGGCGGCCAACTACGACACCGGCGGTCAAGGCGTCGCCTACAACGTCAGCGCCACCAACGGTTCCGCCAACAGCTACCGCTCCGACGGAATCGATCTCGAGACCACCGCGGACACCCAGGACACCGCCCCGGCCGGTGGCGCCTACGACATCGGCTGGACCACGCCGGGACAGTGGTTCAACTACACGGTGAACGTTGCCACCGCAGGAAACTACACGGCCAGTTTCCGGGTGGCCTCGCCGTACGGGATCGCCGACGCACTGCACATCGCCAACTCCGCCGGCGCCAACCTGACCGGCTCTGTCGCCGTTCCGAACACCGGCGGCTACGAGACCTGGACTACGGTCACCGCCGACATCACTTTACCGGCCGGCCAGCAGACACTCACCGTCGATCAGGACACCAACGGTTGGAACTTCCACTTCATGTCCTTCGCCCAGGGCCCGGGTGGCGGCACCGGGCCGACCGAGTACTGCGGCACGCAGGACCTCGCGCTGGACCAGCCGACCACGGCCTCCTCGACCCAGGATGCCACCGACTACCCCGCCCGTGACGCCACCGACGGCGACCCCGGCACCCGCTGGTCGAGCGCGTCCAGCGATCCGCAGTGGCTGGATGCCGATCTCGGTTCCCCACAGCAGATCTGCAGCATCAGCATTCTGTGGGAGGCCGCGTACGCCTCGGCGTTCCAGATCCAGGTGTCCAACGACAACGCGACCTGGACCAATGTCTACGCCACGACCACCGGCACCGGCGGGAGCGAGACGTTCCCGGTATCCGCGACCGATCGCTATGTCCGTGTGTATGCCACGGCCCGGGGAACGCAGTTCGGTGACTCGATCTTCGAACTCGACGTCTACGGACTGACCACCACCGCGCCGGTGACCGGCGGCAATGGCAACGGCGGCAACGGGGTCTGCCCGTGGGCCGGCTCCACCGCACCGATTGCCCAGCGGGTCCAGCAGGCGCTCAACACCATGGACGACGCGGAAGCGGCCACGCTGCTCTCCGGCGACGGCAGCTCGTCCTACATCGGCCAGGTCAATGCCATCCCCAATCTGTGCATCCCGGCGATCAACATGGAGGACGGCCCGTCCGGAGTCGGTGACGGCAACGGCGGCGTGACCGCCTTCCCCGACGGCGAGAACGCGGCGGCCACCTGGGACCCGACGCTGATCCAGCAGGAGGGCGCCGCGAAGGGCGCCGAGTTCGCCGGCAAGGGCGTGAACCTCGCCCTCGGCCCGACCACCAACCTGGTACGCGACCCGCGCTGGGGCCGGACCTACGAGACCTACGGTGAGGACCCGTACCTGGCCGGCCAGATCACCTCGGCCGAGGTCAAAGGTCTACAGGCGCAGGGCGTGATGGCCGATGTCAAGCACGTCGCCGCCTACGACCAGGAGCAGTACCCGAACGGTGGCGACAACGAGACGGTCGGGCAGCAGTCTCTGGAGGAGCTCTACCTGGCGCCCTTCCAGACCGCCGTCGCCCAGGCGGCGCCGGGCTCGATGATGTGCTCCTATGCCGTGGTCAACAGCGCTCCCTCGTGTGCGAATGCCGACATGCTCCAGGACGGACTCGACGAGCAGGCCAACTACGGCGGTTTCGTCATCTCCGACTGGGGCGCCGCCGGCAACGCCGTCTCCGACGCCGAGGGCGGTATGGACATCGCGATGCCGTTCTCCGATGCCAGTGCGGTGACCACCGCGCTGGGCAACGGCACGTTGAGCCAGGCGACGGTCAACTCGATCGTGGCCCGCATCCTGACCCAGCTGTTCGCCTTCGGCCTGTTCGACAACCCGCAGACCGGTTCCCTCTCCGCCACCGTCACCACCGCGGCGCACCAGCAGACCGCGCTGCAACTCGGTGAGGAGGGCACGGTGCTGCTCAAGAACAACGGCATCCTGCCGCTCAACCCCACCGGTAACGAGACCGTCGCGGTGATCGGCACCGACGGCGGCGCCGGGGTCGAACTCGCCGGCGGCGGCAGCGGCGGGGTGGACAGTTCCAACACGGTCTGGCCGCTGACCGGCATCCAGAACGTGCTCGGGACGAGCAACGTCACCTACACCGCGGGCGACGACAACGGCACCGCGAACATCCCGCAGGCGGTCGCCGCGGCCAAGGCCGCAACCGACGCGATCATCTACGTCAGCGCGCCGGAGGGCGAGGAGAGCGACCTGGCCACACTCGACCTGTCCAGCACGGACGAGTCGATGATCCAGCAGGTGGTGGCGGCCAACCCGAATACCATCGTGGTGATCAACAGTGGTTCACCGGTGGTCATGCCATGGCTGAACAACGTGGCCGGAGTGTTCGAGAACTGGTACGGCGGCGGGGAGACCGGCGCCGCGACGGCTGCGCTGATCTTCGGCACGGCCAACCCGTCCGGCAAGCTGCCGATCACCTTCCCGGCCAGCCTCAGCCAGGTCCCGGCGCAGACCACCGCGCAGTGGCCGGGCACGCCGACCGGGCCGGTCTACAGCGAGGGCGTCGACATCGGCTACCGCTGGTACCAGTCGCAGAACATCACCCCCGCCTTCCCCTTCGGCTTCGGCCTTTCCTACACGAAGTTCTCCTTCTCCAACCTCAATGTCGGCGCCTTCAACGCCAACGGCACGGCCACGGTGACCGCGACGATCACCAATACCGGGTCGGTCGCCGGCGGGGACGTGGCCCAGTTGTACGTGGGTGACCCGGCCGCGAACCAGGACCCGCCGGAACAGCTCGGCGGCTTCCAACGCGTGATGCTCAACGCCGGGCAGAGCGCGACGGTGTCCTTCCCGGTGACGATCCACCAGCTCGCTGCCTGGTCGCCGACCGACAACCAGTGGGAGGCCCACGCCGGCAGCTACTCGATCAAGGTCGGTGACGCGTCCAGCAACCTCCCGCTGACCGGATCGACCAGCCTGGCGCAAACCCTGACCGGGCAGATCGCGGCGGGCGCGTCGAGTGCGGGTGTGTCGCTGGCCAACACCGCGGTCAGCGCGAACGTCACACCGAACTCGGGCGTGCCGGGCGCGGAGACCGTCGGCGTGGTCAACCCCTTCGGCTACGCCAACCCGAAGGGCGCCGGGGTCTCCTTCACCATGCAGGCAGTCGACTCCAATACGGCGGAGACCCTCACCTACACCGCGACCGGGCTGCCACCCGGCATCACGATCGCGCCGAACGGCACGATCTCCGGTTCCAGCAGCACGCTCGGGACCTACACGGTGACCGTCACCGCCACCGATACGAAGGGAGTGTCGGGCACGGCCACGTTCGTATGGTCGGTCGTGCAGTAATGGTGATCATGAACTGATGCGGTGCTGACCGCGACCGCGTGCCGAGGCCGGCCGACCTCTTCCAGGTCAGCCGGCCTTGGCAGGCCAGCTGACCATTGCGCCGCTTCGCAGCCAGCCCGTCAAGCTCGTATAAATAACACCATGACCAAGAGGACGCCGCGCGACGGTGCGACCGGGCACAGACCGGTCACCCTGGAGCACGTCGCACAGGTCGCCGGGGTGTCCCGGGCCACCGTCTCCCGGGTCGTGAACGGCAGCCCGGCCGTCGCGCCCGCGATACGTCGGGCAGTGCAGAAAGCCATCGCAGCGACCAACTACGTCCCCAATCGCGCCGCGCGTTCGCTGGTCACCCGGACCACGGACTCCATCGCCCTGTTGGTCTCCGAGCCCGATGATCCCTCCGGCGGTGTGCCGTTCGTCGGGCGCGTGTTCAATGACCCGCACTTCGGCCGAATCGCCAGCGGCCTGCTGGCTACGCTGCGGCCTCTGGGCATCCAGTTGGTGCTGATGGTGGCCAACGACGAGGAGTCGCGCACCCAGGTGCTGCACTACTTGCGCAGCGGCCACGTGGACGGTGTGGTGTTGCTGTCCAACCGGTCCAGCGACCCGTTGCCTGCGGTGCTCGCCGAGGAGCGGATTCCGGTGGTGCTCTCGGCCCGGCCGCCCACGCCGCTGCCGATCGGGTATGTCGAGGCCGACCAGCGGGCCGGCGTCGCGCTGGCCGTCGACCGGCTGGTCGGCCTCGGCCGGAGGCGGATCGCGACGATCACCGGGCCGCTGGACGAACCGCCGGGCCACGAGCGGCTTGACGCGTTCCGCGAAAGCCTGCGTCGGCACCGGTTGACCGAGGCGGGGGTGGCCGAGGGACATTTCACGCAGATCGGGGGCAGTCGAGCCATGCGTGAGCTGCTGGATGCCGCGCCGGGGATGGATGGCGTGTTCATCGCCTCGGACCTGATGGCCCTGGGCACCATGCCTGTGCTGCAACAGTACGGTCTGCGCGTACCGGAGGACGTCGCGGTCATCGGCTTCGATGACAGCAGTGCGGCACTGGCGTGTGAACCGCCCCTGACCACGGTGCGGCAACCGGTCGAGGAGATGTCCGGTCGGATGGCCGAGCTGCTGCTCGCCCAGATTGGCGCGCCCGACGCGCCCGTGCAGTCCTCCTGGTTTACGCCAAGCCTGGTGATCCGCGACTCGGCGTGACCGGGGCGGCGAGGCTGGCCATCGGCGAGGCTGGCCATGCTCACCGCTCATCACGCCGCCGAAGGCCTGCCACGGCTGCTCTGATCGGCGTCGCCCGTGCTGGTTGCCAATCGAAGCCGATGACCGCTCCGCGCCGACGCAACACCCGACTGACGAACGTCGAGCGCCACAACCAGGACCCACTGGGCGTGGCGAACACATACTCGTACGGATGGCTCGCTAGCTGTTGCGGGACATGACATTGATGACCGCGCAGAGGGCCTGACCAAGCGGACGGGTCTTTCCCGGCAGGATGAGAAGTACCACCAGCTCGTCCATCAAACAGAAAAACCCGTCCATGCTTCACGGTAACGCGCCACTGTCCGTCGAAGGTCGCGACGGTCACGATCTCTGTCCGTACCGTCAGCCGCCACCTGGCCCACCTGGGCCTGAACCGGCGTCGCTTCCTCGACCCGACCAGCCAACTCAACCGCGAACCGCGCGGCGGACTGTGTTGTGCCGCAAGGCGTTGGAGCACATTGGGCTGGCGCTGGCTGGCAGGTCCGGGTCGCGCCTGGCCGGAAGGCTCGGGATGAGGACGGGCCACAACACCCTGCTGCGCCTAGGCATCGGGGAGTTGTGCGGACAGCACGGCCGGCTGGCCGGCCCGGACCGCGGCGAATGCCTCCTTGACCGCCGCGGGCAGTTCGTCGGCCCTGGAGACCGTGCGCGCCCACGCCCCGGACGCCGCCCGCGCGATCCCGGGCAGGTCGGCTTCCGGAGCGAAGCTGATCCCGAAGTCGTTGTGCTGTGCCGCCACACCGTGCGGGTGAACGCCCACAGTGGACAGTTTCGGCGATTTCCAGCCCTGGTTGTCGTAAATGACGGTGAGCGACGGCAGGTCGTACCGACGCGCGACCCACTGCGCCGATGCCGGCACCCCGAACAGGTATGTGCCGTCACCGACCAGGGACACCACGGTCTGGTCGGGGCGGGCCAGTTTCACGCCGAGGGCGGCACCGCCATACCAGCCGAGCGAGCCGCCACCGGAGGTGAGCACCGAACCGGGGCGGTTGGCCCGTAGGTGCTCGTTGATCACCTGGTAGTTGGAAATGCCCTCGTTGAGCACCACGGTGTTCTCGTCGATCGCCTCCCGCACACAGGCGGTCAGGTACTCGGGAGTGATCAGCTCACCGTCCGGTCGCTCCCGCTCGTTGGCGGCGGCGAGAAGTTCGTCGTGCTCGGCGTGGACGCCGCGCAGTCGTGCGGCGATCGCATCCGTGTCGACGGCGAGTCGGTGGCCGCGGACGAACTCGGTGAGCTGGCCCAGGGCGGTGCCGAGTTCGGCGCGGGCGAAGCACTCGGCGGGCACGTGCCACAGCGGTGTCCGCTCCTTGACCGGATCGGTGTCGATGAGGAAGACCCGCGCGTTGTCCGCCGGGCGGTTCCTGGTCGGAATCCACGGCACATCACTGCCCAGCACCAGCACGACGTCGGCCGCGGCCAGCGTCGGATTCTGCCGGGGCGTG
This sequence comes from Pseudonocardiaceae bacterium, assembly GCA_035551355.1. Taxonomy (GTDB): domain Bacteria; phylum Actinomycetota; class Actinomycetes; order Mycobacteriales; family Pseudonocardiaceae; genus DATATV01. The sequence goes on along the minus strand of DASZNF010000044.1, from coordinate 15,864 downwards.
TTCCACTGGTAGCCGAGGTGCAGGGGATGGTCGGCGGGGAAGTTGACATAGCCCGGCACCGATTCGAGCACCGGGATCGCCAGCGACTCGCACAGCTCGACCAGTCCTGCCACCGTCTCCGGGCGCCGGCCCAGGTAGGAGGTGATCACCAGGGGCCGCTGCGCGCCGGCCAGTGCCCTGGCGATCATCTCGACCACCGGGGGCGCCAGCGCGGCCGACGCCACCGGCGTGAACCCGACCGGAGCCGTGCCCAGCACGGCCGGGTCGAGCTGTTCCTCCATCACCTCGCGCGCGCCCATCAGGTAGACCGGGCCGCCGGGTTCGCTGTGCGCGATCTGCAGGGCGCGGTGCACCAGCTGGTCGACGTTGCGGCCGGTGCGGATCTCGTTGTCGTACTTGGTGTAGCCCCGCACGATCCCACGCTGGTCGGGTACGTCCTGTATCCACTGGATGAACTCGTTGCGGCTGCCGGGCAGTTCGCCACGCTGGGTGTACGGCGACGCGCCGGCGAAGATCAGCGCCGGCACCCGGCCCTTGGCCGCGTTGTGCAGCATCCCACCCAGGTTCTGGGTGCCGCACTCGACGTGCACGACCACCGCCTGGGCCTGCCCGGTGATCTGGGCGTACCCCTGGGCAGCGGACAGTGCCACGCTCTCGTGTGGACAGATGATCGGCGCGGGAAACCACTCGGCGGTCCCGTCCTGCCTGGCCCGCGCGTACGCCTCGATGAACCCTGAGTGATCGCTGCCCAGGTTGGCGAACAGGTAGCTGACCCCGCCGGCGCGCAGCGCCCGCAGAAACGCCGCGCTCGTCGTGTATTCGCCCTCGGTCACGGACATCCTTCCCGGCGTCAGAACGGGTAGTCGGGCAGGGCACTCCGCGCGGTGACCCACTGGGTTTCGGTGTAGGCGTCCAGATTGGCCTGGATACCGCCCATCCGCGAGCCGTTGCCCGAGGCTGCCACACCGCCGAACGGGATGACCGGCTCGTCGGACACCGTCTGGTCGTTGACGTGCACCGCCCCGGAGGGGATGCGCTCGGCCAACTCCAGCGCCCGCAGGCCGTCACCGGACAGAATGCCAAGCGACAGACCGTATTCGCTGTTCTCGGCCAGCGCGATGGCCTCGTCCTCGCTGTGGTAGGCGATCACCGGTGCGACCGGGCCGAACACCTCCTGTGCCCAGGCCGGCGCGCTGCTGGGCACCTGGGACAGCACGGTGGGCCGGTAGAACAGCCGGTCGTAGCTGCCGCCGGCGGCCAGCCGCGCGCCCTGCTCGACGGTCTCGGTGACCAGGCGGTGGATGCGGTCGCGCTGCCCGGCGTCGATGACCGGCCCCAGCGCGACCTGGTCGGTCGCCGGATCACCCACCGGGAGGGCGTCGGCGTGCGCGGCCAGGGCGGCGACATAGTCCTCGGCGATCGCGGCGTCGACCAGGTGCCGTCCGGTGGTCATGCAGATCTGGCCCTGGTGCAGGAAGGAGCCGAACGCGCCGATCGAGGCCGCCTTGTCCACCTCGACGTCGCCCATGACGATCAGCGCGGAATTGCCGCCGAGTTCGAGATGGACCCGGGTCAGGTGCTCGGCGGCCAGCGCGCCGACCCGGCGGCCGGCGCGGGTCGAGCCGGTGAAGGCCACGACCCGTACCCGAGGATCGGTGATGATGGCCTCGCCGACGTCGACGCCGCCGGGCAGCACCGCCAACACCCCCGGTGGCAGGCCGGCCTCTTCGAAGATCCGGGCCAGCGCCACGCCACCGCTGACCCCGGTGCGCGGGTCCGGCTTCAGCACCACCGCGTTGCCGAGGGCGAGCGCTGGCGCGACGGAGCGGATGGACAGCGTCAGCGGAAAGTTGAACGGCGCGATCACCCCGACCACGCCGGCCGGGCGACGCCGGGCAAAGCTCAGCCGTGGTTGCGCGGACCGCAGCACCTCGCCGGTGGGATGGGAGGCGAGGGCGGCCGCTTCGTAGCACTCCTCGACGGCGCTGCGCAGTTCGATCTCGGCCTTGGCCGGGACGCTGCCGGCCTCCCGGACCAGCCAGTCGCGGATCTCGGCCGCGTGCTCGGCCCACAGGTCGCCGGCCCGGCGCAGCACGGCCGCACGCTCGGGGTAGGGCAGCGCCGCCCAGGCCCGGCCGGCGAGCGCGGCACGGGCGCAGGCCACGGTGACGTCCTCGGGCGCGGCAAGACCGAGACTGCCGAGTTCGCCGCCGGTCGCCGGTTCGACCACGGCGCGGCTGCCGCCCGCGCCGGTTCGCCAGTCCTCCAGGTAGATGTGGGACCGCCAGCGGCTCTCGTTCAGCCAGTCGGCGTTCGTTCGGGGCTCTGCGGTGGTTGTCATGGGATCCCGCCTTCCGGGTGTTCGCGAGACGATGTGTTCGCGAGACGATCGCGAGGTCATCCGGATCGAGTCGACGGCGTCTGTCCGGCAACCTCGGCGTCCACCGCTTCCCGTGGCGCCGCCGTGACGCGCACCGGCCGGACGAGGTCCACCAGTCCGATCAGGAAGGCGACGCCGACCAGCACCGCGGGGCTGATCAGGCCGGCGGCGACCGCGGCGTGGTAGTCGCCGTGCGTGCTGAGCAGCGTGCCGAAGAACAGCGCGCTGACGATCGCGGTGCCCAACGCGGTGCCGATGCGCACCCCGGTCTCGTACACGCCGGCGGCGACCCCGGCCGTGGCGCGGGTGATGTCGGTGAGCGTGAGCGTCTGGTTCGCGGAGATGACCAGCCCGCAGCCCGCCCCGGCGACCAGCAGCGGAATGGCGAGCACCAGCGGCGCGTCCGCCTTGGTCGAGGCGTGCGAGACCAGCGCGACCGCGATCAACCCGACCGTGGCGAGCCCGGTGCCCAGCACCACCAGCGGCCGACCGACCCGGTGCACGAGGCGTCCACTGAGCACGGCCGCGCCGGCCGAGGCGATCGTGAAGATCAGGGTGGTCAGCACCGCCTGTAGCGGCGAGTACTTCAGCCCCTGCTGCAGGAACAGAGTGAGCACCAGGAAGATGCTGGTGAAACCGGTGTAGAAGGCGGTGGCGATCGTGGTGCCCACCGCGTAGCTGCGGATGCGCAGCACCTTCAGGTGCACCAACGGCCGGGCGTCCCGCGCGGCGAGCCGCCGCTCCCAGCGCACGAACAGCACCAGGAAAACGGCGCCGACGGCGAACAGCCAGAACTGCGGCTGCGCCCTGGCTCCCGTCTCCTGCAGCATCGGCAGCATGATCAACAGCACCCCGAGCCCGAGTAGCAGGACTCCCAGCAGGTCGAGCCGGTGGGCGTGGCCACGGTGGTCGGCCGGCAGCACCCTGACGCCGACGGCGAGCGCGACCAACACGATGGGGATCGACAGGTAGAACACCCACCGCCAGCCGACGGCAGGGCCGAATACCTGCAGCACCACCCCGCCGAGCAGCGGCCCGACGGCGGTGGACATACCGGTGGTCGCGCCGTAGTAACCGAACGCCCTGCCACGCGTCTGCCGCGGATACATCTGCTGCATCAGGCCGATCACCTGCGGGGCGAGTATGCCGGCCGAGACGCCGCGCAGCAGTCGGCCGGCGATCAGGATCCCGGCGTTGGGCGCGACGCCGCAGATCACCCCGGTCACCGCGAACAGCGACAGGCCGACCAGGAACAGCCTGCGGCGCCCGTACTCGTCGCCCAGCCGGCCGGCCGGCACCAGGGTCAGGCCGAAGGCCAGCGCGTATCCGGCGACGGCCCAGGTGATCTCGGCCGGGCTCAGGTGCAGGTTGCGTTCCATCGAGGGCAGCGCGATGGTGACGACGCTGACGTCGAGCAGGGTCATGAAGCTGGCGACGAGGCAGATCAGCAGAGCGGGCCAACGTCGGGACGCGAAGTCGTGGGGACGGTCCTCGGCCGGGTTCTCCATGTTCGTCATGGGGCACCACATTTCTCACATCGAATGCGACATTGAATTCGTGGCGAGTCGACGCCGCGGTTGACTGTCGAAAAAGGATGGTCGGCCGGCGCCTCGCCGGCCGACCCCACGGACAGCTCAGCCCTCGCGCGGGCTCGCGCCCGCGTCAGCGACCAGGCCGGCCTTCTGCACCCCGGCGATGGCAACGGTCTCGTCGTTCTCCGGCCGGTCGCCGCTGACCCCGATCGCGCCGAGCAGGGCGCCCTGCGCGTCGCGGATCAGCACGCCGCCCCGGGAGGACGCGATGCGACCCTCGGAAATGGCGGCCAGCGCGGTGAAGAACGCCGGGTCGCGGGTGGCGTGCCGGGCTCCGGTGGCGCCGCCCTGCCCGGTGCCAAGACAGCCCCAGGCCTTCGCATGCGCGATCTGCGGGCGCAGGATGCCTGCGCCGTCCTCGCGCTTGACAACGATGGGGTGACCGCCGGGGTCGAGCACGGTGATGGTCAATGGCCGCAGGTCGAGTTCACGCGCCGTGCTCAGCGCCGCGTCCACGATCTCCGCGGCTTGGTTCAAGGACAACATTCTGCTGGTTTCCTTTCCTTTTCGGGCGTAGCTGGGGAATGGTGTTCAGCGCGTCGCCCGTCCGCACCGCCCGAGCGGACAGCAGCCCGAGCAGATTGATCGCGGCGGCCACGAAGAAGGCCACGCGGTAGGCGGACGGCGCGATCTGGCCACCGGTCGACGCGCCGGCCAGCACGATCACGGTGGTGGCCACGGCGACGCCGACCGCGCCGCCGAGCCGGCGGCCAACGTTGAACAAGGTGGACGCCCGCCCGGACGCGGCGGGCGAGATGTCGGCGAACGCGACGGCCTGGCTGGCCACGAAGACCTGCCCGACGGACAGGCCCATGCCGACCAGCACGATCCGCACCAGCCACAGGTTCGAGTCGGTGCCGAGCAGTCCGAGCAGCGCGATGAACAGGCTGGTCCCGGCGATCCCGCCGATCAGGTGCCGGCGTGGACCGAGCCTGCGGTACAGCAGCCGGCTGCCCAGCTGCGCACCGGCCATCACGCCGAGAGCTTCGGGGAAGGTGCTCAGGCCGGAGTCGAGCGCGCTGAGCCCGCGGCCGTCCTGGAAGTACAGCGACACCGTGTAGAGCGTGCCGAGGAAGGTCACCGACTCGATCGCCATGATGGCGCTTGCGTTGCCGAACAACCGGTCCACCAGCAACCGGACGTCCATGATCGGCGCGGATCGACGGAGTTCCAGCAGCACCAGCGCGACCAGCAGCGCCGCCCCGGTGACCACGCAGCCGAGCACTTCGGGCGAGGTCCAGCCGTGCCGTGGCCCCACCGACACCCCGTACATCGCCAGGCCCAACCCGGATGCGGCGAGCAGGAAACCGGCGGTGTCGAATTCGCCGGGCCGGTGCTGGTCGTCGCGCCGCAGGAACAGCGCGCCGAACACCAGGGCGGCGATGCCGATCGGCACGTTGACCGAGAACACCGCGCGCCAGGACAGGTCGGTGACCAGCAGTCCGCCGAGCACCGGGCCGACTGTCGGGGAAACCCCGGTCGCCAGGGTGATCATCGCGGACACTCGGACCCGTTGCTCCGGCGGGAAGGCGCGCATCAGCATGGCCATGCCGACCGAGGTGAGCATGCCGCCGCCCGCGCCCTGCAGCACGCGGAACAGCACCAGTTCGCCGAGGCTCGACGCGATGCCGCACAGTTCCGAGGAGACGGTGAACACCGCGATCGCGGTGAGCAGGGTCCGCTTGCCGCCGAACCGGTCGCCGAGCCAGCCGGACGCCGGGACGAACACCGCCAGGCTGACCAGGTAGGCGATGGACACCGAGTCGACCGCGGTCGACGGGACGGCGAAGGTCCGCCCGATGGTCGGCAGCGCGACGTTGACGATGGTCGAGTCCATTGTGGACAGGAACATCACCGCCACGTAGACGACGGCCACCGCGGTCGGCTGGCTGACGGCAGCGCGGACCCGGCTGGGCATCAGACCACGGCCGGGTGCTCGGCGGGGGTGCGTCCGCCGGCGAGCTGGAACAACTCGTCCAGCAGGGTCAACGCACCGGTGTCCAGCCGATCGTCGGTGCGCAGCGTGCCGTCGGCGGCCACCGCGCGGCTGATTCGCGGGATGTGCACGGCCCGCGCGAGTGGTTTCATGCCCAGCGACACCACCACCGGAATGAGTGCCTGGACCGCGCGGGCGCCTGCCGCGGCGCCGCCGTAGCCGACGAAGGCGATCGGCTTGTGTCGCCATTCCTCGTTGAGGTAGTCCAGCGCGTTCTTGGTCGCCGCGTTGTAGCTGTGGTTGTACTCCGGCACCACGAACACGTAGGCCTGGCCGGCGCTGATCGTCCGGCTCCACCGTTGGGTGTGCCCCTGGGTGTACGGCCCGCGGCCGGACGGCTGGGGCTCGTCCAGCAGGGGAAGGCCGACCTCGACCAGATCGATCAGCTCGACGTCGAACCGGTCGTGCCGGACGGCCACGTCGTGGAACCACCGGGCCACGGCGCCGCCCCGGCGGCCGGGTCGGGTGCTGCCGATGACGATCTGCAGGTGGGGTTGGGTCACCGGTGACCTCCGATCGGCAGGTCGGCGTAGGTCCGCCGGACGGCGAGTTTCACTCTGGCCACACCACTTTCGTTGGGCGAACCGTTCCTGCGGGTCCGGCCGAGGTCAGACAGCGGCCTGCTCCGCCGCCTCCCGCCGTTTGCGGGGGTTCTCGAACTCGATCCCGCCGTCGCTGGTGACGATGTCGAACTGGTCCGAGGGGGTGGCGGGCAACCGCACGGGCGGCAGGCCCACGATGAACAACACCAGCTCGTCGGTGGCGTCGACGTGGAGCGTCTCGCCCGCCTCGACCTGCAGGGCGGCCAGCCGACCGATCTTCGTGCCGGACACGGTGCCCGTGCCGGACAGGGCGACGATCAGTCGCCGGCCCGCGTCGGTGGTGGAGGTCCACTCAGCGCCGGAGCCGATCTTGACGTACTCGATCCAGAACGCACGCTCGGTGAACGAGCCGAAGTGCTTGCGTTCCACGCCCGGCGCCTCGGCCGTGGGCAGCCAGTTGAAGTGATCCGGGTTCATGATGAGCACGCTCTGGTAGCGCGGCCGGGGGAATTTCATTTCGCGACGCTCCCGCCGCGGCGCCGCCCCGTCCCGCCGCGCGTCCGGTCCGCGACCGCGTCCGGCGCCCATGCCGAGGCCGGCCGCGCCGCCGAACTGCAACACCAACTGCAACTGCTTCGGGTCGCCGAGCGGGTCGTCCTGCGGGCCGTAGGTCTGGCCCTCCGGGAAGTAACCGATCTCCCCCTCGTGCAGGATGCCCTGCTCGCCCAGGTTCATATCGCCCACCAGGGGCAGCCGGATCTGCTCGAAAGTGTGCCGGTGTCGTGGCATCCGGAAGTCGGCTTCCTGGCGGCCCAGGATGTAGCGGTAGTTCTCCAGGGATTCCGGTTCCCCGCCCATCAGCAGGTAGTTGAAGGCCACCGTGCCCCTCGGGTGGTCCAGATGGAAAGCGTTCTCGTCGAATGGTGCGACCTTCATCGTGATCCTCCTGCGCGTTCGTCGTACCAAGCACGCTACCTACTTGGTAGGTTGCGGTCAAGGCGGTGACGAGCGAGAGGAGCTGAGAAATGGCCTTACCTGGCCCAGCCACTCGGCACTACGTACCAAGTAGGTAAGATTGGCGTGAATCTGCTGAGGAGAGAACGATGTCGCAACCGTCAACGCGGCTGTACCGTGGCCGGGTCGCCGACCAGATCGTGGAGGACCTGCGCGGTCAGATTCTCAGCGGCGCGCTGCCGGACGGCGCGCGGCTGCCCTCCGAGCGGGAGTTGGCCGCCCAGTACGACGTCAGCGCGCCGACCATCCGGGAGGCGGTCCGGGTGTTGACGGCGATGGGCCTGCTCAGTACCCGTAACGGCAGCCGGACCACGGTCACCGCGAGCGGCGACACACTGCTCGCGATGTCCATCGCCTCAGTGGTCCAGTTCGAGAAGATGACCGCGGCCGACGTGTTCGGCCTGCTGGGAGCGTTGAACGCCTACGCAGTCGAACTGGCGGTGGACCGGGCGTCCGACGAGGACATCGCCGGCCTGCGCGCCGCTGCCGAACAGGCCGCGGAGATCGCCGACGCGGAATCATCCGCCGCGGCACTGCTGAACTTCTTCGTGACCCTCTCCGCGATCTCGCACAACCCGCTGCTCGCCGCACTGTGCCGGTTCATCACCCAGATCCAGATCGGCCTCGCCGTCGAACTGACCAGGGAAACCAACGAGGAGTGGGGCCGGGTCCCGCGATCGCTGAACCGGGCGCGGATGGACATCGTGGACGCCGTCGCTCAGCGGGACGGCCCCACGGCCGTCCAGCTCATCCGCGAGTACCACGCCAAGGTGGTCAAACGGGTCCAGTCCTCCCCTGGAGCCAAGCGGCTGCGGGAGACCGACCCCGGGCTCACCGGCGCACTGTCCTCCTGGCTGGGAGCGAACGTCGGTCTTGGCAACAGTCCCGACCGACGAAGCCAGTCCTGATCGACGAAGCCGGTCCTGATCGACGACGCAAGCACGGCGTCAGCACAGGAATCGCACAGGGACGGCACAGGCCGGGTTGCCACTATCTTCCTTAGCTACCTAGTACCTAAGTAGGAAGAAGGGCTGTCATGGAAGATCACGACCGGACAAGCTCGCCGGCCGAGCAGGTTGGCCGGCCAGGTGCGCGGCGACCGCTGTCGAACCGGAAAGGCCGATGGATACTGGCCGCCGCACTGATGTCCGCGGTGGTCGGAGTTGCCGGCTGCGCCGCCACGTCCTCTTCGACAACGGCCACCTCCTCTTCGTCGACCGCTACGTCCTCGTCGGCGCCAGCGGGGCACGGCAAGCCCAGCGGGGGAGCCAATGCTCGGTCGGGACCGGCCGCAGGAGGATCGGTCGGCACAGTCAGCGACGTGTCCACCACGGGCTTCACGCTGTCGACAGCATCGGGGCAGAAGGTGACCATCAAGGAGACGTCCGCGACGACTTACCTGAACGGGACCAACTCGGCCGTGGCCAGTGCCGTGACAAGCGGCGAATCCGTCCTCGTGCTGGGGACGGACGACAATACGACCATCACGGCCACGCAGGTCACCGTGCAACCGACCGGCAGCGCGTCCGCGGGTTCCTCGGCGGTGGTGCCCTTCCAGAGCGGCGCACCGAGTTCGTCGACGAGCACGTCGAAGACGGTCGGTCAGATCCCGGCGGACTACAACCAGGGGTCCGGGACGATCGTCAGTGGAACGGCGGCGAACAAGGCGACGGCGGCTGCGCTGGCGGTCTATCCGGGGGGCATCGTCGACCGCGTCGTGCAGCTGAGCAACGGCGAGTACGAGGTCCACAACATCGGTGTCAGCTGGCCACACCACGTCTTCGTCAACCAGGACTTCCAGGTCGTCGGCGCCAACGACTGAACGCACGGTCACCTGGCCGCCACCGACACCTCGGCAGCACCACAGTCGGCTGGCGGCCACGGTGATCGCCGCGTGCCCACCGAGGTCAGCGGCGGAGGGCGTCGTAGGCGACGGGGAGTTCGGCCGGGCCGCGCAGGGTGGTGTTGGGGCGGTAGCGCGGCGGGTCGTCGACCAGGCGCGGGTTGTCCAGGCGGGTGGCGATGGCGGTGAGCGCGGCCTGTGCCTCCATCCGGGCCAGCGCGGCGCCGAAGCAGTAGTGCACGCCGCCGCCGAAGGCCAGGTGCGCGTTGTTCGGACGCTCGGGCCAGAACGTCTCCGGGTCGGCGAACCGGCGGGGGTCGCGGTTGCCGGCGGCCAGCAGCAGCGAGACATGCTCGCCGGCGCGGACGGTGTGGCCGTCCACCTCGATGTCGGCGGTGGCCCGACGACCGGTCAGTTGCACCGGCGGGTCGTAGCGCAGCACCTCCTCCACCACCGCCGGCGCCAGCTCCGGATCGGCGCGCAGCCTGGCCAGCGCCTCGGGATCGCGCAGCAGCGCCAGCGTCCCGTTGGCGACCAGGTTGACCGTGGTCTCGTGGCCGGCAATGAGCAGCAGGCCCAGCGTGATGCCCAGTTCCACCAGGGTCATCCGGGTCGCCGGGTCGCCATCGGTGAGCAGGGCGGAGATCAGGTCGGGGCCGGGGTGCGCGCCGCGCCGCGCGATCATCGGCATCAGGTACGCACGCCACTCCCGCTGGGTCACCGCCAGCTCGGCGATCTCCTGTTCGGTCAGGGTCTCCTCGGGGTCCAGCGCCTTGGTCAGCCGACCGGCGAACGAGTGGAACACCGGCTCGTCCTCCGGCGGCACGCCCAGCAGCTCGCAGATCACCCCGACCGGCAGCGGGTACGCCAGTTCGGCCACCACGTCCAGTTGACCCGGCCCGTCGCCCAGCCGCCTGTCCAGCAGCCCGGTCACCAGCGCCTCGATCCGCGGGCGCATGCCCATGATGCGCGGCGCGAACTGGTACATGGTCTGCTGGCGCAGCGTGTTGTGGTGCGGCGGGTCGCGGAACAGGAACGGCCCGGTGACCGGTTTGCCGTCCGAGCCCAGCGGCGCGCCGGTGGTGTCGATGTCGCGGTCCTCCGCGCTCATCCTCGGATCGCGCAGCAGCCGGGTGATCGCCTCGTGGCTGCTGACCAGCCAGTTGTCCGCGTCCAGCCGCTGAATCGGCACCCGGCTCAGCTCGGCGAAGTACGGGTAGGGGTTGTGCCGGTTGGCCTGGTCGAGGATCTGGCGGTAGGCGGTGGCGCCGGGGTAGTTCGTGGCTGCGGTCATGACTTTCCTTCCTGGACGGAGGCGAGCGCGGCGACGGGAGCGCCGGTGGAGTTGACGAGACCCGTTGCCGGGTAAGGGGTTCTCGGGTCGACGGGAACCAGGCTTGCGGGGCTGTCCGTGGCGTTGACGGCCGGCGGGAACGGCGCCCGCTCGGTGATCAGCGCGGCGTAGCCGTCCAGCACGCGCGGTGAGTTGACCGCGACCGCGCCGACGGTCACCCCGGCGAGGCCGTAGGCGGCGACGAACGGGCCGTGCTCGAACGAGCCCTGGGTGAGCACCACCTGGTCGGCGATGGCGGGCATGCCGACCGACTTGATGTTCAGTCCGAACTGGTCGGACCAGAACGCCGGCAGCGCGTCATTCTCCCGGATCTCCTCGGACATCATGTTGTGCGCGACGGTCTGCGCCTGCTCGATCGCGTTTCCCCAGTGCTCGAAGGAAACCGGGCCGGTGTCGAACCGGGGATGCCGCCACCGGGCCACATCGCCGGCCACGTACACGCCGTCCACCACCGTGTCCCTGGCGTCCAGCGCGCGGCACGCCGCGTCACACGACACGCCCTGTTCGCCGGCTACCAGGCCGCTGCCGCGCAGCCACCCGGTGTTGCGCACCGAGCCGGCAGCCACCACCGCGACCCGCGCGTCCAACGCCGTCCCATCGGACAGCCAGGCTCGGCGCAACCGACCGGACGCGTCCCCCTCCAGGCGGCGCACGGTGGTGCGCAACCGCAGGTCGATGCCGCGCGCCCGCTGCCGCATGCCGATCACGGAGCCGACCAACCCACCCAGCGCACTGGCCAGCGGCGCAGTCCCGCGCTGTGTCACGGTGACCGACAGGCCCAGGTTCCGACAGCTGGACGCGACCTCGGAACCGGTGAAACCGCCGCCGATCACCAGCACCCGACCGTCCCCCGACTCGGTCGGTTCGGCCAGCTCGGTCAGGTCGGCGCGCAGCAGGTCCGCGTCGTCACGACCGCGCAGCAGGTGCACGCCGCGCAGCGCGGCCTCGGCCGGATCCGACCACGGGCGGGCACCGGCGCCGGTCGCGATCACCACCCGGTCGAACCCGACCGCGCGGCCATCGGCCAGCCGCACCTCCCGCGCGGCCAGGTCCAGTCCGGTCGCGGGCACACCCAACAGCCATTCGGCGTGCAGGTCGCGGATTCTGGGCAGCAGCACCTGATCGGTGCCCAGCCAGCCGGACAGCACGGTCTTGGACAGCGGCGGTCGGTCGTAGGGCTCGTGCGGCTCGTCACCGATCAGCGTCAGCCGGCCGCCGAATCCGGCCTGGCGCAACGCCTCGGCAGTGCGCAGGCCGGCCAGCGACGCGCCCACGATGACCACCCGGTCAGCGGCGGAGGCGCGCCGCGTCATTGATTCGCTCGCAAGCTCGCTCATCGGTGCGCCGCCTCGGCCAGCGGGATCTCCTCGGTGGCCGCGCCGAGGGTGATCGCCTGCACCGGGCAGGCCAGCGCGGCGCGGCGCACCGCCGCGTCCGAGGCCACCCCGGGCACGTGGTCGTACTCCAGTGATTCATCGCCTCGGAAACGAAACACCTCCGGCGCGGCGAAAACACACTGCCCATAACTCTGGCAGCGATTCAGGTCGACAACAATACGCACGACAACCTCGCATTCTCACGCTGACTCGACGCGGCTGGACGGCGTCTCCGCCGAGACTATGACCTGCGCCGGTCGGCTGTCGTGGAACCGGGGGTGTACTCCGGGGGGAGAAATTTCTCCACCCGGAATACGGCCGGCGCCGCAGGACAATCCGCTGCCGACGTCGTAACTTCATCGGCAACAACAAATCCCCACCAAATCCCGAAATTCGTATTGAGCGAAAGGAACGGCTGTCGTGAGCTACCTGCGAGGCTTTCTCCCCTGGATCGTGTTCGCCGTGGTGTCGAGTGTCGCCTGGCAGTGGGCGGCGCTGATCGCACTGGCTACGAGCGTGTTCTTCATGGCGAAGGACCGCCGGGCCGGCGTGACCGCGGACGCACAGATCCTGGACTTCGGCACCATCGCCTTCTTCGGCGTACTGACCGTGGTCGCCTTCGCCGCTCCGCACTCCCCGCTGCAAACCTACGAAAGCGGACTGTCCTCGGCCTGGCTGGCACTGATCGCCGGAGTCAGCCTGCTGGTACGCCAACCGTTCACGCTGGGCATCGCCAAGCGCCGCACCGCACCGCAGATCTGGCAGACCGCCGCGTTCCACCACCGCAGCACCGTGGTCGCCGCCGTCTGGGCCAGCAGCTTCGCGGTCAGCGCGGTCGCCACCTTCCTCTGCGAGGCCACCAACGCCAGCACACTGCCCCGCATCATCGTGCAGATCCTCGGATTCGGCGTCCCGGCGAGCTTCACCCACTTCTACGTCAAGGCAGCCCGCGCCGCTGCTGCCGCCGCCGACGCGACCACCCAGACCCTCCCAGCGGTCGGTGAGTGATGGTGCTGATCGGCGTGGCACTGGTCATGCCCCGGCTCGGCGGGCCGGCGTCCACCCGGGTGCAGACGGTTCTCCACCCGGAGATACAGCGCTCGCCGCACGACATCGGCCCTGCTCAGCCGTTATTTTCTGGCATCGCAACGACATCTGGTGGAGGTAGTCGAGATGAGCGGTCCTGTTGAGATCGTGTTGATCCTGGCCGCGGTCGGGTATCTGCTGCTCCGGCGCGTCATGGGAGAGCCGGCGCAGGCCAAGCGGATGCTGGTGCTGCCGGCCGTGCTGACCCTGATCGGCCTGTCCGACGTGTCCGGGGTGGTGAAGACGCCGCTGTCGCTGCTGTTCCTGGTCGCCACCGGCGCGATCAGCGTCGTCCTCGGTGCGCTGCGCGGCGTGAGCGTGCGCATCTACCAGCGCGACGGACTCACCTTCATCCGCTACACCGCGGTCACGGTCGTGCTGTGGGTGGTCAACCTGGCGATCAAGTTCGGCGCGAACCTCACGCTCGGCGCGATCGACCCGAAGGACGCGGGCGCGGTCAGCAACAGCCTGCTGCTCACCATCGGGATCGGCATCCTCGCCGAAGGTCTCGTCGTGCTCTACCGCGCACTGCGCCACGATCAACCGGTGATGTGGTCCAGGGGCCAGGACGGCGCCCCGCACCAGATGTCCCCGTTCCTGGACAACGTGCGACGCAGGATGGCCGACCGGGACGGCGACCCGTACGACTGATGCGGGATCTCCGGATGGAACACTCGATCCGACCGGCTTCGTGACCGCCGTTGACGACGATCGGAATCCCAGCACCATGAACACGACGGAACAGCGGGCGGCGGCTCGACCCGAACGTTTCCAGGACGAACTGATCAGGCCGTTCCTCGCGCTCGTCATGATCGCCGGCACGATCGCCCGGTGGCCCTACAGTGCCATCCTGTACCCGCAGGTGGCGCTGCCGCTGTTCATCCTCGTCTCGATCGCCGCGGTCGGCGCGCTGTTCCCGTGGACGCGGCTGAGCGGCCGCCAACAGCTCGCCGCGATGACCGCCACCATGCTGCTCGCCTCGCTGCTGTTGCCTCTCGCGCACCAGACGACGACCGCGGCGTTGTTCCCGTACGTCGCCGCATCGTCAGCGGGCGGAAAGCTCGCCTCCCGCAGGGCCGCCGTCGGCGTCGCCGTGGCCGGTGCGCTCGCCGCGGCCGGCGCGACCTGGCTCGCCGGGCTGCTCGCGCCCACCGTGTCGCAGTGGCCATTGTGGGTGACGCTGACCATCGCCCTGCCCGTCTACATCGGAATATCCAATCGGGATCGACGCGATGCCCTGCGCAGCGCCCAACTCGCCGCCGAGGAAGCCCAACGCGCCACGGCGTCCGAGGCGCGCGAGGCGGCGTTGCTCGAACGCGGCCGCATCGCCCGCGAGATCCACGACGTACTCGGCCACTCGCTGTCCGGCATCGCGCTGCAACTGGACATGGCCGACGCGCTGCGCGACAGCGGCCGCGAGGAGGAGTCGACCGCGGCCATTCGCAGAGCCAGGGCGCTCGCCGTGGACAGCATCGGCGAGACCCGGCGGGCCGTGCACGCGCTGCGCGAGGACACCCTGCCACTGCCGGACACCCTGCACCAACTCGCCGAACACAGCGCGGTCGACTTCGCGATCACCGGCGAGGCGGGCACCGTCGGCGCCGAGGTCACGCACGCCATTGTCCGGGCGGCGCAGGAGGCACTGACCAACGCGGCCAAGTACGCGCCGGGCGCGACCCGCGCCATGCGCCTGGCCTGCACCGCCGATCACCTCACCCTGATCGTCCACAATGGACCCGCGACCGAGCCCCTGCGCGCCGAACTGGCCGGCGGCACCGGAGTCGGCCTCATCGGCATGCGTGAACGTGTCACGCGACTCGGTGGAACCCTTCGCTCCGAACCGACACCCGATGGCGGTTGGACTGTGGAACTGGAGCTGTCCCGATGACCGAGGACCGCGCGATCACCCTGGTCGTCGCCGACGACCAGACGACCGTCCGCGAAGCGTTCGCGGTCATGCTCGACCTCGCCGAGGACGTGACCGTGGTGGCGACCGAGCGGCTACCTGACCAAGGACGCCGACCGCAGCACGATCCTGCATGCCGTGCGCACCGCCGCCCAGGGCCAGACCGTGCTCGCTCCCGAGGTGCAGCGCCGCCTGCTCGCCCTGGCCGCGCGACCCACGCCGGTCCCGCCGCCCGGGGGCCAGGGCGCCGACCTGACCGCGCGAGAACGCGAGATCCTCGGTTTGATCGGTGAGGGCCTGCGCAACCCGGAGATCGCGTCGAAACTGGTGATCAGCGAGGCTACGGTGAAAACGCACATCAACAATCTGTTCGCCAAAGCCGGTTTCCACTCCCGTGTCGACGCGGTCCGCTACGCCCTGCGCGACCAACGTTCCTGAACGAAACCCTGGCAACGGCGGCAGAAATGGGATCTCGCAGCGGACGCGAGACACTGTTGATCACCCTCGCCTGCGCGGGACGCAGTCCGCCAGGAGATTGCCACCTGCTGTCGTTGAGTGGTCACCATTACGTGCACCCGCTTGGACGTCCAGCAAGGGGAGGTCGTTTTCCAGCCCGTTGATCCGGGCGGTCGCGGCCAGGCTCTGGCCATTGATCAACCTCCGCCCGGTGCCCGGTGTGCCGCGGGTGGCGGCACACCGCGCGGGTTCAGTCGGAGGAATGCAGCTCGGCGTTGTGTTGCTGGGCCTCGTGGAGTTGGTCTTCGAGAGTGATGAT
>DASZNF010000043.1:0-29916 GCA_035551355.1 Pseudonocardiaceae bacterium | reverse complement strand
TGAGCCGCCTAAGGGAATCGAACCCTTGACCTACGCATTACGAGTGCGTCGCTCTGGCCGACTGAGCTAAGGCGGCGAAGCGTGACCAGTGTAGCGGCTCTCCGGGCGTCACCATCGGGTACCGCCCTCGTTAGTTACCGTGTGACGCCGGTCGCAGGGGCGGGTCGGTTCGAAGAGGAGTAGTTCATGCGCAGACGACTGACTGTCGCCGCGGCACTGCCGGCTGCCGTCTTGCTGCTCGCCCTCACCGCGTCGCCCGCGCTGGCCGCCACCTCGTCGGATCCGACGTATCCGACCACCCCGATCCCCACCGAGAACTCCTCGGGCGAACCGCCCGCCTCGGCCCCGATCGGGCCGCAGCCGCTGGGCCACGCGGTCGCCGACGCGGCCACCGGGTTGGCCGTGGTCCGGCTGTTGCCCGGCTCGGTCCCGGGCAGCAGCATCATCAGCAACGCCCCGGTCCCGAACCAGTCCGCCGCCGAGGTCGGGTTCGGCCTGTCCGACGCGCAGGCCAACTCCGAGTCGTACCTCACCTACGAGCGGGCCATCGCCCAGTCGTGCCCGGCCGGGGTCGCCATCGCGGGCAACTCCCCGCAGCTGCCCGGCTGCCTGGCCCAGACCGCCCTGCCGGACAACGCCAATCCGGTCAACGGCGGCCTCAACCCGCCGTCCACCCAGCTGGACGCGCTGCTCAAGGTCGGCGTCCTGGACGGCTCGGTGCACGCCCGGTGGAGCGACTCGCTCGGCCCCTGCGTCGGCACCATCTCCGACGCCAGCACCTCGCTTGCCAACATCTCCGCGGTCAACGTGCTGCCCTCGATGCCAAGCACCTCCGACGCGAACACGCTGGCCAGCGACATGAGCGCGTCCAACCTGCCCGCCGACCAGAAGCAGGCGCTGGTCAACCAGCTGTCCAAGATGACCGGGCCGCTGTCCAGCCTGGCCGGACTGCTGTCCGGGAACATCGGCGCCAACGGCGCCGGCTCGCTGCTGTCCGCGCCCAACACGCTCGCCGACCGCTCGGTGGTCCGGCTGGTCAACATCCCGGGCTCGGCCAACAAGGCCGTGCAGTCGGTGTCCACCATGCAGGTCGCCGGGCTCAAGCTCCTCGCGGGCACGCCGATGGAGATCGATCTCAACGTGGTCAGCCAGCCCACCCTCACGGTCACCTCCACCGGCGACGCGGCCACCTCCTCGGTCAACTACACCGCCCCGGTCATCCAGATCGTCCAGGGCGGCAAGGTGCTCTACACCCTGGACGCCGCGCACCCCACCCAGGACATCCCGATCGGCATCCCGCTCAACGTGCCGAACCTGCCCAATCTGCCGGTGGTCGGCGCGCTGCTGCCTAACGGCCAGGCCCTCACCTCCAGCATTCCGGTGGTAGACATCGGCGTGCTGCGGCTGGGCATCGCCGAGCTGAGCCAGTCCTCCCAGTCCTGGACCGGCGGCGTGAACAGCGCCCCGTTCACCGGCTACCAGAACGGCGCCACCGCCCGGCTGCTGGACCTGCAGGTGCTGCCCACCCAGGCCCTCGGCATCCCCGGTCTGCCCTCCGCGCTGGCCCAGGTCACCCTGGGCGAGCAGGTCGCCCGGGCCTACGCGCCCAAGGGCGGCGTGCAGTGCGGATCGACCGCGGTGAGCGGGTCGGCGCCGGTGCGGACCGTGTCCACACCCAAGGCCCTGGCCTACACCACCGCCGCCTACGACACGGTGCCGCTGTTCTGGATCGGCACCGGGCTGCTGCTGGCCGGCGTGGTGCTGGTCGCCGCATTCCCGCAGCGCAACCGCCGGGTCGCCCTGGCCGGGGCGGGCGTGGGGCCGCGGACCTTCCGGCGCACCGACCCGGCACCGCGACCGCTGGCCCCGGCCGAACCGCCGGGCACGGAACAGGCGGGCACGGAGCAAGCGGGCACGGCCGAGCCGGTGATCGAGCCGACCCCGGAGACCCCGGAGACCACGGACGCCGCTGAGCCGACGGCCGAGCCGGACATGGACGAGGGAAACGCGCCCGAGCAGGCTGCTTCCGACAAGGCCGAGCCGGAGCGGGCTCAGTCGCCTGAGGCCGAGGACAAGGCCGTGGCCGAGGAGCCGGAAACGGACGAGAAGGGCTCAGACGAGTGAGGTGAGCATCGCCTCGATGGCGATGCGCGGCTTCACGTTCGACTCGATGGCCTCCCGGCAGGCCAGCACGGCCTCCAGGCGGTGCAGCGCGGCCTCCGGGCTCCACGCGGCCGCGGCCCGGCCGATGTCGCCGGAGCGGTCCGGGTGGGTCAGCGTGACCGTGGCGCCGGTGGTGCGCACCAGCACGTCCCGATAGAACCCGGCCAGGTCGATCAGGGCCAGGTCCAGGGCATCCCGTTGGGTCCGGGTGGCGCGCGATTTCTGCCGCTTCTCCAGTTCCCTGAGCGCGCCGCGCGCGCCCCGGGTGGCCGTGGCGGTGCCCTTGCCGGTGCCGCCCGCGCCCATCGCGGTCTCCAGCGCGTCCCGCTCGGCGGTGTCCCGCTCCTCGCTGACCGTGCTTGCCTCCGCCTCGGCCGTTTTGACCAGCTCGTCGGCGCAGGTGAAGGCCTCGGCCAGGCCGCGAAGGGCGGCCGGGATGCCCAGCACCGCCTCGCGCCGCTCCCGGGCCGCCGGATCGGTGGCCAGCCGCCGGGCCCGGCCGATGTGCCCACCGCACACCGAGGCCGCCCACCGCGCGGTCTCGGCGTCCACCCCGTCCCGCTCGGTCAGCACGCCGGCGATGGCCGGGGCCGAGGGGGTGCGCAGCGAAATACACCGGCAGCGCGACCGGATGGTCACCGACACGTCCTCCGGGTGGTCGGAGGGCGCGCAGAGCAGGAACACGGTCCGCGCCGGCGGCTCCTCCACCGCTTTGAGCAGCGCGTTGGCCGCGCCCTCGGTCAGCCGGTCGGCGTCCTCCACGATGACCACCTGCCACCGGCCGCCGGTCGGCCGGCGGGCCGCGGCCTGCACCAGGGCCCGCATCTCGGCCACCGAGATGGACAGCCCCTCCGGCACCACCAGGCGCACATCGGCGTGCGTGCCGTGCATCGTGGTGCGGCAGCCGGGGCACTCGCCGCAACCCACCCCGGCCATGCACTGCAGCGCGGCGGCGAACGAGCGGGCCGCCACCGACCGGCCGGAGCCGGGCGGGCCGGTGAACAGCCACGCGTGGGTCATCGCCTGATTGGTGGGAGTGTGCCCCTCGACCATCCGGGCCGCGGCGGCCGCGGCCGCACGCAACGCCTCGACGGCCTCGGGCTGGCCCACCACCCCGGACCACACGTCGGTCATCCGTTCTTCTCCACGAGCTCCTGAGCCGAATCGGCGTCCTCGGCCGGCTGGGTGTCCTCCGGCGGCTGCACACCGCGCTCGGTGAGCATCGGGGTCACCGCGTCGCGCACCCGCCGGGCCACCTCGTCCTCGGTGCCCTCGGCGTCGACCACCACGTACCGGTCCGGGTCGGCCGCGGCCATCTCGGTGAGCAGCCGCTGCACCCGCCAGTGGTACTGCACGCTGTTGATGCCGCCCCGCCGGGCCTGCCCCGGCGCCCCGCACAGCGATTCCGGATCCCGGTCCAGCAGCACGGTCAGGTCCGGGCGCAACCAGCCGGTGGCCCAGTCGGCCAGGCCCTCCAGCTCGGCCGGTTCCAGCTGCCCGGCCGCGCCGACGTGGGCGACCGGCGAGTCCACGTACCGCTCCATGACCACCAGGTCACCGGCCTCCAGCGCGGGCAGCACGGTGCGTTCCACCACGTCGGCCCGCACCGCGGCGGCCACCAGCGCGTGCGCCCGCACCCCGGTGATGGTGCCGTTGGCCAGCGCGGCCAGCAGCCGGCTCTCGTCCACCGCCGGGTCGCCGGCCAGGTGGGTGTCCCGCGCTCCGGTGGTCAGCCAGGCCACCAGCCGGCGGGCCTGGGTCGCGGTGTCCTCCTGGGTGTTGCCCTCCACCGAGATCAGCAGCCCGCGCACCGGACGACGGGGGCGGCGGCGCAGGGCGGAGACCAGGTCGGCCATGATCGGCTCGGTGCTGCGGTCGCCCATCTGTTTGTAGGCCAGCAGGCCGGCCAGCGCGGCCAGCAGGCCCGCGCCCAGCAGCACCGGGCGGGTGCCGTCCACCTGCATCGGCGCGCCGAACAGGTCGATGCCGCGCTTGCCCACCAGCACCACCAGCAGTGAGGCCAGCGGCACGGTGGCGAACAGCACCACCTTCATCAGCGACTGGTACAGCGCGTTCACCCGGCCGCGGATGGAGTCCTCGACCTGCGAGCCGATGATGGTGATCCCGGTCAGGAACGCCACTCCGGCGCCCGCGCCGACGATGGCCGAGGCGAACAGCGAGATCCACACGTGCGGGGACACCGCGACCAGCACCAGCCCCAGCCCGGCCACCACGATGGCCACGCCGAAGAGCCGGTTGTGCGACATCCGCCGGGCCAGCCGGGGCGAGACGGCCATACCGGTGGCCAGGCCGACGAACACCGCGACGAACAGCGCGCCGAAGGTGGACTCGCCGCCGCCCACGCTCTGCGCGTACGGGTGTGCGGTGCCGATCACCGCGCCGCCCGCGGCGAACGCGCCGATCATGCCCAGCAGCAGCCCACGGATCAGCGGGGTGGTGCGCAGGAAGGTGAACAGCCCGGTGAACATCTTCGGCCCGGCCGCGCTGCCGGCCTGTGGCGTGGCCGATTTGTCGCGTCTGGCGGCGACATGGCCGCGACCGGCCAGCTCCGGGATGCGGAAGGCGACCACCAGCGCGGCGATCAGGTAGATCGAGCCGTTGATGATCACGATGATCCGGGCCATGCCCAGGTCGTCGCTGTCGTAGAGGTGCAGGTTGGTGCCGAGGCCGGTGACGAACGAGTACAGCGCGG
Source organism: Pseudonocardiaceae bacterium (assembly GCA_035551355.1). Classification (GTDB taxonomy): domain Bacteria; phylum Actinomycetota; class Actinomycetes; order Mycobacteriales; family Pseudonocardiaceae; genus DATATV01. The sequence continues at coordinate 25,040 of DASZNF010000043.1, read as the reverse complement.
CCGCGCTGACCACGGAGATCCCGTAGGTCATGACCAGGCCCAGCTGAGTCGCGGTCTCCACCTGGTCCTTGCGGCGCAGCAGGTTGGGCACCGCGGAGTCCTTGGCCGGGATCCACATCATCGAACTGCAGCCGATGAGGAAGTTCGCCGCCAGCAGCCACCACAGGGTGCCGACCAGCGCGATGGACAGGAACAACGCGCACCGGATCAGATCGACGACGATCATCACCTTGCGCCGGTCGAACCGGTCGGCCAGCAGACCACCCAACGGGGCGAACAGCAGGCCGGGCGCGAGCTGGGTCAGCACCACCGCACTGAACCCGAAGCTCTGCGCGAAGTAGCTGTTGGTCAGCTTGGTGACCAGGCCGGTCAGCGCCATCAGGGACAGCCAGTCGGCCATGCTGAGCAGGTAGGTCACGCCCCACAGCCGGCGGAATCCCCGGATGGCCAGCACGCTGCGCACCCGGTGCACGGTGGACGCACTCGACTCGGCCGGGTCCCTCGACCCGGCCGGTCCGTTCCCGTCCGCCTCACGGTTGATAACGCTCACCCCTTGCCCGCCGTCCGCACGACTTTCGCGGGTGCCGCGGCAAGCCTAGCTACGCCATTCGAGCGACGCCGGGCTGCCCTGCCCCGGGTACCCCTCATCGGGAGAAGACCTGCGACAGGATGTGCGCGATGAAGCTGCCGAAGTAGATCAGCACCAGCACGATGATGACGACGATGGTAGTGACGATGCGGCCCGCCGACCGGCGTTTCGGGCGACGCGGCGCGGCCTCGATTCGCCGGGCCCCGCCCGGGGTGCCGCGGATCGGCCGGGCGCCGCTCGATCCGGCCGGGCGCACCGCCGCCGGCTTGCGCACCGGCGCCGGATTCGACCGGACCGGCACGGGCCTGCGGGCGGGAACGGCGGTCGAGCGGACGGGAACGGGTGTCCGGGCCGGACCGGCGGCCGAGCGGACCGGCGCCGGGGCGCGGCCGGTGGCGGTCGCGAACGGAATGGCCACGGGCGTGCTGGGTAACGCATAGGGCTGGTCCATGGGCGCCACGGTCGACGGCTTGGGCGCGGCCTCCCGGCGGCTGCCCCGGCCGGTGGCCCCGGCCGGGGCGATCTCGGCCGGGTCGTAGCTCCAGGCCCCGCCGGAGCGGGTGCTGGTCCGGCGGGGCGCGGTCCGGCCGGCGCGGGTCGCGGTAGCGGCCGGGCGAGCCGTCGCGGTCTGCTCGGGCCCGGGTTCGACCGGGGCCAGCACATCGGCGGCCAGCAGTTCCCCGGTCACCAGCCCGCCCAGTGGATCGGGCAGGAACGGTAGCGGCGCAAGCGATTGCGTGCCGTCCGGACCGAACAGTTCGTCCGCGGCGAAGTCGTCGACGTCCATCGCGGTGCCTCCCAACCGAAGCCCCCAGAACACCATTGTGCTCCGGAAAATCCGGCCGGGAGACAGCGCTGGTCAGGACTTGGCGGCGGCCTTCCTGCGCGGAGCCGCCCGCTTCTTCGGGGCCGGGCCCTTCGCCCGGCGGTCGGCCAGAAGCTCCGAGGCCCGCTCGTCGGTGAGCTCCTCCACGCTGTCGGTCTTGCGCAGCGAGGCGTTGGTCTCCCCGTCGGTGACGTACGGACCGAACCGGCCGTCCTTGACCACCATCGGCTTCTTGGACACCGGGTCGTTGCCCATCTCGCGCAGCGGCGGCGCGCTGGCCGCGGCGGCCCGGCCGCGCTTCTTCGGCTCGGCGTAGATCTTCAGCGCCTGCTCCACGGTGACGCTGAAGATCTCGTCCTCGCCGCCAAGCGAACGCGAGTCGGTGCCCTTCTTCAGGTACGGGCCGTACCGGCCGTTCTGCGCGGTGATCTCCTCACCGCTGGCCGGGTCGGTGCCCACCACCCGGGGCAGGGACAGCAGCTTGAGCGCGTCCTCCAGGGTCACCGTGTCCAGCGACATCGACTTGAACAGCGACCCGGTGCGCGGCTTGGGCTTGACCGGCTTGGGCTGGTTCTTCAGCGGCTTGCCGTTCTTGCCCAGCACCGGCTCGGCCGGGACCGTCTCGTCCGGCTCGGGCAGCACCTCGGTGACGTACGGGCCGAACCGGCCCTCCTTGGCCACGATCTCGTGACCGGTCACCGGGTCGGTGCCCAGCGAACGGCCCTCCTGCGGCGTGGAGAACAGCTTCTCGGCCAGCTCGAGGGACAGCTCGTCGGGCGGCAGGTCCTCGGGCAGGTTGGCCCGCTGGGCCTTGCCGTCCACCTCGCGCTCCAGGTACGGCCCGAACCGGCCGACCCGGACCACGATCTGCCGGTTCTCCTCGTCGGTGAACATCGGGATCGAGTTGACCTCGCGGGCGTCGATGTTGTCCACGCCCGAACCGACCAGCTTCTTCAGCCCGCCCGCCCGGCTCACCGAGTCGTCCGGACCGGAGTCGCCGCCGAAGTAGAACCCGGACAGCCAGTTCACCCGCTGCTCGTCGCCGCTGGCGATGCGGTCCAGTTCGTCCTCCATGGCCGCGGTGAAGTCGTAGTCCACCAGCCGCCCGAAGTGCTGTTCCAAGAGGCCGACCACGGAGAACGCCACCCAGGAGGGCACCAGCGCGGAACCCTTGGTCCACACGTAGCCGCGCTCCTGGATCGTGTTGATCGTCGAGGCGTAGGTGGACGGGCGGCCGATGCCCAGCTCCTCGAGCGTCTTGACCAGGCTGCGCTCGGTGTAGCGGGGCGGCGGGTTGGTGCTGTGGCCGTCCGCGGTCAGCTTGCTCGCGGTCAGCTCCTGGCCGCGCACCAGCCGCGGCAACCGCCGCTCCGCGTCGTCGGCCTCCCCGCCGGCCTCGGAGTCCACCGACTCCACGTAGGCCTTCAGGAAGCCGGGGAAGGTGATGGTGCGGCCGGACGCGGTGAACGTGCACTCCTCGCCGCTGGCCGCGGTGCCGGTGATCCGCACGCTCATCGTGGTGCCCCGGGCGTCGGCCATCTGGGAGGCGATGGTGCGCTGCCAGACCAGCTCGTAGAGCCGGAACTCGTCGGGCTGCAGCTCCTTGGCCACCTGGCCGGGGGTGCGGAACACCTCACCGGCCGGGCGGATCGCCTCGTGCGCCTCCTGGGCGTTCTTCACCTTCCGGTCGTAGCGGCGCGGCTGCGCCGGCACGTACTCCGATCCGTACAGCTCGGTGGCCTGGTTGCGGGACGCGGTCAGCGCGGTCTCCGACAACGTGGTCGAGTCGGTACGCATGTAGGTGATGTAGCCGTTCTCGTACAGCCGCTGCGCCACGCGCATCACCCGGTCGATGGAGAACCGCAGCTTGGTGCCGGCCTCCTGCTGCAGCGTGGAGGTCATGAACGGCGGGTAGGGCTTACGGGTGTAGGGCTTCTCCTCGACGCTGGACACCGACAGGGTGGCGCCGGTCAGCGCGTCCACCAGCCGCCGGGCGTCCGCCTCGGCCAGTTGCCGCACCTCGGCCCCGGTCTTGAGCCTGCCGTCCTGGCCGAAGTCCCGGCCCGCGGCCAGCCGCACCCCGTCCACCGCGGCCAGCCGGGCCCCGAAGTTGCGCGGGGTGGCCTCGGCGCCCGCGTCCAGGGTGGCCGCCAGGTCCCAGTAGGAGGCGGGCACGAAGGCCATCCGCTCCCGCTCCCGGTCGACCACGATGCGGATCTCCACCGACTGCACCCGGCCCGCTGACAGCCGCGGCATGATCTTCTTCCACAGCACCGGGGAGACCTCGTAGCCGTAGAGCCGGTCCACGATGCGCCGGGTCTCCTGCGCGTCCACCAGACTGGTGTCCAGGTCGCGCGGGTTGGCCACGGCGGCCAGGATGGCCGGCTCGGTGATCTCGTGGAACACCATCCGGTGCACCGGCACCTTGGGCTTGAGCGCCTCCAGCAGGTGCCAGGCGATGGCCTCGCCCTCGCGGTCGCCGTCTGTCGCGAGGAAGAGCTCGTCGACGTCCTTGAGGGCTTCCTTGAGCTCGGTGACCGTGGCCTTCTTGTCCGGCGTGACGATGTAGATGGGCTCGAAGTCGTTGTCGACGTTGACGCCCAGGTTCGACCAGGCCTCGCCCTTGTACTTGGCCGGCACCTCCGCCGCCTTGCGCGGGAGGTCGCGGATGTGCCCCCGGGAGGACTGCACCACGTAGTCATTGCCCAGGTAGGAGGCGATCTTTGTCGCTTTGGCCGGGGATTCGACGATCACCAGGCGTCGACGGCCGCCGGACCCGTTCGTCCCGCCGCCGTTCTTTCTCGTCCGTGTCGAACCCGCCACGCTGCCCTGCCTTCTCTACCGGTGTTCCGGTCCGCCAGTGTGCACCGAACTTGCCTCCCGCTGCCGCCCAGGTGGGCGACGGGCGTCTTGCCGAGCCTCCCCGCCGCGACGCGCGATGACCGCGTCAAACCCATCGGTCCAGGTCGGCGAGTTGTGCATCAGTTCGACGAACGTCACACCCCATGACAATCATTTTCACCCTAACGGCCCAATTGCCCGTCCTGTTCCCGGCGGGGTAGGCGCGGAGGAACGCCAGTGGCGCGCCCGGCACTCGCCGGACGCGCCACTGGCGGGGTCGTGCACCGATCAGTTGCCGACCTTCTCGCCGTCCTCGGCGGGCAGTTCGGTCGCGCCCTCCGGCGCATCGTGCAGGGCCGAGGGGCGCCGCTTGGACACCACCACCGCCGCCACGATGATCGCCAGCGCGACGATCGCGATGACGATGCGGATGGCCGGGTTGGCCTCCGCGCCGTGCGAGTAGGAGAACGCCACCACGGCCGGGGCGATCAGCACCGAGACCAGGTTCATCACCTTGATCAGCGGGTTGATCGACGGGCCCGCGGTGTCCTTGAACGGGTCGCCGACGGTGTCGCCGACGATCGTCGCGGCGTGCGCGTCGGAGCCCTTGCCACCGTGGTTTCCGTCCTCCACCAGCTTCTTGGCGTTGTCCCAGGCGCCACCGGAGTTGGCCAGGAAGATGGCCATCAGGGTGCCGGTGGCGATGGCGCCGGCCAGGTAACCGGCCAGCGGGCCGACACCGAGACCGAAGCCGACCGCGATCGGGGCGAACACCGCGAGCAGGCCCGGGGTGGCCAGTTCGCGCAGCGCGTCCCGGGTGCAGATGTCCACGACCTTGCCGTACTCCGGCCGCTGGGTGTTGTCCATGATCCCGGGCATGTCCCGGAACTGCCTGCGCACCTCGAACACGACCGCGCCGGCCGCCCGGGCCACGGCGTTGACCGCGAGACCGGAGAACATGAACACGACCGCGGCGCCAAGGGCCACGCCGACCAGCACGTTCGGCGAGAAGATCAGCCCGAGGAAGGTCCTGAACGCGGGGTCGGAGAACACCTGGTTGCTGTTGGTCGCCGCCTCCTTGGCCAAGGCCCCGCCCGCGTTCGTCAGCGCCGTGGTGATGGCGTTGATGTAGGAGCCGAACAGCGCGGTCGCCGCCAGCACCGCGGTGGCGATGGCGATGCCCTTGGTGATGGCCTTGGTGGTGTTGCCCACCGCGTCCAGGTCGGTGAGGATCTTGGCGCCGTCCTCGTCGACGTCACCGGACATCTCGGCGATGCCCTGGGCGTTGTCGCTGACCGGGCCGAAGGTGTCCATGGCCACGATCACGCCGACCGTGGTGAGCAGGCCGCAGCCGGCCAGGGCCACCGCGAACAGCGCCACGAACACCGAGCCGGACAGCAGGAACGCGCCGTACACGGCCGCGCCGATGACGATCGCGGTGTACACCGCCGACTCGAAACCGACCGAGATACCGGACAGGATCACCGTGGCCGCACCGGTCAGCGAGCTCTCCCCGACCGTCTTGACCGGCTTGTACTCGGTGCCGGTGAAGTAGCCGGTCAGCCACAGGATGACGCCGGCCAGCACGATGCCGATGAGCACCGCGATCGCCGCGATCACCGCGGGCGAACCGGACACCGTGGTGTCCTGCGCGCCGGACAGCTGCCCGAACGAGCTGGGCAGGAACACGAACGCGGCCACGGTGCACAGCACCGCGGAGATGATCGCCGAGATGTAGAACGACCGGTTGATCGCGGCCAGGCCGTTCTCGCCGGTGCGCGCGTTGGTGATGTACACGCCGATGGCCGCGGTGATCACGCCGATACCGGGCACGATCAGCGGAAACAGCAGGCCCTTCACGCCGAACGCGGCCGAGCCGAGGATCAGCGAGGCGACCAGGGTGACCGCGTAGGACTCGAACAGGTCGGCGGCCATGCCCGCGCAGTCGCCCACGTTGTCGCCGACGTTGTCGGCGATGGTCGCGGCGTTGCGCGGGTCGTCCTCCGGGATGTTCTGCTCGACCTTGCCGACCAGGTCGGCGCCGACGTCGGCGGCCTTGGTGAAGATGCCGCCGCCGACCCTCATGAACATGGCCAGCAGGGCCGCGCCGAAGCCGAATCCCTCCAGCACCTTGGGGGCCTGGCCGGCGAAGGACAGCACCACGATCGAGGCGCCGAACAGGCCGAGGCCGACGGTCATCATGCCGACCACGCCGCCGGTGCGGAAACCGATCCGCATGGCCTTCTCCCGGCCCTCCGTGCTGGCCGCGGCGGCGACCCGGACGTTGGCCCGGGTCGACAACCACATGCCGAGGTAGCCGATGGTGGCCGAGAAGGCCGCACCGACCAGGAAGAACAGCGAGCGGCCGATGCGCTCACCGATCCCGTCGGCGGGCAGGGCGAACAGCAGCAGGAACACGACGACGGCGAAGATCGCCAACGTGCGGAACTGCCGGTTGAGATACGCGGTGGCGCCCTCCTGGACCGCCTTGGCGATCTCCTGCATCTTGGCGGTGCCCTGGCCTGCGGCCAGCACCTCCTTGAGCAGGATGTAGCCGACGACCAGGGCGGCGAGCGCGATGACAGCGACGACAGCGACGACGCCGCGATCACCGCCGCCCATCGTCAGGCCGTCCGCGAGGAAGTGCTGGGGCATCCGTCCTCCTGGGTGACTCTTGCCAATCTGCACACACACGCGCGGCCGGTGCCCATGCTCAGCCAGGACGGCCACGACGCCTAGGTCACACCGGATCGACGTAACACACGTCACGCTGAAGGGTGCGAGGAGGCGGAGTCTATTGCTCCGTCCCGCAGGTAACGCGGGCCGTCCCGATCCGTGTACATCCTGTTACATTGTTCCGCCCGACTTGATCGGTACCGTTGCCCGTTTGGACACTGATCCACGGGTCCAAGCCGATTTGACGAAGATCCCACACGGACTGTCCACATAGGCGTGACCAGCATCACAACCAGGGTAAGGAGGGGCCGGTGCGGAGGCAGTTGATCCGCTTGGTCCGGTACGTCCACGCTGTGCCCGCCCACAGGTTTGGTCACTGCCGGGCAACCAACCCGCCGACCGCGGTCACCATGAGTGACCTTTCCGGGGAGTCTGCTGAGAAAACGCCAATCGGGGCAACGAGCACGGAATCTGGTGCATAACTAGGGCATGAGCAAAGACGACCGGCGATCCCCGCGGGCCCGCGGGACGCGCGCTCCGGAACCCCGGAAGACGCGTCGCGGGCTGCTGTTCACCGTGGCGCCGGCCGTGCTCGCCATCCTGATCGTGGTCGCCATGACCGCGGTGATCCGCGCCAACACCAAACACGAGACCGGCCAGGCCGATCCGGTGTCGGTGAACAACCTGGGCGCCCTCACGACCACCACGACCGCCCCCTCCTCGTCCACCACCGCCGCCCCGCCGACCAGCACCACCCCGCCGGACAACCCGCAGCTGGCCAAGAACGCGGTGGACGCCGTCGACGACCTGGGCCTGAGCCACGTCGAACTCGGCGTCGGCGTGCTGGACCGGGACACCGGCCAGGTCACCCTGGGCGAGGACGGCAGCACCCCGTTCTACAGCGCGTCGGTGCTCAAGCTGTTCGTCATCACCGCGCTGCTGCACGACCAGGAGGCCGGCCAGCTGAGCCTGTCGTCGACGGACATGTCCGAGGTGACCGCGGCGCTCGAGCAATCCGACGACGGCGCCATGGACGCGCTGTGGGAGAAGTTCAGCGGGCCCAAACTGATCGACCAGATCACCGGCCTGGCCCACCTGCAGGACACCGAACTGCCCAGCGACTTATCCCAGTGGGGCGAGACCATGATCTCCGCCCGGGACGTGCTGTCGGTCTACCAGTACGTGTTCACCTCGCTCAACGCCACGGACGGCAAACTGCTCCTCGGCGATCTGAACAACGCCGCCGCCAGCGGAGCGGACGGCTTCAACCAGTCCTTCGGCCTGCTGGCGCCCGGACTGCGCACCCCGGCCACCAAGGCCAAACAGGGCTGGATGGAATACGGCACCAAGATGATGCTGCACACCACCGGGGTGGTGGGGTCCAGCGAGCAGTACGTGGTGGCGATCCTTTCCCTGCAACGCATGTCCATCGGCTGGGCGGCCGGGCGGTCCAACATGAACTCCGCGACCAAGGCGACGCTGGCCGCGCTGGGCTCGGCCAGCCAGTAGATCGGTCCGGCCCTCGGTTTCGGATCGGTCCGGCCCTCGGTTTCGGCCAGCCGGTAGCCCCGTTTCCGGGGCCGGGTCGCGCCGGGGCGTCGGACCGGGATGCGAGACTCGCGGGGTGCGAGGCCGACAACTGCTGGACCGGGTGCTGGCCGGGGTGCCTGCGGACGAATCGCCGCTGACCCACGCCGCCGACCTGCCCGCCCAGCCCGGCCGGCACACCGACTGGCCGGACTGGGCGCCCGCCGAGGTGATCGACCGATTCGTCTCCTGTGGCGTGGACCGCCCGTGGACCCATCAGGTCGAGGCGGCCGAAGCGGCCCGCGCGGGCCGCAACGTGGTGCTGTCCACCGGAACCGGCTCGGGCAAGTCCCTGGCCTACCAGCTGCCCGTGCTGGCCACGCTGGCCGAGCACCGCAAGGCCACCGCGCTGTATCTGGCGCCCACCAAGGCACTGGGCGCCGACCAGCTGCGCTCCCTGGCCGAGATCGACCTGCCCGGCCTGCGGGCCGCCGCGTTCGACGGCGACACCCCGATGGCCGAACGGGACTGGGTGCGCGCGCACGGCCGGTGGGTGTTCAGCAACCCCGACATGCTGCACCGCGGCATCCTGCCCGCGCACGCCCGCTGGGCCCGGTTCTTCCGCAACCTGGCGTTCGTGGTGATCGACGAGTGCCACGCCTACCGAGGCGTGTTCGGCTCGCACGTGGCACTGCTGCTGCGCCGGCTGCGGCGGGTGGCCGCGCACTACGGGGCCAGCCCGGTGTTCGTGCTGGCCTCGGCCACCGCGGCCGATCCGGCCGGGTCGGCGACCCGGCTGACCGGGGTGCCGTGCCAGGCGGTGACCGAGGACGGCTCGCCGCGCGGGGCGCGCACCGTGGCGCTGTGGGAGCCGCCGCTGCTGCCTGAGCTGACCGGCGAGAACGGTTCGCCGGTGCGGCGGTCGGCAGGCGCGGAAGCCTCCCGGATCATGGCCGACCTGGTGCTGGAGGGCGCACGCACCCTCACGTTCGTGCGCTCGCGGCGCGGCGCCGAACTGGCCGCCCTTGGCGCCCGCCGCATCCTCGACGAGGTGGCCGGCGAACTGGCCGGGCGGGTGGCCGCCTACCGGGGCGGTTTCCTGCCCGAGGAGCGACGGGCCCTGGAGCGGGCCCTGGACTCGGGCGAGCTGCTCGGCGTGGCCAGCACCAACGCCCTGGAACTCGGCGTGGACATCAGCGGCCTGGACGCGGTGGTGGTGGCCGGCTACCCCGGCACCCTCGCCTCCTTCTGGCAACAGGCCGGCCGGGCCGGCCGGGCCGCGGCCGACGCCCTGGTGGTGTTCGTGGCCCGCGAAGACCCCCTGGACACCTACCTGGTGCACCACCCCGCGGCCGTGCTGCACCGCCCGGTCGAGGCCACGGTGTTCGACCCGGCGAACGCCTACGTCCTGACGCCCCAGCTGGCCTGCGCCGCGGCCGAGCTGCCGCTGCGCGAAGCCGACCTGGCCGACTTCGGCGGCCCGGCCGCGCACGCGGCGCTGGACGAACTGGTCGCCGACGGCGTGGTCCGGCGCAGGCCGACCGGCTGGTACTGGACGGCCCGCGAACGCCCCCAGTCCAGTGTGGACATACGCGGATCGGGCGGCGAGCAGGTGGCCGTGGTGGAGGCCGACTCGGCGCGGTTCCTCGGCACCGTGGACCCGGGCTCGGCCTGCTGGTCGGTGCATCCCGGGGCGCTGTACCTGCACCAGGGCAAGTCCTACGTGGTGGACGAGCTGGATCTGGAGGGCGGCATCGCGCTGGTGCACGCCGAAGATCCGGAGTGGTCCACCATGCCCCGCGACGTGGTGGACATTTCCGTGGTGAACACGGTGGTGGAGAAGGACTTCGGCGGGGTGCGCACCTGCCTCGGCGAGGTCGAGGTGACCTCGCAGGTGATCGGCTACCTGCGCCGGCTGCCCTCCGGCCAGATCATCGACCAGGTCCCGCTGGACCTGCCCGCGCAGACCCTGCGCACCCGGGCCGTCTGGTACACGGTCTCCGACGGTCTCCTGCGCGACCAACGGGAACCCGATGACAGCAAGGAAAACGGCCGCGGCGCGAACGGCGACGGCGCGAACGGTCGCGGCATGGCAGGGTCCGGTCGCGGCTTGGCGGTGCCCGGCCGCGGCGCGGCGGGGTCCGGTCGCGGCGCGGGAAGCGGGCGCGCGGCGGAAGAAGGTGGACCGGGGCCAGGAAATCCCGCTCACGGCGCGGAAAAGTCCACCCAGCGCGCCGAACCGGGGTCCGGGGATGAGGGGTCCGGGGATGAAATGTGGTGCAGCGCGCCAGGGGGCGCCGGTCTGGATCCGGCGCGCATCCCCGGCGCGCTGCACGCTGCCGAGCACGCGGCGATAGGCCTGCTACCGCTGTTCGCGACCTGCGACCGATGGGACATCGGCGGGGTTTCCACCGCTCTGCACGAAGACACCGGGGAGGCGACGGTGTTCGTGCACGATGGGCATCCCGGGGGAGCCGGTTTCGCCGACCGCGGCTTTGCCGCGTTGGTCCCCTGGTTGGCCGCTACACGGGAGGCGATTTCCGCCTGCGAGTGCCCGACTGGTTGCCCGTCCTGTGTTCAGTCGCCCAAGTGCGGGAATGGGAACGAACCACTGGACAAGGCGGGCGCGGTGGCCGTGCTGGACGTGGTGCTGCGGGAGATTTCCGGTAGTCAACACGTTCAACCCGGCCCGGTCGATGATCAGGCGGCGGCGAGCCGCTGATCGGCGAGCTCGGACTTCTCGGCGGTGTAGGCCAGCGCCTCGACCATGGCGTGCTGCACCACCCGGGACTCCGGCAGGTTCCAGCCGCAGACCTCGGGGCGGACCCGCCAGTGCACGATGCCGTGCAGGAAAGCACTGGGCGGCAACGGAATCCAGCCGCCCGCGCCGTGCAGGACCAGGTCCTCGTCGGCTTCGAGACTGGTGTGCAACCGCTGGCCCGAGGTGGTCAGGAACAGCCAGCGCCCGGCCGGGGTGGCCGCGATCGGCACCGGAAGTCCCTGAGCCCGCAGCACCGCGGTGGTGCGGCGGCCCAGTTCGGCGTCGACCTCGATGGCGTCCAGCGCGGTGCCGGTCGCGACGAGCAGGCTGTACGGACCGCCATTCCACCAGTCGGCGACCTGCTCGGCCGGGGTGTTGAGGCGGTCGGCCCAGTCGTCGTGAATCGGGCTCGGGCCGTCCTGACGGGACTCGGCAGCACCCACCCACTGAGAGCCGGCCGGATAGGTCCCTGGCATCACCGACCATCCGCGGCACGCCAGACCGATGGCCTGGGCGCGCAACTCGATGCGGAAGGCCCCGCGCCAGCTATCCGACCAATCCATTTCTGTCAGCCTCCTACGTAACACTCACTGCGGTTGTCTATTGGTTTGCGGGGCTTGCACCCGGGGACCTCTTCACCTTCACCGTGCAGTGGCGTTGTGGCCCGCATTCAAGACAACGGCATGACCGGGGTCATACGTAACCCGTTGTCGGCAGCCGGTCGCTGGCACACGGCGAACGATCTCAGAGTGAACGGACGACCGTCCCCAAGCAGCCATTCACCGTCGACGAACGACATGATCACCGCCACAAGCGGCTGGTCCATGCCATTCGTCGCAGCAACCCGCCCGCCGACCGTGCGACCGGCCGAAACCGCTCACCGCTCACCTCACCACTCACCCGACCGCTGACCGCAGCCCGGCCGATGACCGCAGCCCGGCCAACCTGACGCCACGCCGCCGCAGCGCGCGGTAGGACCGGACAGAGCCGCGCGGTGCACTTCCCGCCGACGTGCCGTTCACCTCCTTCCTGCTCATTTCTCTCCCGCTCGTCTTTCTCTCCCGCTCGTCGCTGCGCACGAGTCGTCGGCCTCGTACCGCTCAGCCGGGCCGGCCTCACGGCGGCCGGCCGGGTGGGCGTCATTGCCGCCCTACCGGGTTGGCGTCATGGCGGCCCGGTCGGGTCGGCGTCATGGCGGACCTACCGGGTTGTCGTCGTGGCGGCCCGGTCAGACGAGCGTCAGGTCGGCTCGCCGGCGGGACCGGCTCGGGCGTGGGCGGTGACCGGCGGCAGGCCGATCAGCAGCCCCGGCGGCTGCGCGTCGACCACCACCAGCGCGTCCCACCCCGCCAACCGGCAACTGTCCAGCCGCGCATTCATGCCGGCGGCCACCCAGCGGGCCCGCCCGCAGGCCGACGGCTCGCCGTCCGGCGCGTACTCGGCCGCGGCCAGGGCCGCGAGGTCCGCGGCACTGTCGGCGCGGTGCCGGGTGTCGGTGGCCGCGCCGACTTCCAGCACCGCCGCCGCGATCACCAACAGCGCGGCGATGACACCGGCCGCCCAGATCGTGGCCGACCCTCGGTCGTTCGATCTTCGTTGCCGCCCCGTTCCCAGCCGTGACCTGCCACGGATCCATTTCGCGCGGTGATTCTGGTTCTCCCTGAGGCGATTGCGATTCGCGATGCGGCTCGGGTTGGTCCGGCCATCCCTTCGGTTGACGACATGCCTGTGCTCGATCCGGCGGCGGTTCATGAGCCGGCTCCCTCGGTTCCTGGTTCGCGGACGGCGTAGGCCTGCGCGCTGACCCGGACGCCGGGCAGCAGCGCCCCCACCGGCGCGGCGCTCACCACCACGGTGACCGCGCTGGTGGTGCCGGCGACCGTGAACGTCGCTCCGCTCGGCGCGATCTCGGCGATCGCCCGCGGGGCGCTGTCGTTCTGCCCCATGGCGACCAGCCGAGCGGCTTCCCGGGCCGCGTCGGTGCAGCGGATCTGGTCGAGCGCCGCGACCGAACTCGCCAGCACCATCGCCAGCACGGCCAGGACCGCGCACAGCGACACCGCCGCCTCGACCGTGACCATGCCCGCGTCCCGCTCGCCGCCCGGGTCGGCCGCCCGGCTGGTCGCGCCCATCAGAGCTTCACCGCGAGTGCCCGTTGCACCAGCGCGGACAGTCCGCTGACCACCGGGGCCCCGGTGACCACGCCGTAGAGGATCGCCGCGAACGCGACCGCGGCGATCGTGCCGACGGCGTACTCGGCCGTGCTCATGCCGTCGTCCGGGCCGAGGGTGACGGCCCGCAGCGGACGGAACAGCACGAACCGGCGGATCCGGCCCCTGACTCGACGACAGATCGATGGATACGACATTTCTTCTCCTTCATCTTTTTGGTTGCCGACCCGGCGGTTGCCGGACCGGAGTCGGTTGCTGACCCGCCGGTTGCTGACCAGTCGGTCTGCTCACCGGTCGGTGGGTCACCGGTCGGTTGGTCACCGGTCGGTTGGTCACCAGGAGGCCAGCAGCCTGGTAGCCAGGCCGATGACCACCGGAAGCACGCCGAGGCAACAAAACGCGGGCAGGAAGCACAGGCCCAGCGGCCCGGTCACCGCGACCGCCGCGCGTTGCGCCCGCGCCTCGGCCAGGTCCTGCGCGCCGGACCGGGCTTCGGTGGCCAGGGCTTCGGCCACCCCGGCCAGGGCCGCGCCGGAGCGCGCACTGCGCCGGGAGCTGCGGGCCAGCCGCTCGGTCTGCGGGTGTGTGAGCGCGGGCGCCCATGCCTCGACCGGGTCGGCGCCCAGCAACAGCAGGTCGGCGGTGCGCGCCAGCGCCTGCCCGGCGACGCCGGGCACTTCCGGAACGATCGCCAGGACCGCGTGCGGCACCGACAGTCCGCCGCGCAGGCAGGCGGCGAGCAGGTCCCAGCAGCCGGCCAGACGCAGTTCGTCCACCGCTTCGGGCCGGCGCAACCAGCGGCCGGGCAGCCGCCGGACCACCCGGCGCGCGCCGAACCACCCGGCCAGGCCGAGCGGCAGCCCGAGTAACAGCCCGACGACCGGACCGGCGGCAACCGCCAGCACCGTCGTCGCGACGAGCGCGACCAGGGCCGGACGCGCTCGGTCAGACCAGGACCCGCGACCGGATCTGGCCGTCGCCGACTGCCGTTCACCGATCGCCGTTGCCCACTCATCGGAGCGCGGATCAGGCCCCCGGGGTTCGGCGGTTATCGCGGTGAGCCGGGCGTGGATCACCGCTCGACCCGGGCCGAGCAGCGCGGCAAGGGCGAGAAGCAGGGCGGCAAACGCTTGCGCCGTCATCGCCCACCTCGCTTCCGGCCCGGCCGCCGTTGGCCGGACGATTCAGTACGCGCGCGGTCGGGTTGGGCGCCCCGCGCCTGGCTGGTCAGCACAGTCCGCGGCCGACCGAGCCCGGCGGGTGGTCGTGGAGCGGACTGGCCGGTCATGGGAGCACCGGTCACGGTCATGGGAACACCGGTCATGGGAGCACCGCCCCCTCGGTGAGCCGAGCGGTCCAGCGCACGCCTGCGCACGCCAGGCCGACACCCACAGCGAGTAGCACCTGGCCGATTCCCGGCGACAACAGGACGTGGACCGGATGCGCACCCATGCCCTCGCCGAGCAGCACGCCGAGGATCGGCAGCCCGGCCAGCACGGCCGCGCTGGCCCGGGGACCGGCCATCCGGGCCTGGACCTGGCGGGCGAACCGGACCCGGCCGTCCAGGTCCCGGCCGGCCGCGTCCATCACGTCGGCGAACGGCAGGCCGCGCTGGTTGGCCAGGGACCAGGCGTGCGCCACCGGCCGCAACACTCCGCCGAGACCCGGGAACTCGGACTCCCGTCGACGCAGGGCCGTGCCGACATCGCCACCGAGCCGGGCGGTGCCGGCCACGGTGCGCAGCACGGTCGCCGCCGGTTCCGGCACGTCGGATGCGGCCGATTCGGCGGCCTCGGCCGGGTGCGCACCGGCCCGCAGCTCCGCGGCCAGCGCCCGGACCGCGTCGGCCAGCCCGGCGGCGGCCGACAGACGGAAGCGAGCCAGACCGCGGGCCCGCCAACGGGAGCGAGCGGTGTGCACGGCGCAGGCGAGGGCGACGCCCAGCCCGGGGCCGGCGAGCAGCCAGCCGAGCGCGACGCTGCCCACCGCCACGAACAGCGGCCGGGCGCCGATCGGCTGCCGACGCCCGGATGGCCAGCGTTGGAGCAGGGCGCGTAGCCGGGACCACCGAGGCGAAGCCGACGTACTCGCCCGGAGCCGAGCGATGGCCGGACGTGCGGGCCAGCACAACAACGCGCCGGCCAGTGCCGGGAGCGCGGCGATCACCATGGCCAGCCCCCAGTCGATCGGGCATGCGTTCCGCTCGGTGCCGGACGGCCGGTGCTCGGCAGCCCGGCGCGGGCAGTTGGCTCGCGGGCCGCTGATGGTCCGGATGCGGGCGAGGCCGGTTTCGCGTACGGCAGTGACCTCGCGGACGGCACTGACCGCGCGGCCGCCAGTGACCTCGCGGACGGCAGTGATGCGGCAATCACCGCGTTCGCGATGGGCGGCAGCGGCCGGCCGATCGCCACGATCGCGGCGACAGGCAACGGCCGAGCCATCGTCGCCGGTGACGATGGCCGAGTGGCCGCTGCGATCGCCGACGGCGCCAGGCTGAGCGCATGAGGTGCCAGCAGGGTCAGCATGACTGGTTCCTCGCTCGTCGACCGAGTAGTTCGGCCAGGTGGGGCCAGCCGAGTTGGCGGCCGTCGGGGCGCCAGGCGGGCACCACGGTGACCACTTCGGGCTCGCGGTGCAGGACACCGATCTCGACCAACCGGCGTTGGCCGTCGTCGCCCCTGCTGACGTGCAGGACCACCTGGATGGCGGCGGCGGCCTGGCTGTGCAGCGCCGCGCGGGACAAGCCACCGAGAGCGGCGAGCGCTTCCAGGCGGGCCGGGACCTCGGCCGGTGAGTTGGCGTGCAGGGTGCCCGCGCCGCCGTCGTGGCCGGTGTTGAGCGCGGCCAGCAGCTCGCACACTTCCGCCCCGCGCACCTCCCCGACGACCAGGCGGTCGGGGCGCATGCGCAGCGCCTCGCGCACCAGATCCCGGACCGTGACCGCGCCGACGCCTTCGACGTTCGGCGGACGCGCCACCAGGCGCACGACCTGGGGGTGCCGGGGTTGGAGCTCGCCGGCGTCCTCCACGCAGACGATTCGCTCGGTGGGCGGGACGCAACCCAGCAACGCGGCCAGCAGGGTCGTCTTGCCGGTGCCGGTGCCACCGACGACCAGGAACGCCAGCCGCTGGCGCACGATCGCGGTGAGCAGTTCGGCGGTGGTCGCGTCGAAGGTGCCGCGTTCGCGCAGGGCGGCCAGGTCGTGGGTGGCGGGCCGGAGCACGCGCAGGGACAGACAGGTGCCCTCGGCGGCCAGCGGCGGCAGGATCGCGTGCATCCGGATCCGGCCGTGCGGGCCCGAGCCGGGCAGCCACGCGTCCACGTGCGGCTGGGCGTCGTCCAACCGCCGGCCCGCGGCCAGCGCCAACCGCTGGGCCAGCCTGCGGACCGCGTTCTCGTCGGGAAACCGCACCGTGGTGCGGCACAGCCCGGCCCGGCCGTCCACCCAGACCTGACGGGGTCCGGTGACCAATACGTCGGTGGTGTCCGGATCGGCCAGCAATGGCTCCAGCGCGCCCGCTCCGGCGAACTCGCGTTCCAGTTCGCGCAGCGCGTCCAGCAGATCGGTGTGGCCGAGCACGCCACCCGCCTCGCTGCGCACCGCGTCGGCCACCGCCGCCGGGGTGATCACCGATCCGCCGCTGGCCAGCTTGCGGCGCACCCGGTCGACCAGTTCGGTGCTCATGCCGCACCGCCCATGACCCGCCGGACCGGCGCGCCCGACAACACCGCGTCGAGCACCGCGTTGGCGGCCGCCCGCAGCGGACCGCGCGGGCGCAGCCGGAACGCACCGCGATCCACGGTCTGCGGCAGACCGGGTTCCCAGCGCATCGCGGCCAGCAGCGGCACGTCCACGGCCTCGGCCACGTCCATGGCCCGCAACCCACCCGGCGCGGGCCCGCGCACCACCAGCGCCACCTGGCCGCCGCGACCGTGCACCCGCCGGGCCAGGCTCCGCGCGGCCGCCGACGCCCGTACCTCCGCGGGCACCACCAGCACCACCAGGTCGGCTCGGTCCACGGCCAGTTCGGCGGCCGGGGTGGGCTCCCGGGGAAGATCGCACACCACCATGTCGCCCGCCCGCCGGCCCGCGTCGATGACCGCGGCCAGTGCCTCCGGCCCCGGGCCCTGCCCGTTCCGATCGCAGGACACCACGGCCAGCCGCGCCTGCCCGGCGGCCCGCCCGGGCAGCGCGGAACGCAACGCCGACGCGGGCACCCGGCCGCTGCCGATGCGCAGATCCGGCCAGCGCAGGCCGACCTCGGTTTCCGCGCCCAGCAACAGATCCACCCCGGCGCCCAGCGGATCGCAGTCGACCAGCAACGCGCTCGCGCCCCGGGAGACCGCGGTCAGCGCGACCGCCGCCGACAGCACCGAGGCACCCGCGCCGCCGCGGCCGCCGAGTACGGCGAACACCCGGCCCGCGGTGACGGCGGGCCGCTCGCCGGTGTCGGCCAACACGTTGATCAGCCAGGGTTCCTGGTCGGGCAGGCGGATCACGTGCTCGGCGCCGACCTCGAACGCCTTCTGCCACAACACATCGGGCGGATCGCTGGTGGACAGCACAACGACACCCGCGCGGCGAGGCAGGTGGGCCTGTGTGCAGCCTTCGGCGGCTCGTTCGTCGAGCAGTACCAAAGGCGCGCAGCCCCAGCCGCGGCGCAGGCCGGCTACGTCGGGGGCGCGTTCCAGTTCGCAGCCGGCCGCGGCGGCCAGTTGCAAGACGCTGTCCAGCAAGGGTTCGGCGTGGATGAGGACGAGTGGTCGTTCGGTGTTCATGCGGTCCACGGTTCCGCGTTTGATCACCGTGGACAACGAGCGCGGAGCCGGTTGTGGATGGATCTGAGGGGCTGTGGACAACTCGAGACGGCCGCGAGAAAACCGTGGTAAATGGGCGGCCCGGGGTCCAGACATGGGACGACCCCGCCAGGGTCCAGACATGGGACGACCCCCGCCAGGGGGGAGGGACGGGGGTCGTCAACGGTTCAGTCCCGGGGGGTCGGACTGAACCTGCCCGGTCAAGCCGGACTGTGCCTACTGTAGCGCTCTCCCACCGCGAGATGCATACACTCGGCGGAATAAACCTGTGCGACTGCTGCGGCATACTCGCGCGCGTGCGTCGGGCGTGGACCACCGCCTGCTTCGATGAGCAGCCCCTATGCTGACCAGGTGAGCCAGCAGCTCGGCGACTCGAACCCGGCGACGGCGCCCGCGCCCGCCCCCCGGTCCCGGCGCGTCGCCGCCTTCTTCGACCTGGACAAGACGATCATCGCCAAGTCGAGCACGCTCGCCTTCGGCCGGCCGTTCCTGCAGGGCGGCCTGATCAATCGACGGGCCGCGCTGCGTAGTGCCTACGCGCAGTTCGTGTTCATGTCCTCCGGCGCGGATGCCGAGCAGATGGACCGGATGCGCGACGAGATCACCAAGCTGGCCACCGGCTGGGACGTGGAACAGGTGCGCTCGATCGTCGAGGAGACCCTGCACGACATCGTCGATCCGCTGGTCTACGCCGAAGCCACCGAGCTGATCAATTCGCATCTGGCCCGGGGACACGACGTGGTGGTGGTGTCCGCGTCCGGCGAGGAGATCGTGACCCCGATCGCGGAGATGGTCGGCGCCACCTACAGCGTGGGCACCCGGATGGTGGTCGCCGATGGCCGCTACACCGGCGAGATCGAGTTCTACTGTTACGGCGAGAACAAGGCCACCGCGATCGCCGAGTTCGCCCGGCAGCACGACTACGACCTGGCCGAGTGCTTCGCATACACCGATTCCAGCACCGATCTGCCGATGCTGGAGGCGGTCGGCCACCCCACCGCGGTGAACCCGAACCGGGCCCTGCGCAAGGTCGCGGTGCAGCGCGGCTGGCCGGTGCTGTCGTTCACCGCGCCGGTGTCGCTGCGCAGCCGGATCAGCCGCCCGTCCGGCGGCATGATGGTGGCCGCGACCGCGGTCGGCATCGGCGCGGTGGCGGCCGGTTTCACCTGGTACGGACTGCACCGTCGGCGCAGCCGATGACGGTCCGCCACCGGTGGGTGACGCGGTACCCCTCGGCTGGCGGTACCAGGCCGTGATTCGCCTGTGCGGCAGAGGCTTTGGTCACTGTTTGTCGCTTGACCGGTGCACCCGTCCGAGCTCTTGAGCGGCGCAGGTCACAGGCGTACAAAGGAGGTGCGGACTTCTTGACGGCCAGGGATTCGACAGAGGAGAAGTCGAGTCTCCCCCGCAGGAACTCCGTGCACGGGCAACGGGGCACCCACGCTCAGCACGCCGCGGGAGGCTTCGTCGTAGTGGGACTGCGTACTGGGACGCCGGACGCCGAGTCCCCGACAACACGACATTCGTTGCAGCTTGGTAACCCGAGTTGTCCGTGCAGCGGGAAGCGGGATGTGTTCGCGGGAGCGAACCGTCCCGCTTCTCGTATGTTCGGGTCCGGAAACCGTTGACCCGCACCGGTTTCGTGGGTAACTTCCCAATACTGCGGAGCTGTGGAAAAGATCCCACAGCGAGAGTGGCGGTGCGCGGAGGAGTTGCCATGTCCCGGCTGTCCCGACGTGGTTTTCTCGGTGTCGCCGCGGCGGCCGCGCCCGCGCTGGCCGTCGGACCGGCCAACGCCGATCCCCTGCCCATACCGCCACGGGCGAGCGTGCTGCCGGGCGCGGATGCGTTGGCGCGACAGCAATGGCGGCCACTGGCGGACCGGAAACTGGGCGTGCTGTCCAACCCCACCGGGGTGCTCACCGAGCTGACCCACATCGTCGACTCAATGGTCGCCGCCGACGTGCGCCCACTCGCGGTGTTCGGACCGGAACACGGTTTCCGCGGCACCGCGCAGGCCGGCGGCTCGCAGGGCGACTACACCGATCCGCGTACCGGAATCCCGGTCTACGACGCCTACAACGTCACCGCCGAGCAACTGGCCGCGATGTACACCAAGGCCGGCGTGGACACCGTGCTGTTCGACATCGCCGGCGTCGGCGCCCGCTTCTACACCTACACGTGGACCATGTACGTGGCCATGCAGGCGGCGGTGCTGGCCGGCGTCGCGTTCGTGGTGGCCGACCGGCCCAATCCCATTGGCGGACAAGCATTCGGTCCACAACTGGACCCCGCCTATGCCACCCTGGTCGGCCTCAAACCGATCGTGCAGCAGCCCGGCATGACCGCGGGCGAACTGGCCCGGATGTTCGACGCGGTGTTCCTGCCGCAGGACACCGGCGGGAAACATCTATCCAAATTGGACATTGTCCCGGTGACGGGTTGGCGGCGGGACATGCTGTTCACCGACACCGGACTGCCCTGGGTGCCACCAAGCCCGAACATGCCCACCGGGGACACCGCGCTGATCTACCCGGGCAACTGCATGTTCGAGGGCACCCTGTTGTCCGAGGGACGCGGCACCACCCGGCCGTTCGAGATGATCGGCGCACCCGGAATCGACTGGCGCTGGGCGGAAACACTCAACGCGTTGAACCTGCCCGGCGTCGAATTCCGGGAGAACTACTACGTTCCCACGTTCGACAAGTTCGTCAACCAGACCTGCGGCGGGGTGCAGGTGCACTACACCGACCGCAGGCGGGTGGACCCGATCGGCACCGCGGTGCATCTTATGGTCACAGCGAAATCGTTGTACCCCAAGGTGTTCGGCTGGCGGCCGGACAACTGGATCGACGATCTGACCGGATCGTCGCGACTGCGCACCATGATCGATGCGGGCGCGGATGCCGCCGAGGTGATCGGCGCGTGGCAGACCGAACTGGCCGCGTTCCGCAGGCAACGCCAACCCTTCCTGCTCTACGCATGACCCGTCCTGCCGGACGCCGGATGACAGCGAGGTGGCCATGTCCAGACGTCAGGTCGCGTTCACCACGATCGCGCTCACCGCGAGTGTGGTCATGACCGCGCCGTTCGCCGCGGCCGCGCCCCAGCCGGGAGGTGGCCCGGCACCCTGGACCGGCCGGTTCGACCAGGTGCACCAGGACTTCGCACCAGCCTGGACCACATTACGGCCGGGCACGCCGGAACAGGCCGGACTGGCCGACGCGCCCATCGACAGCGCCCTGCGGGAGATCCAGAACTGGACCACCAACGACCCGACCACCGGACATCCGATGTTCTCCGGCGCGGTCACCCTGCTCGCCCACGACGGCGTCGTGGTCGCCGACCAGGCCGCCGGATACGCGCTGCGCTACGCCGACCAGCAGGGCGATCCGCTGCCCGCGGACGAGCAGATTCCCATGCGCACCAACACGATCTTCGATCTGGCGTCGCTGTCCAAGCTGTTCACCTCGATCGTGGCGATGCAGCAGATCCAGGCGGGCAAGCTGGACGTGAACGCCACGGTTGCCAGCTATATCCCCGAATTCGCCACCAACGGCAAGGCCGGCATCACCATCGAGCAACTGCTCACCCACACCTCCGGACTGCCCCCGGACCCGAGCCCGCCGCTGTGGCAGTACCCGGACATGGCCTCGCGGATCAAGGCGATCCTGGACACCACGCCGCAGTACCCGGCCGGCAGCACGTATCTGTACTCCGACCTGAACATGCTGACCCTGCAACAGGTCCTGCAGACCATCACCGGCAAATCACTGGATGTCCTGGTACGGCAGGGAATCACCCAACCGCTGGGTATGCACGACACCATGTACAACCCGCCCGCCTCGCTGAAACCGCGAATCGCCGCCGAGGAGTACGAGCAGGGGCCGGGCGAGCCACAGCGCGGGCTGGTCTGGGGTTCGGTGCACGACGAGAACGCGTGGGCGATGGGCGGCGTGGCCGGGCACGCCGGAGTGTTCTCCACGGTCCGCGACCTGTCGCTGCTGGCCCAGGCCATCCTCAACGGCGGAACCTACGGCGGGCACCGGATCCTGAGCCAGGAGTCGGTCACCCAGATGATGACCAACTACAACCAGAACTTCCCCGGCGACTCGCACGGGCTGGGCTTCGAGCTCGACCAGCGCTGGTACATGGGCGGACTGGACTCACCGCGCACCGCCGGGCACACCGGGTACACCGGTACCTCGATCGTGATCGACCCGGAGTCACGGTCGTTCGCCATCCTGCTGACCAACCGGGTGCACCCGACCCGGAACTGGGGCTCCACCAACCCCTCCCGGCGTGCGGTGGGTGACGCGCTGGCGCACGCCATGGCGGTGCGCTCCCCGGACGGCGGGATGTCCTGGTACTCCGGCATCGGCGATGCCAGCGCCGCCACGTTGACCACGCTTACGCTCACCCCGCGCAGCGGCGCGGTGAGCCTGAGTTACGACACCTTCGTGGACACCGAGGCCGGATACGACCTGGTCGGCCTGCAGAGCTCCACGGACGGGGCGAACTGGCAGCCGATGCCCGTTCAGGTGACCGGCACGGGCGCGCCGAGCGGCGCGGTGAGCCAGCTGTCCGGTGGCACCCGGTCGTGGTGGCACGTGACCGCGACGCTGCCCGCAAGCTCCGGACCAGTGCAACTGCGCTGGGTTTACACCACGGATCCGGAAAACACCGGACGCGGGGTGAATATCGCCGGGCTGCGGGTATCCGATGGACAGGGCCTGCTGTTCGACGGCGATCGTCACCCGGCCGGGTTCACCGCGAGCGGGTGGCAACTGACCAACCGGTAGCGCACATGCCGTGCAACATTTCGTTGTTCGTCGTCGTGGGAAGCAATGAGACCTCGACCCGACGAGAGGAACACCGATGCGCGGCATCACCAGGGTGGCGCTGGCCGGATTAGCCGGGCTGACACTGGTCGGGACCGGGTCGCTCGCCATGGGGCGGGGCAACGCGGACCCGGCCGGCCCGGCCGATGCCCTGGCCGCGCACGCCCCCGCCACCCGTTCGGTACCCAGCACCGCACTGGACACGATCGTGGCTCAGCAGGCCGACACCCAGTCGGCCGGGCCGCCGCCGTGCGAGGCGACCGCGGTGGCCTGCGTGAGCCTGTCGCAGGGGTACGCCTGGCTGGTGCGGGACGGTTCGGTGCTCACCGGGCCGGTGCCGATCGGGCACGGGGTGGGCGACAACGCCACCCCGACCGGGATCTTCCACGTGTCCTGGAAGGCCAAGAACTACACCAGCCACGAGTACCACGAGCCGATGCCGGACGCGATCTTCTTCGCGGCCGGCGGCATCGCCTTCCACGCGGGCAGCCTGGACACCTCCTCGCACGGCTGCGTGCACCTGGCCCCGGACGTGGCCGACCAGTTCTTCGCCACCCTGTCGGTGGGTGACGAGGTGCAGGTGCTGGCCTGAGCCGCGCGCCCTCTTGCCTTTACCGCGTGCCCGCGTGGACCGGTACCGCTCGCTGGGCTGGTTCGGCGGCCGATTCACTGGCGGCGGGTGACCGTCGGCCACCAGGGCGTGAAATTCGCGCAGTTCACCGGATTCTTGTGTTGCTGTTGGTTATCAACTCGTTGACCGCTCGGGCAACGGTTAGTAAGTTTCCCACGTGGCCACCAATCCCAGCCCCGCGGAATCCAGCCCGCTGGTCCGCATCCGCTCACTGCTACCCGGCCTGGCGAAGGCGGAGCAGCGAGTCGCCCACGTGGTGCTCGAGGATCCAGGTGGGGTGGCCCGGCGCAGCATCACCGAGGTCGCCGAGGCCGCAGGCACCAGCGAAACCACGGTGACCCGGTTCTGCAAGGCGATCGGGGTCAGCGGATATCCGGAACTGCGCATCGCGCTGGCCGCGGACACCGCCCGCGCCGCCGCCCGCAGCGACCGGGACATGGGCGGGGACATCGACCCGTCCGACGACCTGGCCGAAGTCGTCGGCAAGATCGCCTTCGCCGACGCCCGCGCGGTCGAGGAAACCGCCGAACAGCTGGACATCGCGTCACTCAAACCGGTGGTCGAGGCGATCGCCGGAGCCGGCCGGGTGGACGTCTACGGCGTCGGCGCCAGCGCGTTCGTGGCCATGGATCTGCAACAGAAACTGCACCGCATCGGGCGGGTGTGCTTCGCCTGGAGCGACACGCACATCATGCTGACCTCGGCCGCGGTGCTGCAGCCCGGCGACGTCGCGGTGGGGATCTCGCACACCGGCGCGACCACCGACACCGTCGAGGCCCTGCGCGAGGCGCGGGCGCACGGCGCGCTCACCGTCGCGGTGACCAATTTTCCACGCTCCCCGATCACCGAGGTCGCCGACTACGTCCTGACCACGGCGGCCCGGGAGACCACCTTCCGGTCCGGCGCGACGGCCAGCCGGATCGCCCAGCTCACCGTGATCGACTGCGTGTTCATCGGGGTGGCCCAGCGGCACCGGGACAGCGTGCTGGCCGCGCTGGACACCACTTACTCGGCGATCGGAGCACACCGCCTGGAGGTCCGCCCGGACGGCCGGCGGCGCAGCCACGAAAGTGGTGAGTGATGCCGATGCCAGCCGAGTCGGAAATGGCCCACGTCAATTCCCCGACCGAACTGCGTAACCCCGATACGACCGACATAGACCAGCTCACGACCGTGGAGATCCTGCGCGAGATCAACGCGGAGGACGTCACGGTGCCGGACGCGGTGGCCGCGGTGCTGCCCGAACTGGCCAGGCTGGTGGACTACGCGGTCGAGGCACTGCGGGCCGGACATCGGGTGCACTACGTCGGCGCGGGCACCTCGGGCCGGCTGGCGGTGCTGGACGCGGCGGAACTGGTG